>CABPDL010000001.1:0-133283 GCA_902406375.1 uncultured Collinsella sp.
TCGTCCCGCGCGCAGTTTCGCAGCGAAGCGAGAATGTTTGAGCACGGGATGATATGTGGGCGCTCAGCACCGGGGACGGTGAGACCTACTCAGTCTCGCCCGGTCGAGCGCCGCGGGCCAGGGCGTCCTGGTACTCCTTGACTGCCTTGATCCTCTGCATCGGCTTCAGTCGCTCGAACATGGTGTTGCCATGCAGGTGATCGATCTCGTGCTGCAGGCACACGCAGAACAGGTCGCCCGAAGCCTCATAGCGAATCCAGTTGGCGTCCAGATCATACGCCTCGACGACGACATGGTCGGGACGCTCGATCTCGCAGCTAATGCCAGGAATGGAAAGGCAGCCCTCGTTATAGGGCACCAGATGGTCACTCTGCTCAACAATGACAGGGTTGATGAGCACGTACGGGTCGTAGTCGTTCTTGTCGCTGTAGTCGCAGTCGATGGTGACGAGCTGAATGAGCTCGCCGATCTGCGGGGCAGCCAGGCCGCAGCCGCCGTTCTCGAACATCATCTTCTTCATCTTCTCGGCAAGTGCCTCAATCGCCGGGGTGATCTCCTCAATGACGGCGCACTCCTGGCGCAGACGAGGGTCGGGCGACAGTACGATTCCGTTGGCTTCCATGGCCATCCTTTCGGGTTGTTACATCAAATCATAGGCATCGACGTCAACGCTCACGCTCACGCCGCGCACAGAGCCCACCTCTTTGAGGCAGGCGTCGATATCATCAGAGACATGGTACCCCACGGGCGACTTCACAAGCAGATGGAAGCGGTAACGGTCCATGGCTCTCTCGATTACACACGAAGCCGGGCCCAGAACCTGCGGCACGGAACTCCCCGCCCGCAAAAAGTCGGACGCGGCGGCATGCCAGCGGCACTTAAGAAGCTTTGCGATACGCCCGACGTAGTCCTGCGCGTCGTCTCGGTTCGCCGACCACACCAAGATGTTGACCAGGCGAACAAACGGCGGGTACAGCGCGTCGCGGCGCTGGTCCAGGTCATAGTCGGTAAAGATCGAACGGTCGTGCTCAGCGACGGCGCGAATGACCGGATCCTCGGGCAGGTAGGTCTGGATGATGACCTCGCCGGGACGATCGCCGCGACCGGCACGGCCCGCGACCTGCTCCAGCAGATCGTAGGCGCGCTCCCCTGCTCTAAAATCGGGCATCTTGAGGGCAAAGTCGGCATTGACCACGCCCACGAGCGTGACTTCGGGAAAGTCGAGGCCCTTGGCGATCATCTGGGTACCCAACAGCACCGCGCAATCGGCGGCATCGAACTGCTCGAGCAGCTTTTTGTGCGCATCCTTGCCGCGCGTGGAATCGGCATCCATGCGAATAATGGCGACGTCCTCGGGCAGCATCTGGTGCAATGCGTCCTCGATCTGCTGCGTGCCCAGCCCCATTTTTGCAAGATAGCGACTGCCACATTTGGGGCAACGGCTCGTGGGCGCGGGATACGGCTGCACGCGCCAAGACGAACCGCAAGTGTGGCACTGCAGCGTGTGCGTGCGCTCGTGATACGTAAGCGCGGTGGAGCAGTGGTTGCAGGTGGGGACGCAGCCGCACTCGCGGCACATCAAAAACGGCGCAAAGCCGCGGCGGTTATGCAGCAGCACGGCCTTCTCGCGGCGTTCGACCACGCGATCCAAGCCCTCCATCAAGGGTTTTGAGAACATGGAGCGGCTGCCGTGAGAAAACTCACGGCGCAGGTCGGCAATTCGGACCATGGGAAGCACGGCGTGTCCCGGGCGCTCGGGCATCTCGACACGCGTCCAAGTGGCACCGTTATACGTGCCACGACGGCAGCGGTCGAGGGCCTCGGCCGAGGGCGTGGCGGAGCCCAACACGAGCGGGCAGCGATAGCGCCGCGCCATCTCGGCCGCCACCTCGCGCGCGTGGTAGCGCGGACTGGAGCCCTGCTTGTAACTGGTCTCGTGCTCCTCGTCGATGATGATGAGGCCCAAGTCGCTGAGCGGGCAAAAGAGCGCCGAGCGAGCGCCGACGACCACGCGGGCCGCACCGCTGGCAACCATATCCCACTGGTCCAGGCGCTCGCCGGCCGAAAGCCGCGAATGGAACACGGCGACCGTCTCGCCAAAGCGCGAGCGGAAGCGGCCGACGGTCTGGGCCGTCAGCGAAATCTCGGGCACCAGCACGCAGGCCGAGCGACCGGCTGCGAGCACGCGCTCGATGGCGGAGAGGTAAACCTCGGTTTTGCCGGAGCCGGTGACGCCGTCGACCAGCACCACATCACCGTGCGCATCAAGGCGAGCGCGCTCAATCTGCGCGAGGGCCTGCTGTTGGCCGTTGGTAAGCGAGACCGGCGCTTTTCCGCTCGCGGAGGACAGCGTAGTCCGCTCACTGCAGCCACGCCAGGCACGACGCTCCTCCACCACCACGACGCCGCGTTTTTCGAGCGCCTTAATGGTCGCCGACATGCTGTTGTAGAGCAGGTTGAGGTCGCGCGTCGTGACAGGACCACACTGGAGCACCTCGATAAGCTGGCGCTGGCGGACCGCAGTCTTGGGTGGCGCGTAGTCAAAGCCTTCGGGCGTAAGCATCACCCAGCGGTTTTGGATGGGTTTGACGGCTGGACGTTCAACCGTCCACACGCCGTCGTCGCCCTTGACCACACGCGGGCTGCCACCCGGAGGCAAGAACAGGCGCAGGCACTCGGAAAGCGTCGCGACATACTCGCGGCTCATCCAACGTGCGATGCGGGCGGCTTCGGCGGTAAAGAGCGGTTTGCTGAGGATGGCCTCGATGGGCTTGATGCGCACGGGGTCGAGAGCGTTGTTGCCCGGCAGATCGCCTAGATCAGGCGCAATGTCGACGACATAGCCCGCGGCGGCACGGTTACCAAAGTGGACCAGAACCGTGGATCCGATCTGGACCTCGTTGGCAAGGGACTCGGGGATGCCGTAAGCAAACGGTTCCGACAGCGCACGGGTGGGGATGTCGAGGACCACGCTCGCGTAGGCGGCAGGGGGCTCGGGCGCAGGCTTAGACTGAGCCGAGGCAGCGGCAGGCTTGAGCTTCACCGGAGCTTCCTCCGGTTCCGGCGAACCAAACAGCGACAGTTGTTGAGCCATACACCACCTCTAACGAACGGACCTGAAAGGGGTGGGACAAAACATCAGTAGAGTTTGTCCCATGGCCGATACGAGTGTCGAGCTCGTTGCGTCACTCGAACATGGGACAAACACTACTGATTATTTTGTCCCAGCAACCCACTCATCGGTACAGAAACAAGAGCCCCGCTCGAGGGAACGGGGCTCGGATACATGCGTTTGCGCGTCTACTACAGCGCCATCGTGCGGGCGCGGTCGATGCGCGCCAGGCAATCGTCGCGGCCGACGAGCGCCATGGTCTCGCCAAGCGGAGGGCTCACCATGTTGCCGCAGACGGCGACGCGCACGGCCTGGAACACCACGCGCTTCTTGAGGTCCATCTGCTCGGGCAGCGGCTCAAGCGCAGCGTCGATAGCCTCGGCGGTCCACTCGCCCACACCCTCAAGCGCGGCCTTGGCGGCGTCCAGAATGGCACCCATGCCCTCCTTGGCCAGGCCTTTGTTGACGGACTTCTCGTCATACTCGAGTGTCTCGGCCGTGGCAAAGATGGGGGCGGCGACGGTCACGGCTTCGGCCGGCATCTTGGTGCGCGGCTTAACGATGGCAGCGAGCGCATCGATCCAGTCCTCGCCGTACTCGACATTACCCTCGATGAGACCCGCCTCGTGCAGCTCGGGGACCATGATCTCGTCGGCAAACTGAGCATCGGACATGCCGTTGATGTACTCAGCATTGACCCAATCGAGCTTCTTGGGATCGAAGGTCGCCGGGTTCTTGGAGATGCGGTCGAGCGAGAACTTGCTGGCCAGGACATCACGCGGGATTATCGTGGTCTCGCCGTCGAGCGACCAGCCGAGCAGCGCCAGGTAATTGACGAAGGCGTCGGACAGGTAGCCGGCGTCGCGGTACTCCTCCACCGAGGTGGCGCCGTGGCGCTTGGAGAGCTTCTTACCGTCGGCGCCCAGGATCATGGAGATGTGGGCGAACGTGGGCACGGGCGCGCCGAGGGCCTCGTAGACCATGACCTGGCGCGGGGTGTTGGACAGGTGGTCGTCGCCGCGGATGACATGGGTGATCTTCATCATGGCGTCGTCGACGACGGTCGCGAAGTTGTACGTGGGCGTGCCATCGGAGCGGAAGATGACAAAGTCGTCGAGCTCCTTGGCGTCGAAGGTCACCTCACCGTGAACGGCGTCGTGGATGACGACGTCGCCGCGGTCCTCGGGCACCTTGATGCGTAGGACGTAGGACTCGCCGGCCTCGATGCGACGGCGGGCCTCCTCGGGATCAAGATCGCGGCAACGGCGCTGATAGCCCTGGAAGGGGTCCTTGCGCTCCTGCGCGGCCTTGCGATCGGCGTCGAGCTGCTCCTTGGTGCAGAAGCAGGGATAGGCCTTACCCTCGTCCCAAAGCTTCTGGGCGGCCTGCTTGTACAGGTCCAGGCGCTCGGTCTGGGCGTAGGGGCCAAAATCGCCGCCCACCTCGGGACCCTCGTCCCAGTCCAGGCCCAGCCAACGCATGGCGCGCAGGATAATCTGCGTGTTCTCGTCGGTAGAGCGGGTGGGGTCGGTGTCGTCGATACGCAGGATGAACGTGCCGCCGTTTGCACGGGCGAAAGCCCAGTTATAGATAGCGGTGCGGGCGCCGCCGATGTGCAGCTTGCCCGTCGGTGAGGGTGCAAAGCGGACGCGAACGTCTGATGCCATGGAAATCTCCTCGATTGCAGGATGGATGTCTAACCGCATCAGTATAAAGCATCAAAGCAACCTCCGCACAAAGGGCACCGACCCAGTCATTGGGGACAGACTTAAATGACCATTCGTTGGGGACGTTCTTCGAAGCTAACTGAACAGGAGTGTCCCAAACTGCCGTCACTTGGGGACGTTCCTAAACTGCCGGCAGAAAAGGACCGTCCCCAAGTGCCGACACATAAGGAACGTCCCCAGGTGCCGTAAGAGTGTTCCTATTGGCTGGTCATTTAAGTCTGTCCCCAATGAGTAGGTGCGGAAAGGGTGTGAATGTTTGATTTACGCGCTATGATGTGCCCTTGCATAGAGAGCCCGGCGGAATGGTAACGGTCGCCGGGACACGTTTTTGAAAGGACAATCATGTCAGAAGAACTTCGTTCCATCCCACCCCAACACGGGTCCTTTGTTTTTACGTCGGAGTCGGTGACCGAAGGTCATCCCGATAAGATCGCTGACCAGATCAGCGACGCCGTCCTCGACGCAATCCTCGCCAAAGAAATAGAGCTCCAGGAGCAGGGCTACATCGCCCCCAACGGCGTGCCTGCCAACGTGGAGAACGTCCGCTGCGCCTGCGAGACCCTCGTGACCACCGGCACCGTCATCGTCGCCGGCGAGATTCGCACCCAGGCCTACGTCGACGTACAGGAAATCGCCCGCGGCGTCATCCGCCGCATTGGCTACAACCGCGCCAAGTTCGGTTTTGACTGCGACACCTGCGGCGTTATGAGCCTCATCCACGAGCAGTCGCCCGATATCGCCCAGGGCGTTGACGAGTCCTTCGAGACCCAGACCGGCGCTACCACCGACCCGATCGACCAGATCGGCGCCGGCGACCAGGGCATGATGTTCGGTTATGCCTCCAACGAGACCAAGACCCTCATGCCTATGCCGCACTACCTGGCAAGCCGCCTGGCCGAGCGCCTGGCTGCCGTGCGCCATGACGGAACCCTGCCCTACCTGCGCCCCGACGGCAAGACCCAGGTCACGGTGCGCTACGAGGAAGGTAAGCCCGTGGAGGTCACGACCATCGTCATCTCCACGCAGCACGCCGCCGAGATTGAGGACATGGGCAAGATCAAGGCCGACCTCATCGAACACGTCATCACCCCGGTCATGGCCGCCGAGAACATGCCGTGGGACAACGCGGACATCTACGTGAACCCCACCGGTCGCTTTGTCGTGGGCGGCCCCATGGGCGACACGGGCCTCACCGGCCGCAAGATCATCGTCGACACCTACGGCGGCTACGGCCGTCACGGCGGCGGCGCCTTTAGCGGCAAGGACTGCACCAAGGTTGACCGCTCCGCCGCGTATGCCGCGCGCTGGGTCGCCAAGAACGTGGTCGCCGCCGGCCTGGCCGACCGCTGCGAAGTCGAGCTTGCCTACGCCATCGGCGTTTCCAAGCCCCTCTCAATCATGGTCGACACCTTCGGTACCGCGCATGTTGCCGAAGACAAGATCGTCGAGGCCGTAGAGAAGACCTTCGACCTGCGCCCGGGCGCAATCATCCGCGACCTAGACCTGCGTCGCCCCATCTACGAAAAGACGGCAGCCTACGGCCACTTCGGCCGAGAAGACGCCGACTTTACCTGGGAGAAGACCGACCGAGTCGAAGAGCTCAAAGCAGCCTGCGGACTGTAATTGGGAACCACCAAGGTCACAACACGCACACGCTTTCAAAAGAAGTACCGCCCCTAAGCGGTACTTCTTTTTTATTTATCCGGTAGTGAAGATGTTTCGATATGAGCCTACGCTGCGTCACCAGCTAATGAATTTTGCAGCACGGGCACTCCAACCATGTATCCTTAGTCCCGAGGGGCGGGGCATAAGGTTGATCGCGAGTTCCGCACGAGCCGGAGAGCACTTAATGTGCTCTCCGTGCGAGCAGGACTGTCCGAGCAGGCGACCTTATGCCCCGCACCTCGGGACGACGGGATAGATTAAAGGAGCAGCCATGGCAGGCAAGCCGCAAACACTAGCTACGACCTCGGCATTCGAGATCTTGGGCCCCGTCATGGTCGGCCCCAGCTCATCGCACACCGCCGGCGCCCTGCGCTGTGCACAAGTTGCCGCCAGCCTGCTGGAAGGCCGCATCACCAAAGTCACCTTTGGCCTGTGGAACTCCTTCGCCCACACCTACCGCGGCCACGGCACCGACCGCGCTCTCGTCGCGGGCATCCTAGGCCTCGACACCGATGACGAGAACATCAAGCAGGCCTTTGACCTCGCACGTGAGCAGGGCCTCGACTACCACTTTGAAATTAAGGGCGACGACGCCTCCATCCATCCCAACACCGTCGACATCGACATGGCCGACGATACGGGCGCCACGGCGCAGGTCCGCGGCGAGAGCCTCGGCGGCGGCAAGATGCGCATCAGCCGCATCAACGGCGTCGGCGTCGATATCTCGGGCATGTATTCCACGCTCTTCGTGGCACACCAGGACGTCCCCGGTGTGCTCGCCGCGCTCACGAACCTGCTCGCCTACGCCCATGTGAACATCGCTTTCTGCCGCACCTACCGCACCGAGGTGGGCGGCCAGGCATACTCCGTCTTTGAAACCGATGGCGCCCCCGACGACACCGTCATCCCCATGCTGCGCAAGCTCGACAATGTAAACTACGCCACCTTTATCGAGCTCCCGGGCTCGGCCTCGTCGCTCTCCCCCGGCGTTTCGGCCAAGGAAATCTTTGACGATGGTGCGCAGTTGCTCGACGCCTGCGCCGAACTCGGCCTCAACATCGGCGCCGTCATGGCCGTTCGCGAGGCGCGCCTGACCGGCGAGGCCCACGCCGTCGCCGCCATGCGCCGCGTGCTCGACGTCATGCGCGAGGAGACCACGGCCCCCATCGCCAATCCTCAGCGCTCGCTCGGCGGGCTTATCGGCGGCGAGGCCAGACTCGTTGATGCCACCGGCCGCAACGACTTGAGCGTAAGCCTGATGGGCGCCGTCCAGACCGATGCCGTGGCCCGCGCCATGGCCGTCCTTGAGCGCTCCGCCACAATGGGAGTGATCGTCGCCGCCCCCACGGCCGGCTCCGCAGGCGTCGTGCCCGGCTGCGTGCTGGCGCTCGCCGACCATCTGCAACTGGACGATGAGCAAGTCATGGACGCCCTCTACTGCGCCGCCGCCATCGGCCTCAACCTCACCACGAGCGCCTGCGTCGCCGGCGCCGAGGGCGGATGCCAAGCCGAGGTGGGAAGCGCGGCCGCCATGGCCGCCGCCGCGCTGGTGCAGATGCTCGGAGGCACGCCTGAGCAGGCACTCGACGCCAGCTCCATCGCCCTGAGCAACCTGCTGGGCCTGGTCTGCGACCCGGTGGGCGGCCTCGTGGAGGTGCCGTGCCAAAACCGCAATGCCATCGGCGTGGCCGCGGCATTTAGCTCGGCGCAGCTTGCACTTGCCGGTATCAAGAGCCTGGTGCCGTTTGACCAGATGGCGCACGTCATGCTCTCCGTGGGCCACGCGTTGCCGGCCACGCTGCGCGAGACGGCAAAGGGTGGCATCGCGCAGGCTCCGGCCGCACTTTCGGCCTGTGCAAAATGCGGTGTGTGCGGATAGCGACAAAGAAAGACTCGAAGGTGGGACAAATGTCCCACCTCTTTTGAATGCCACCGTTTCCATACCACAAACAACTGGGTAATCGCTATAATGCAAGCCCAGTAAAAACACGATGAGCCGCAAGGCGAAATCCGAAGGATATGCATACGATGTCGCAAAACGATCGAACTCAACTGATTCCCGATCCGCAGCAGCCGAGCAGGCACACCGGCGGCGTTCAGTCGCCGCGTCCTATCGCGCCGAGCCGCGGTCAGCAGCGAGGTGCGGCAAACGTTTCCCAACGTCCGAACAAGCAGCATCAGCAGCGCCAGGCAAATGGCAATGCGCCCAAGCAGCCCCCCACGCACGCTCGAGGCGATTGCGGCCCCGCACGCAAACCCGCCGAGAACAATAAGTCGGGCAAAAAGACGACGCTCTTTGTCGTTCTGGGTCTTATCGTCATTGTCTATATCGTAGGCGTTGTAGCGTTTTCGCAGGTAGCCTACCCCAACACCACTATCGCCGGCGTCGATGTCTCGTTCTCCAACGCTTCGTCTGCCGCCACCAAGGTCAACTCGGCTTGGAAGCACTATAAGCTCACCGTGACAGGCGATGACTTTAGCTGGACCTATCAGCCCGAGTCCGATGAGCCCATTGTCGACGGCGAAGCTGCCGCAAAAGAGATTATCAGCCGCAACGAAGCCATTGTATGGCCGGTTCGCCTTGTAGAATCCTTAAGCGGCAAGACCAAAACAACCGCTAGCTCCAACGAAGTCGATCTTGATCAAGACGTCGACCTGTCCATGCTCTCCGACACCTTTGACCAAAAGCAGTTTGAGAAGGATCTGGGCGCCGCCATCGACGAGTTTAACGAGGGGCGTTCGGGCGCGTTCGAGGCCAATAGCTCCTATGACGAGCAGGCCGGCAAGTTTACCGTCGAGAAGGCGCGCTCCAACGAAAAACTCAACCGCGAGCATGTCATTAAGTATGCCGAGCTCGAGCTTGCCTCGCTGGCCGAGACCGTAGATCTTTCCAAGCTCGGCAACGATGCCTATGAGCCGCTCAATGGAACGCTGACCGATGATCAGATTCAGGCCGCATGCGATGCCGCCAACAACTTCTTGGGCGTCAACGTGACCCTCAAGCTCAACGGCGAGGATGCCGGCAAGGTTGATGGCAGCTCCGTGTTGCAGTGGATCAGCTTTGCCGATCCGGCCAACCCCACGCTCGATACGTCGCAGATCAGCAGCTGGGCAGCCGAGCTTGCCAACGGATTTAATACCGTGGGCTCCACTCGCTGGTGGACGCGCGCCGATGGCAAGCAGTGCGCCGTCGAAGGCGGCGACTTTGGTTGGTCCATCGACAGCAGCTCGCTCGCCAAGCAGGTCGAAGACGCCATTAACAACAAGCAGACCGGCGAAATCGAGATCAAGTACTCCCAGAAGGCCGACACCTTTACTGCAAAGGGAGAGCCCGACTGGAAGGCATACGTCGATGTCGATCTGTCCGAGCAGCACGCGCGCTACTACGACGAGAGCGGCAATATCGTGTGGGAGGCCAACTTTATCTCCGGCAAGCCGGGAGAGGACGCCACCCCCGAGGGCGTATGGCAGATCAACAGCAACAATGGCGCCAGCAAGCTTATCGGTGCCAAGGACCCCGAGACCGGCAAGCCCAAATACGAGAGCCCGGTCAGCTATTGGATGCCGTTCGAGGGCAATATGGTCGGATTCCACGACGCCACCTGGCAAAACGACAAGAGCTTCGATAATGCCGAGTCGTACAAGTGGTGCGGCAGCCACGGATGCATCAACCTTCGCCTGGCCGATGCCAAGGCGCTGCACGATTGCATCAAAGTCGGCCTGTGCGTGGTTGTCCACTCGTAGTGCAACGCGCGCATTCATACAACATGCAACTGCTGCGACCAATCTAACAATTCCGAAAGATACCGTCCTATGCGCCTGCCCCAACCGGCGGGCGCATATACTTATCAAGGTTCTTTCTATAAAGGAGACGCTATGCCGAATGTCCCCAACATCACCCCGGGCCCGGATGATACCGAGCACACGCCCGAAGGTGCCACCGAAACGCTTCCTCTGATCACAGACGTACATGCCGACAAGGAGAGCGGACGCACGAACGATACCGCCGAGATTTCCGATGAAGAAGCCTATGCAAAGCTCAAGGCAAAGCGTGCCGAGCGTCGGCGCAAAAAGCTCATCCGACGCGGTATCGCCGCCGGCATCGTGGGTGTCATCGCGCTCATTGCTATTGTCGCAACCCTGGTTATCAATGCGCAGCCACAGGGCGATAGCGGGCCTGCGACCGACATGGTGACTGAGGGCACGTTTAGCACAACGGTCGAGGCAAAAGGCCAGCTCAAACCCATTTCGTCCTCAGTGGTCTCCCCTTCTGTCGACGGCACGGTCGATTCGATCAACGTGCAGGCAGGCCAATCCGTCAACGAGGGCGACGTGCTTATGACCATTAAAAACGACGAGCTCGATCGCAACGTTGCCGAGGCGCAGCGTGCAGTTGCAGCCGCTCAAGAAGACCTCGCCAACGCGCAGAAAGCCGCAGCTGCCGCGCAGGCCAACCCAACGACGGACGTCGACGGAGGTTCCGCAGCGGCTGGCATCTCCGCCGCATCAGCGGACACGAACGCCGTATCGGCCGCGCAGCGCAGCCTCACATCGGCCCAGGCAAACCTCGATCAGGCGAACGCCAAGGCCGCCAGCCGTACGGTCACGGCCCCGAGCTCGGGCAACATCGTGGAGCTCAACGCCAAGGTGGGCGCCACGGTAACAGGCGGCATGATCATGGGCGAAAGCGATACGAGCGGCGGCAAGCAGTGCATGCAGATCGCCGACCTGTCCAAGATGAAGGTGACGGTTCAGGTGGGCGAAAAAGATATCGCCAAAATTGCCGTGGGCCAAAGCGCCAACGTGACCTACCCCGCGTTTCCCGATATCGTGAGCCAGGGCACCGTCACGGCTATCGCCTCGGTGGCAAACTCCGACTCCTCCTCCGGGAGCGGCGGCAGTGTGACCTTCAACGTCGACATCCTCATCGAAGCACCTGACAGTCGCCTTAAGCCGGGTATGACTGCCGAGGTCTCGGTAGTGACCGAGAAGCTCGACGACGTGGTGATGGTGCCGACCATGGCGCTGATGACCGAAGATGGCGAGCACTATTACGTCAATTTGGCCACCGATTCGGAGGGCAAAAAGACGCGCCGCGTGAAGGTGACCGTCGTGACGCAAAACGACAACGAGGCTGTAGTCGGTAAGGCGCAGGTCAAGCGCGACGACCAGGGCAACGAGATCAATCCAGACGTCCCGGTTACCAAGCTACGCGACGGCGACACCATCGTGACGGATACCGGCACAGGAATGACGGCAGACGGCGGCGACAACATGCCTGCCGACGAGGGCAAGTAATGCGTCCCGTCATCGACATCCGCAACGTGCACCGCATCTTTGAGAGCGAGGCCGGTTGCGCCCACATCCTGCATAACGTGAGCCTGGCAGTAGACCCCGGTGAGTTCGTTGCCATCACCGGCCCCTCGGGCTCGGGCAAGTCGACGCTCATGAACATCCTGGGCTGCCTGGACAAACCGACGGCGGGCGATTACTTCCTGCAAGGGCTCAACGTCGCCGAGCTCGACGATGACGAGCTCACCGAGGTGCGAGCGCTGAGCATCGGCTTTGTCTTTCAGAGCTTTAATCTGCTGCCGCGCCTGACGGTGATCGAAAACGTCATGCTGCCGCTGTCCTACACCAATGTGCCGCGCAGCCAGCGCGAGATGCGCGCCGTACACGCGCTGCAGGCCGTCACGCTGCCCGTCGACCACTGGGACCACCGCATATCCGAGCTCTCGGGCGGCCAGATGCAGCGCGTCGCCATCGCGCGCGCCCTTGTCAACGATCCACCCATCATTTTGGCCGACGAGCCGACGGGCAACCTGGACTCCGCCACGGGAGCGCTCGTCATGGAAACCTTCCACAAGCTCCAGGAGCGCGGCAAAACCATCGTGCTTATCACACACGACCCCGGCATCGCCGCCGAGGCCGACCGTGCCGTGACCATCCGCGACGGTCGCATTCACGACGGCGCGTATATTCCGCATGCACCGCGGACCCTACGCAGCGCCGTAGATAACCTGCCCATGATTTCCGCCTCCGCCAACCCGCCGAAAGGAGTGATGGCATGAGCGCCCGCGATCTTATCCAGGAAGCCCTTCACTCGCTCGAGGCCAACAAGGGGCGCAGCCTGCTCACCATCCTGGGCATCGTCATCGGCATCGCCTCGGTCATTGCCATGACTTCGCTCATCGGCGGTATCCAAAACAGCTTGGTCAACAGCCTGGGCCTCAACGCAGCTCGCATGGTTCAGATCTATTCGTCCCAAGAACTCTCTGATTCTGACGTCCAGAAGCTTAAAAAACTGGTGCCGCAGATTGAGCAGATCGGCATCGTCGATAGCGCCTATTCCGAGTACAAGGTCGGGGATAAAAGCTATACCGTCATGGCACACGGCGTCGATAGCGACATGCTCGATGCCGTGGGCGCCAGCAAGCTCGTTGCGGGACGTGTCTATTCACAGGCAGAGTCTCAATCAGGCTCGCGCGTGGCGCTCATCAGCCGCGGCGGCGCCGATCAGCTTTACGGCAACGAACAGGACGCACTGGGGAAAACCATCAAGGTGTCCAACGGCGAGGTGCAGATTGTAGGCGTGATTGATGGCGGCAGCGACTCCATGGGCTCGCTCACGCTGTATATGCCACGCGAAACCATCTCCGGCCTGTTTGGCGACGAGAATCCTTCATTTCCCAGCGTGACGGCACTTGCCGCCGAGGGCACAGACATGGACGAGCTCTGCAAGACCATCGAGTCTAAAGTGCGCGCGATGAAGGGCATCTCGGAGGATGATGAGTACGACAGCGTATCGGCGACCTCCATGAAAAGCGCCATCGATGCACTCAACTCGTTTATGGGCGCCTTCTCGCTCATCATGGGCGCTGTCGCCAGTATCTCACTGCTTGTCGGCGGAATCGGCATTATGAATATGATGCTTACCAACGTGACTGAGCGCATCCGCGAGATCGGTATTCGCCGTGCCTTGGGCGCCAGTCGCCGCGATATCACCGCGCAGTTTTTGGCCGAGTCCTCGGCGCTGTGCGTCACCGGTGGCCTGCTGGGTGTCCTGATTGGCTATCTGCTGGCCTGGGGCCTCGCGATGTTTGCCGCAGGATCAGGGGTTCTCAACGAGCTCGGTGCCAGTGGGGAGATCACACCGAGCTTTTCAATCGCCACGGTGCTGCTGGCCTTCGGCGTCTCCGTCGGCATCGGCGTAATCTTTGGCTTCTACCCCGCTCGCCGCGCGGCAAAACTCAACCCGGTGGAGTGCCTACGCTACCAGTAAGCCACCACCGACAAGTTGCGGTGATTTAGGGACTGAATATGCTATCTAGCAGCAAAAACAGACACTAATTCACCGCAACTTATTGAAGGGCTGTTTGCGCCAGTTCCGGGCGTCGTCCTCGAGCTATTGGCGGATGACGGGCTTGTACGGGTCGAGCTTGCTCGGGGCGATCCTCCGCGCGAACTCCCGTAAGAGCGCATCTTCCACTTCCCGAAGCGAAAGGGCCCCGCCTCCCTCGGCGGGACGGGTGACCACGATACAGCGCGCTCCCACGGCGCGCGCTGCGGCGAGCTTCTCGGCCGTGCCGCCTACGGTTCCCGAGTCCTTGGTCACAAGCCACTGGGCGCCCACCTGCCGAAGCATCGCCTCGTTGAGCTCGCGGGTGAAGGGCCCCTGCATGCCGATGACGTGCGACGGCGAAAAACCCGCGTCGATGCACTTCGTTATAGCACCGGGCAGCGGGAGCACACGCACGAAGAAGCGCTCCGCGAAATCGGCGACGTGCGTGTAGGGAGCAAGCTCCTTGCTCCCCGTCGTGAGAAGAACGCGACCCGGGTTCTCGGAGAGAAAGCGCGCCGCGCAGGCGATCGACGCGACCGGCACGACGCCTTTGGGCAGCGCCTCGACCGGGCGCGCAAGGCGCAGGCATCGTGCACCCACGGCGAGCGAAGCGGCCCGGATGTTGTCGCTTGCGAGCGTAGCGAAGGGGTGCGTGGCGTCGACGACGATGCGCGCGCCGGAAAGCTCGCGCTCCATGTCGGCCTCGTCGAGCCTGCCCGCATGCACCTCGATGCCCGGAAGCTCACCCAATAGCTCGCCTCCGTACTCGGTTGCCGCGTAGGCACGGGCGGGGATGCCCGCCCCGCTCGCCCATTCGCACAGAAGGCGGCCCTCGGTGGTGCCGGCGAAGATGCGCAGCGCCGGCACGGATACGAGGGCCGTCACTTCACGCCACCCGTGCGCGTGATCTGGTAGAGAAGCGCGTTCATAATGGCGGCCGCCACGGTCGAGCCGCCCTTGCGACCCCTCGCGACGATGGCCGGCACGCGTCGCGCAAGTAGCTCCTCTTTCGCCTCGACCACGTTCACAAACCCGACCGGCACCCCAACGACGAGCGCGGGCGCGATCTTCCCCGCGTCCATGAGCTCGGCGAGGCGCAGAAGTGCTGTGGGAGCGTTGCCGACGGCCACGATGAGCGGACCCTCGATGCCGCAAGCTTTGTCCATGCTCGCAACGGCGCGAGTCGTGCCCGCGGCGCGCGCAGCCGCGGCGACATCGGGGTCGGCCATGAAGCACACGGCCTTGCAGCCGAGCTTCGCGAGCGCGGGCTTGCTTATGCCTGCGAGCGCCATGTTCGTGTCGGTGAGCACCGTGGCCCCTGCGCGCAGTGCGTCGAGCGCACAGTGCGCGGCGTCATGGGTGAACACGAGGGAATCGGCGTACGAGAAGTCGGCAGTGGTGTGGATGACGCGCTTCACGACGGGCTCTTCGAGCGGCGGGAACGTGCGGCCGCCGAGCTCTTCGGTGATGATCTCGAAGCTGCGCCGCTCGATGTCGCCGGGCGCCATCTCCTTGGAATCCATCTAGTACTCCACTCCTTCCCTTGCACATATCCCCTGCTCGTAGGGGTGTTTCTTGCACCGCATCTCGGTTATGTAGTCGGCCTTCTCCACGATCTTGCGGGAAGGCGCGCGCCCGGTGAGCACTACTTCGACGCCGAGCGCGGACATATCGAGTGCGCGGTCCACGAGTGCCTCGTCGACAAGCCCCTTCGAAAGCGCGTCGAGCGCCTCGTCGAGCACGAGCAGTCCCTCTTGCGCGCCCTCGAGCTCGGCGAGCGCAGAAGCGAGGTTCCCATCGTGCAGCTCGCACGTCGCGGCAAGTTCTTCCGACGTCATCGACCAGGTAAACTTGTCCGACGCCTTCCCCGCGAACACGGGCACGCCAAAATGCTCGGCGAGCAGGCGCACCTCCCCGCTTTCGCCGTCTTTCAGGAACTGCACGACGACGACGCGGCGGCCTGCAGCGAGCATGCGAAGGGCGAGGCCCATCGCCGCCGTGGTCTTGCCTTTGCCGTCGCCATGATACACGTGGATCATACGCCCTCCTCGATAATGCGGTAGACATGCTCCATGTCGAGCGCCCCGCGCACGACGTCGGCCAGGCGGTCGAACTCGCGCGCACGGTGATCGGCCGCGGACGCCGCGCCCGCAGCACCCACGACGCTCTCGGGCAGGCCGCGCATGCGCGCGAGCGAGCGCGCGAGGGCGAGCGCCACACCCGGTTCGTCGAACAGGCCGTGGAGATAGGTTCCGAACACGTTTCCGCAGGCCGCGCCTTCTGGTTTGCCGCCAATCGTGCCCACAGGGGCGCAGGAGACGGTCGTTTCGCCGTCGTGAATCTCGTACCCGCGCGCCGTCATGCCGTTCCACACCGAGAACGCGCCTTGGGCGCCCGTGATGCGCAGTGCCGACTGGGCGAGGCGCTTTTCCTCCTTGAACACCGTACTTGCAGGGATGAGCCCGAGCCCGCGCGCGGTGCCAGCGCCTTCCCTGCCGTGCGGGTCGGAAAGCTCGTCTCCCAAAAGCTGGTAGCCTCCGCATATGCCGAGCACCGGCGTGCCCGCGCCCGAAAGCGCGCGTACACAGGCTCCGATGCCGCTAGCCGCAAGCCAGCGCGCGTCGTCGAGCGTAGTCTTCGAGCCGGGAAGCACCACCAGGTCGGGTCGGCCCAGATCGCTCGTCGAGGAAACGTAGCGCACGCCCACGCCGGGCACGCGCGAAAGCGGGTCGAAGTCGGTGAAGTTCGACAGATGCGGAAGACGCACGACGGCGACGTCGATGACGCCGCGCGCCTCGCGGGCAGATAGGCGCGGCGCGAGCGAGTCCTCGTCGTCCAGGTCAAGCGTAAGATACGGCACGACCCCCACGACGGGAACCCCGCACATCTTCTCGAGCGGGGCCAAACCCGGGCGCAGGATTTCCACATCGCCGCGGAACTTGTTCACCACAAGCCCCCGCAAAAGCGCGCGGTCCTCGGGCGCAAGGAGCGCGACCGTGCCGTAGAGCTGGGCAAACACCCCGCCTGGGTCGATGTCGCCCGCGAGCAGCACGGGGGAGGACACGGCGCGCGCGAGCCCCATGTTGACGATGTCGTTTTCGGCAAGGTTGATTTCGGCGGGGCTGCCGGCGCCCTCGATGACGATGACGTCGTTTTCCTCCGCGAGCGAATCGAACGCCTCCAAAATCTGCGGCATGAGCGCCTTCTTTCGCGCGAAGTAGTCCCTCGCAGCGAAGGCTCCCTGCGCCTTGCCGGCCACGATGAGCTGGCTTCGGTGGCCGCTTTCGGGCTTGAGCAGGATGGGGTTCATGCGCACGTCGGGCGCGATGCCGCACGCCTCGGCCTGCATGATCTGGGCGCGCCCCATCTCGAGCCCGTCGGCCGTGACACCGCTGTTGAGTGCCATGTTCTGGCTCTTGAAGGGAGTCACGCGCAGGCCGTCCTGCGAAAGCACGCGGCACAGCCCCGCCGCAAGCAGGCTCTTCCCCGCGTTCGACATGGTACCCTGGATCATGATGGGCTTCGCCCTACCCACGGGTATCGACCTCCTTCGCCGAGCCTCGGCCATCCGCGCCCGCCATAGCGCCGCTGAAAGAAGCGCCGCCCCGTTCGTCGGGTTCGCCTTCGCCCGATGCGTCTTCCGCCCGAAGCGCACGGCCGAACGCCATCGCAAGCCGGGCGTTCTCCTTGCGCGTGCGCACCGCGACGCGGCACCAGAAACGGGACAGTACCGAAAACGAATCGCACGTGCGGACCAAAACCCCCTGATCATACAGGCGCTCGGGGATGTCTTTCGCCGGCGTGCGGACTAAAAGGAAGTTCGCATCCGACGGCACGACGGAAAGCCCGAGCGAGGAGAGCTCGTGGGAAAGCCACGCTCGCTCGCCCTCCAATACATCGCGCGTGCGCGAGACGTATTCGACGTCTTCCAGGGCGGCGATACCCGCGGCCTCGGCGACCGAAGAGACGGGCCACGCCTGCCCCGCCCGGCGAATCCCCTCGATGAGTTGGGCGTTTCCGCTGATCAGATATCCCAACCGCAACCCCGCCATTCCGTAGAGCTTGGTGAACGCGGAGAGCACGGCCACATGGCGCGAACACGCGGCGCGTGCGGCCACGCTCCTTTCGCGGGCGTCGGGCGCAAATCCGAGGAAGCACTCGTCCACGACGAGCAGCGCGCCCACCTGCTCGCAGCGGCAAGCCGCGGCCTCGATCACGCTGGGGTCGACGAGGCGCCCCGTCGGGTTGTTCGGATTGCAGAGGTACGCCACGGCTCCCGGCCCCTCGATCGCGCGGGCGAAGGAGGCGGGCACGTCGAAGTCGTCCGCTTCGGAGAGCGGGAACTCCTGCACGCATGCGCCGTAGTACGATGCCGCCTCCGCATATTCAGAGAACGTCGGCGCGCACACGACGATGCGTTTCGGGCGCACCGCCGCGGCGAGCCGCCAGATGATGTCGGACGCGCCCGCGCCGCAGACGATAGTATCTTCGGGAATGCCCTGGTCGCGCGCTAGCGCGCGAACGAGGGCGAGGCTTTCCCTATCGGGGTAGGCGTCGATTCGAGAAAGCGCCTTGCAAGCTGCGGCGACGGCGCGCGGCGAGGGGCCTGCCGGATTCACGTTCACCGAGAAGTCAATGAGGTCGGAGGCACCCCCTTCGCAAGCGATGCCGAGCGATTGCGCGCTGCCCCCATGCGTGCGGGCGCGCAGGATTCCCCCGGCAGCCCGGGGCGCGGCGTGGTCTTTCCTCATGCCATCGCCCCCACGGCGAGCACGACCGCCGCGCGCGCGGCGCCGAAGACGACGAGCGCGCATACGGACGCGGCGAGCATGAGCCTTGTCGCCCGGGCGATGTCGCCCCACTCGATTTCGCGGGACGCGTCGCCTATCGTCGGTTTCTCAACGAGCTTGCCGAAATACACCGCAGGTCCTGCCAGGCGCAGTCCGAGCGCACCCGCGCACGCCGACTCGGTCTGCGCCGCGTTCGGGCTCGCATGGCGACGCCTGTCGCGGCGCCAGATGCGCGCCGCCCCGCGCGCGTCGAGCCCGACGATCGGGCACACGGCGATCATGAACAGGGCCGATAACCGCGAGGGAATCCAGTTCACCGCATCGTCGAGGCGCGCCGAGGCGCAGCCGAAGTCGATGTAGCGCTCGTTTTTGTAGCCCACCATGCTGTCGAGCGTGTTCACCGCCTTGTACGCCATGCCCAAAGGCGCACCCCCGATCATAAGGTAGAAAAGCGGCGCGATGACACCGTCGCTCGCGTTCTCCGCCACCGTTTCCACGGCGGCGCGCGCGACGCCCTGCTCGTCGAGAACAGACGTGTCGCGTCCCACGATGAGCCCGACGGCTTCGCGCGCCGCGACAAGTCCGCCCTTCGAGAACGCGCGGGCAACGGCCAGGCTCTGGCGGCGCAGCTCGCATGCCGCGAGAATCTGATAGCTCGCCCATGCCTCGGCCACGAAGCGCAAGCCGGAGTGAACCATGCCGCAAAGATGCATGATTCCCCAGGTCAAAAGCCCACACGCAAGCGGAAGCGCCACGGCGAGCACAAGCCCTGCGGCGCGCGTGCCCGCGGACGTTTGCGGGAATGCGCGCCGCAGGCGGCCTTCGGCCCACGTGATCGCGCGCCCCATGGCGACGACGGGATGGGGAAGCCAGCGCGGGTCGCCGAAGGCAAGGTCGGCCGCGAACCCGGCGGCGACGGCAAGAATCGTCATCACCGGGCATCGCCCCCCCAAGCGGGGCGAGCGTCGCGAAGGCAGCGCCCATCCCAAGTGGCGGCCCATGCGCCGCCCGGCTCGGTATGCACGTCGAAGTATCCCATTTTCGGGACAGCTAGCTCGGAGAGCAGCGCTTTCACGGTACCCGCGTGAACGACGAAGACGGCGCGCCCACTCCCCTGGGCGCGCTCCGATTCGCACGCCTCCCGAAACGCCGCGATGACGCGGCGGGTGAAATCGCTCTTGCCCTCGCCATGCGGGCAGCGCGTCTCGCACCAGGAGTCTACCCAGGCGCGATAGCGCGCATCCTCTTTAAGCTCGGCGGCGCTTCGCCCCTCGAAGTCGCCGAAATCCATCTCGCGCAGACCGGGGCACGCCATAAGCTCCGCGTTCGGGAAGAGGATGCGCGCCGTCTGGTCGGTGCGGGCCATGCCGCTCGTGATAACACGGAACACGTCACGATCGCACGCGAGGTCGCGCAAAGCGCGCTCGCCCGCACTCGACAGGGGCTCGTCGGTGCCCGCCCCGCTGTAGCGATGGTCTTCCGTGCCCGCCGTGGCACCATGGCGCACGAAGACGACTTCCAAAAGCGCACCCGCGCCCTGCGTCCCTCGAGGTGCATCGGCAAGGTTACCTTTGATGACCTGGGGAATCCCGCACGTCATGCGCACGACGACGTCGGCGCGCGCAGCGAGCGCGCATCCCAGGCGCCCCGCGCGCTCGCGCCATTGGGCGTCTTCCGCACTCATGGGGACGACCCCCGAGCCGACCAAGGGCAGAATCACTGCGTCGAAGCCGATCAGCCGCCCGAGCGCTCGGTCAGCGTCGAGCGCGCGTACGAGTTCCTCAGCACGGTATGCGACGCGGCCGGCAAAAGCCGCGGGCACGCCGCCCTCCGCAAGCTGCGCCGCGTCGACGAAATCGTCCGCCGCGAACCCGAGTTTTTCGCGCACGAAGGTCCTCTTCCCCGAATGCGCGCCACCTACCACGAGCATCATAGGAGCATGCCCCCCACCACCAGCATGGCAAGCATCGCGAGCTCGGCCCATTGCAGAAACCATCCGGCCAAATCCCCCGTCACCCCGCCGAAGCGGGACAGGGCAACATGGCGGTACCACGCGAGCACCAAAAGCCCCGCCACCGCCATAAAGGCGCCGACGGCCTGAGCGCACGCGACCATCCCTGCAGCCGAAGCCGCAGCGAAAGCGCAAAGCGGCACGACGATCGCCGCGCGCTTCTTCGCAGGCGAGAGCCCCGCGGCCATGCCGTCCGCCCGCGCGGCAGGCCAGCATTCAACGGCGAGTCCCGAAAGCGCGCGGGAGAACACGAGCGAGCACAGAAGCGCGAGGAACGCCCCCGCCGTAAGCGGCAGCGCGGTGAACAGGGAAAACTGCAGAATAAGGTACACAACAACACCGATGACCCCGAAGGCGCCCGCCCGCGGATCGTGCATGATCTCGAGCTTTCGCTCGCGCGGGGCCCAACTTGCAAGCGCATCGGAGGTGTCGCAGAGCCCGTCTAGGTGGATGCCTCCCGTCACCGCCACAGGCAGCGCCACGAGCACGGCCGCGACGATGGTCGCGGGCACGCCGAGCAGGTTCGCAACGTGTCCCCACGCCGTCATGAGGAACCCTTCCGCAAGGCCCACCAGGGGAAACGCGGCAAGCGCATGGGTTGACCCGAAATCGGTCCAGGCCGATTTCGGGACGGGGATGCGCGAGAACGTTCCGAACGCCGCGCCGATTGCCTCTGCTATCTTCACCTTGTAGGTCCTTCACCTTTCATCCACACGGGAATCCCGCATACCACTTCGACTGCGCGGTCGGCCAGCGCCGCCACGCCCGCGTTCACGCGCGCGAGCGCGCGCCTCCATGCCTCGGTCCCTTCATCGTAGCGCATCTCATCGGCGAACACGTCGACGGTGACCACCACCGTATACGCAGCGGCCTGAGCGAGCCGTTCGATGCCTCCGAGCACCTCGCGCGCCGCAGCGTCGGGGTCACGTGGGGACAAGCCGCCTTCCGCGAAAAGCTCGTTCGCAACCAGGTTGCCCACGTCCTCCAAAAGAAGCGTGCAGCCGCGCGGAAGCCCGGACACTGCGGCGCCCACGTCACGCGTTCGCTCGAGGGTGGAAAACCCCTTGCCCTCGCGCAGCGCCCGATGGCGCGCGATGCGGCGGGCGCCCTCTTCCCCGAAGGGCTCCATCGTTGCCAGATACACGCGGGGGCCGTCGTGCCCGAGGCACAGGGACTCGGCGTAGGCGCTCTTGCCGCTCGCGGCGGCGCCGATGACGAGCGTCACCGTCATTTCCCGGCCTCGAAATGCTCGTAAGCAGCCATGCCAGTCGCCTTGAACGTCTTCCCATCCCGGTACACGCGCAGCGCCGAATCCAGAAGGGGGAGATACGCCATGGCGCCCGCGCCCTCGCCCAAGTGCATGCCTGCGTCGAGGGGCGCCTTTATGCCGAGCTCGCGAAGGAGCTCCCGGCTTGCGGGTTCGCTTGATGCGTGGGTGCCCACGAGGTAGCCCAAGGCGTTGGGGCACAGGCGCGCCGCGCACAGGGCCGCCGTGCAGGATATGACCCCGTCGAGGAGCGCCGGCGCCTTCGAGACCGCGGCCCCCAGGTAGAAGCCGCACATCGCAGCGATGTCGAAGCCGCCCACCTTCGAGAGCACGTCGATCGGGTCGGCGGGATCGGGCGAGTTCGCGTCGATAGCGCGCTCGACCACGTCGCGCTTGCGCGCGAGCGAGGCGTCCGAGAGCCCCGCGCCACGCCCGACAAGGCTCCGCGCGTCCGCCCGGATGAGCACTGCGGCCACCGCCGCCGAGGTGGTCGTGTTGCCGATGCCCATCTCGCCCGCGGCGAGAAGGCGCACGCCGGCGCGGGCAAGCCCGCACGCGACGGCGATTCCGACCTCGATCGCGCGCACGGCCCCATCGCGAGACATAGCGGAGCCGAGAGCGATGTTGCCGCTCCCCCGCCGCACGTTCGCGCGCACCATGCGCGCGTCTTCTATGCCCCGGGCCATACCCACGTCGACGGGCACGACCTCGGCACCCGCGAACGCCGCCATGCGGCAGGCGCTCGCGGCCCCCTCGCACATGTTGCGCGCGACGGCTCGCGTCACATCTTGCCCGCTTTGCGACACGCCTTCGGCAACGACCCCGTTGTCGGAGAAGAATACCGCGAGCGCACGGGGAAACTCGGCCACCTCGGCGCTCCCCTGAGCTGCGGCGATACACGCGACGGCGTCTTCAAAGTCGCCCAATCCCCCCAAGGGGTGCGCGATGGAGTCCCACGCGGCGTACGCGGCGGCACGGGCGCACTCGTCTGCGGGCGCGATCCGGGAAAGCGCGGCTTCGAGCACGGCGCCCGGCGCCGACGAGAACGCGCGCTCGACTTCCTCGCGGATGCAGGCAAGCGCGGTTTCGGTTGCTTCAGCCATGCCGCCTCCTCTCTGCGAACGACGCTGCGGCAGACGCGAACGCGCGCGCAACGTCGGGGTTCGCAGGATAGTACACATGCGGGAAGCCCGCCACCAGGGACGGGGTGGTCGTCATGCACGGCCAGCCCTTGTCGCGCCGGGGCTTCTGCGCCCAAAAGTCGCCGCCCGGGCAGGTGGACTGCCAGTAGTGGAACTCGTGCGCGCGGATGCGTGTGCCGCGCGGCCCGTAGAGCCCGTCGCGTTGGGAAGTAAGCTCCACGTACCCGAAATGGGACAGCCTTCCCCCGTTCTCGCTTGCGCCCTCAAGGGCGCCCGCAACAGGCCAGCGCCGCCCCTCGCTATCGGCGATTTCGCGCTGCAGGTACAGAAACCCACCGCATTCGGCGACCGTCGGCATGCCGGATTCCACCGCGCGCCGCACCGCCTCGCGCATCGGCGCGTTCTCGGAGAGCCGCCGCGCATGGAGCTCCGGGTAGCCGCCCCCCAGATAGAGGGCGCTTGTCCCCCGGGGCAACTCGCTATCACACAGGGGGCTGAAAAAGGCCAGCTCGCAACCCAGATCCTCGAGCGCGCGCAGGTTCTCCTCGTAGTAGAACGAGAACGCCTCGTCACGCGCAACGGCGACGATGGGCCGCGCTCCCGCGATCGGCTCCAACCGGTAAGGTTCCTCGCGGATATCGGGTGCCGTCGCCGCTATTTCGAGCAAGCGGTCGACGTCGACGCTCTTTTCCACCAGCTCGGCCATCTTGTCGATGCGCGCGGAGAGCTGCTCGACCTCGTCGGCGGTCACAAGCCCCAGATGCCGGCTTTCGAGCGAGAACGCCTCGTCGGCGGGGATATTCCCCAAAACCGCGACGCCCGTGTGCTTCTCGATCGCAGGCGCCGCGTAGGCGCAGGCAGCGTCGCTCGTCTTGTTCAGCACGACGCCGCGCACGTTCGCACAAGGCAGGAACTCGGCGATGCCGCGGATTACGGCGGCGAGCGATAAAGACGCCCCGCGCCCGTTCGCCACTAAAACGACCGGCGTTTCCGTGTCGCGCGCAACCTGATAGCTGCTCGCGTCGGCCACGCCGGGTGCCATGCCGTCATAGAAGCCCATGACCCCCTCGAGCACCGCGACATCCGCGCCCGCGGCGCCGCGTGCGAGCAGGGCGCGCAGCGTCGGGGCGTCGGTGAAGAAGCCGTCTAAATTGCCTGAGCGCGCACCCACGACGCGGCGATGAAAGAGCGGGTCAATGTAGTCGGGGCCGCATTTGAAGGCCGCGCATGCAAGGCCGCGGCGCGCGAGCGCGCGCAGGAACGCGCACGTTACGACCGTCTTGCCGCTCCCGCTCGAGGGTGCAGCGACCATGAAGCGCGGGATGGACGTGCTCACTGGGCGCCACCTTCCCCACCTGCGGCGCTGCAGTTAGCAAGCGAGACCACCTCAACGGATGGGTTCCCCTCGGCAGAAGGGTCCTCCCCGACAGGCGACTCAGCAAGCGCCCCGACTTCGGCAAGCTCCTCGGCATCCGCGCCCGCACCACGCGCACTGACGAGGAACACGGGGTTTTGCGCCTTCATAAGATGGTGCGAGCCTACAGCCTCGGCACGGGCGGCCGACACCTGGCACGCCTCGAACCCCTTAAAGCGCGAACCCGAGAGGAGCGCGCACGCCTCGGTGAGCGTCTCAACGGTGACGCATGGCACGCACAGGCGAACCTGCGAGTTCTTCTCGAGCGCCGCCTCCACGATGGAGGGAAGCTCGCCCGCGCTCCCGCCGACGAACACGGCGTCGGCGACAGGCAGTTTCGCGAGCGCTTCGGGGGCGACACCGGGGACCGCATGCACGTTGCCGCACCCGAATGCATCCGCGTTCTCTCGGATGAGCCGCACGCCGGCCGCGTTGCGCTCGACCGCCCATACCGACCCCGCTCGCGCGACGAGCGCCGCCTCGATCGACACGCTCCCCGTGCCGGCGCCGACATCCCACACGGTGTCGGTCGCGGTAAGGCGCAGCTTCGCGAGCGCGACGGCGCGCACCTCCTGCTTGGTCATGGGAACGTCGCCGCGGATGAAGAGCTCGTCGGGAATGCCCGAGGAAGCGTACGGCCAGCGGGAGCTCGCGGCGCGGGATGCGCCCGCAGAGTCCGCCGCGAAAGAAGCCGCCGCGGGCGCAGACGCGCCGGCCGGCGCCTCGGAGGCTGCGCTAGAGCCCGCAGGCGACCCGGCGCCGCCTGCGGGCTCGATAAGCATCACGTTCAAGTCGTCGAACGTCTGACCTGCGATTTCACTTGCGGTCGCGCAGGTGATGCGCTCGTCGGGGTACGACAGGCGCTCGGCCACCGTCACGCGCGCGTCCCCGAAGCCCGCCTGCACAAGCTCGCCCGAAAGCCGCGAGGGGTCTTCCCCGCCCGACGTGGCGAGGAAGAGCTCACCTGCGCGCTCGGCCTCGGACACGATGTCGCACGCCACGCCGTGAGCGCTCGCGAAGCGCCAATCCTGCCATGGACGCGCGAGGCGCGCGGCGAGATACGACGCTGAGCTTATGCCGGGAATGACGCGCACGTCCACCCGCGCGTCGCCGGAGAGCGCCTCCACCAGGCGGCGCGCGCCGCTGAACAGCCCCACATCGCCCGTCATCACGACCACGGCGCGCTGCCACGACGCCGCATCAGTGAGCGCGGCGACGATGTCCGCCGTCTTCACGAGCTCGCATCTCACCACGTCGGGCGGCACGTCGATGCCGACAAGCGCGCGATGAGCGCCGATGACCACGTCGGCGATGTCGATCGCGTCGAGCGCCGCACGCGAGAGCAAGTCGGGGTTTCCGGGCCCCGCCCCGATGATCGTTACCTTTCGCATGGAATCTCCCGATACCCGCGCGGCGTGACCATACGGCCGCCTACGCGCTTCGTGTCCGCGTTGCCGACGAACACGGTGGTGAACATGTCGGCGTCGAACTCCCCCAGCTCGGAGAGCCTGCACATGCCCGACTGCTGCCCCTCGCGCCCGATGTTGCGTACCCAGCCGCAGAGCGTGTCGGGGGCCTTCCATTCGAGCATAATCTTCGCCGCGCGCGAGAGCCTGTCGGCGCGCTTTCTGCTGCGCGGGTTGTACAAACAGATGCAGAAGTCGGCGCTCGCCACGGCAGCGAGCCTGCGCTCGATGACCTCCCACGGCGTGAGCAGGTCGGAGAGCGACACGACCGCGAAGTCGTGGGCAAGCGGGGCGCCGAGCACCGCCGACCCGCTCTGAGCCGCGGTGGCCCCGGCGATAACTTCCACGTCTACATCGGGGTAGTCCTCCGCAAGCTCCAGCACGGGGCTCGCCATGCCGTACACGCCCGCGTCACCGCTGCACACGAGCGCCACGGCTTCTCCGCTCTGCGCGCGCGAAAGCGCCAGGCGGCACCGTTCGACCTCGTGCATCATCGGCGTCGCGAGATGCGCCGCGTCGGGCACGGCGGCGAGCGCGAGCTCCACGTATTTCGTGTACCCCACAACGATGTCGGCCGCCTCGAGCGCGCGCCGAGCCGCAATCGTCATGCCGTCGGGGCCGCCCGGGCCGATCCCCACCACGAAGAGCTTTCCCATCACCGCTCCTTAAACGAAAGTTCGATAGTTACCTTGGAAAACGCGACGGTCACGCCGCCGTGAGCGAGCTTCGGGAAGATAAGTTTGCCCCCGCCCGCGAGCGCCGCGCGCTCGCACACATTGTCGACCCCCACCGTCGCACGCACGAAATCAGATGGCGAAACGCTGCCTTCGACCTGCGACAACTCCTCTGCGGAATACGTCGCAAGCGGGATATTGCGCGCGCGGCAGAAGGCGAGCAGACCCTCCTCGTGCGCCTTCACGTCGATCGTCGCCGCCTCGCGCACGGCCGAAGGCGAGATGCCCGCCTGCCCGCACGCGAGAAGAAACGCCTCCCCGATCGCTTCGGCGCACGCACCGCGACGGCACCCTATGCCCGCAACGATGCAGGGCACGACAAGGCGAAGCGGCTCGGGCGCAGACGTCTGCGCCCGCACGCCCGCCGGCTTCCCCGTCTCACCGGCGGGCACGACCTCGCCCGTCGTCTCCGCCGCGCGAACGGACGCACCTGCATTCGCGCCAGCGAACGGCGACACGACGATATCGGCCCGAGCGCGGTCGGACGCAATGTCAACCCCCTCAGGCGGCTGTCCCGAAATCGGCATGTCGGAATAAAGCGCCACGCGCCCGCCCGAAAGCAGCCGCGCCGACACTCGCTTGATGGCCTCGGGATTCGAAACGGAGAGCCCCGCACAGCGCGCCCACGTATCCACCGCCCACACGCCGCGGACGTCGGTCGCCGTGGTGATGACGGGGATGGCCCCTGCCGCGCGTGCCACAGTTTGCGCAAGCTCGTTCGCACCGCCCAAATGCCCCGACAAAAGCGGGACGGCAAAGCGCCCCGCCTCGTCGATCGCCACAACCGCGGAATCGCTTGCCTTCGAGGCGACATGCGGCGCGATCGCCCGCACGGCGATGCCCGCCGCGCCCACGAACAGGAGCGCGTCCGACGCTTCCCACGCGAGCGCCGTCCATGCGCGCAGGTCGGCCTTCCCCTCGCCGAACCCGCGCGAAACGGAAACGTCCCAGCCAGGGTCATCTTCACCTGTCTGCGCGCAATCGGAAAGCGCGCGTGCGGTGCGCTCCGCCAATGCATATCCCCTCTCAGTGAACGCTATGCAGGAAACCCTCATCTAGCGCACCACCATCGTCGAGAAGTAGCTGCCCCGATCGGGCACATCGTCGACCGAGCGGTACACGCGCTCGCCCGGAAGCCCACAGTCCTCTACGAGCTCGGCACCGTCGAAGGCGCCCTCCTCGCGAAGGATGCACTTCGTGTCCGCAAGCGAGCGGCGCGCCTTCATGACCACCTTCGTCCCCGGCCAGCCGATTGCGCGGCGCACGTCGTCGTAGCCGCCGGGCACGATGTGCAGAGGCGACGACATCTCGGGCGTGAGGTCGCGCTCGAGTGCCGCGGCGACCGCGCAGAAGCTCGGCACGCCGGGAATGGCGCGCGCCTCGAACCCGCGGGCGCGCACGTCGGACGCTATGCGCTGGAAAGTGGCGTAGATGCTCGGGTCCCCCAGGTTCAGCAGCGCGACGTCGCGGACCGCATCCAGGTGCGCGACAAGCTCGCGAACAAGCGAGGCATGCTCGGCCGTGCGGCGCTCGACGTCGCGCGTCATCGAGAATCGCACGGGGATCACCGTCTTGCCTGTAAGGTCGACGGCGCCGCGTACGATGTCGAGCGCGACCATGGCCCCGTCCGCCGTCTGCGGTGCGGCGATGACCGGACACGATTCGATTGTGCGGACGGCCTTGATCGTGAGCAGCTCGGGGTCGCCAGGCCCCGTGCCCACCCCGTACAGCACGCCTTTACTCATACGTCGCCCCCAATTCCCCGATAACTGCATCGGCGCCCGACGTGCGGAAAAGCTCGCGGCGCTCGGCGTCGAACACGACCGCGGCGATGTCGCATCCGCCCGCCGCGCGGCGGCGCAACCTGTCCTCGATTGCCACAGCGAGCGAGGCGCGCGCAGCGTCCCCCATGCCGGCGGCCTCGATTACCTCGAGCGCCGCCGTGGTCGTGACCGACGACATGATATCGCGCACGGTCTTCGTGCCCGCGCCGGCCAAGGCCGCGTGGGCGGCCAGAATCTCCGCACGGCAGTCGGCGGTACGCGAATGGGTGTCCATGATGCCGCCCGCGACCTTCACCAGCTTGCCGATGTGTCCCACAAGAAGGACATTGGTAAATCCCTCGCGAACGCAGCAATCAATCGCATCGCCCACAAAGTTGGAAATGAAGACCACCGGCGCACCGTTTAGATGGAAATGCCCCGAGATGAACTGCGCGCCGTAGTTGCCGGGCGTGAGCACGACTCCGCGCCGCCCCATAGCCGCATGCTGCCGGATCTCGAGCTCGATGCTGTCGCGCAAGGCAGCAAGGCTGCGCGGCTCGACGATGCCCGTCGTGCCCAGGATGGAAATGCCGTCCTCTATCCCCAGGTGCGGGTTGAAGGTCTTTTCGGCAAGGGCAACACCCTCGGGTACCGAAATCGTCACAGCAATATTTCCAGAAAAGCCGTGCGCGGCGCACACCTCGCGCACCGCCGAAGTGATCATCGCGCGCGGCGTCGCGTTGATGGCGGCCGCCCCCACCGGCTGCTCGAGCCCGGGCAACGTCACGCGCCCCACGCCCACGCCGCCATCGACGGAAACTTCCGATTCGCGCGCGGGCACGCCCTTGCTGCCCGCAGCGCCCGTGCCCGACCCCGCATGTTCCACGCGCGCGTACACGAGCACGCCGTCGGTCACATCGGCATCGTCGCCTGCGTCCTTTCGCACGGCGCACTGGGCACACCCCTCGCCGATGCATGCGTCGACCACGTTCGCCTCGACGGGCAGCCCGCCGGGGGTGACGATCGACACGCGGCCGACGGGCTTTCGTGACAAGAGCATCTCGCAGGCCGCCTTCGCCGCGAGCGCGGCGCAGCTCCCCGTGGTGTAGCCGCAGCGCAGGCGGGTCGTCCCGGTATATATGTAGTGCTCGAAGGCCACGCTAGCTGCTCGCCTTCCGATACCCCGTGGCAAACGAAGGGTCGTATAGCTTGCTGCGCTCGTACGACTCCGCTTGCGCGCCGTTGTGCGCAAGCCCGCCGCGAGCTCCGAGCACGCGGCCCACCACCACGAGCGCCGTGCGGTCGATGCCCTCTCGCGCGCCCGCATCGGCGAGCGTGCCCACTGTGCATCGCACCACGCGCTCCTCAGGCCAGGTCGCCTTGTACACGAGCGCCGCCGGCTCGTCGGAGCTGCGGCCTGCGGCCAAAAGCTCGGCGGAAAGCTCGGCGAGCATACCCGAGCTCAGGAAGATGACCATAGTCGAGCCGCTTTCCGCCATGGTGCGCATGCCCTCGCCCGCGGGCATGGGGGTGCGCCCGGAAAGCCGCGTGATCACGACCGACTGGCTGATTCCCGGCAGCGTGTATTCCTGGCGAAGCGCCGCCGCGGCACCGCAAAAGCTCGACACGCCGGGCACCACCTCGTAGACCACGCCGCGCGCGTCGAGCGCGTCCATCTGCTCCTGGATGGCGCCGTACAGGCACGGGTCGCCCGTGTGCAGGCGCACCACTTCCTCGCCCCGCGCATCCGCCGCGCACATCACGTCGAGCACTTCCTCCAAGGTCATGTGCGCGCTGTCGTAGACGACGCAGGATTCCTTGCACTCGGCGAGCAGCTCGGGGTTCACAAGGCTCCCCGCCCAAACGACCACGTCGGCCGCGCGTAGAAGACGCGCCCCGCGCAGCGTGATAAGGTCGGCGGCGCCCGAACCTGCGCCAACGATATGAATCATCCGAGCCTTCCCTTCCCGTTTCTCATCGCAACCGTTTACGCCGCCATTCGCGCAGCGGGCAAAACACGGCGCCTGCGGCAGCAATCGGCGCAAATACGCAGGCAGGAGGCGCAATGCCGCCCGCGCTGGCTTTGACACGTTCACAAGTGCCCACTATCATAGTAAAAGTTTCGGCAACGAGCATATGACAATCGGATAAAAGGAAATGACCGGCGCGGCGCCTGCACAGCCCGCGCTGGCTTGCGGAGGGAACCAGGTGGGAATCCTGGGCAAGGGACATTACTGTATAGGACGCGCGGGCGAACCGCCTCGCGCCCCAAGCCAGACTGCTTCGCCTTTTCCTCACGGCATCGCCGTGGCGTTAGCTCCTTGTGAACCCCGAGGGGTGCGCTTTTCTTTCGCTTGTGCCGACAAGCAACTGTCGCCGGGGGACCGGCAAACCGAGGAAAGGAAAAACCATGTCCGACCAGATGTCACGCCGCGGCTTCATGGGCGCCGCAGCAACCGGAGCCGTCGCGCTCGCCGGAGTCGCGCTCGCGGGCTGCTCCAACACCTCCGCGAGTTCCGAGAAATCGAGTGAAAAGGAGAAGGCCGCGAAGCCGGTCATCCTCGTCACGAGCTTCGGCACGAGCTACAACGACTCGCGCCACATCACCATCGGCGCCATCGAAGACGCTATCCGCGAGAAGTACTGGCAGGACTACGACATCCGCCGCGCCTTCACCGCGCAGATCATCATCGACAAGCTGAAGAAGCGCGACGGCATCACGATCGACAACATGACCGAGGCGCTTGACCGCTGCGTGGAAGACGGCGTGAAGGAAATCGTCGTGCAGCCGACGCATCTCATGGCTGGCCTGGAATACGCCGACGTGAAAGACGAGCTCGACAAGTACGCCGACAAGTTCGACAAGATCTCGCTCGGCGACCCGCTGCTCACCTCCGACGACGACTACAAAAAGGTGGCCGCAGCCATTAAGGAGAACATGGCGTCCTTCGACGACGGCGAGACGGCGCTGTGCCTCATGGGCCACGGCACCGAAGCCGATTCCAACGCCGACTATGCCAAGATGCAGGAAGTGTTCAAGAACGAGGGTTTGACGCAGTTCTTCGTCGGCACCGTCGAGGCTGAACCGACCTGCGAGGATGTTATCGCCGCCGCGAGCGCCGCAGGCTACAAGAAGGCCGTGCTCGCGCCGTTCATGGTGGTCGCGGGCGACCACGCGAACAACGACATGGCAGACGAGACCGACCCCGACAGCTGGGCTGCGAAGTTCGTGGCCGCCGGCTTCGAAGTGACGTGCCTGCTCCAGGGTCTGGGACAGAACGTCGCGGTCGACGACATCTACGTCTCGCACGTGGACGACGCCATCGCCAAGCTGTAAACTCGCCGCGCACGGGGGCGCCGGTCGCGTCCCAGTGCAACGGGCATGCGCCTTTCCCCGACTGACGACGCATGCCCGTTGCATTCGCATCCCGACCGCCCACCGCACGGCACGGGCGGTCGAAGCGATTGAAAGGAACCCCCTCCATGTTGAAGAAAACCCTCGTCTTCGCCCTGTCGGCGGCGCTTTGCGCGTTCTCGCTCGCCGGCTGCGCCGGAAATTCAATCGACAGCGCAAAGGCAAGAGATGCCGATTCCCAGGAAAAGACCGAACAGGCGGCCGATGCGCCCGCGGGCGCAAGCGCTGCCCCCATCACCGCCGACAAGGTGGCCGACGGCACCTATCCAATCACCGTAGATTCCAGCTCGAACATGTTCAGGATCGTGGACGCCCAGCTCATCGTGGAAAACGGCTCCATGCACTGCGTGATGACGCTTTCCGGCACGGGCTACGGCAAGCTCTTCATGGGCACGGGCGACGAGGCTGCCGCCGCGAGCGAGGCCGACTTCATCCCCTATGTGGAAAACGCGGAAGGCAAGTACACCTACGACGTGCCCGTTGATGCGCTCGACGAGGACACCGCCTGTGCCGCGTGGAGTATTAGAAAAGAGCAGTGGTACGACCGCACACTTGTGTTCGAATCCGCCGGCGTCGATCTGCGCGCCGACGCACTGAAGTAACGCCATGCGGTCGATTCTTCCCAAGGGGGAAAACAGGAAGCTCCACAGCATCGCGGCGCGCGCGATCGCCTGCGTTCTCGTCGCCCTGCTCGCGCTTCCCTTCGCGGGGTGCAGTGCGAGCCCGAACGCGACCGGTGGCACGGCGGGCTCTCAGGAATACACGGTGAGCGTCTCGCTTTCCGGCGGGTCAGGGCGCGCAAGCATCGCCTCACCCACCACAATTGTGAAGGATGGCGACACCTACACCGCGACCATCACCTGGTCGAGTTCGAACTACGACAAGATGACCGTCGACGGCGTGGACTACGCGCCCGTAAACGACGGCGGCAACTCCACGTTCGAGATACCCGTCACGCTCGACGAGGACATCGCCGTGTCGGCCGAGACCGTCGCCATGTCGACGCCGCACACCATCGACTACACGCTCCACTTCGACTCATCCACCATGAAGGAGAAATCGGGCGACGATGCAAGCGGCGGCTCCCCTGCGGGAACGGCTTCAAGCGCCGCGGCCGACTTCCACAACGCCGATTTGGGCTGCGGCTGGGAGCCGACGGGAGCGCTTCAGCTTGAATACGCCGAGCACTTCACTGTCGACGAGTTCGAAGGCGGCCTGCGGCTTATCTGCGTTTCGAACGGGGAGCGCTTCCTCGTGGTGCCGCAAGATGCGAAGGTACCTGATGGGTTAAGCTCCGACATCGCGGTCATAAGGCGCCCCGCCGACAAGGTGTACCTCGTGTCGTCGGCGACGATGTGCCTGGTCGACGCGCTCGATGCGAACGACAATATCTTAATGTCGGGCACGAAAGCCGACGATTGCTCGGTCGCGGGCTTCAAAAGCGCGCTCGGAAGTGGGGCGATCGCCTACGGCGGCAAGTACAGCGCGCCCGACTACGAGCGAATATCGGCCTCGGGCTGCACGCTCGCCATCGAGAACACCATGATCAACCACACGCCCGATGTGAAGGAAAAGCTGCAGAAGCTCGGGCTCGTCGTGCTCACCGAACAGTCGTCGAGCGAGCCCAAAGCACTCGGGCGCGTCGAGTGGATTAAGCTTTTCGGCGTCCTGTTCGACAAGGAAGACGAGGCCGCGCACCTGTTCAACGAGCAGAAGGCCCGCGTCGAGCAAACGTCGGGGCTCGCGTCGTCAGGTAAAACCGTGGCGTATTTCTACATTAACTCGAACGGGGCCGCCGTCACGCGGCGGGCGGGCGACTACGTGGCGCAGATGATCGAGCTTGCAGGCGGCAGCTATGCGCTCGATGACGCGCAGACGGCGTCGACGTCAGGTTCGTCAGTAACGCTCGAAATGGAGCGCTTCTACGCGACGGCGAAGGATGCCGACATCATCGTCTACAACGGCACCATCGACGAATCGGTTGCCACCTTGAACGACTTCGTAGGCAAAAACGCGCTATTGTCGCAGTTCAAAGCCGTGAAGAACGGCAACGTCTGGGTCACAAGCGCCGACATGTACCAGCAGATGACTTCTACCGCCGACATTATCGACGAGCTGCACGGGGCGTTCACCGGCGATGACGCGAGCGACTTCCATTATCTGAGGAAGCTCGGTTAGCGCCATGAGAAGCCGGCTTTCCATGGCATACGACGAATCGGGGCGTGCCGCGCGGTGTCGCGTCGTGACGGCGCTGCTCGCTGTTGCCCTCATCGTGCTCGTCGGGGCCAACCTGTGCATCGGGAGCGTGCTCGTGCCCGCAGACCACATCCCCGGCATCCTTTCGGGCGGCGCGGCCAATTCCATGGAAAGCCAGGTCATCTGGGAGATTCGCCTGCCGCGCGTGCTTTCAGCCGTGCTTCTCGGCGGGGCACTTTCGCTTTCCGGGTTCCTGCTGCAGACGTTTTTCAACAACCCCATCGCCGACCCGTTCATCTTGGGCGTCTCCTCGGGCGCAAAGTTCGTCGTCGCGCTTACGATGATCGTACTTCTAGGCGCGAACCAGGCCATGTCCTCGCCGGCCATGGTGGCCGCAGCGTTTCTGGGCTCGCTTATCACCATCGGCTTCGTGCTCCTCATCGCACGGCGCATAAGTTCCATGGCCATGCTCATCGTGGCGGGCGTGATGGTGGGATACATCTGCTCGGCGGCGACGAACTTCCTCATCGCCTTCGCCGACGACCAGTCCATCGTGAACCTGCACAACTGGTCTTTGGGTAGCTTCTCGGGTTCGAGCTGGGACGACATCGCGGTCATCGCGGTCGTGGTGATCACCGTGAGCGCATGCGTATTCGCGATATCGAAGCCCCTTTCCGCCTTCCAGCTGGGAGAAGCCTACGCGAAAAGCGCCGGCGTGAACGTCGAACGCTTCCGCGTGGTGCTCGTCCTTCTAGCGAGCATGCTCTCCGCCTGCGTGACCGCGTTCGCTGGTCCGGTGTCGTTCGTAGGCATCGCGGTTCCGCATCTCGTGAAGTCGGCGCTAAAGTCGTCGAAGCCCATCCGCGTGATTCCTGCGTGCTTCTTGGGAGGCGCCATCTTCTGCGCGGGCTGCGATTTGATCGCGCGCACGCTGTTCTCTCCCGTCGAGCTTTCCATCAGCGCCGTCACCGCCATCTTCGGCGCTCCGGTGGTTATCGCGCTCATGTTGAAGAAGCGGGTGAGGTAGATGGGGGAATTCGTGCCGCGGCCCAAAACGCTCGGAGGCGACATTCTATGCTTAGACAGTCCTGAGCTCGCACGAAAGCGCCAGAAGGCACTTTCGGCTCGTGCGGAACTGCGCGCGGAACGCCTCCTCCGAGCGGAGCCGAACCTCGAAACTCCGGTCGAAACGCAGGCTGACGGAGCGCCGCTTTTCCGCATAAGCGACCTGTCGGCGGGCTACGACAAGAAGGTCGTAGTAGAAGGCGTCGATCTGGAGGTTCGCGCGGGCGACGTCGTGGCACTCATCGGGCCGAACGGCTCGGGCAAGTCGACCATCTTGAAAACCATCACACGCCATCTGGCACCGCTTGCCGGCGCGGTCGAGCTCGACGGGCGGGAGATTTCCCGATGGAAGACGGCGGAGTTCGCAAGGAACCTTGCCGTTATGCTGACAGATCGCCCCCGGACCGAGCTCCTCACCTGCCGCGATATCGTAGAGGCGGGAAGGCATCCCTACACCGGACGAATGGGCACACTCTCGCCCGACGACCATAGTCGGGTCGGCGAGGCCATGAAAACCGCACATGTGGAAGAGCTCGCCGAGCGCGACTTCATGCAGATAAGCGACGGGCAACGCCAGCGCGTCATGCTCGCACGCGCCATCGCGCAGGATCCGCGTGTGCTCGTGCTCGACGAGCCCACGTCGTATCTCGATATCCGCTACCAGATCGACCTGCTGCGAATACTTCGCCACCTTGCGAAATCGCGGAATGTGGCTGTCATCATGTCCATCCACGAACTCGAGCTCGCACAGAAAAGCGCCGACAAGGTGATTTGCGTGAAGGACGGCCGGGTCTTCCGCGCCGGCGCACCCGAGGACATATTCACGCGCGAGACGATTGGCGAGCTCTACGGCCTTCAACATGGCACCTTCAACGAGCGCTTCGGCAGCGTGGAAATTGGACGCCCGCACGGCGATGCGCACACGTTCGTCATCGCCGGCGCAGGTACGGGGTCGGCTGTGTTTCGCCAGCTCATCCGGCAGGGCAAGGCGTTCTACACGGGCGTTCTGCACGAAGGGGACATCGACTGCGAGCTCGCGCGCGACCTGGCGGCGGAATGCGTGGCCGAGCGCGCCTTCGAGCCGATCGGGGATAGAACCATAGCCCGCGCCAAAGAGCTCCTCGTCCACTGCGCGCGCCTTATCGTGTGTCCCGCCGCCTTCGGCACCATAAACGCCCGCAACGCAGAGCTCGTCGAGTTCGCACGCTCGCACGGTATCGAGGTCATGCGAGCGTGCGAAGGCGCATCGGAGGATTCCCAATTGGGGTGGAAAGGATAAACTGGACTTTCTTTTAAGGATCCTCAGGCTACAGCTCCTACGCCGGCGAGGTCTACAAGGCGCCGGAGAACCTCGTAAACAGGAATTTCCACGCCGACGAGCCCAACCTGCTGTGGCTCACCGACATCACCGAGTTCAGGCTCCCGGGCGGCGAGAAGGTCTACCTGAGCCCGGTCATCGACTGCTTCGGAGGGATGCTCGTCGCTTGATCGATCGGGCTGCACCCCGACAAGCGCCTCACGAACCCTTCGCCTAATCCAAGCGAGATTCCAGACTCGACAGGCCATTGAGAGTCAGGTCGTTGGCGACCTCCGAGACGCGCTCGATAGGAACCGAGCCGTCAGACAGCGCCCACGTGCGGTAAATGCCGATAATACCCGAAAGCAAAAAAGCCAGGTAATAGTCGAACATCTCGTCCTTGAGGCCATGAGGCAGCAAGTCGCGCTCGGCAATCTCGTGCTCGAGCGGCACGCGCAAGCGCGTCATAAAATCGTCGAGCGGGATATTTTCAATCAGTTGACGATTGAGCACGAGGTTATTGCAAAGTGCCTCGTTGATGGTCTTAAAGAAGGTAGCCGCCGCTCCAAGGGCGCGCTCGTTGGGGTCACTGCCCATAGTGGAAAGCGTCTTTTCGACAGAGTCGACGATCATCTCCACCACATCGGCGGCGATGGCATCGAGCAGGCCGTCGACCGTGCCAAAGTGCACGTAGAAGGTTTTACGGTCGACATTTGCCTCACGCGCGATGGCACTCACGGTAATATCAGCAAGCGGTTTATCCATCAGCAGGCGCTCAAACGCAGAAAGGATGGCATTGCGGCTGCGAACGATGCGGCGGTCGAGGCGCGGTTTGCTGGTGTCCATGGACGTGTCCCTTCGATATGCGGGCATTCATCAACAGATGAGAGATAATCTACGTAAGAGGATTATCCCCCATACAGCACAAATATGCCCCGCATCATGAAGAACGCACGACTGCCCTACTGCGACTTAGGGTGCTTCTTCTTATTGAGTGCCGACGGAGACACGCGGATACCGTCGCCCGTCTGGCGCACATAGGCTTTATGAGCCGGCTTAGCGGTCCCAGAAGCCTTCTGAGCACGCTTCTTGGGGTCAACGGTAACAGCATTCATGGGGTGCGGCTTAGTGGGCGCAGAGGGCGTCTGAGGCGTGCGGCCGAGCTTGCGCATCACACGATCCCAGCGCGCATGGATGCTCTCGTTGTGGGCACTCTTAAGGCCCAACAGGGGCGCAGCCAAAATGGTCGGCGCGATAAACGTAATGAGGCGCCACAGCAGATAGCCGGCGGTCGAAGCCGACCCAAAGAAATGACCCAAGAACAAAGCAAAGCCGCCCTCAGCGCCACCAGTTCCACCGGGCAAGGGAACCGCAGAGCTCAGCAGCTGGACAAAGGCGCTCGCGGCCATGACCGAGAAAAAGTCGACCTCGTGGTGTCCAAAGGCGAGCATCAGAAAATACGGCACCAGATAGAAAAACGCGAGCTGCAGCATGGTGATAAACACGGTGAGCAGCATGGAAGAAAAATGTCCGGCCGAAAGCTTGAACTTCTCGGAGAAGGAGTAGATCTCGCCATCGACAAACGAGCGCCATCCATCGATCTTAGTGGCCGAGACACCTATGCGCTCGAGCCAATTGATGATGCAATGGGCGACGCGCGTGACGGTCTTAGGCATGAGCGCGACGGCGAAGATGCCGAGCAGGATGCAGCAGTGACCGCCAAAACTAAAGACGCACAGCAGCGTCATGTCGCCATAGCGCTCGGCAAAAAACGGCATGCGAGCAAGCAATAGGATAGCGCCCCAGGCAACGAGGCCAAACTGATACACAATAAATCGGGTGAACTGCGTGGCACCCGCTTCGCCCACGTTTTGGCCCGCTTTGGTCAGGCGGTAGATCTGGGCAGGCGTAGAGCCCATCATCATGGGCGTCAGGTTGCCAAAGAAGATGCCACTCGCCTCGACCGAGATCAGGTCGCGAATGCCGACGGGTGAATTGGGGTCGAGCCAGACGGCGATCGCATAGGCCACAATGCCAAAGAACAGATACATAAACATGCAAAGACACGCGACAACGAGCCAGGGCGCCTGGACGCTCGACATAGCAGCCCAGAACTGCCCCATCTGCCCGGTTACCACCAGATAGACGATATAACCCACCAGCACAACGCCGATAAAGATTGCGCCGCGGCGTGCGCTCTTATTGTCATCGCCGCCCGAGGCCTCAACCTCGACCTGGGGCTTGGACGTATGCTGAGAGGACTCCGTCATGAGACTCCTTCTAACAGTCAAAATATCTTGGTTATTGTACCCGTAAGGGCCATAAGCAGAACGCAAAGCTCTTGTTCAAACGGGAATGACAGACAGTTGTTTGATAATAAAAAACCCGGCCTTCCGTGGAAAGACCGGGTATCAGATGCGTGGTAGCCCGTACCAGATTCGAACTGGTGATCTCCGCCTTGAGAGGGCGGCGTCCTAAACCGCTAGACGAACGGGCCATAGGCCTCGGCAGAAAAGAAGTGGTAGCCCGTACCAGATTCGAACTGGTGATCTCCGCCTTGAGAGGGCGGCGTCCTAAACCGCTAGACGAACGGGCCACATGACATCTGCACTGCCGTGCTGCGAGGAAATATATTACGGGACAAAAAACATCAGCGCAAGAAGAAATTCCAAATTGCCGAAAAATTGTCGACAGGTTATGGAACGCGCAGGTCAACTAATTAGCTAATTCAAGTTGAGATGAACCAAAAGGGTTTCGCGATCGTTGGGGATGTTGTCCTCGATAACGGCTTCGAGGGCGGCGTTGAGTAGCTGGCCTAGCTCGGGCCCCGGCTTCACACCGGCACGAATCAAGTCGCCGCCGTTGATAGCAAGCATCTTGAGCGAATAGGGCTCCCCCGCCTCCAACAAATCATGGGCGAGTGAGCGCATCTCTTCGATCGTCTCGACGTAATAGAAGCACGACGGCGCCTTGCCCAGCGTGTCGGCACGCTTAAGGTCCATAAGCTCGTCCATCAGGCGCGGCGTATCGACGCCCTCGCCCGAAAGCAAGCGCATCATATTGAGCAAGCAGGAGCGCTCGGGGCGCAGCGGCTTGTCGTGGTACTTAATGAGCAGGCACACGTCGCGGACCAAGTCGTGCGAAAGCGCCAAGCGATCCATGATGGCGCGCGCCTTCTTGGCCCCGAGCTCGGGGTGACCGTAAAAGTGGCCGCTGCCCGCATGGTCGACCGTAAAGCAATCGGGCTTGGAAACGTCGTGCAAAAACGCCGCCCACATTAGGCTCATTGAGGGTGTAAAGCCGTCGCACAGCGCCAACTCCCCCGCCACCGTCAGCACACGGGCGATATGCTCGTAAACGTTAAACGCATGATAGACGCTGCGCTGATCAAACCCGCGACCCGCTGCAAACTCGGGCACGGCGGCGCAGATGAGCTCGGGGTAGCGCAGCATGGCGTCTCCCCCGTGGCCGGTCGAAAGGATACCCTCGAGCTCAATGCCCACGCGCTCGCGCGCCACAGCATCGAGCAGCGGCGCGCACTCGGCAAGCGCCTGTTTAGTCTTAGGCTCGATCATAAAATCCAGACGGCAGGCAAAACGCACCGCGCGCAGCATGCGAAGCGCGTCCTCGTTAAAACGACGCTTGGGATCTCCAACGGCGCGGATGAGCTTGCGGTCTAGGTCGCCCTGACCATCGTAGCGGTCGACAAGACCACGCTCGGGATGCCAGGCCATAGCGTTAACGGTAAAGTCACGACGCGCCAGATCGTCCTCAAGCGACGCCGCACGCTCCACACTCTGGGGATGGCGGCCGTCGGTGTAAAAGCCGTCTAGGCGGTAGGTGGTGACCTCAATGCGCTCATCATCGCAAATAGCCGTGATGCCGCCAAATTTTATGCCCGACTCAACCACGGCAATATCAGCCGCTTCGAGCGCCTCTTTGGACTCCTGCCACAGACCGCTGCAGCACATGTCAACATCGTGGCTGGGGCGTCCCATCAGGGCATCACGTACCCAACCGCCCACGTACCAAGCCTCAAGACCTGCTGCCTCAAGCGCACGCAGGACACGGATAGAGGCATCGGTCGGCTGCGTACCGTTGAGCGAAACATTGCACATGCCTATGGCCTCCTGCGACTATCAAATTGGCTATCGATTGCGTCTGCAAGAAGTCTAGCAAGAAACAGCCTCCACTGCACACGCAAGTCCGATAAACAAAAACGCATCCGTCCTGGTCTAAGACGGATGCGAAATAATTGAACTATTCAGGCAAGGTGCCGGAACTAGCAAACCTGACGGATTGCAATACCCTTCTGATACTCATCGACCTTGGCAAAATCGCCCAGACCCGGGCACTCGACCACGTTGGCGCCGGTGGCCATCGAGAGGCGCAGGGCATCCTCGACGCGCTCGGGGGCGTCGTGCCACACGGACAGGAAGGCGGCCAGCGAGGAGTCGCCCGCACAGACGGTCGACAGCAGCTTGACGTCGAAGGTGCGGTTGGCAAACCAGATGTGCTCGCCGTTGGAGAAGTACGCGCCGTCGCCGCCGAGCGTCAGCAGTACATTCTTAGCGCCCTTGGCGTGCAGCTCGGCCATGGCGCCCTTGACGGACTCGTCGTCGCCACCGCTCACCTTAATGCCAAAGATGTCGAGCAGCTCGTCGTCGTTAGGCTTAATGAGCAACGGCTCCATAGCAATGAGGTCGGCCAGCTGATGGCTCGAGATATCGAGCACGAACTCGGCGCCCTTCGCCTTCACGCGACGCAGGACCTCTGCCAGGAAGCTCTCGGAGGTGTTGGGGGGCAGCGAGCCGCTGATAACCAGGCAGGTCATGTCATCGAGCGAATCGATAAGCTCAAACATCTCCTGCTCGTTGGCTTCGTTGATGGCGGCACCGGCGTTGACCATGTTGTACTCGGTGTCGGGACCGGCGTTGAGGAACACGTTAACACGCGTGATGCCGTCAGTCCACACGGGCTTGACGGGCACGCCCAGGGCCTCGGCGCCCTTAACGATATACTCACCCGAGAAGCCGGCGAAGAAGCCCAGGATCGTGGTGTCGACGCCGTAGTGGTCGAGCGTAAACGAAACGTTGAGACCCTTGCCGTTGGGGGTGTAGACAGCGTTACGGGTGCGGGTAACGGTGTTGGCGGACAAGCCATCGCAGGAGATGTTGTAGTCAATAGCGGGATTTGCAGTAAGCGTGTAAATCATGAATGTTCCTTTCACGAAGCAACGTGTTAATGAAAGTATATTCCACGCTTCGGCAAAAGGCTACAACAACTCGGTGAACGGTGTGGAACGCGTGAAGCGCGGCTCCGAGGTTCGAGTGGGACAAAAAACGGCGCCCCGGTCGAAACCGGGACGCCGTATGCGCACGAGTTTGTCGTGTTTCGCTTACTTGCGATCGAGCTTGCGAACGGCAACGCGCTTGCTGTACTCGTCGACGTGACCAAAGTCGCCGATGCCGACGGACTCAGCAACGTTGGCGCCGGTGGCCATAGCGAGCTTCATGGCCTCCTCGACGTTGTCGCGATCCCTGTACCACTTGTGCAGGAACGCAGCGAGGGTGCAGTCGCCGGCGCAGACGGAAGAGACAAGCTTGATGTTGAACTCACGCTTGGCATACCAGATGTCCTCGCCGTTGGAGAAGTAAGCGTCACCGCGGCTACCACGGGTGAGCAGCACGTTCTGGACGCCGGCCTCGTGAGCCAGCTTCATGGCAACGCGGACCTCGTCGTCGGTGTCGACCGGCACGCCGAAGATAGCCTTCATCTCGTGATGGTTCGGCTTAATGAGCAGCGGCTTCTTGTGAGCGAGCTCCTTGAGCTTGTCGGAGGACAGGTCCAGGACGACGTCGGCGCCACGGGCCTGAGCGTGCTCCATGACCTGAGCCAGGAAGTCGGGCGTAGCTTTGGGAGGCACGGAGCCGGAGACGATCAGGCACTCAAGGTCGCCCGCGGTGTCCAGGATGTTGTAGAGCTCCTCCTGATGCTGCGGCGTGATCGGAGCACCGGGGTTCAGGATGCCGTACTCGTGCTGGCCATCGTTGACGTAGGTGTTGATGCGCGTGATACCGTCGGTCCAGACCGGGCGGCAGAGGCAACCCAGGTTCATGACCTCCTCGACGATGAACTTGCCCGTGAAGCCGGCGAAGAAACCGAGCGCGACGGTGTCGACGCCCATCTTCTTAAAGGCGAAGGACACGTCGAGGCCCTTGCCGTTAGCCGTGTAGCTGGCCGAGCCGGTGCGGACGTTCTCGTCGGGCTCGAGCGGAGAGCTCGAAACCGTCATGTCGACAGCCGGGTTAGCGGTTAGCGTGTAGAACATTTACAGTACCCCCTGTATATGTGAGGGCCGCGTGGCCGGCCCATTCCAACCACGCGGTTACCTCTGATACCAAATTAGCGAGCTGCGGACTCGAGCAGTGCCTTGACCTCGGCAGCGGTGTTGCAGGCGAGCGCCTTCTCGGCGAGCTCGTCGCACTCGGCCTTGGTCCACTGGCTGATGGTCTTGCGGGCGCGCAGGATGGACGGAGCGCTCATCGAGAACTCCTCCAGGCCCCAGCTGATCAGCAGCGGCTCGAGCAACGGATCGGCAGCGGCCTCGCCGCACATACCGACCATGATGCCGGCCTTCACGCCGCTCTCGATGATGTTCTTGAGCGAGCGGAGCACGGCGGGATAGTAAACCTGGTACAGGTTGGAGATGGTGTCGTTGCCACGGTCGGCGCACATGGTGTAGCCGATCAGGTCGTTGGTGCCGATGGAGAAGAAGTCGGCGACCTCGGCCAGGCGGTCAGCGAGCAGCGAGGCGGCAGGCGTCTCGACCATGATGCCAACCTCGATGTTCTCGTTGAACTTGCGACCCTCTTCGGTCAGCTCGGCCTTGCACTGCTCGACGAGCTCCTTGACAGCCAAGACTTCCTCGACGCAGGTGACGAGCGGGATCATGATCTTGACGTCACCGAAGGCGCTGGCGCGCAGCAGGGCGCGGAGCTGGACCTTGTACTGGTCGGGGTTGGCCAGGCAGTAACGCACGGCGCGGAAGCCCATGAAGGGGTTCTCCTCCTTGACCATGTGCAGATACGGAATCTCCTTGTCGCCACCCACATCGAGCGTGCGGATGATGACCGGAGCGCCCTTGAGCGCGCTGGCGACCTTACGGTAGGCGTTGAACTGCTCCTCCTCGGAAGGAAGCTCAGCAGAGTCCATGAACAGGAACTCGGAACGGAACAGGCCGATAGCCTCGGCGTCGTGATCGAGCGCGTTGGGCACGTCATCGGGGTTGCCGATGTTGCAGGCAATGATCTTCTTGATGCCGTCGGCAGTCACGGACGGCTTGCCGCGGAAGGCCTCGAGAGCCGCCTTCTCGGCAGCGAAAGCCTCGGCCTTGGCAGTGTAAGCGGCGAGCGTCTCCTCATCGGGATCGGCCTCGACGATACCCTTGCCACCGTCGACGACAACGGTCATGCCGTTGCGCAGTGCGGTGCAGCTGTTGGAAACCGAAAGGACAGCCGGGATCTCGAGGGCGCGCGCAATGATTGCGGAGTGCGACGTGCGGCCACCGGTCTCGGTGACGATACCGGCAACGTGGGCCTTATCAATCGTGGCGGTCATGGACGGCGTGAGGTCGTGCACGACAACGACGGTGTTCTCGGGCAGGACGGAGAGGTCGACGACCTCCTTACCCAGCAACTCGGCCAGAATGCCGGTACGGATGTCGGCGATGTCGGCCGCGCGCAGACGGAACATCTCGTCGTCCATGGACAGGAACATGTTCTCGAACATGGTCGAGGTGTCCATGAGCGCCTGCTCGGCGCAGGTGCCGCCGTCAATGGCGGCGTTGATGGCGTCGGTCATGCCCGGATCCTGAGCCAGGACAATGTGTCCGCTCATGATCTCGGCCTCGGCCTCGCCCACCGTCTCCTTCATGTGGTCGGCCTGAGCCTGAGTCTTCTCGCAGAAGACCGAAAGAGCGGTCTGATAGCGTTCCTTCTCTGCTGCCGAATCAGCAACCTCGTGCGGCTCAAACGTCAAGTCGGGATCGACGGCGACCATAACGGTGCCGATACCGATGCCCTCGGAAGCGTTGACTCCCTGATACATTCCCATTCCTCTCTCCGTGTCATGTGATAAAGCGTTTTGCCATATCCATGACAAAAGAGCGCAGCTACCTTAAGACAGGTCACTGCGCCCCCAAATATGAACTTAGTTGTTCAACATGCGACCCGTTTGAGTTCTACTCGCCAAGACCGCTCTTGATGAGCTCGATGGCAGCAGCCAGAGCCTCGGCCTCGTCGGCGCCGTCGCACTTGACCTCGACCTCGGTGCCGCAGGGGATACCAGCAGCCATGAGGGCCATCGGGGACTTGCCGTTGACCTCCTTCTCGGGGGTGACGACCGTCACGTCACAGGCGTACTTGCCCATGGTGGAGGCGAACAGACCAGCCGGACGCATGTGCAGACCCTGAGGATTAACGAGGGTAGCCTTCTCAGAAACCATAATTGACTCCTTTTTGTGTTTAACCCCTGTCATGCATGTGGCAGGAGTCAGATTCACGACGTTGTTTATATTAACTCACATCAAACGGTTTTTCATTGTGTTTCGCACGAATTGTTGGACAGTTGTCTGTCCTGTCCGCTCGCCTGCCGGGCGGGGCGGTTAAGTTTGCTGCTCTACAGTCCTGCGCAAGACGGAAAGCACATTAAGTGCTTTCCTTTGCGTGCGGAACTCACGACAAACTTAACCGCCCCGCCCGGCAGGCGAGTTGCGGAAACTCGGATGGTCCAGAGCAATATCGTGCGAAAGGAATTCTGGCTGAATTATTGTTCGCGTGGGTGATTCAGTCGATGAGGGCTATTAATGCCCTGTTGGGGACTAAGGAGTGTCCCGGGGTGCCGACAGAAAAAGAACGTCCCTAAGTGCCGGGTGGCATGAAAAAAGGCGAGGACCCGTAGGGAGTCCTCGCCTTTGTTACAGGGGGCGATGTTATTCGCGTACTGTGGGATTAGACCAGGCGGGCATTGATCGTCTTGGCGATCTCGGCGGCGTCGGTGGAACCCTTGACGGTGGCACGGAAGTCCTCGTCCATGAGCGCCTCGGCGACCTTGGACAAGATCTTGAGGTGCGTAGTGCCAGCCTGTGCACCAGGAATGAGCAGAGCGATGGCCACGTTGACGGGAGCGCCGTCCATGGTATCCCAACCGGTCACGCCGGACTCGTCCTTGACGACGATGACGGCAGCCTCGGTAATGGCGTCGGACTTGGCGTGCGGAATGGCGAAGCCCTCCATCATGCCCGTGGTGCCCTCGGACTCGCGGGCCAGGAAGGCGTTCATCACGGCGTCGGCGTCGCTGGCGATACCGGCCTTGACAGCCTGGTTGGAAACGAAGCTCAGAGCCTCGTCACGAGAAGCGAAGTCCTCGGCGACAAAGACATTCTCGACCTTCACGAAGTCGGCAGCCTCGGCCTTAGGGGCCTCGACGGCAGCGGCCTTGGGGGCCTCAACCGGCTTGGCTGCAGGAGCGGCCTTCTGATTCTTCTCGAAGTCGTACTTCTTGAAGGCCACGAACAGGATGCCGCCGACCACAGCACCGATGAGGATCGCGAGGACCCACAGCGGACCGTTCTCGACAACGGGCAGGACCAGGAAGCCGCCGTGGGGCGCCGGATCGTGAACGTTGAACATAATGGTCAGGATCGAGGCGATGGAGGAGCCAAGCATCATGATGGGCATGACGGGCCAGATGTTCTTGGTCATGAACGGAATGGCGCCCTCGGTGATGTGGGTGCAACCAAGGATGAGGTTGACGATACCGGCGTCATGATCCTCCTGGCTGAAGTACTTCTTGCCGACGACGACGGCGAAGGTGGTGATCAGCGGCGGAACGATGCAAGCGGCGGAGACGGCAGCCATGAAGTTGGTGCCGAAGTTGTAGGTGTCGGTGCCGACACCGGCGGCCAGGGCCTCGGTGAGCATAGCGGTACCGGTGACGTAAGCAGCCTTGTTGACCGGGCCGCCCATGTCAACGGCGCACATGCAGCCGATGGCAAGGCCCAGGACAATGGCGCCAGAGGCAGACAGACCCTTGAGGAAGTCCATCATGGCGGTGTTGATGGCAGCCATGGGGCCGGAGATGCCGAGCATGACCAGGCCGACGATGGCGGTCGAGAACAGCGGGTACAGGAAGATAGCCTTGAGGCCGTCCAGATTCTTGGGCAGCTTGGAGAAGACCTTCTCGAGCAGCAGGATGACATAGCCAGCGAGGAAGCCGCCGACGATGCCGCCCAGGAAACCGAAGCCCACGCCGGCGCCGCCGGCGTCGATCATACCGGTCTCGGCGTTAACGGGCAGACCCTGGATGGCGATCATACCGGCAACAAAGCCGGGGACGAGTGCCGGGCGCTTGCCGATAGACTCGGCGATGTAGGCGGAAAGCACGGGAACCATGAGGTTCATGGCGATGCCGCCGATGATCTTGAGCATAGCGGCAAAGCTGTTGTAGTCAGACGCCGTCGAATCGAAGGACGTGATGCCCCACAGGAACGAAACGGCGGTCAGGACACCACCGGCGACGACGAAGACCAGCATGTGGCTGACGCCGTTCATGAGGTGCTTGTAGATGATGTGGCCGATGGACTCCTTCTCCTCGACCTCATCCTCGACATCGGCAGCAGCCGCAACCGAGTCGTCACCCTTGGCGGCGAGCGCGCGGTCGATCAGCTTACCGGCTGCCTCAACGGACAGGGCCTTGGAAACACCAACGGAAACCATGCGCTTGCCGGCGAAACGCTCCGCCTGGACATCCTTATCGGCTGCGACGACGACGGCCTTGGCACCGGCGATCTCGCTCTTGGTGAGCTCGTTCTCGACACCGACCTGGCCATGGGTCTCAACCTTAATGGTCAGACCGCGCTCGGCAGCTGCCTTCTCCAGCGCCTCCTTCGCCATGAAGGTGTGCGCGATGCCGGTCGGGCAACCGGTAGCGGCGATGATGTCAAACTTAGCCATGTGTCCCTCCTTCTTGAGTACTGCGCCCGCAGGCGCTCCCCTACACGCGCATCCTTGCGCGCTTTTCCACAACTGAAAGATACCAACCTACCGTCCACGTGAGAAGAGACAAGGCGCAATTCTCCGGTGAAAGGTTCTTTCATAACCGTAAACGGCAAGTGAAAGTTTACCATCAACACTTGAAACGGCAAGGTGTATCTTGTAATTGAAAATGCCCGTATACTATGGCATTGCAAATCAAGTTAGATTTTCATGCCAACCAGGAGCCATCCATGACCGATAGTAGCAAGAGCGCACTTTCCCTCATTAGTACCCACCAGGGATACAGTGAGTCCGAGCAGCGCATTGTCGACTATATATTGGAGCACCAGTCCGAGGCGCCGCGCCTGACGGCCGCCCAGCTCTCACGAGCCGCCGCAACGTCCGAGGCGACGGTTTCGCGCTTTTGCCGCAAGCTGGGCTTTGGCAGCTTCCGCAGCTTTCAGTTTTCGTTGGCGAGGGATTTGGAAAGCCAGCGCAACGAGGGCCTGACTGACGAGGTCTCGCTCGACAATATGGAGCAGAGCCTCAAGAACATCCTGGCTGCTAAGGTGAGCGAGCTTAATGCGACCATCGACGGGATCGACCACGATACGTTGGCGGCTGTTGTGCATGCCCTTAAGCATGCAGGGGTTATTGAGTTTGCGGCTGTGGGCAATACCAACGCGGTCGCGCTCGATGCGACGTTTAAGTTTTCGCAGCTGGGCCTGCGCTGCATGGCGAGCACCATTAGCGAGACATCAATTGGCTTTGCGCTCACGTTACGCCCAGGTGACGTCATCGTGCTAATCTCAAACTCCGGCAAATCGCGCCGACTGAATCGCATGGCAAAAGCGGCTCGCAACTGCGGCGCAACCGTAGTCGTCATCAGCAGCGACAGCAAATCCCCGCTCGCGCGTCTGGCAGACTACACTTTTAATACCGTCAACCACGAAGCGCTACTGACGACGGGCGACTTTGCGTTCTCCAAGATCAGCGCCACGATGATCATCGAAGTTATCTACAACTTCCTGCTGCCCGAGATTGAAGACGCTCGTGAACATATCAGCTACTACGAGGAGCTCATCCAGCCGGACAAGGTCGTTGAGTAAAACGCGTAGTGGGACAAAAATTTCAGTCTATTTTGTCCCACCAACACCGCTGATACGACCTAGCCTCGAACTTCTTCGAGCATCTGCTTTGCGTGGGCCAAGCTTGCCTCGGACTGATCGCCGCTGAGCATGCGGGCGATCTCGGCAGTACGCGCTTCGCCGGTTACCTCGTCCAAATGCGTCTGGGGAACATCGCCCGGCTCCTTGCTGACAACATAATGCTTGTCGGCCATGACGGCGACTTGCGCCAAGTGGGTTACGACAATCACTTGATGCGTAGCGGCAAGATCGGCCAGCACACCAGCAAGAGCACGAGCCGTGGAGCCGCCGACACCGGCATCGACCTCGTCAAATACCAGTGTGTCGACGCCGTCAGCATTACCCAAGACCACCTTGCTCGCCAGCATGACGCGGCTGAGCTCGCCGCCCGAGGCAATGCGGCGCAGGGGACGCGGCGTCAAGCCGACACCGCTGCGATACAAAAGCTCGTAGCTTGAAGGACCCGCCGGCGTCCACTCGGCGCGCGGAAGATCACGCGACTCCCAAACGAGCTCGGCGCCGCCCATCTCCAGGCGCGCCATTTGGCGGCCAACCTCGTGACAAAAACGCGGAGCAGCGGTATTACGCGCACGCTTGAGTGCCTTGGCGGCAGCAAACAGCTCGCGCTCGGCGCTCCCGAGTGCCTCACGCGCCTTTTTGATCTGTTCATCGCCATCATCGACCAGGGACAGCAGCTCTTGCGAGCGATCGCGCATGGCAAAAACATCGTCCATGGTGGGACCCCACTGACGCAACAGGCCCTTGAGGTCGGAATACCGCTCACGCATGCGAGCGAGCTCGCGCGGATCGAAGGCGACCCCATCGCGATAGGCACGCAACTCGTTGGCGCAATCCTCGAGTGAGATGCAGGCATCCGAAAGGGCATCGGCGATGTCGCCTAGCTTGCGGTCAACGGTCGTCATGCGTGAAAGCTCGGCCACGGCGCTGTTCACGGCATCGAGCGCTCCCCCTTCGGCGGCAATCGATGCATGGGCTTCGTTAGCCGTGGCCACCAGCACCTCGGCATGCTCCGAGCGCGGCAGCAGCTCTTCGAGCTCCTCATACTCACCCGGCTTGGGGTCGATCTCGGCGATGCGCCCCAGGGCGAAGCGCGCCTCCTCGACGCGACTCCCCTGCGCACGCGACGCCTCCTCTACGCGACGGACCTCCTTGGCAGCCGCACGCGACACCCTAAAGCAGGCACGGTACTTTTCCAGTGCCTCGAGCGCAGAGCGACCAGCCCAGGCATCGACCATGGCAACATGATGTGCCGGATCGAGCAGGCGCTGATGCTCGTGCTGGCCGCACAGATCCATCATCACGCCGACGCGCTCGGAAAGCTCGCGCACGCTGGCAATGCGACCATCAATCTTGACGCGGCTGCGGCCCTCGGCAGAAAGGCTGCGCTGCACGGTGAAGCCCTCCGTGTCGTGCGGGCCATCGAACAAGCGCGCCTCGACGCTCGCAAGCGCCTCGCCCTCGCGCACGGTCGAAGAATCCGCGCGCTCGCCCAAAATGAGCTTAAGCGCCGAGAGCAGCGCAGTCTTGCCGGCGCCGGTCTCGCCGGTCAGGACAGTTAGGCCCGCGCTGGGCACCAGCGTCGCCTCGCGAATGAGCGCAATGTTTGAAACCTGCAGCTCATCGATCATGACGAACTCCGTAGAATACGCGGCTCACCGAGTTATAGAAGCTCTCGGGGCCATAGTCGAGCAGCAGAACATCGCCGGGACCGCGACGCACGGCTACGCTCTCGACGGTACCATCGCAGGTAATAAACTGTCCGTCGATAGCGATGGCAGGTACACTCGGTCGGTCGTCAGACATAAAAATCTCGACGACATCGCTCGGCGAGGTCAAAAAGGCACGGGCCTGAATAGTATGCGGCGCGATAGGCACGCAGACCATGCCCGTGTAATCCGGGCTCACGATAGGACCGCCGGCACTGAGGGCATAGCCCGTGGAACCAGTTGCCGTAGACACGACCACACCATCGCCGCGCAAGCGATCGATATGGTGGCCCGAAACGGTGATATCGAACTCGACCATATCGGAAAGCGGCCCGCGCGTGAGCGCCATGTCGTTGAGGGCAAAAGAACGCACGACATCCTTGGTGCCGTCCTCGCGCACAGAAACGATGTCTGCAGCGATCGTGGCGCGACGACTCACGTGGAGCTCACCGGACAGGGCATCGCTCACAACCTGCAGAATATCGCGTTCCTCGGGACTGGCCGCCGTCAAAAAGCCCAGGTGACCATAGGAAAGACCCAGAATAGGAATCTCTCGATAGTTGAGGATGCGGGCGGCGCGCAGCAGCGTGCCGTCGCCGCCGAGCGTGATGACAAGGTCGGCACCATCCACGTCGGGCGTACTCTGGATCTTGGAGCGCTGGTCGGCAGCCCAAGCGACCTCGTAGCCCTGGCGCGTCAGCCAGAGCTCGAGCATCAGGCCGCTCTCGACCGCCTCTTGCTTGTAGTAATTGGGAACCAGAAAGACCTTCATAGCGTTGCAGCTTTCTCGCTCAAAGCCGATACCTGGGATTGCAACTCGTCATCGGAGTGCTCGCTGGGGGCAAACCTCGTGCCGTACAGGAAAAACTCCACGTTGCCCTTGGCGCCATGGATGGGCGACACGCACACGTCAAGCGGGAACAGGCCCTTGGCGGCAAAGAGCTCAATCGCCGCCACGAGCGTGTCAACACGCACAGTGGGATCTGTCACGATACCGCCCTCGCCCACCAGCGCCGCCGGAGCCTCAAACTGCGGCTTCACGAGCGTGCAGAACGACCCCGTCGGCGTCAGGCACGCCAGCACGGCGTCGATGATGTTCGCGATGCTCGTAAACGACACGTCGCACACGGCCAGGTCGATTGCGTCGCCGTAGCCGAGCTCGGGCAGCTGCGTCACGTTGGTGCGCTCGTGGAGCGTCACGCGGTCGTCTTGGCGCAGCGACCAATCAAACTGGGCACGGCCCACGTCGACCGAAACGACCGTGGCGGCACCGCGCTTGAGCAGGCAATCGGTAAAGCCGCCGGTAGAGCAGCCTACGTCCAGGCAGGCAAGGCCCGTGGGATCGATACAAAACGCATCGAGCGCACCCTCAAGCTTAAGGCCGCCGCGCCCAACGTACGGAATGCGCCCCTTAACGTGCAGTGGCAGGCCCGGCGTCACCTTAAGCCCCGGAGAGGTCAAACGCTCACCGCCGCTCGAGACCAAGCCGGCCATAAGAGTGCGAAGGGCATCCGCGCGATCGGCGCAGATGCCCTGTGAAATCAGTTCGTCATCGAGACGCACGCGTTTCATGAATGCCATCAACCATTCGTATCCGGGGATGCAGCCTGCCTATCTTGGGACTCGTTTGCCGCATCCTCATCGTATTCCTGCTCGAGCTTGTCGGCCTCACGCGGCGTCAGCTCAAACTTGTCGACCATATCGACCGCACGGGAACCAAGCTCAATAGCCTCGTCAAACAAATCGAGCGAACGCTCCAGGGACGTATCCTTGGAGCGAACGGTGGCGATGATCTGGTCCAGGCGATCCGAGATCTCATCGAAGTTGCGGACGGAACCCTCTGGCATGGCTACTCCTCGACGGAGTCGGCCTCGACGGCCTCAGCAGCGTCCGGATCCTCGGCAAGTACACCGGCGGCAGCCTGAGCGGCAGCGACCTTGGCGGCCGCCTCGGCAGCCTGCGCCTCCTCGCGAGCGCGATCCTCGGCCAGCAGCTCTTGGTACAAATCCTCACCCGGCAGCTCCTCGCTGCGAGCGATCTTGCCCAGCACGCCGTTGACAAACGATGCGGACTGGTCGGTGCCATAGGCCTTGGCAAGTTCGACGGCCTCGTTGATAACAATAGCGTCCGAGACCTCCTCGTCGGTGAGGAAGCGCATCTCGTAGACGGCGATACGCAGCAGGTTGCGGTCGGCGCCGGGCATGCGCATAAGATCCCAGTTCTTGGCGACGGCGCGCAGGGCACAGTCGATGCGATCGATATGCTCGTAGGCACCGCGACAAAGCTCCAGCGCATAGGGGTCGAGGGGACCCTTCGAGATCAGGAAATCGCCCTCGAGGACGCGCTCGAGCGGACTGTCCGTGGCCTCGGCCTGGAACAGCAGCTGCAGCGCCTGACTGCGGGCAAGCGTGCGCCCGCGATAAACCTTAAGGCTCAAAGGTTACTCCTTGGGGAAAACGAGGCCGTCGATGCAAACGTCAACGCGCTCGACCTCAACGCCCACCTGGGCATCGATGGCAGCGACCACGGCAGCGCGAACGGCCTCGGCGAGTTTCTTGAACGGATAGCCAAAGAACACCACAACGCGCACGGTGAGTGCGAGCTTGTCGCCGGCGACCTCGGTCTCGACCGCCGGCTCGGAAGCCGGGGCCTTGGACGAGAGCATCATGGAGACAAGGTTGGTGGCAAGGTCCTTGACGCCAACGGAGGCGATGCCCTCGACATCGGACACGGCGCGCGAGACGATGGCGGTCAGAACATCGGGCGAAATGCCGATGCCGTCAATCTTGATTTCCTGGGGCATGAGTCCTCCTAGAAGAGTTGGTTGCTAGACGCGGGAGACGAACTTGCCGTCGCGGGTGTCAACCTTGATGACCTCGCCCTCGTTGAGGTACATGGGGACCTGGATGACAGCGCCGGTGTCGATCGTGGCCGGCTTGGTGGAACCCTGGACGGTGTCGCCCTTAAAGCCCGGGTCGGTCTGGACGATGGTGGTCTCGATGAACATCGGCGGAGTCACGCCCATGAGCTCATCGTCGGCGAAGAGCAGCTGGCAAATGTCGTTCTCGCGCAGCCACTTGGAGTTCTCGCCCACCATGTCCTCGGGAACGGGAACCTGCTCATAGGATTCGTTGTCCATGAAGATGTAGTCGGTGCCATCGTTGTAGAGGTACTGGAACTCACGGGTGGTGAGCATGACGCTCTCGAACTTGGTGCCGGCGTTGCAGGTGTTCTCGACGACGCGGCCGCTCTTGATGTCGCGGGTCTTGTAGCGCACAAACGCGCCGCCCTTGCCCGGCTTGACATGCTGGAACTCGACGATGGTGTAGACCTTGTCCTTAATGCGGAGACCGAGGCCGTTCTTGAAGTCGGCGGTAGAAATGGTAGGCATAGCGACCTTTCTTGTTATGGGCAGAACGCACAAGCGTCCAAATTACATACGAGCGAAATTATACACTTGCAGACGGCGCCTGCAGCGAGCGCATAAAAAGAGAACGCGGGGCGTCCGAATTGCTCCGGAGGCCCCGCCCCAAACTATCTACCGAAGTAGACTAGCAATCGATGACGTGAAGGTCATGCGGCGTCTTGGTGAAGGGCTCGTAGCCGTTCTCGGTGACCACGCCGTAGTCCTCCAGGCGCACACCGCCCACGCCGGGCAGGTAGACGCCGGGCTCCATGGTGATAACCGAGCCGACCTCGATGATATTCTTGCTGCGGTTGAAGTTGGGCAGCTCGTGGATGTCAATGCCCACGCCGTGGCCCAGACCATGGTTGTAGTAATCGCCATAGCCGGCATCGCCAATGATCTTCTTGGAAAGCTTGAAAATGTCGTTGCCCTCGACGCCCGGATGGATGGCGGCGACGCACTCCTCGTGCGCACGGCGCACGAGCGCGTACAAGTCGAGCTGCTCCTGCGTGGGCTCGCCCATCACGACGGTACGAGTCATGTCGGAGCGGTAGTCGCAATAGCCCGCGCCATAATCCATGAGAACGAAGTCGCCCTTCTCGATCACGCGGTCGCTCGGGACGGCATGCGGGTTGGCGGTGTTGGGGCCGCTCGCCACGATGGAGCCGAAGGCCAGGCTGTCGGCGCCGTTGGCGAACATAAAGTTCTCGAGCTCGTTGCGAACCTGCTTCTCGGTCATACCGGGCTTAATATAGCCGAGCATGTGCTGGAAGGCGGCGTCGGTAATCGACTGCGCATGGCGCATGAGCTCGATCTCCTCGGCGTCCTTGATGGCGCGCATCTTGCGAATGTCGTCATGCATCAGCGGCAGCATGCAGGCGACGGAACGATCCTCAAGGCCACGCTGGATACCCTGGTAGAAGTTGATCTGCATGTCGTCCTCGACAGCGCAGACACGGCACTTGTTAGCCGCGATCTTGCCGGCGACCCAACCGGGGATGGTGCCCTCGTCCATGTCGTAGACCCAGGGGCTGCCGGCGGGCGTGTTCTCCTCAAAGCTGTTGAGATAGCGCGAGTCGGTATGGAACAGGCACTGGTCAGCCGTAATAAACGCAGCGTGCGGGAACTCGAAGGTGTAATCGAAGACGCCCTTGACGCCCGTAAGCCAACGAAGGTTGGCCTCGTCGCGCACCACGATAGCGTCGTAGCCGCGCTCAACCATCAGGGCACGGACACGCTCGATACGACCGGCAGGACCGGCAGCAAACTCAGACATGCAGATTCCTTTCTTGTTGTCTCAAAAAGTGCGGGACGGGTCTCAACCGAACGACGGAATAGCATGTGATCCACGACCGATTGAAACCCGCCCCTCAACATGATACGAAAGACGATGGATGTCAATAAATCTTAGAGCAGTTCTTTGCGAGAAGCCAAGTAGGCGTGAGCATGGCGCTCAAGAACCTCGTCCTCAACGCTCGTGAGACGAATGGCGCCGAGTGACGCGGGCAGCGGCAACATACTGCGGTTCGAGCGGACAAACTGCTGCCTGCGGAACTCCTCGATATATGCGGCGGGCTCCAGATCGAAGGCAAGCTCCTCGATACCAAAGTCCTCCAGGCAGTCATCGACCTCAAAGACGTAATCGATATCGAAGTCGCAGGCATCATGTGCAAGGCGCGCCTCAAAGCGCATGCCCTCGGACAACAGCTGGTAGGCAGGGACCTGCGAAGCGGCATCGCCCAAGCAGGCGCGCAGGGTGCGTTCCCCCATCTTGCCAAAATCGAGCGCATGGCGAGCGCTCGGGTTCGTGGCCGTCAGCACGTCCTTGCGGGCAGTCTGAGACCATTGGACGGCATTGACGAGCGCGACCTCCTCACCAGCAAGAATCTCGGGAACAGTCTCAATAAACTGATTCCAGCGCGACTTGCTGCTCGAAAGCATGGTGCCAACAAGTACCGCATAGCCGAGCTTGAGGTCCTCGGGGTCCGCTTCGCGAACAAGGTCGAGGTCACACACGACCAAGCCCGGTTCGGGACGGAACGCGATAGCGGGAAGCGCATTGGCCGACGAGGCGACGAGCGGCTTCATGGTCGTCGCGACCGTGAGCATGGCGTCGAAGGTCGTCGGCAACAGCGCGCACTCAGTTCGGCCGCACCACTGGTTGGCGCACCAGCTAACAACCGAGCAGGTTGCGGCATCGCCAACGGCGACAACCAGATCGTCGCAGGTAACGCCGTTGGCAGACAGGGCGCCAAAGATAGCATCGGCATCGGCCAGCGTAGCACCGGCAGGCGAAACCTCGAGGACGAGCGGCGACACGGCAAAGCCGGCATCGACCAGAGCGTGCTCAACGATCTCGCCAAAGCGGTCGGAAACAGCGCTGTTCCAGACAACCATCGCACGCTTGGGCTTGCCCACGGCCGAGGCAAACATACGCGACAGCTCACTAAAAGCGTTGAAGCCGACGCGAACATCGACACTGCGATTTTGGAAATTGATCAGTTGACGGCGAATCATAGCAGTCCACGCTCCAAAAGCATCTCGGCACAAAGGTAGGAAACGTCCTCGAAGGACTTGTTGCGAATATCAAGGGTAATATCTGCGGCCTGGCGATACAGCGGACGGCGATGCTCAAACAGGCGCGCGGCATGCTCGGGCGAGCGGAAATCGGGGCGCGTGTCGGACCGACGAATCTGGCGAATCGAATCCTCGAAGTCGCCCTCGAGGTACACGCACGTACCCATATCGTGCATCAGCTCAATATTCACCGGTGTCTCGACGATACCGCCACCGCACGAAACCAACAGGCTGCGCTCGCTTTGGAGCGAACGGAGCGCCGAGGTCTCGAGCTCGCGAAAACGATCCTCGCCCTCGGTCTCAAAAATCTCGGTTACCGACTTGCCGCAACGGCGCACGACCAGGCGGTCGGTATCGATAAAACGCCGATTGAACATGGTGCCGACGTTGCGCGCGAGCGTCGACTTGCCCGCGCCCAAAAAGCCGATAAAGAAGATATGGTCGCAGCCGTGTTTGATGTGCTGAGACATGGTGAAACCTATTCCTCGCAGGGAAGGTCGCGCAGGGCCCGGCGCTCAAAAATACGGAAGATCTGCGTATACCACAGGTCCTGCGTCGCCTGCGGCTTTACCAGGATGGTATCGACGCCGGCTAAATTGCCACTCCACACGTCAGTGTAGAGCTGATCACCGATCAGTACCGCCTCGTCGGCCGTGGCGCCGAGGCGCTTAAGACCCGCCTTGAGGGCAAACGGCGCCGGCTTCATGGCGTGGCTAATGGCCTCGAGTCCCAGCTCGCGCGCAGAGCTCATGACCTGGTCGCGATGCCAGTTGTTGGACACCATGCACAGCTTAAAGCCTTTGGCGCGGGCGGCGTCAAGCCAAGCGGAAACCGCGGCGGGAACCTGCTCGGTGTCGCGCGGCACCAGGGTGTTATCGCGATCGAGCAGAATGGCGCGTTTGCCGTCGGCCCACAGGGTATCAAGGTCGATGCGATCGACCGAGGCAACGTATCGTTTGGGGCTAAAAATCCTCATGCTAATTCCAAGACTGTTGATGCTCTTCGTAGGTTTGCGAGAAGTACTCCTCGTCCTGTGTAATGTAGAAATACAGGTCATCGGAGTCGGTCGGCTCAAGGGTGGCCTTGAGCGCCTCGAGCGACGGAGAGCAGATGGGCGTGGGCGGCAGGCCCTCGTGCTTATAGGTGTTATACGGGCTATCGCTCTGCAGGTCGTCGGCGGTAACCTCGCCGCCGGTGACATACATCATGGTCGCATCGCTGTTGAGATAACGCAGACCGTCGAGCTTGCCGGCAAGGCGGTTGTAAAAAACCGAGGCCACGTGCGCACGTTGATCGGCGTTGAGGCCCTCGCGCTCAACAATAGAGGCCAAGTTGACGATGTCGCAGTCGGACATCTCCACACCGTAGCGTTCCATGATCTTCGCCTCGCAGCTGGCAAAGTCAAGCGACTTGTACTCGGTCTTAAACTGATCGAGCATGGCGCGAATCACATCATCGGCCGTCGGCGAATCGCCCAGCGAATAGGTCTTGGGGAACAAGAAGCCCTCGAGCGAATCATTGGCCGCGCCCCTAAGGAAGCTATAGTCGTCCACGTAGTTGGAGGCCTTGGCCTGGTTGAGGAAGTCTTCCTTAGAGATGCTATTGTAGGCCTGGGCCACACGGTCGGCGACTTGATCGACCGTCAAGCCCTCGGGAATCGTCAGCGCATTGGAGCCAGCGTTGGGGCCTTCCATGAGTTGCTGAACCACCTTAGTCGCGTCCATGAGCGTGGTGAACGAATAAGTACCAGGCTTGAGCGACATATCGGCGTTGAGCTTTTTCACCGCCGCATAGTAATCCTTGGGATTTTCGACGATATGGTTCTCAGAGAGAATCGAGGCGATCGTATCGCCCGAAGCACCGTCAGGAATGGTCACCGTAACCTGCTGACCAGCCGTGACCTTCGAATCCTCACCGACAAAGAAGCCCTTGACGGCCGGCACGACAAAGAAAACGATCGCGACAAGCGCTAGCACGGCGGCGACGACGCCGATAATCATAGGCACCGGGGAGCTTTTCTTTTGGGCACCGCGACGAGCATGCGTGTTGTAGCTCGATCGCGTGGCCGGAGCAACGCCGTGCGAACCGCGAGCGTGATGCGAATGCGATTGGGGGGCCTGTGCTCGCTGGGTAGGTGCCTGCTGCTTAAAGCGGGTACCGCCTGCAGGCTGGGCCGTACGAGCAGTGGGCTGTCGAACCGTCCGCTGAGCAGGTTGAGCCAAACGAGAGGAGGACTGCACCGGGCGCGCGGCAGGCTGAGCTGCGCGCTGCGTCGGCTGTGCCGGACGCTGGCCAGGCTGGGCAGGGCGCGGCACAGGCTGACGTGTACGAATCGGCTGGCGCGGATCGGAAGCGCTAGGCATGCGAAACCTCCTCGTTTTTACGATCGAGCCATGTCTGCAAGAACAGGCTGGCGGCGATCATGTCAATCTTGCCCCTCATCTGCTTTTCGTTGAGTCCCTGCTCTCGCAGAATGCGCTTGGCCTCCTGCGAGGACAGACGCTCGTCCTCAAACTCCAGCGGAAGTTCGAGCTCGTCGGCAATCTTTTGGGCCACGGCGGCGACGCGCTCGGCCTGGGGGCCGGGCTCACCTGCCATGGTGAAGGGACGTCCGCTCACCAGGATATCGGGCTCATAGTCCTCGACCAGGTAGCGAAACGTCTTTGCCATACCAGTGACCTCGGCAGCCGGAAGCACCTTGACAGGCATCGCCATCTTGCCATCACGGCTCGAGACGGCAATGCCAATCCTGGTCTCCCCTATGTCCAGTGCGAGCGCGACCACAGCGACTACTTAGGTTCTTAGGCGCCGAGCGCGGTCTTGGCGGCCGCGAGGGCATCGGCGATACCGGCAGCATTCTTGCCACCGGCCTGGGCCATGTTGGGACGACCGCCACCGCGACCATCGACCAGGCCCGCGATCTGCTTGATCACGTTGCCGGCGTGGAAACCGGCCTTCACGGCGTCATCGGAGCCGGCGGCGAGCAGGGCCGGGGTGCCCTTCTCGGTAACGCTGGCAACGACGCAGGCGACGGGGCCGGCAACCTTCTGGTGCACGGTATCCCACACATTGCGCAGGTCAGCAGCCTCAAGACCCTGAAGCTCAGCGACGACGAGCTTGTAGCCGTTCAGCTCGACAGCGCCCTCGATGGCGCCAGAGATAGCGTCGGAGGAGCCACCGGTGAGTGCCTTCTTGAGCTTGTTGGACGTCTCGCGCAGCTCGGCCTGCAGGTTCTCCACGCGGGCGGGAACCTCGTCAACGCGGCACTTGAGCGCAGCGGCAGCGGCGTCAACGAGCGCCAGGCGGTCGGCCATGTAATCGAGGGCGCCCTTGGAGGTCACGGCCTCGATACGGCGGACGTTGGAGCCCGTGGAAGACTCGGAGATGATCTTGAACAGACCGATCTCGGCGGTGTTGGCGGCATGCGTGCCACCGCAGAGCTCGCGGGAGAACGGCTGGTCCTCGGCGCCCACGGAGACAACGCGGACGACGTCGCCGTACTTCTCGCCAAAGAGGGCGACAGCACCGGCGGCCTTGGCCTCGTCGATGCCCATGACGCGGGTCACAACCGGCTTGGAAGCGAAGATCTGCTGGTTGACCAGGTCCTCGACAGCCTTGAGCTGCTCGGAGGACAGGGCCTCGAAGTGCGTGAAGTCAAAGCGCAGGTGCTCGGGCGTCACCAACGAGCCAGCCTGGGAGACATGCTCGCCCAGGACCTGCTTAAGCGCGGCGTCGAGCAGGTGCGTGGCGGTGTGGTTGCGACGCAGGAAGCCACGGCGCTCGGCGTCGAGCGCGGCTGTCACGGTAGCACCGACGGTCAGTGTGCCCTCGGCAACGTGCGCGACGTGAGCATACAGACCGTTGTGGTTCTTGGTATCGGAAACGGTCAGCGCAACGCCCTCGGCGGAAAGCTCGCCGGCATCGCCCTGCTGGCCACCCATCTCGGCGTAGAACGGGGTGCGGTCGAGCACGACCTCGACGTCCTCACCGGCGGCAACGGACTCGACGGACTCGCCGTTGCTCACGATGGCGACAACCTTGGCGCCATCGATGACGTCGTTGTCATAGCCGTCGAACTCGGTCGCGGCAACCTTGTCGGAAAGCTCGACCCACACGTCGTTAAAGCTACCCCAGGCATCGCCCTTGGCGTTGGCGCGGGCGCGGGCCTTCTGGTCCTCCATGCAAGCGGTAAAGCCATCCATGTCGACGTCGTGACCGGCGGTGCCGGCGATCTCGACAGTCAGGTCAATGGGGAAACCAAAGGTGTCGTGAAGCTTAAAGGCAACATCGCCCGGAAGGACAGCGCTGTCGGCGAGCGCGGCCAGGGCCTCGTCCAGGTAAACGCGACCGTTGTCGAGCGTCGTTGAGAAACGCTCCTCCTCGGAGGCGACGATGCCCTTAACGAGCGCGACGTTCTTGAGCAGCTCGGGATAAGCCTCGCCCATCTGAGCGTTGACCTCGTCGATAAACTTGGTCAGGAAGGCGCCCTCGATGCCCAGCAGACGACCGTGGAACACGGCACGACGGAGCAGGCGGCGCAGGACGTACTCGCGGCCCTCGTTACCGGGCAGGATGCCGTCCGAGATCATAAAGTCGACGGCACGGGAGTGGTCGGCGATGATGCGCAGGGAGCGGCTGGCACCGGAGTAATCGTCGGCGTCATAGGTCTTGCCGCTGATCTCCTCGCCGAGTTTGATGAGGTGCTGCATCAGATCGCCGTCGTAGTTAGCGGTCTTGTGCTGCATGATGGCGGCCATGCGCTCCAGACCCATGCCCGTATCGAGGTTGCGGTGCGGCAGCTCCGGCATGGAGCCGTCCTCCTGGCGGTCGTACTGGGTAAACACGAGGTTCCAGAACTCAAGGAAGCGGTCGCAGTCGCAGCCAGGCTTGCAGTCGGGGCTGCCGCAACCGACCTCCTCGCCCATGTCAAAGTAGATCTCGGAGCACGGACCGCAGGGGCCGGTGGGGCCAGCGGCCCAGAAGTTGTCGTCCTCGCCCAGGCGGGAGATGTGATCCTCGGCAACGCCCAGAGAGCGCCACACGTCGTGGGTCTCGTCGTCCTCGGTAAAGACGGTGAAGTACAGGCGGTCGAGCGGCAGCTTGAACTCCTTGGTGATGAGCTCAAAGGCCCAAGCGCAGGCCTGCTGCTTGGAGACGCCGCCAAAGGAGAAATCGCCGAGCATCTCAAAGAAGGACAGGTGACGGCCGTCCTCACCGATGCAGTCGATGTCGTTGGTGCGGACACACTTCTGGCAGGAGATCGCGCCGATCTCCTTCATGGTCTTCTTGCCCTGGTAGTACTCCTTAAACTGGTTCATGCCGGCGTTGGCAAGCAGCAGCGAAGGATCGTCGGGGACGAGGGACGAAGAAGGATAGAGCTTAAGACCGCGCTCCTCAAAGAAGTTGAGGAACTTGGAGCGGATCTCGGCCGTAGTCATTGACGGGTAGTCAGCACTCATAGAGGGAATCTCCTCGGTTTCACATCGAAACAGTTCAAACGTAACGATATTACCATCCAACCGCGCCCGTGCAAAAAAGAGGGCCGGCACAATGCCGACCCTTCAGCGAATTTGCACGTAATTGTGCATGAATTTGACCTAAAGACAACTCGTTACTTGTCGTCATCGTCCATGGAGCCGTCGATGCCGGTTTTGGTGTCGTCGTCAGAGCTTGTGTCGTCGTCCTTGGCAAAGGGGTTCTTAAAGAAACCCGTCGCGTCGGGCTGTAGGCCTGAGAGCTTAATCCAGGGATTATCGAGCTCGGGCTTGGGCATTGCCTTGGCCTCGGGTGCTGTCTCGTTGCCGATGAGCTCGGACTCATAGATGAACGTATCGTCTCCGAGCGCGTCGTAGGCGGCGACCGGGTTACCCTCGGTATCGCGATACGGCGTGCCCTTAAACACGGCACCGTCGTATGCCACGAGCTGACGGCCGGTCTCGTTCTCAAAGTAGTAGACGAAAATGCCCTTGAGGGCCGCGCACAGCGGAATAGCGATAACCATGCCGATGGGACCCATGAGTGCCGAACCGATAACGAGGGCCGTAAGGCTCATGACGGGATGCACCTGCACCGAGCTCTGCATGACCTTAGGCGAAATGACATTATCGGTGACGTTTTGAGCCACCATGGTCACGACAAGCGTCCATAACGCCAGCATAGGGCTGAACATAAACCCGAGCACTGTGGCGATCGCCGCGCTCACCCAGGGACCGACAACCGGAACCAAGTGCATAATGCCGGTGAAGATGGCCATAAGTGCTGCGTATGGATGGCCAATGAGCGTAAAGCCGATAAAAGCCAAAAAGCCACCGCAGATGGAAGTCACGACCATGCCGCGCATATAGCCGCCGACCGAGCGTGAAAGGATGGCAACCATAAAGCGGTACGAGGTCTCCTTTTCCTGTCCGATGATGGTGCAGACCTCGTGGTGCATACGGGGATAGTCGCAGGCCAACCAATAGGCAAGCACCAAGCCCAGGAAGATGACGAACAGCTGCGAGGCCGTATTGGTAATGAGCGGGAATACACCGCGACCGAGCTCGGCAGCGATTTGCGAGACGTACTTGGACGCTACGGTAACCAGCGAAGAAAGATTGTCGTCCAGATAATCCTTGAGCGGCGTGTTGTTGAGCGTCTTGGCGTGCGAGAGCATCTCGTTGAGATCGCCACCCGCAACACGAAGCTGCTCGGGCAGGCGGCTCAGGACTTCCATGATTTGACCGAGCAAAATAGGCGATAGGATGCAGACGACGCCGACGAGCACGGCAACAACCACAATGAGTGCGATGAGCGAACCGAGGCCACGTCCGACGCCGTGATGCTCGAGCCAGTTGGTGATCGGAGACATCACAAAAGCGATGATGGAACCGACAGCGAGAAACTCGATGACCGGTGCCAGGATGCCCATAAGGTTAAAGATGACGGCAGCGATGACAATGCAGCCGACGACACCCCAAATGCGCAGCGTCAGAATGCGGGTATCGCGAAGCGTGCGGTCGATTTGTTGGGGGTGCTCACTCATGAACGAATCATCACTCCGTCGGGGTCGATCTTATCTTGAATCTTCTTAAGGGTACGGCGCAGCAGGCGCGAGACCTGCACCTGCGAGATGCCAAGCTTCTTGGCAATCTCGATCTGGGTCATGCCCTTAACGAAGCGCAGCTCGATAACCTCGCGCTCGCGCGGCGAGAAATCGCGGATGGCTTCCTCGATTACCAGGCGGTCATCGGTAAAGTCGAGCTCGTTGTCGTCGTCGGCATAGCGATCGAGAATCGAAGGCGCATCATCGGAATCGGACGCACCGGGGGCCTCGATGGGCACCGAGGTGTAGGCCGAGGACGACTCCATGGCTTCGAGCACCTCGTCGACGGTCACGTCCAGGTATTCGGCGATTTCCTCAACCTTGGGCGAACGCTGCAGCTCGTTGGTGAGCTTATCGGTAGCCTGGTTGACCTTGGCCGAGAGCTCCTGCAAACGACGGGGCACGCGCACGCTCCAGCCCTTGTCGCGGAAGTGGCGCTTAATCTCGCCCAAGATGGTGGGCGTGGCAAACGTCGTGAACTCGAGTCCGCGCTCAGGATCAAAGCGATCGATAGCCTTGAGCAAGCCCAAGTACCCGACCTGCAAAAGATCATCGAGCGGCTCGCCGCGGTTCTTAAATTTGTTGGCAAGAAACCTTACCAGGTTCATATGGGACATGACGAGCTGCTCGCGAGCATCCGGATCGCCGGTCTCCTTATAACGACGAAACAGCTCGCGGGTTTTCTCCTTGTCCCAAGCGGTCTTGCCGCTCCGGGAACGTTCGGTCATATTAGATATCCGCCTTGAGGTCGAGGGAAAGCGTTAGGGGCGCCGCAGTCTTTTCGTAGGAATCGCACACGCTTGCAAGAATGAGCTCGGCATACACAGCAGCCTGGTCATCCTCGTCGACGGTGGCCTGTTCCCCAAAGGTAAAGGTCATGCCGACGTGAGATTCGTCCACATCGAAATTGATCGTGATGTCGTCGCAGTCGACCGCGGTGCACCCAAAGATGAAGGCTTCCTCGGCAGCCATGCGGATATCCTCGATGCGATCGACGGACATAGAGCACAGGGCGCCGACGTTGGCGGCCGTCATGCGCACCAAGCGCGCGAGACGAGGATCACCGGCAACGCTCAGCGTGATGGGGCAGGTTGCTTCACTACTCATCGCAGGACTCCTCGGAGGTCTCGGCAGGCGTATAGGTGTAATACTGAGCAGGCTTGGCTGCGGGCTTCTGAACATCATCGTCGTCAGCAGCGGCATCGTCATCGCCAATCAGAACGCGCTCAGTAGGCTGCTCGGCCTCGGCGGCGGCAGCGGCGAGCTTGCGATCGGCGTCGGCTGCAGGAGCCTTCACCTTATTGAAGAGCTTCTGCACGGCGCCGGCCGCAGAATCAGTCACGCTCGACACGGCATTACTGGCCTCGGCCATGCTGCCCGTAACCTCGGAAATGTCGCGAACGACCGCCTCAACCTCAACGAGGTTAGACGTCAGGGCGTCAACGGCAGTCTTGCTCGACTTGAGGAGCGGCTCCATCTGGGCAAGTGCCGGCGTAAGCTCGTCAACGGCGCCATCGAGCTTTGCCACCACGGGCTGTGCCTCGGCGAGCGTATTATTGAGGTCGCTCACCGTCTTGTCGAGCGAGTCGACGACGGTGCGGGTCTTGCGCAGCGTGAGCGCGAGCTCGACAACAGCCCACACGCCGGCAACGGCGAGCACCAGCAGGGCGATTTGAATGGGACTCATACAAGCCTCCCGAAGGAATCGAAATACAGACGTTTTTCATGGTACCCCAAAGAAGGGCAAAGATACCCAAAGGGAATGTGCGAGGCGCCAATGGCCTACTTGGGAGCGTTGCCGCTACGGTCGCGCTCGCTTTGCTCCACACGCCACTCTTCCCAACCGCGGCCGGCAGGCTGCCAGAACGCGCCGCGCTCCAACCCCTCGGGCAAATAGCGCTGATCGACCCAGCCTTCGGGATAATCGTGCGGGTACTTGTATACACCATACTCGTCGCTGCCGGGACGGTGACGATCGCGCAGGTAGCTGGGCACCTCGCGAAGACCACTGCTGTGGATATCGGCCAGCGCCGCATCGATCGAGGCCTCGCACGCGTTGGACTTAGGCGCCAGGCACACATAGAGCGCAGCCTGAGCCAGGTTGATGCGACACTCGGGATAGCCAATGACCTCGGCAGATTTAAATGCGGCATGTGCCACCAAAAGCGCCTGCGGGTCGGCGTTGCCAACATCCTCGGAAGCCTGAATCATAATGCGGCGAGCGATAAACTTGGGATCCTCCCCCGCATCGATCATGCGCGCAAGCCAATAAATGGTGGCATCGGGATCGCTGCCTCGCATGGACTTGATGAACGCGCTAATAATGTCGTAGTGCATATCACCGTTTTTGTCATACGAAAACCCACGACGCGGATTGGCGATCTTCACGTCGTCCACGGTAATGGGATAGCGTTCCCCCGCCGCCGGCGCTGGCGTTCCCTCAGTATCGGGACGCGTAACGGCAATCTCACTCGCAAGCTCGAGCGTCGTGAGCGCCGAGCGCGCATCACCCGCGGCCAGCGTGCAAATGGTCTTGACTGTATCCTTATCGGCCGAGAACTTACCGTTTAAACCCTGCGGCGCCTCGAGCGCACGCTCAATGAGCGTGGCGATATCCTCGTCCTTCAGGTGCTCAAGCTCTACCACACGCCCACGCGAGAGCAATGCCGAGTTGACCTCAAAGTACGGGTTTTCCGTCGTGGCGCCAATCATAATGACGGTTCGGTTCTCGACCGCATGCAGCAGGGCATCTTGCTGCGACTTCGAAAAGCGATGGATCTCATCGATAAACAGAATGGTGCGGCGGTCGTAGGTGTTCAGACGGGTCTTAGCCTCATCGATTACGCGGCGCAGGTCCTTCACAGTGCCCGTCACGGCGCTGACCTCGACAAACTCGCTCTTGGTATGGTTGGCGATAATGTGGGCCAGCGTCGTCTTGCCCGTGCCAGCCGGGCCGTACAGAATCACGCTCGACAGCACGTCATGCTCAATCGCGGCGCGCAGCCACGAGCCCTTACCGACGGCCTTTTGCTGGCCCACATACTCGTCGAGCGAATTGGGGCGCATACGCACCGCAAGCGGCGCATTTTTAAAGGAGCGCTCGCGCGTCGAAGCAGAAAAAAGGTCGTCCATAGCCATCCCGTGCATTAATCAAAATCGTTGTTGACCAACAGTATACCGAAAGGATACGAACTACCGTTCGTTAATATAGGTGCGGTGCGGAAACTTTAGACCTGGGAACAATTTGCTCGTCAGCTCGCAGAAATAACCATCCGTCATGCTTGCAATGTAATCGACGACGGCCTGATCCTTGTCGTCCTGCCAGGCATAGGTGCGATCGTAGTAGGAAAGCTGCTGCTCAATGCGCGAAACATGATGCTTAAAGATGTAAGAGGACTCGTCGCCTTTATTTAGATCCTGCAGGCAACGGTCGTAGAGCTTTTCGAAGGCCTCACGCAACTCTGCCTCGGAATCGCCTTCGATACCGCCCTTGCTATAGATCTTCTCGTAGTTCTCGCGCTTCGCCCGGCGGATCTCCTCAAACAGGTCCTCGCTCATCTCGATACGCGGTTTGCCATAGCTATGCTCAACGATATCGATGGAAGCGTGCGTGAGAATCCAGCTGTTATAGGCGCCGCCCCGACCATCGTCAAAAGCGTCGGGCGACAGCAGGCCCGCCGCAATGGCGTCCTGACGATCACGACCGACGTAGGCGAGGATATCCGAGATACGCACCACACAGCCCTCGAGGGTCATGGGGCGCAGGTGCTCGATCGCGCCATAGCCCGTGGCAATGCAGTCCTCGACGGTACGGTCGAACTGGTCAAACGACGCCATGTCCGAGAGTTCAAAGACACGCTGCTCGTACTCGCCGTTATGGCACAGCACGCCGTCGAGCGTCTGGAGCGACACGTTGCGGCCGTACAGCGCGTCGAGCACGCGGACGGACTGCACGTTATGGAAAAAATAACGACCCGTACGCTCGTGATAGATATCGTTGAGGAAACGCTCGCCGGCATGGCCAAAGGGCGTGTGGCCCAAATCGTGGCCCAGGCCAATCGCCTCGATCAAATCGCAGTTGAGGCCCAGGGCACGGCCGATATCGCGGGCAATGCGCGAGACAAGCTGCACATGAAGGCCGCGCCGCGACAGGTCGTCGTTGCTGCGAAAGCTAAAGACCTGCGTTTTGCCTGCATAACGCGTGTACGCAGGAAGATGAAGAATCTTTTCGGTATCGCGCATAAACGCCGGACGCATAAGCGTGCCTTTGTCGGAAGCGCGATCTATACGACGAATGACCTGGTCGTCGCAGCATCGATAAGGATTAACGACACCCGAGGCGCGGTCGGCGGCGATACGCTCGACCAGCTCGGGCGACAACGCCGCGGGAATGCGGTCCATGCGCGCCTTAATGACGGCCGTTTCTTGATTAGTTGCCATGGCATGCTCCTTAAAAAGGATGCGCAATCGGTTACAATGTCCAGCCCACGACCTCGATTATGGCAAATATCGGCACCAAAAACGGGAGCAATGGCAGGGAGCGCGATTTTGTGAAGAGGCAGGAGAGGGCCAGGACCAGGAGCGCGACGGCAAATGCCACGATGCCGCCCAGAGGGTCGAGCGTGCAAAGCGCGAAAAGCGCCTTGGCATCCCCCATGCCGATGCCGGGGGCCTGGCGGAAACGCCGCCAAAGCGACTCGGTCAGCACAAGGGAAAGGTACACGATAACGGCAGGACCGGCGTGGTCAAGCGCCGTGTTCAAGCCCCTGTCCAGCCAAACGCCTGCAAACGCCGCCACGGCGCATGCGGCGGCAAGCGCGTTGGGAAACCGCCGTTCACGGACATCAATCACCGCACCGGCAAAGGCGCAGATCCAAAAGGGAATATAGACCATTGAACACCTCCCGGGGCAGTCTCTCAAAAGCAAAAACCACCACAGAGGTGCCTGTCCCCTTCGTGGTGGTTTTGGTGGTGGTTATTTAGCGCCCTGCATGACCTCGTCGAGGGTAACGCTGACGGCATGCTGCGTCGGGACCCAGTCGACCTTCAGGAACAACGCAGCCACCGTAATGGGGATATAGCTGAACATAAAGATCGGGAAGGTAAACAGGTTGGTCACCAGGCGCCACTTTTGCGCGCAATGGATGTGCTTGTACTCGAAGATAGTCGTGAGCAGCGCCAGGATAAAGAAGGTCTGATACATCATGACGAAGGTCATGATGAGCGAAGCAGCACACGCCTGCATCTCGACCTCGGTAGCCAAAAAGCCATGCGAAAGACCACCGACGATCAGGAACGTGGCGTTGGCGAGCATCGAAATCAGCGATAACAGCATACCAGGGGCAATCGTCATAAACATGTCATATGCGGCAAAGCGATGATAGCGGAACGTCGATTTGACCAGATGCTTACCGTAGGTAAAGAACACCTGGTAGAAGCCCTTGGTCCAGCGCATACGCTGCTTCCAGGACGCCTTAAACGTCACGGGCTGCTCGTCAAAGAACTCCGCCGGCGCATAGCCAATACGAATGCCGTGAATAGCGCAGAACGTGGTGAACTGAATATCCTCGGTCAGCGTATGGAACTGCCAGCCGTGCATGCCCTCAATAACGCTAGCCGAGATAAGGTAGCCCGAACCCGATACGGCGCAGGACGTCTTGCAGATGTTGCGCGCGTTGTTGAGGAAACGCGCCTCGCGCAGATACCAAGTGGCATTCGCTGCCGAGATCCACGAGCTTCCGAAGTTCTTGGAGTTACGATAGCTCGTGACCACATGGAAGCCCTGGTCAAAGGCATCATTCATCTTGGACACATAATCGCGGGCGATAACATTATCGGCATCGAAGATAAAGTAACCTTCAAAGGTGTCGGGATACTCGTTAAGGATACGGTCGAAACCAAAGTCCATGACCCAACTCTTGCCTTTACGGGCCAGGTCATTGCGCTCGTACACAATGGCGCCCGCCTCGCGCGCGAGCTGCGCCGTGTTGTCGGTGCAAGCATCGGCGACGACAAAGACCTCGATAAGCTCTGAAGGATAATCCTGGTCCTTGATGGAGCGAACGAGGTTGGCAATCACGGCCTCCTCGTTATGCGCCGCGATAAAGAAGGCATAGCGGTGCAGCTTTTTGGCCTTGGGAGGCGCGACCTCGCCGCGGAGAGCACCGATGACAAAGAAGACCACCTGGTACAAGAAGCAGACCGTGAGCAGCGTGACGACAATCTGGTTGAAGATCACGATGGGTGTGTTGGTTTGTAAAAAGGCGAGCATGCAGGCTCCCAGGAACGTGTTACGTAAACAACCGTATATCTTACCGCAGGCTTACCGAGTTCAAGAAACCACCTAATACTGGCTAGGCTTCGAGCAGGCCGAGCTGCGGTACGATTTCGTCGCCGGCAGTAGTGCGACCAAGCGAACGCGGGGCTAAGTCGTCGAGGACGGCAGCGAGATCCCACGGCAGCTCGTCGCGGCACTCAATGCGCTCTCCCGTCACGGGATGATCGAACGCCACGCGCCAGGAATGGAGGAATTGCCTGGTCAGACCCTGATCGGCACGCGCATCGCACTTACCGTAGAGCGGATCGCCCACGCAGGCGTGGTTGATATGGCGCATGTGCACGCGAATCTGATGCGTGCGACCGGTAAACAGGTGACACTCAACGAGTGTGTAGCCGTCATCAAAGCGCGTGGAATCAAAGCGCTCAAGGACCTTAAAGGTCGTGATGGCCTGGCGCGCAAAAGGATCATCGGAAACCGCCATCTTGACACGGTCACGTGTAGAACGGGCAATGCCGGTGTTAACGGTGCCCTCATCCATGGCGATATGACCGTGAACGAGCGTAATGTAGCGGCGGTCGAGCGTGCGCGTACGGATAAGATTTTGGAGCGCGCGCTGGGTGTCGTCGTCCTTTGCCGCAAGCATAAGACCCGAGGTATCGCGATCCAAACGATGTACGATACCGGGGCGGTCCTCGCCCTGCACGGTGCCCAGATGGTCGATGCCGCAGTGGTAGACCAGGGCGTTCGCAAGCGTACCGCTCTCGTGGCCGTGAGCAGGATGGCACACCAGGCCGCGCTGCTTGGAGAGCACGATGAGGTAGTCGTCCTCATAGCGAATGTCGAGCGGGATGGCCTCGGGAATCACGTCGGTGGGATCGTGCGGCTCGGGCAAATCAACCGAAATACGGTCACCGGCTCGCACGGCGTACTTTTTGGACAGGCAGGTCTCGCCATTGACCACTACGGCCCCACCCTCAATCAGATGTGCGCAGGCAGAGCGCGTAGGGCAGCCGTCATTGGCGCCCAGATAGGCGTCAAGACGCTGACCAGCGGCATCGTCGGCAACAAGGATATGGATGTCGGCCATTAGCGCTCAGTCCTTTCGCGAATCTTGCGGGCACGCTCCCCACGTTGTTTAGCCTTGCGCTTGGCGCGGGCCTCGTCACGGGCGTTAAGCTCGGCGGTCGCATCGACCTCACGAGCCGCGGGGCTCAAGAACATGTAACCGAAGAGCGCCAGCACCACACCGACCGTAATGCCGATATCGGCCACATTGAAGACGGGGAAGTCGATGAAGGTGGTGGCAATAAAATCGGTCACGAAGCCAAAGGCCAAACGATCGATAGCGTTGCCGATAGCACCGCCCGCAACCATCGCCATGCCCACAACCTCAAGATGGGCGAGCTGGGGTGCACGAACGAGGTACACGGCAATAGCGATAATGACCGCCAACGCCAGCACGGCAAACGCGATGCCATGCCCCTCGCCCATGCTAAAGGCAGCACCGATATTGCGGACAAACATAAAGTCGATAACACCGGGGATGACGGTCACATGCAAGGCGTCGCCCACGGCACGAACCGCGAGCTTAGTAAGCTGGTCAACAAGCAGCACAACCAGCGCCACCCCACCAGCAACACCCAACCGCCAACGCAAAGGCGGCGTCATATCCGCACCACGACCCAAAGAAATCCCCTACCCTCAGATAATCAAATTCCATTTAACGCAGATAACCATCTTATATTGCCACACGCAGAGCGCACGACACATTCGCTAACGTCAGATAAATAACCAGCATAAAAGAAAGCGGCATTCCGAATAACGGAATGTCGCTTTTCTTCAGCGGAGCAAATGGGCCGAAGGCGCCTAAATTCTCCCTATAACTAAAATGCCGAGTTACCGTGCCTTAAAGGGCATTCGCGCAGCGCTTGCAAATGTGAGCGTGGCCGTTGTACTCGCCGACGGTGGTGCGGTAGTTCCAGCAACGGTCGCAGCACTCGCCCTCGGCAGCATCGATGGCAACAGAAAGCTCCTCGCCCTGGGTAAGCTCAACATCGGAGACGATGTAGAACTCGGCCAGGTCGACGGCCTTGTCGCCGGTCAGCAGCGCATACATTTCGGCGGGAACGACCGCCTTGACGCGGACCTGCTGGCTCTTGGTGAAGGTGCCGGCGGAGCGGGCATCCTCAAGGGCCTTGGTCACGAGGCCACGGAGCTCGAGTGAAGCCTCGAGCACGCCCTCAAACTCGTTGGCCTCGTCGACCGTGATGGGCGACTTGTACCAATCGAGCAGCGCGGCGTACTTCTGGTGATCGACGCAGCCGGCGGGCGCATAGGCCATGGCCTCGTCGACCGTATAGGACAAGATCGGCTGCAGGTCGCGCATGAGCATCGAGAAGAGCTCGGCGAGCACGGTCTGGGCGCTGCGACGCTCGAGCGAGCCGGGCTTCTCACAGTACAGACGGTCCTTCAGGGCGTCGAGGTACACGTTGGAAAGCTCGGTAACCACGAAGTCGTAAAGCGCACGGTAAGCGCGCGGGAACTCGTAGCAAGAGTAAGCATCGTCGACCTCGGCCTGGACCTGGGTCAGACGGGCAACCATGAGCTTGTCGAGCGGCAGCAGGTCGGCAAAAGCGACGCCGTCGGTCTCGGGCTCAAACTGGCCCTCGAGCTCGGAGAGCAGGAAGCGCAGCGTGTTGCGGAAACGACGGTAGGCATCGGACGTACGAGCGAGAATCTCGTGGTCGATGGAAACGTCGGAGCTGGTGTCGACCGAGGCGACCCACAGGCGGATGATGTCGGCGCCCATCTCGTCACAGACCTTATTGGGGTCGATGACGTTGCCAAGCGACTTGGACATCTTACGGCCCTGGCCGTCGAGGGTGAAGCCCTGCGAGACGACCGCCTTGTACGGAGCGTGGCCGTTGGCGCCCACCGAGGTAAGCAGCGAGCTCTGGAACCAACCGCGGTGCTGGTCGGAGCCCTCGAGGTACACATCCGCCGGATACTCCAGCTCGGGACGGTACTCGCAGACGGCCTTCCAGGAAACGCCGGAATCCCACCACACGTCGAGGATGTCCTTATCGGCCTTGAGGTGATGGCCGCCGCACTTGGGGCAGACGCAGGCCTCGCCCAGGTAGCTCTCGGGAGCGTCGGTGAACCAGGCGTCGGAGCCCTTATCGTGGAAGAGCTTGATGACGGCGTCGAGCGTGGCGTCGTTCATGACCTTCTCGCCGCAGTCGGCGCAGGTGTAGCTGGGGATAGGCACGCCCCAGTTGCGCTGACGGCTGATGCACCAGTCGGGACGCTGCTCGACCATGGCGCCAATGCGGTTGGCGGCATGCGCCGGATACCATTTAACGTTCTCGCGGACCTCCTTGCCAGCCTGCTCGCGCAAGCCAGTCTTGTCCATCGAGACAAACCACTGGTCGGTAGCACGGAAGAGTACCGGGTGCTTGCAGCGCCAGCAGTGCGGATAGCTGTGCGTGATCTTCTTCTCGAGGACCAGGGTGCCGCGCTCGCGCAGGAACTCGATGATATGCGGGTTGGCTTCATCGGTATCCATACCGCTGAAGGGGCCACCGGTACCAAACTCCTCGCCGGTGTAGAACTTGCCGTCGTCATCGACCGGCATGCAGATGTCGGTGATGCCCTCCTTGAGGCAGGCAAAGTAGTCGTCGACGCCGTGACCGGGCGAGTTGTGGACGATACCGGTACCGTCATCGACACCGACGTAATCGGCCAGCAGCGCCACGCCCTCGACACCGTCAAAGATCGGCTGCTTGTAGTGGATGTGGTGGAAGGTCTCGGCGGGAACCACATAGGGCTTGCCGTCGACCATGACCGGGGTGTACTCCCAGCCAAACTCCTCGCAGCACTTGGGAGCCAGGTCCTCGAGTATGACCTCGGCACGGCCATCGTGCTCAACGGCGACGTAGGCGGCGCCAGGCTTGAGGGAAACTGCCTGGTCGGAAGGGATGGTCCACGGGGTGGTCGTCCAGATGATGAAGTCGACCGGGCCGTCGAAGTTCTCGAGGCCGGCGGGCTTCGAAGTCATCTCAAAGCGAACGAAGATGGAGGGGCTCGTCTCGTCGGAGTACTCGATCTCGGCCTCGGCCAGTGCGGTGTGGCAGTGCTTGCACCAGTGAACCGGCTTGTGGCCACGATAGATCATGCCCTTATCGAACATGGCCTTGAAGACCTCGATGTCGGCGGCGTCATGCTGGTGATAGAGCGTCAGGTAGGGATTGTCCCAGTCGCCGAGCACACCCAGACGACGGAAGCCGGCCTTCTGCAGCTCGATGTTCTCGACAGCGAACTTGTTGCAGAGCTCACGGATCTTAGCCGTGGAGGTCTGGTTGAACTTCTCGGTGCCGAGCTTCTCCTCGACCTTGTGCTCAATCGGCTGACCGTGGCAGTCCCAACCGGGGACATAGGGAACCTCATAGCCCTGCATCATCCAGTAACGGTTGATCATGTCCTTGGAAATCTTGTTCATCGCATGGCCGATGTGGATCGGGCCGTTGGCGTACGGAGGACCGTCGTGCAGCACGAACTTCTTGTGACCCTCATTCTTCTTCAGAACCTGCTCGTAGACCTTGTTGTCCTGCCAGTCCTTGAGTCGCTTGGGCTCGGACTTGGAAAGACCGGCACGCATGGGAAATCCGGTTTTGGGCAGATTCATCGTCTGCTTGTACTCGTTTGCCACGGTACCCCTTTCATGTCGTGGGCGCGCACGCCCATTGGGCACCAAAAAAAGCGCCCGTCCCTGCAAGCTGGGACGAAGCGCCACAAAACGGGCCATGTGCCCGCAAAAGCTCTTCGCTTAACCACCCAGCTTAGATGCCCTCGCCCGCGTTACAGCGCGCTCGCATCCGTTACTCGGCTGGCCTGTATCGACGACCATCTCGGCGATGTCTACTAAGACGTGCCTGTGCGGCGCGCCCGTTGGGACCGCAGCTCCGGGGTGATTTTCATCGGTCGCATGCACGGGTTCTCAGCGCTCCCCGCTCTCTGTAGCATGCGGACGGCCGACTACTCGTCCCCATCAACGCTTATGCGCTGTATGGTAACACGGTCAACGCCGACGAAAAACCCTCAACACTGGTTTTATACGTTCGAAATTTCTCGCGGCTGTGGACTTTCTCTTGGAGCAAAATACCTGAAAGCACTTTACCGAACGAAAGAAGGTTGCTATGCGCACGATTGGAATGAGCGACTATACCGTCGGCGAGGACTGCTTTGACGAGCTGCCCGGCGCACTGGACGAGTACGGAGCGACCAAGGTCGCGATTATCGGTGGTAAACGAGCACTGGCAGCGGCGCTTCCCGGTATCGAAGCGGCGCTGGAGGGCACCGACGTCGAGATTCTGGAGACGCGCGTCTACGGCACCAACAGTACGCGCGCCAATATCGCCAAGGTTGTGAACTCCCCTGCCTGCCAAGAAGCCGACGTTCTTATCGCATGCGGCGGCGGCAAGGCGCTCGACACCGTCAAGACAGCGGCCATCGAGCTCAAGAAGATCGTCTTTACGGTACCGACGATCTGCTCCAACTGCTCGGCCGCGACCGCCATTGCCGTTGTCTACAACGACGACGGCTCGCTCGAGGGCTATTCGTACCCAAACCGCCCCGCGCACATCTTCATCAACCCCAAGATCATCGCCGAGGCTCCGGCGGAGTACTTCTGGGCGGGCGTGGGCGATGCCCTGTCCAAGCAGCCCGAGGTCGAGTACGCCACGAGCGCCGGCAACCTGGAGCACACCGCCGGACTTGGCCTGGCACTCGCCCACACCTGCTCCGAGCCGCTGTTTACCTATGGCGTGCAGGGTCTAGAGGACGTGCGCCAGGACCTGTCGAGCGAGGCCGTCAAGCAGATCGCGCTCGACATCGTGGTCAACACGGGCCATGTCTCGAACCTGACCAACCAAAACGATTACTACTACAACTCGAGCGTGGCGCATGCGTTCTACAACGCCACGTGCAGCATCCCGCGCGAGGGCTCCTACCTGCACGGCGAGGTCGTGAGCCTGGGCGTGCTCGTGCTGTTTGCCTATACGGGCGATACCGAGAACCTTGAGCGCTACGCCTCCTTTAACAAGCAGATGGGGCTGCCCGTGACGCTTGAGCAGGTCGGCCTTTCCGAGGCCGACATCCCTGCCCTGTGCGAGTTCGCGCACGCCACCAACGAGTGGAAGCAGGGAAACCCCGAGCCCTTCACCGACGAAAAGTTCGCCGCCGCCATCAAGGCCGCTAACGCCTACGGCCACACGCTCTAGCTCTAGGCCAAAACCACCACAAAGGGGACAGGCACCTTTGTGGTGGTTTTTTATTGCTCCAGCATTCAGTTCGTACTCGAACCCGATTCTTTACGAGAAAGGGTTCGGGTACGTTTTTTGTTTATCGGAAATTCTGCGGAAGGACTACTCGGAAGGGTAAACAGGAACGAACAGAGGCAGGGCATCATCGTGGTGATGGTATCCTGCCTTTTGTTTTGCGGGATCAAGGTCGCTTTATGCGAACTTGATCGCCACTTATATGGGGCATTGATGGCAATTGCTTCGTACGTGCATACCGAGAGCCTGTACACCTCTGGCAAGGCGTAAAACACTAGACTTTGTTCCAAAGTCCGTGTGCTAAGGGGGCAGGCCCCTTAGAATTCCTGTGGAGTGTGTACGCACGTACGCAGGAAAACGGCAAAATTTCGCTATATCAGGGCATTCTTTCATTGGAGAGTATGGTATACACGGCATAGTTCAACAAATAAGAATATATATAAAGGAGAATATTGATGAAACTGTTTTTATGTTCTCACTTTTCAAGTGTAGGAAGTCTGATAAAGGAAGAAATTGAAAATAAAAAAGTCGCATTTATTCCAACAGCTTCGCTGCGTGAAGGCTACACCGGTTATGTCGGCTCGGCTCGAAAATTATTCAAAAAGTTGGGAGCAATCGTAACTGAAATTGATATTTCAACGGAGGCTTATTCAACGATACAGTCTGTTTTTGAAGATGCAGATGTGATATATTTTACCGGCGGAAATTCTTTTTTTCTTATGGACCGGCTCCGTAAAACGGGAACTGATGGGCTGCTGAAAAAGGAATTGGCAAATGGAAAATTGATGATCGGCGAGTCGGCAGGCGCAATTATATGCGCTCCAAGCATCCAATATATCGAGCAAATGGATGAAAAGCCGGAGGACTACTCACAAGAAGATGATGCAGGGCTTGATTTGATTGATTTCTATGTTCTTCCGCATTATCTTACAGCACCATTTAAGAAAGTTACCGAGAAAATAATGACTGAGTTTTCGGATTTGAATCTATGCCCAATTAACAACCGTCAGGGAATTGTAATTGATGGTGAAGGTTCAAAGGTAATTTGCAAAGACTAATTTGAAAATTCAAGTTTGCTGTACTCGTTCCTAGCAGGGTTTGGGGCAGGCACGCTCCAACAAGAAGCTGTCCTAAAGGGGCAAGAATGGGGACTGCGGATGATTTCTTGGACCGTTACGCGGCCCTTCCCAGCGCGGAGCGGAACTCAGCCGGCGTGCGGCCACCGAGCGCATCGCTGCGCCTCTCCGTATTATATCGACCGATCCAGCCCCCGAGCTCCTCGATGAAGCGGGCGGGGGGGTCCAGTCCGACCAGTCCCTGCCGTGCCAGAACTCCTTCTTGAGCAGGCCGAAGAAGCCCTCCATCGCCGCGTTGTCCGGGCTGCAGCCCTTTGCGGACTGGATTGGCTACACTGATGTGGACAGTTCCGGGAGGGGCGCAAGAGACGGGAAGGCCGCGTGCGCGTTCCTGCGCGAGGGCCGCGGGGAGGGGCTGCCTGGGTACGGCGCCTGTCAACTCGGTCTACGTCTTTGATGACCGGGTCGTACTCAAGATCAACTTCACGGATGATGCCAAAACGGTCACCCGTGAGGAAGTGTTGGGTTCGAGTGCTATGGACAATGTTCCAGCATGCTGGGATCGAACTCGCTAGCCGGAATCACACGGTACCCGTGACGCAGCAGCAGATCGACGAAAACGCCGTTGCCCGCGGTGAGCGTACCGCTGAAGGTTCCGTCGTAGATACGGCCTACACCACACGAAGGGCTACGGTCCTGTAAGACGCACGCAGCGATCTCGGACGGGCCGCCCGCCTGCTCGCACATATCGAGCGCGCGCTCTGCACCCAGGCGAAACTCGCGATCGACCGAGATGCCCTCGCAGGTACGAACCTCGCCGTTCACAATCTCGGACGGCTTGCGCGGTGTGGGCAAGCCACCAAAAACCTCGGGGCACACCAAGAGAACCTCGGTCCCCGTTCGCTCGCAGGCCTCGACCAACGCGCGATGGTAATTGTCGAGCCCGTTATATTTGCAGCTCTCTCCCATCAAGCAGGCACTCACCACGATCTTCATATTCAACTCTCCCCACGCAAAACGCCCCATTTGAGATGGACACTCAAATGAGGCGATAGACACTGCGCAACCAGTATTACTGCTGCTTTGGCATCAGCGGATTCTCACGCGTGAGGAGATTCATAAACTCCTCGCCCGTGATGGTCTCCTTCTTGTACAGATAACGAGCCAGCTCATGGAGCTTGAACTTGTTCTCCTTCAGGATCTGCAGGGCGCGATCATGCGCATCCTCGATCAGCTTGGCAACAATCGCGTCCACGCGCTCGGCCGTACCGGGGGCGCAGGTGAGCGACGTGTCCTGGTTGAGGTACGCGTTTTGAACGGTACCGAGCGCCATCATGCCAAACTCATCGGACATACCAAAGCGCGTCACCATGTTGCGGGCGAGCTTGGTGGCCTGCTCGATATCGTTGGCCGCGCCGGTCGTCATCTGGCCAAAGATGAGTTCCTCAGCCGCACGGCCGCCGCAGTAAACGGCAAGCTTGTCCAAGACCTCCTGGCGCGTCGTCAGGAAGCGCTCGTCCTCCTCAACCTGCATGGTATAGCCCAGAGCACCGCTCGTGCGCGGCACGATGGTGATCTTGGTAACCGGCGCAGAGCCCTTTTGGCGGGCAGCGACGATGGCATGACCGATCTCGTGGTAGGAAACGACCTGCTTCTCGTGGTCGGAAAGCACCGTGGACTTACGCTGTTGGCCGGCAATGACAACCTCCACCGACTCCTCGAAGTCGTCCTGGGTTGCACGCTTGCGACCCTCGCGAACGGCGCGCAGGGCGCCCTCGTTGATGATATTGGCCAGGTCGGCGCCCGAGGCACCGGGCGTGGCGCGGGCAATCGCGGTCAGATCGATCGGCGGCTCGGTCTTCACACTCTTGGCGTGAAGCTCGAGGATGTTCTTACGGCCGGTCAGATCGGGCAGCTCGACGGGGATGCGGCGGTCAAAACGACCGGGGCGCAGTAGAGCGGGATCGAGACTGTCGGGGCGGTTGGTTGCGGCAAGGACAACGATTCCCTTGTGGTTATCGAAGCCATCCATCTCGGTCAGCAACTGATTGAGCGTCTGCTCGCGCTCGTCGTTGCCGCTAAAGCCGCCGCCATCGCGCTTCTTACCGATGGTATCGATCTCATCGATAAAGACGATACACGGGGCCTTTTCCTTGGCCTGCTTAAACAGGTCACGAACCTTTGCAGCGCCGCGGCCAACAAACATCTCAACGAACTCAGAGCCCGAAATGCTAAAGAACGGAACACCGGCCTCGCCGGCAACAGCCTTGGCAAGCAGGGTCTTACCAGTGCCAGGAGGGCCCACGAGAAGAGCACCGCGCGGCAGCTTGGCGCCGATTTCCTCATAGCGCTGCGGCTTCTCCAGAAAGTCGACGACCTCCTTCAGGGATTCCTTGGCCTCTTCCTGACCAGCAACATCCTTAAAGGTCACGCCAACATCCTTGGAGGCGATAACGCGCGCACCGGACTTACCCAGACCGCCGCCGCCAAAGCCGCCGCCACCAAAATTCATGGACGGGCCGTCATCGCCCATGGCCTTCTTCATACGGCGGTTGAGCCACCAGCCGATGAGGAAGAAAATCGCCATGGGAAGGACGAGCGTGAGCAAGTAGTAAGTCATCAGGCCCGAGTTCTTATCGGGAACCACCGACTCCAGCGAGGCGCCGGCCTCGAGCACGCGATCGGTAAAGCCCGTGTCACTCGGCACGCCGGTCGTCTTGTAGGCGATGTTCTCGTCCTCGCCCTTCTTGGTGTAATAAATCGAGTAATCGTCCGTGTTGTACTCGACCTTGTCGACACTCTTCTTATCGAGCGCTTTGACAAACGTCGAATAATCGGTCTTCGTAATCTGCTGCGTGTGACCGATGTTGGGGAACAGAACGGTCGAGAGCACGAGGTAGACGACGAAGGCGATGAGCACGTAGAGGATCATATTCCGTCTACGTTTGTTGTCATCCATCTCCATCTGCTTGAACTCCATCTACTGGGGTTGATAATGCTAACTAGAATACCCAACCCGGCCGGCGATAAACCGACGCCGGGCACGAAAGAATAGAGATGGCATCACTCGAAGTCGGCAAGGTTCAGATCTATACGGGCGACGGCAAGGGCAAGACGACGGCTGCGCTGGGGCTCGCGCTGCGCGCCACGGGCTATGGACTTAACGTGCTCATGCTTCAGTTTGCCAAGAAGCTGCACTGCGCCGAGCATGATGCGGCACCACGCCTAGGGCTACGAATTGTACAGGCCGACCGCGACACGCCCGAGGCTTGCGCCGCACAGATCATGGAGCTCGCACGCAAGCAGATCTCACAGGTCGACGTTCTGATTTTGGACGAACTCGGCGAGGCCATGCGCCGCGGCTTCGTGACGCGCGAGGATGTCGAGGAACTGATCGCGATGAAACCCGTCACCACAGAGCTCATACTGACCGGCCGCGGCCTGCTGCCCATCGCGGACCTCGCCGACCTGGTCACCGAAATGCGCCTCGTCAAACACTACTTCGACGAAGGCCTCCTGGCCCGCCAAGGCATCGAATACTAATTGATCCGAAGGGGACGAAGGGAAACGGATCATCGACATCACGACGGAGAGCAATGAGCCGTTTTCCTCCGTCCCCCCAGGGATCATTAGGCAGTGGCGCGGCCTAGCCAGTTGCCGCTGTGGTGGTAGATGGTGAACATCGTGGCGGTAGTTACCCAGGTTACGGGGTAGACCAGCAGCAGATGCTCGAGCGAGGGGTCGAGCGGCATAATCGCGAACACCCACGCCACGCGGAGCACGACCGTGCCGAATATCGTGAGCATCATAGGCTGGAAGCTCACGCCAGCGCCACGGATGGAGCCGGACGCGTTTTCGATAATCGAGAAGATCGCGTAGAACGGCGCGATGAAATGAAGAATCGTCGTGGTGTAGGCCGAAATTGCGACATCGTCGATAAACAGACGCGAAAGCGGGCCCGAGAATACCAGCAGCACGGCAGACAGGCCACCGATAAGCACAAACGACAGCACGAGCGACGTGTGGTATCCCTTTCGCATGCGATCGTAATTGCGCGCACCAAAGTTCTGCGCCGAGAACGTAGTAATCGACACACCAAGCGCCTCGGTCACCATCCAGATAATGCCGTCCAGGCGACCGGAAAGACCCCAAGCGGTCGTAACATCGGCTCCAAACGAGTTGACCGACACCTGAATCAAAACGTTGGAGATCGAATACGCCGCAGACTGAACGCCCAGCGGCAAACCGCACGAAAGCATGCTCTTGCAAATGCCGCGATCGATACCGAGTTTGGATAGCGACAACCGCCACGCCCCCGGAGCGCGCATCATGCGGATCACAATCATCGTGGCATTGGTGCAGATAGTCAGCGCCACCGCGATGCCGCAGCCCAGCGCTTCCATGTGCAGCACGGCGACAAAGAGAATGTCGAGCGCCACGTTGACGAAGCAGCCGGAGGCAATAATGACCGCCGGACCGCGCGTGTCGCCCACGGCGCGCAACAACGCCGTCCCCATATTGAGCAGCAGCGCCGCAAACATGGCGGCAAAGTAGCAACGGGCATACGCCACACCCTCGGCCAGCAGCTCATGCGGTGTATTCATCAGCACAAGCATCGGCTCGACAAACACCATGCCCAGAATGGAAATGACAATGCCGCCCACCAGCGCGAGCGTCATGGCCGTATGGACCGATCGGCTCAAGCGCTCGTCATCGTGCTGACCAAAAAACTGGCCGGTAATAACGGCACATCCAGCACCAACACCGACGCAAAAACCAATGCAGAGCTCCGTAAGCACCATCGTGGCCTGAATGCCACCCAGCGCGAGCTTGCCGCCAAACTGACCGACGATATAGGTACCGATAAGCGTGTATGCCTGCTGAAAGAACGAACTAAAGAAGATGGGGACGCACAGCGACAGCAGCTGCTGCCAAATAACGCCCTGCGTTACATCGATAGCCGTAGATTTCTTAGCCACACGCCCTCCCCACCAGCGTACGTCAAACAACAAAACGGCACTTTAAAACGAAAGCCAAAACCAGCTTAGCACCGACCGACGTCGGCCGAAACGTCCCGAACCAGAGCCCGGTGCGAAATATTTGCCTAGTGATACAGCCCCGGCTGGTAGTGGTACTCGTTGCTCACATGCGGGCACAGTTGCCAAAAGGCGACGGCACTCGCAGCGGCAACGTTGAGTGAATCGACCCCGTGCGCCATCGGAATGCGCGCGGCTCGGTCGCAGCCGGCAATGGTCTTGGTGCCCAAGCCGGCACCCTCGGTACCCATAAAGATCGCTAGGCGGTCAATCTCCTGCAGCACGGGATCGTCCAGCGACACCGAATCATCCGTCAACGCCATGGCGGCACACGAAAAGCCGGCATCGTGCAGCGCCGCCAGCCCATCATGCGGCCATACGCGCACCTCGCTGCCAATGCGCGTCCAGGGCACCTGGAACACCGTGCCCATGCTCACGCGGGCCGAGCGACGGTACAGCGGGTCACAGCAAGTGGGGCTCACCAAAATGCCATCGACGTTCAGCGCAGCCGCCGAGCGGAAAATCGCGCCGACATTGGTGTGGTCGACAATGCCCTCGAGCACGCACACGCGCACCGGGCGCTCACCCGCCGCCTCGACGACGCCACTCAAGAACTCGGCTACCGGAATCTGGCGTGGACGACGGAATGCCGCGAGCGCACCGCGCGTCACGTTAAAACCCGTCAGCTGCTCCATGAGCTCCATGGAGGCAACGAACACAGGAACCGGACCCGCGCCCTCGCGCACAACCAGGCGCTCAAACAGCGGCATCATCTGATCGAGCCAGCGTTCGCCCAAAAGAAAGCTCACCGGCTCGTATCCGGCGCGAACCGCACGCTCGATGACCTTGGCGCTCTCGGCGATAAAAATGCCCTTCTGCGGCTCCAGCACGCAGCGAAGCTCACGCTCGGTCAGTCGCACGTAGGCATCGAGCCGCTCGTCCTCGAGCGAATCGATTCGCAGCACCTCAACGGCATCAGTCATAGCAGCCAGCCCGCACCCTTCTTTACAGCACATCTATACCAAACGAGGCGACGCTAAGCGCCGCCCCATGCATTCAATCAACCCGATGATACCGTTCACGCCAGGCGATTTATGCCTCAACGCGACGATACGTCACGAACTCATAATCGAGACCCTCGTCACCCTCGCCCGAGGCAATCGTGGCAACCCCGCCACGCCGCGCAATCTCCCACGCGGGATCGGCGTCCAAGTCGGGAAAGTACGTGTCCACGGGATGGACGCAGTGGTTATGCGTGACCTCGGCCTCCACGCAGCACGGCAAAAACTGACGATACACCTCGCCACCGCCGATCACCCACGCAACGGGCTCATCGGCAACCGCAGCGAGCGCTTCGTCGACGCTATGCACCACGTCGACGCCCTCGGCGGCAAAGCTCTCGTCACGCGTGAGCACGATATTGCGGCGGTTCTTGAGCGGACGCCCACCGGGAAAACTCAGCAGGGTCTTGCGTCCCATAATAACCGGGCACCCTTTGGTGCACGCCACAAAATGGCGCATGTCGGCGCGATTGGACACCACCATGTCGCCCTCGCACCCAATGCCCCAGTCATCGCACACGGCGACAATGGCAGAAAGCTTACACGTCATGCGCGCCACCTACACCGCAATGGGGATGTTCTTGACCTGCGGGCCGTGCTCATAACCCTCGACGATCAGGTCGTCGGTCGTAAACGCATAGAAGTCATGCACATCGGGGTTAAGCGTTACCTTGGGCGCGGCAAACTGCGGACGCTCGATAAGCTCGCGGACGATATCGACATGACGGTCGTAAATGTGGGCATCGGCAATCACATGTAGCAGCTCGCCGGGAATCATATCGACCGATTGCGCGACCATTATCAGCAAGATGGCGTACTGGCACACATTCCAGTTGTTCGCGGCCAAAATGTCCTGGCTGCGCTGGTTGAGAATCATGTTGAGCGTCAGTTTGTCATCCTGCGGGCGCTGCGTCACGTTATACGTCACGCTGTAGGCGCACGGATACAGGTGCATCTCGGACAAATCGCTAAACACATAGGTATTCGTCATAATGCGGCGGCTGTACGGCGTGTTCTTAAGGTCGTACAGAACGCGATCCATCTGGTCGAAATCGCCCTCGGCATAATGGCTCTTTTGCCCAATCTGATACCCGTAGGCCTTACCGATGGAGCCGGTCTCGTCAGCCCACTCATCCCAAATATGGCTGTTGAGGTCATGCACGTTATTGGACTTCTTTTGATAGATCCATAGGATCTCATCCATGGCAGATTTGAGGGCCGTACGACGCAGGGTAAGCGCCGGAAACTCCTCACGCAGGTCATAGCGTGCCGTAACGCCAAAGTTTTTAATGGTATAGGCAGGGGTGCCGTCCTCCCACACCGGACGGACCTTTTGGCCCTCGGTGGTGGTGCCATGGTCCAGAATATCGCGGCACATGGTTACAAACTGTTGATCAGCCTTGCTCATTGACCCTCCTGTCAGTCGCCTACAAGCGAGATTCATTGTAGCCCAGGCGCACGCGGCCCCACAGCCCAAACATAAGCCCTTGTTTTCTGACATATGCCAGAAATCTCTTGCGTAAATCTGCACGTTCGTTATTCTATTGTTGACATATGTCAGATAAGGAGCACGTATGGCAGGAAGACGCGAGAAATTGCGCCGTGTTGGGATCATCCCCGAATATCGCGGCTTTACCCCCGACGGCCTTGCCAGTGGAGACGCCATCGACATGACGGTCGACGAACTCGAGGTGCTGCGCCTGTGCGACCTGGAAGGCCTTAACCAAGAGGCAGTCGCACAGCAGATGGGCATCGCGCGCGCCACGGTGGCGGCTATTTGCAGCCGAGCGCATCGCAAGGTGGCAAACGCGTTGGTCAATGGTCGGGCGCTCATCATCGAAGGCGGCAATATCGCGTACTCCCCCATCACCACGACAACGGCCGCATGGCCAGCAAAGGGGGTCGGCACCATGAGGGTGGCAACCACGTACGACAATGGCAACATCTTTATGCACTTTGGCCGCAGCGAGCAGTTCAAGATCTACGACGTTCAGGACGGCAAGGTGCTCAACGAGCAGGTCGTGGGCACCGGCGGCACCGGCCACGGCGCACTTGCGGGCCTGCTCGCCAACGGCGGCGTGGACACGCTCATCTGCGGCGGCATCGGCGGAGGCGCTATCAACGCGCTTGCCCAAGCCGGCATCACGGTATACGCAGGTGCCCAGGGCAGCTGCGACGCTTGCGTCGAGGCCCTTATCGCCGGCACGCTCGCACAGAACGGCGAGGCCACGTGCGGCTGCCACAGCCACGACCACGAGCACACCCATGAGCATGGCGGGTCCTGCGGCTGCCACGGCCACCACGACCACGAAGGCCATGAGGGCTGCGGCTGCCACTAACGGCACGGCACCGCGAGCTCGGGACGCGAAGCCGAACGCAACCCAACAATCAAAGCCAACAACAAAGGCCACCCGGTAGCTTCCGAGTGGCCTTTGCCATATCAAGCTGGAATTACAGCTCTATTTCTTATTACGCATCTGCGCTTCCATCTGGCGCAGCAGCTCCATATCGGACTTGGGACCGCCCGTACCTAGGCCGCCCATGCCGCCCAGACCCATAGCGTCCAGGCCAGGGATATTGGGCATGCGCATCTTCTTGCCCTTCTTTCCCTTTTTGCCCTTTTTGCCGCCGGCCTGCGCCTGATTGGCCATCGTGCGCATGCGGCCCATCATCTTATTCATCTCGCCCCACTGCTTCATAAGGCTGTTGACCTCGGTGGGGGTTACGCCGGCACCCTTGGCAATGCGGGCGCGGCGCTGGCCGTTGATGATGGAGGGACGCAGGCGCTCCTCCTTGGTCATCGACATGATGATGGCCTCGTTCTTATCGAAGATGCCCTCGTCCAGGTTGCCGCCCATCTGGTTGAGTGCACGCTGACCACCGGGGAGCATGCCCAGGATACCCTTCATACCGCCCATCTTTTTGACGGCTTTCATCTGGTCGAGCATGTCGTTCATGGTAAAGCCCTCGCGCAGCATGCGCTCGGCAGCCTCGAGCTGCTCTGCATCGGCGGCCTCCTGGGCCTTCTCGATGATGCCGACGACATCGCCCATGCCCAAGATGCGCTTGGCCATGCGATCGGGATAGAAGGGCTCAAGCGAATCGGGTTTCTCGCCCATGCTCACGAACTTGATGGGCTTGCCGGTCACCTGACGTACCGAAAGTGCGCCACCGCCACGGGCGTCACCGTCGAGCTTGGAGATGATCACGCCGTCAAAGTCGGTGCGATCGGCAAAGGTCGAGACGACGTTGACGATGTCCTGGCCGGTCATGGCGTCGACGACCATCAGCACCTGGTCGGGCTTGACGGCCTTCTTGATGTCAACGGCCTCCTGCATCATCTGCTCGTCGATCTGAAGACGACCGGCGGTATCGACGATGACCACGTCACGCAGGTGGTCGACGGCCTCCTGGATGGCACCCTTGGCAATGTCGACCGGGTGCGCACCGTCGCCGCGGAAGACCGGTACGCCAATCTCGCCACCGAGCGTGGCCAGCTGGTCGGCAGCGGCGGGACGGTAGACGTCGCACGCTGCGAGCAACGGCGAGCGGCCCTGCTTCTTGAGCAGGTAGGCAAGCTTTACGGCTGCCGTGGTCTTACCGGAGCCCTGCAGGCCCACGAGCATAATGACATTGGGAATGCGGTTGCTAAAGACGAGCTTGCTCTCGGTTGAGCCGAGCATCTCGGTGAGCTCGTCGAGCACGATCTTGACGACGTTTTGCGCCGGCGACAACGACTCCATGACCTCGGCGGTCATGCAGCGCTCCTTGGTCTTGGCGACGAACTCCTTGACAACCTTAAAGTTGACGTCGGCCTCGAGCAACGCCATGCGAATGTCGCGCATGGCCGAGGTGATGTCGGCCTCGGTCAGCTTACCCTTGCCACGCAGGCGGTCAAATGTGTCATTGAGGCGATCGCTCAGAGAATCAAACACTAGTCACTCCTTAGTTGGACTCGCCCACCAGGGCGCGGCAGAAATCTTTGGCGTTAAACTCCTGCAGGTCATCGACCTGCTCGCCCACGCCGATGCGCAGGATCGGGAGCTTGAGCTTCTCGGCCACGGCCATGGCGATACCGCCCTTAGCCGTGCCGTCGAGCTTAGTCATGATAATACCGTCCAGGCCCAGCGCCTCGTTAAACTCGAGCGCCTGGTTCAGACCGTTCTGGCCGGTGGCGGCATCGATCACAAGCACGACCGAGACCGGCATGGGACCGGCGGCCATATTGGCGGCGCGCTTACGCGTCACGTTGACCACCTTGGCGAGCTCGCGCATGAGCTCGGGGCTCGTATGCAGACGACCGGCGGTGTCGATAAGCACCAGGTCGCTGCCGCGCCTGTCGGCCTCGTCGAGCACGTCGTAACAAACGCTCGCCGGGTCGGAGCCGCGGTCGCGCTTGATGACGGGAACACCGGCGCGCTGGCCCCACACATCGAGCTGCTCGATGGCGGCGGCGCGGAAGGTATCGGCCGAACCGATCACGACATTCTTGCCGCGGGAAGCCATGGCGCTCGCAATCTTGCCGACCGTCGTGGTCTTGCCGGCACCGTTGATGCCCACAAACAGCACGCAGCTCGGCGTATCGGAGAACGGATCGCGCTCGATGGGCACAAAGTGCTGCTCAAGCTGCTCGGCCAGAGCGCGACGAAGCTGCGGTGCGGTCTTGAGGTTCTTCTTGGCTGCGGCATCGCGCAGGTCATCGGAGACCTGAATAGCGACCTCGGCACCCATGTCACCCATAACGAGGGTGTCCTCAAGGTCCTCCCAAAAGTCCTCGTCGACCTCGCCGCCAAAGTAGAAGACCTCGTTGAGGGCCTCGCGGCTGCGCTCAAGTCCGCGCGAGAGAGCGTCAAAGAATCCCATTATGCATTCACGACCTTTCCGGTTTCGCGATCGAGTTTTTGCGAGACGACGCGACTGACGCCGTCGGCTTGCATCGAGACACCGTAGAGAACGTCAGCATCCTCCATAGTACGGCGCTGATGCGAGATTACCAAGAGCTGCGTATCGGAACGCAGCACATCGAGGGCGCCGATGAGCTTGGACAGGTTGGCGTCGTCGAGCGCGGCCTCGACCTCGTCCAGCACATAGAACGGCACCGTGCGCGTGCGATACACGGCAAAGAGCAGGGCGAGCGCCGTCAGGCTCTTCTCGCCACCCGACATGAGCATCATCTTGGTGATGCGCTTGCCGCGCGGCTGCGCCACGACCTCGATACCCGTCTCGGCCGGATGCTCGGGATCGGTCATCTCCAGATGAGCCTGGCCACCCGGGAACAGCATAGCGAAGATCTCGCGGAAGTTCGCGTCGACCTTCTCAAACGTCACCAGAAACGCCTTGCGCATCTTGCGATCAATGGCCACCGTGATCTTGGTGAGCGCCTTACGCGCGCTCTCCAGATCGGCCAGCTGCTCCTCGATGTAGTCAGCGCGGCGCTTGAGCTGCTCGTACTCCTCCATGGCAACTTGGTTCACGGGACCAAGGTTGTTGATCTGGCGCACAAGCTGGTTGAGCTCGCGCTCGGCGGCGTCGCGGTCCGTGGGCGCAGGAAGCATAAGCGCTTCCTCGAGTACCGTGTTGCCATCGGCGGTAATGGCCTTAATGGCGGCCTCTACCTGCACCTCGAGCTTGCCACGCGCGACCTTAAATTCGTTTTGCGTGGCGGTGGCGGTATCGACCTTCTCCTTAGCGCGGGCAACCTCTGCCTTGGCATCCTCGATGGTCTTCTTGAGCGAAGCGGAGTCCGCCTCCTCCAGAGAGGCCTGGTCACGCAGACGCGCTGCCCAATCCGACGCGCGCTCCAGCAGGGCCGAATAGCGCTCGTGCATGGGATCGACGCGAAGGCGCAGCAGCTCGAGCGAGCGCGAGGCCTGACGAGTCCCGCGGATACGACGATCGATACCCTCCAGACGATGCTCAAGATCGGGCACGCGGCCCCTCAGCGAACGAAGGCGCTCGCTCGTCTGAGCAAGGCGCACCTTAGCGTCGGCGAGCTTGCCGGCGGCCTCGGAATCGTCACGGCGAACGCGGTCGAGTTCGTCGTTGGCTTCGGCAATCTGAAGGCCAAGATCGCTTGCCTGCGCTCGGGCCTCGTCACGCGAGCGGGTGAGCTCGTCCACGCGCGGACGCGCAGCGCGAACGGCCTCGGCGGCCTGCTCGCGGCGCTTGGAGATGCGCACGCGCTCGACCTCGGCGTTGTTGGCGCTTTGCTCCAGGCGGCCAATCTCGGAGAGCAGCGAGCGGCGCTCGCCCTCAAGACGGGCGATCTCGCCGGCGGCATCGCCCTCAGCGGCACGCGCCTCTTCGACGGCCGCATTGGCCTCGACGACCTGATCCGACACATGATCAAACACAGCAGCCAGATCGGGTTCCAGGCCCTCCAGCTCGCGAATGCGACGCTTGCGCTCCAAAGCACCCGAAGCCTCGCCGGCGTCGAGCCCCACACGCACCAGGCCGCCGCAGGCGACGCGGGCGCCATCGGGGGTCACGTAAGTCACGCCGTCAACGACCGGCGCCGACAGCGCAGCCGCCAAGTCGTCGACAACGTAATAGCCGCCGAGCAGCGCCTCGACAACCGGGCCATAGCCGGCGCGTACGGACAGGCGATCGACCAGGCGGGAACCGGCAGCGCCCTTAGCGGCAGCAGAGGCGCTCACACCGCGCGCGACCAGCAGCGCCTCGCCCGAGGCCTTCTTCTGGTCCAGAGCGGCACGACCGGCACGCTCAAGCGCGGACGCATCGTCGAACAGCAGCGCATCGATATCGCCGGCGAGCAATTGCTCAACCAGGCCCTCAAGCTCACGCGGGGCCTCGAGCACGTCGCCCAGACGACCCGAGACATCGTCGCCCAGCGCACCCATCAGACGGCTCACCAGCGGCGAGCTGTCAGCCATGCGGGCATCGAGCTTCTTTTGGCTGGCAAGCTCCGAGCGCACCTCGGACAGTTTGTTGCGCGCCTCGCTCTCGCGGGCACGCAGGTCCTTAAGGGCTGCACGGGCGACCTCGGTAGCCTCGCGAGCATCAATCTGGGCTTGACGGGCCTGATCAAGTGCACTGTCGAGCTCCTCGGCGCGGTCGCGACGGCTCTCGAGTGAGGCCGTGACTTCCTCGAGCTGCTCGTCGATCTGCTCCAGGCGTGAGGCGTACATGTTGTCCTCGACCTCGGCGTTGCTCAGCGAGTCCTTCACCTTGGCGAGTTCGAGCGCCGCGTTATCGGCCACACGCTGCACATCGCGTTGCTCACGCGTAAGCTGCGAAATCTGATTGTCGAGCGCAACGCGACGCTCGTGGAGCTCGGCGGCGGCAGGTCCGGCGGCGTCAACGTCCTCCTGGGCCTGCATGTGCGCGCCGGTCACTTCCTCAAGCTGCGCACGTGCATCCTCGAGCTCCTCTACCACGCGACGACGCTGATGCTCGGAGCTCGAAATCTGCCCGCGCATGTCGGACAGGCGCGACACCATGTTGTGACCCTTTTCCTCGAGCAGACGCATATCGGAGTTAATGCGACCGACCACATCTTGCATATGGCGGCGCTGCTCGCCCAGATCGCCCACAAACAGGCCCTTTTCCTCGAGCATGACCTGGAGCTTCTCGAGCTCGCGCTCCTTTTCGCCCATGCGGTACTGCGCAAGCTCCAGCTCGGCGGCGCCTTCCTTGGAGCGGCTCTCCAGGTCGTTCCACTGCGACTGCAGCGAACGCAGCTCGTCGACGGCTAGCATCTGCGTAAGCTCGTTCGCGCGCGAGGACAGCTCTTTGTACTTGCGCGCACGATCGACCTGACGCTCCAGCGGTCGCAGCTGACGGGCAATTTCCTTATTGATGTCGCGGGCACGCGTCAGGTGCTCGTCCATCGACTTAATCTTTTTGAGCGCACGCTCCTTGCGGCGCTTGTGCTTGGAGATGCCGGCGGCCTCCTCGATGAGGGCACGGCGCTCCTCGGGGCGGCTCTGCAAAATGGCATCGAGCTTGCCCTGGCTGATGATGGAATGCGTATCCTTGCCCAGGCCCGAATCATGCAGGATGTCCTGAATGTCCATCAGGCGGCACGGACTCGAGTTGATGAGGTACTCGCTTTCGCCCGAGCGATACATGCGCCGGGTGATGGCGACCTCGTCAAAGTCGACGGGCAGCAAATGGTCCGAGTTATCGAGCACCAGCGTGACCTCGGCGACACCCACCGGCTTACGCGCCGACGAGCCCGAGAAGATAACGTCCTCCATGGCCTGGCCGCGCAGCTGCTTGGCGCTCTGCTCACCCAGGACCCACAGAATCGAGTCAGAGATGTTCGATTTTCCCGAGCCGTTGGGACCGACGATGACGGTCAGGCCCGGCTCAAACGTCATATGGGCGCGGTCGGCAAACGACTTGAACCCTTTGAGCGTGAGGGACTTGAGATACACGGTTCCTCGCTTAAACAGGCTTCTTGTTGAGAATCACGCCGTTGGTGGTGTAGCCCATGCGGTCAAGTGCCTCGAGTGCAGCGGCTCCCTCGGCTTCCTTCTTTGAGGAGCCGGAGCCGCGACCCTGGCGAATACCATCGATCAACACCACGGCGGTAAAGGTGGGCGCATGCGCCGGGCCCTCGGAGCCAACGAGCTTATACGCCGGGGGTTCGTGACCGTCGGCTTGCACGCACTCCTGCAAGAACGATTTGGGGTTCGCGGGGTGCTCGGCACGCTCGGAGGCCAGGTGCGGTTTGAGCGTACGATGGATAAAGTCCGCCGCAACATCCCAGCCGGCATCCAGGTACAGCGCACCCACGAGCGACTCGTAGACGTTCTCGAGCGCCGAGTGCAGGCCGCGCGCGCCGGTACCGGTCTCGGAGGCACCAAAGATGATGATGTCGTCGATGCCCAGCTCATGCGACACCTCGGACAGCGTAGCGCCCGAGACAAGGGACACCTTCAGGCGCGTGAGCTTGCCCTCGTCAAACTCAGGATAGGACTCAAAGAGTGAACGGGCGACGACGGCGCCCAAAATGGAATCGCCCAAGAACTCAAGGCGCTCATAGCTGGCAGAAACCGGCTGGCCCTCGACTGCCGAGGGATGCGTAAGCGCCGCGCGCAACAGCACCTTATTATTGAACTCGTGGCCCAGGATTTCCTGGGCACGCGTAAGTCGTTCAGACAAAGCCAAGACCTAGGCCTCCCTGGCGTTTTCGATCGCGTCAACGGCGTCGGCGACAGAGTTGAGCGAGAGCAGTGTCTCGTCATCGATCTCGAGGTTGAACTCGTCCTCGATAGCCGTAACCAGCTGCAGGCGCTCGAGCGAGTTGGCATCGAGATCGTCAAAGGTGGTCTCATCGCTAATTTCGGCAACATCGACGCCCAGAACGTCAGCAGCGACCTCGGCGATCTTGTCGAAGATTTCGGAGCGGTCCATAGCGCTTCCTCTCATAGTGCATGAATACCAAAAGAATGGTACCGCCCGGGCGGTACCAAGACACGGTTCTGATTCTACCCCACGAAGCAGGCCGCGAGGCACATAACAGCGCTCTAACTCGCTCTTACAAAACGATGCCGTCCATGGAGTTGGCGACGTTCTCGACCAGCCCCGCGCGCACGGCTTCGGCCGCCGCGAGCGTACCGTTTTTAACAGCCTCGACCGAGGTGGCGCCATGGCCGATTAGGACCACGCCACGCAGGCCCAAAAGAATCGCGCCGCCCTTGACATCACCAGAGAGCTTGGCCTTAATCCCGCACATCTGCTTTTTGATGAGCAGCGCGGCGATCTTGGTGCCGAGCGAGGCCATAAAGGCGCCCTTGAGCTCCTGCAGCAAAAACTTGGCAGCGCCCTCGGTAGCCTTGAGAGCGATATTGCCCGACATGCCGTCGGCAACAACGACATCGAAATTGCCCGAGGTGAGGTCGGTGCCTTCGCAGTTGCCCACAAAGCCCGGAACTGCGGCCTTCATAGCAGGGAAGCAGGCCTTGGTAAAGTTAGAACCCTTCTCGTCCTCGGTGCCGTTACCAAGCAGGCCCACGCGAGGATGTTCGATGCCCAGGACGACGCGGGCATAGGCGCTACCCATCTGGGCAAAACGCACCATGTCATCGACCTCGACATCGGGGTTGGCGCCCATATCGCACAGCACCGTCAGACCGCCGGCGCGATTGGGCAACGCATTGGTCAGACAGGGGCGCACCGGCTGCTTCTTGCCTTCGGCCTGATACCTAAACGGCGTCACGTATGCGGTAGCAGCGGCGGTCATGGCGCCGGTGGAGCCGGCGGAGAAGAACGCGTCCGCATTTCCCTTCTTGATGGCGCGGCACGACAGCACGATCGACGATTTACGCTTGGTCATCACGGCGCGAATGGGATCGTCATCCATGGCGATAACGTCGGGTGCCTCAAGGGCCTCAACACGTGCATGGGAAGCAGCAAAGGGATTGACGATTTCAGCGGGGCCAACTGCCAAGACCTCGATATCGGGATCGGCGGCAAGTGCGGCCTCGATACCATCGAGAACAACTTGAGGCTTCTCGTCTCCGCCCACAACGTCTACACAAACGCGAACGTTACTCATATACATGCTCCTTATACAAAAATGGCCGACTCATTGAGCCGGCCATTGTGGTTCCATTTGGAACGGCATCGCATCCAGAGTATACCGTTACTCGGTAACGATAACCTCGCGGTCCTTGTAGAAACCGCAGCTGGGGCACACGTGGTGCGGAAGCTTGACAGCGCCGCAACGGGGGCACGTGGACTGAGCCGCAGCCGAGATCTTCATGTTGGCGGAACGACGGGTGTGAGTGCGGATACGACCCTGCTTTTGTTTAGGTACGGGCATAGTGACCTTCCTTATGAACTATCCAGTGTGGCGATTACGCGCAAGTAGCGATACTACCACAGTTTTACTCATCGAGCTTGAGATTCTTCAATGCTGCAAATGGATTTTCCGTGGCAGCGGCCCATTCCGCCTCTGCCTGGGCGGCGCAATCGCATTGCTCGACGTTGAGATTGCAACCGCAAGTGGGGCACAGACCGCGGCAATCGGGCTTGCACAGAACGACAAACGGCGTGTCCATAACGACCGCGTCGTTGATGGGCTCACCCAGATCGACGATGCGGTCCTCACCCAGGAGCTCGTAGCCGTCCTCGTAGGCCTCGGGATCCTCGGGCTCCTCAAAGAGGTAGAACTCCTCGATCTCGCCGGCGATATCAAACGAAGCGGGCTCCAGGCAACGGTCGCACTCGCCGGTGGCGTGCGCGCGGACCATGCCCGTGAGCAAGACACCGGTACCGGCATTGGTAAAGACAACGTCGTAGTCGATGCCGTCCTGTAGCTGGTACTCCTTCTCGCCCACCGTGTAGGTGGCGACATCGACCTTGCCGGTCAGCGGATACGAATCTCCGGGAAACTCAAGCTGCTCGGAAAGATCGACGGTAACGCTCGGGAACTCAGCCATTACCACTGACCATTCTGTTGGGCGGCACCCTCGTTGAGCTGCTGACGGCAACGGGTAACGGTGCCGGTCAGGCTCTTGAGGTTCTCCTCCAGGTGCGTAAAGACCTGCTCTGCGTAGTCCTCGGCAGCATAACGCGTCTCGCGCTCGTACTGCTGGGCACGATCGCGGATGTCGTCGGCCTGCTGCTGGGCTAAGCGGACGATCTCCTGCTCACCGGCAATGGTGAGGGCCTGCTGCTGAGCGTCGGCGATGATGGAATCGGCCTGGGCGGCGGCGGAAGCCATAAGCTCCTCGCGCTCCTTAAGGATACGGCGGGACTTCTGCCACTCCTCGGGATAGCTCATGCGGATCTCGTCGAGGATGTTGAAGAACACGTCGGCGTCGATGACCTTGAACTGAGCGTTCTTGCCGAAAGGCGGCTTGGCTTCCTCGATCAGCCCTTCGAGCTCATCGACCAAGCTGACGATCCTATCGCCAGGAAAATTCTCGCCCGGCATCCGGTCTCCTTTCATAGGTAACATATCATCGTGCTAGTTTACCACATGCCACCAGGCAATAAAAAACGTCACGAAAAGCGATGTCTGAGCGCTTCGACCACGTTGGGCGGGACAAACGTCGATACATCGCTGCCGAGTGAGGCGATCTGGCGAACGACCGAGCTCGAGATATAGCCGTACTGCGGCGCACTCATGACAAAGATGGACTCCAGCTCGTTATCCAAGCGATAGTTGAGATCTGCCTGCTGCAGCTCGTACTCAAAGTCGGTCATGGCGCGCAGGCCCTTGACCACGGCCCCCGCCCCCTGCTCGCGAGCGAAGTCGACCAAGAGGCCGGTAAAGGGCAGGACCTCGACGCCGTCGATATCACCGAGCGCCTCGCGGGCCAGCGCCACGCGCTCATCGAGCATAAACGTGGTACCCACACCGTTTTTACCCTGCGACTCGGCAACAGCGACGATCACACTGGGAAAGATGCGGCGGGCGCGGCGGATGACGTCGATATGGCCAAACGTGATGGGATCGAAGGTGCCCGGGACGATCACGCGGTTGATGGTGTCATTCATGGTCGTCCTCCTGAAACGTCGTGGCATCGTTGTTGTGAGCATCGGTGCCAGCGCAATCTTCCTCACCATCGTCATCGCCGACCCAACGAAGCAGGTCGACCGAGGTAATGCCGTAGCGCTTCTCGCGCACGATCTCAAAGCCTGCCGGATGCGCGCCCGCATCGGCGGCGGCATGCTCAAACAGGGCATAAGCGCCAGGTGCAAGCAGACCCTGCTGAGCCAGCTTCTGCAGCAGCTCCTCGACCGGCTCGGCACCAAAAGCATAGGGCGGGTCGAGCAGGACCAGATCAAAGGGGCCGCCCGGCACACGACCGCGCGAGGCACTCGCCAGCATGTCGCCCGCTATCACGCGCCAACGCGCACGGTCACGGCAGAGCGACTCGATATTCTTGGTAATGAGCCGCGCGGCATTCCGATCGATCTCGAACGTCGTGAGCGAGCGGGCACCACGTGAGAGCATCTCTAACCCTAAGGCACCGGAGCCGCCAAAGGCGTCCAGCACGCGGACCTCGTCCAGATCGAAGTCGAATGCCGACATGACCATAGATGCGCATGCCTCGCGCACGCGATCGGTCGTGGGGCGGGTGACATCGCGACCACGGGGCTCCTCGATCTTACGACCGCGCCATTCGCCGCCGATGATTCTCATCCTCCGCTGACCTCCTTAAAAATGTGTCGATATCGCATGGCGACCGCATCGCGCAGGGGGCGCGTCGCCACGGAGTCAAGGTTGCAAGCATACCGCAAGAGCTCAACCGCGTCCAAATGGGCCCACTCGATCAGCTCCTCGTCGGCATCCAGGTCGACAAAGCGCAGGGTCACTCCGCCATGCTGGCGGTACCCCAGGATTTCGCCCTCGTGGCGCAGACGCAGGTCCATCTGGGCGAGCGTAAAGCCATCCGAGGTTTTTTCGAGCGATTGCAGGCGATCTTGTGCTGCCGAAGCGCCGCCGTTGCCCTTGGAGTGCGTCATGACCAGGCACGTGCCCGACACGCTGCCACGGCCCACGCGACCGCGCAGCTGGTGCAGCGCCGCCAAACCAAAGCGCTCGCCGTTCTCGATGACCATGACGGTGGCGTTAGGCACGTCGACGCCCACCTCGACCACCGTAGTCGAGACGAGCACGTCAATCTCGCCACGCTTAAAGGCATCGATAACCTGGTCCTTCTCCCCCGCTGGCATGCGGCCGTGAAGGCGCTCGATGGCAAGACCCGGCAACGCCAGACGCAGGCGATCGAGCTCGGTCGCCGTATCGTGCAGCGGCACGGGGACCGTCACGCGGCCCTCGTCGTCGCGGACGATACCGGGCACGTCCTCCAGATCATCGGCCGAGTCACTCGGCTCCACGAGCGGGCAAATCACGTAGGCCTGCTGACCCTTTTCATGCGCCTCGCGGATGGCGCCATAGGCAAGGTCGCGACTCGACTCGGTAAGCACGCGTGTCGTCACGCCAGCGCCAGGGACGGGCCGATGGCGGATGATACTCGTGTCCAGATCGCCGTAGACCGAAAGCGCCAGCGTACGCGGGATGGGCGTTGCCGTCATAACGAGCAGATCGGCACCGGGGCCCTTCGCGCGCAAGGCATTGCGTTGGCCGACGCCAAACCGGTGCTGCTCATCGATGACTACGAGCGACAGATACTTAAACGCCACGTTATCCGAAAGGACCGCATGGGTTCCAAAGAGGACGTCGAGCTCTCCGGATTCCAGCTGTGCATGGATGCGCTCGCGCTCTGCGGCCGGCGTGGCACCCGTCAGAAGCGCCCAAGACATGCCGGCCTGCGAGAGCAGAGGGCCGGTCTTATCGGCATATTGACGCGCCAGCACGCCCGTGGGCGCCATAACGCAGGCCTGTGTGCCGCTATCGGCAGCCACAGCCAGCGCGCAGGCGGCAACGGCGGTCTTACCGGTACCGACATCGCCCAGCAGCAGGCGGTTCATCACGCGCCCGCCATCGCACATATCGCGCAGGATGTCTTGGAACGCGGCCTCCTGCTCGTCGCTCAGCGAAAACGGCAGGGCCTGCTTGAGCGCGGCCAGGTGCTCGCCCGCGGCGTGGGCGTAGGGAGCGACTTCGACCAAGCCACCGTCGTTGCGCAGGCGCAGCGCCAGCTGCAGGTAGAGGCACTCCTCGTAGGCAAGCCGTGCGCGCGCGATATCGCGCTCAGCCATGCTCGAGGGAAAGTGGATCGATCGAAGGGCACGGGCATGGCTCATCAGGCGACGTTTAACGCGTAAGCGTGCCGGAATGGGATCAAAGGGATTGCCGACGACCTCGAGCGCGCCACTTACGATACGGCGCATCCATGCCTGACTCACGCCGTCACTCACGTAATGGACCGGCAGGATAGTGCCCGCGGCGCGCCCTTCCTCAAGCTTTTCAAAGTGCGGCGAGGCCATCTGCTTAAAGCCGTAGGCAAACTCGACCTTACCCATTACGGCCAGGCGGTCGCCCTGCTTAAGCTGCTGGGCAATCCAGGGCTGGCGGAAAAAGGCGACCTGCAGCACGCCCGTCTCGTCAACGAGTGAGACCTCGGTCACCTGCATGTGCGGACGAGGCTGCTTTTGGACGATACGGTCGACCGTGGCGATGATGGTACACACGGTACCGATGGGCGCCATCTCGATGGACCAGGAGCGCGTAAAGTCCAGGTATCGATGAGGGATATGGAGAAGGAGGTCCCCCACCGTCCGAATTCCCAGACGGCGAAGGGCCTCCTCACGTTTACCCGAAACATATTTGAGTCGCGCGATATCCTCGTCGAGCGCATTGCTCTGGGCAAAGCGCTCCGAGACGCGCGGCACGGAGCACAGTTCGGACATGGGCAGTTGCCTACTCGATCGAGAAGATCACGGGATAGAGCGGCTGCTCGCCACGATGGGCGTCAATCTCCAGATCGGGCTGAGCCTCCTCAATGGCATCGACAATCTCCTGGAAGGCCTCATTGGACAGTTCCTCGCCTGCCAGAATCGTCAGCGCGTCGCCCTCCTCTTCCTCCTGCATACGGTTAATGCAATCGAGCGTGACCTGCTTCACGTCGGAGCCGACCACATCAATGGAGCCGGCAATGATACCCATGACGTCACCGGAGTGAATCGGCGAGCCGTCGGAGGCGCTGGAATCGCGCACGGCACGGGTGACCTCGCCATCGCGAACCTCACTGATGGCGTCGACCATAGCGGCGACGGCATCCTCAAGCTCGGAATCGGGTAGGACCGCGAACAGCGCGGAGAAGGCCTGCGGAACGGTCTTGGTGGGAACGACGGCGACCTTCTTGTCGGTGCAGGCTGAAGCAGCGGCCTCGGCGGCCATGCGGATGTTGCCGTTGTTGGGCAGGATGATGACCGAGGTCGCGTTGACCTGGTCGACGGCGCCCAGCAGGTCTGCAGTCGAAGGGTTCATGGTCTGGCCACCCGAGACGATCACGTCAACGCCGAGAGACTTGAGGATGTCTGCCTCGCCGGAACCGGCGGCAACGGCGACAAAGCCCAGGGCCTTCGCGGGCTCGGCGGCCTTTTCCTGGTCCTCGTGGATCTTGGCAGTACGGTCGTGGGCCTCCATCTCCATGTTATGGATAAAGACTTCGTAGATCTGACCAAGCTGCAGCATGTGCTCGAGCACCAAGTTGGGGGTGTTGGAGTGCACGTGAATCTTGTAATCGGGGTAAGCACCCACGAGCAGCTCGCAGTCGCCCATGGAACCCAGGAACTTGAGGCACTCGTCCTCGTCAAAGGGAGCGTCGGCCTTAAAGAGGAACTCGTTGCAGTAGCGGAATTCCGAGCCCTCCCAGTCGTCGTTGGCCTCGATCTCAACACGACCAAGGGCCGCGTCGCGGGCAGAGCAGGCGGAATCAAACGTGGCGGAGAAATCCTCGACAACGGTGCTGCGGCCAAGAGCGGCGGCAACAAAGTTCTCAAGGAAAATAGCAAAGCCAAAGGCGCCGGAGTCGACCACGCCGTTCTCCTTCAGAACGGGCAGCAGGTCGGGCGTGCGGGCGACGGACTGGTAGGCCTCGACGACGATGGCGTCGAGCGCGTCCTCGGCCGAGAACTTCTTCTTTTCGCACTCGTCGGCCTTGGTCGAGACATCGCGCAACACCGTGAGGATCGTACCCTCGATGGGCTTACGGACGGCCTGGAAGGCAACCTTGACGGCACGACGGAAGGCGAAGGCGATGTTGGCGGACGTAATGGGCTCGTCGGCGGAGACAAGGCCCTCGGCCACGCCGCGCAAGATCTGCGAGGTGATGACGCCGGAGTTGCCGCGGGCGCCCATCAGGGAGCCGTGGGTGATGGCACCGGCGATGGCCTCCATGTCGGCGTCGGCGGGAAGGGCAGAAAGCTCCTTGGTCACCGAGGCGAGCGTGAGCGACATGTTGGTGCCGGTGTCACCGTCGGGCACGGGAAAGACGTTGAGCTTGTTGATCTCCTCGGCCTTGTCGGAAACGGCAGCCGCAGCGATCGGAAAACAGGTGCGAATGGTCTTTGCAATCATGGGTGTTTAAATCTCCGTTTTCGGATGCTAGTTCAGACGGCTCTTGAGCGCGTCGATATGGATGCCGATCTTAAGGCTGGCGGGATCGATCTGGGCGATCTCCTGCAGGGTGAAGGCAACGGAGCTCGAAAGATTGTGGCAGACGGACTTCATGTTGACGCCGTTCTCGAGCACGACGTGAAGATCGACCGTAAGGCCGTTCTCGTCGGCGGAGACAAGCACGCCCTTGCGGAGGCGCTGACCGGCAAGCAGGCGCACGCTCTCGGCGCCTTGGAGCTGCTCAGCCATACCGACGACGCCATAGCACGTCATCGCAGCATAACCGGCAATATCGGCAATAACGTCGTTCGAGACGCTCAGGCTGCCGTTAATGGTCTCAGACACAAGAATCTCCTTATCTGGTGCTCGCGGCACCATGTCGTGGGAGCAATCATTGCAATATTCTACAACGACCGCGCCATGTTGAGGTGGTGGGTCGCGGGATTACATCCTCGACACGAAATGTTGATACGGTAACGTTCGCGCCAGGCGATCGCGGCATGAAAAAACCCGCCGCATAAGCGACGGGTTTTACAACCTGGCTCCCCGGGTAGGACTCGAACCTACAACAGCGCGGTTAACAGCCGCGTGCTCTACCATTGAGCTACCGAGGAATTTAAAAGCCCAACGGAAAGGGCTGCAAATTCTGGCTCCCCGGGTAGGACTCGAACCTACAACAGCGCGGTTAACAGCCGCGTGCTCTACCATTGAGCTACCGAGGAATAGGTGCGTGCTCTCAAGCAACGAAGTTTATTATACGGACGAATCAGCTCAGGGCAAGAACTTTTTTGAGAATTTTTCCGACCTAGTCATTGGGAACGTCCCCAATGACTACATGAAAGCGCCCCCAAGCGAATGTGCTTGAGGGCGCTTCTTGCTCGCGAGGTTAAGACTCGATGTAGTCTTTGAGCTTGCTGGAGCGGCTGGGGTGGCGGAGCTTGGCCAGGGTCTTGGACTCGATCTGGCGGATACGCTCGCGCGTGACGCCAAACTCGCGACCGACCTCCTCGAGCGTGCGGGGATGCCCGTCGACAAGGCCAAAGCGCAGCTCGATAACCTTGCGCTCACGATCGGCAAGCGAGTCGAGCACCTGGGTGAGCTGCTCCTGCAGCATGGAGAAGCTGGCAGCATCGGGCGGAACGATAGCCTGGGAGTCCTCGATGAAGTCGCCCAGCTGGGAATCCTCTTCCTCGCCGATGGGGGTCTCGAGCGACACGGGCTCCTGCGAGATCTTCTGGATCTCGCGGACGCGGTCGGCGCTCATGTCCATCTCGGCACCGATCTCCTCGGGGGTCGGGTCGCGACCCAGATCCTGAAGGAGCTGGCGCTGCACGCGGACGAGCTTGTTGATAGTCTCGACCATATGCACGGGAATACGGATGGTACGGGCCTGGTCGGCGATAGCGCGCGTAATGGCCTGACGGATCCACCACGTGGCGTACGTGGAGAACTTGAAGCCCTTCTGGTAGTCGAACTTCTCGACGGCGCGAATCAGACCGAGGTTGCCCTCCTGGATCAGGTCAAGGAACAGCATGCCGCGGCCGACATAGCGCTTGGCGATGGAGACGACCAGACGCAGGTTTGCGCTGATGAGCGCCTGCTTGGCTTCGAGGCCAACGTTCTCAATGCGCGTAAGACGACGCATCTCGGCACGCGTGAGCTCGAGCTCACCGGCATCGGCAGCCTCGAGCTTCTCGGTGGCCTCAAGACCGGCCTCGATCTTCATGGCCAGATCGACCTCTTCGGAGGCGGTCAGCAGGTCGACCTTGCCAATCTCCTTGAGGTACATACGAACCGGATCGCCGGTCAGCATCACCGTGGAGGCATCGATGCCACGCACGCGGGAGCGTGAACGGGACGTGCGCACGGTGCGCTTCTTCTTGCTCTTGGAAGAACCCATCTCGGCATCGGCCTGACGGGCCATCTTGAGCTCGTGATCGTCGAGCGAGCCGGAATCGTGCTCGTCGTCGTCATCGAAATCGTCGGTATCGGTATCGTTATCGTCATCGTCGATGTCCATGGGGGCGTCGTCGTTACCGCTCGCGGAGATAATCTGGATGCCGCTGTTGCGCAGCGCGGAATACACCGCGGTGAGCTGCTCGTCAGAAACATCGATATCCTTCAGGGCGACCTGAATCTCGTCCTCGGTTACCGAAGTCCTGTTTGAGCCGTTGCCCATGAGCTTTGCAACGTAGGATTCCAGCCCAGTACCCGTGCTCTCAGTCTTTTTTGGCACAGATTCTCCCTTCATAGTCCACAGGACTCAATACTTTAGCACACACATCGACGTCTATACCCAAAAAGAGGACAGGATATAGGCGAGAATACGCTGGTTGACCACAACATCTAGGCCTATTCGGCGTCTGCGGCCTCCAGACCGATCAAACGGAACGGGTCCGCCACGCCGCCGATCGACTTTTGCAGTTCGCGTTGACGCTGCGAATCCTGCGCGGCCTGCACGGTCAGCGCGCGACGGGCCTCATCGTCTAGCGAACGGTCCTGGCGCAGCTTGGCCTGTGCGGCACGCATGCGGCGCTTGATGGTGTAGAGCTCGAGCGTATCGAGCATAAACACGATGTTCGTCTCGGTGGGGTGCTTGCTCGTCGCCGAGATGTGCCCGGCACTCACAAGCGTTGCCGCCTCGGGACACACCGAGCGCGCCGCATCCATGCAGGCTGCAGGATCGGTTCCCGGCGGCGTTGCCAGAACGGCCCATGCGATGGACTCGTGACGTGGGTCAACCCACTCGATAGAGCAGATGCGGTCGGCATACGTGCGGAACAGGTCGGGGTAGCTCGTGAGCATGGTCAGCAGCTCACGCTCCCCTGCCAAGGACTTACGCTCAAGATCAGTAAGAACCATCGGCGCCGCCGCAGCCGGAGCACCCGAACCATCAGTCACAGGTACAGCACCCATACCATCAGGCGCGTCGATCGGCGGCAGGTCGTCGACGACCTCCACGGGCGCGGCGCCGTAGGCATCGAGCGGGACGTAGTCATACGGCTCTTCTTCGACCGGCGCGAACACCGGCGGCGTCGCGCCCGATGCCCAAGCACCGCGAGATGCCCCCTGCGAACCAGACGTCCGACCGCCCGCGCTACCAGAGCGCTCAGCCTGTGCCCGCTGGCGCTCATAGTTCTGCTCACGACGTCGTTCCGCATCCTCGCGCTTGGCGACATCGCGAAACACACGGCCCGAGCTCGCACGCACTGTCTCCAGATCCAAACCCAACAGGTCGGCAATTTGAATAAAGTACGTGTCGATCATATAGCTGTCGCGCAGCGGATAGATAAGCGTCAGCGCATCCTCCAGCGCCTTGGCGCGACCGCCCGGCGTGGAGATGTCGCTCGACTCCTGCAGCGAACGGTACACGAAGTCCATGAGCGGCTCGGCGGCGTCAATGCGTTTCTGCAGCTCCCCTCCGCCGTGCGCCGTGATGAACTCCATGGGATCGTTACCGTCGGGCAGTACCACGCAGCGCAGGTCCATAGAATCCTGCTCGATAAACTGAATCGCACGGCGAGCGGCCTTTTGACCGGCAGCATCGCCGTCAAACATATACACGATGCGCTTGGCAAAGCGGGTGAGCGTCTTGACGTGATGCTCCGTGAGCGCGGTGCCCAGCGTGGCGACAACGTTTTTAATCCCCGCTTCCCAACAGGCGATGCAGTCGGTATAGCCCTCCACCACGATGGCGGTATCCTGCGCGACGATAAACTCCTTGGCCCAATTAAAGCCGTAGAGGTTTCGCTTTTTATGAAACACGCTCGTCTCGGCGGTATTGAGGTACTTGGGTTGGCCGTCACCCATGATGCGACCACCAAAGGCAATGTTGTGACCCTGCTCGTCAAAGATGGGGAACATCACGCGGTCGTAGAAGCGGTCGGCAAGCTGCCCGCGCCCGCGGCTCACGGCAACGTTGGCGTCGATCATCTCCTGCGGGGTAAAACCCGCCTGGGACAGGTGCGACACCAGCGCGTTGCGGCCCGGTGCAAAGCCCAGGCAGTAGCGACGGCAGACGTCGCCACCCATGCCGCGGCTGGCAAAGTACTCGCGCGGACGGCCGTCCTTACCGCGCATAAGCATGGTGTGATAGAACTGGGCGGTCTCGGCGCACAGATCGTAGATGCGGGCACGCTTGGTACCGCGCTCGCGGCGGTCTCCGGTGTCGTGCAGCTCAATACCCGCGCGATCGGCCAAATAACGGATTGACTCGGGAAAGCTCAGGTTCTCGCGCTTCATGATATAGGTGAAGACGTCGCCACCCTCGCCGCAGCCAAAGCAATGCCACACCTGCGTGGCGGGAATAATGTGGAAGGACGGAGTCTTTTCGCCATGAAAAGGGCAGCAACCCCAAAACTCATGGCCGCGGGGCTTGAGCTCAACCGTTTCCTGCACGATGGCGACTAAGTCGGACGCAGCGCGTACCTGGTCTTTTTCCTCATCGCTAATCACGGACACTCACCCCCTGCTCGCCCAAGTTGTGACGAATATCTTCGATATTACCCTCGACGGTCGCGATCAACTCATCCAGCGAATCGAACACGCGCGACGGACGCAGCCAGCGCGTAAACGCCAGCGAAACGGAAGCGCCGTACAGGTCGCCCGTATAACCAATTAAATTAGCCTCGAGATGCGATGAAGCGACATCGTCGGCATACGTCGGCGGCAGGCCGACATTAACGGCAGCGGGCCACGCGATGTCATCGACGAGCACCAGACCCTCATACACACCATCGGCAGGCACCTGAATGCCGTCGGGAACCTGCAGGTTTGCCGTGGGAAAGCCCATGCCAGAACCCTCGTGACGGCCGCGAATAACACCGCCGCGCACCATATACGGGCGGCCGAGTAACCCAGCAGCAAGCCCCACATGGCCCTGTCCCAGCTCGTGACGAATGCGGGTGGCGCAAATGGCCTCGCCGCCCTCGCAAAGCAGGTCGTGACCATACACGTCAACTCCGCGCTCGGAACCCCAGGCGCGCATCTCGGCAACACCAGAAGCACCGCCGCGACCCAGCCTAAAATCGCTGCCAACGCGAATCGAACGAATGTCGACCACGCGTGACAACAGTGCGAGAAAACCGACATGGTCGAGCGCCGCAACCTCAGGCGTAAAGGGAACGGCCACCACTGCATCGACCCCGGTTTGAGCAAGGGCATGCAGACGGTCGGCCGTCGTCATCAATTTTTGAGCGGGCGAAGGGCTCACCACGACGTCCGGGTCGGGATCGAAAGTGACCACGACCGCCTTACAGCCATGGGCACGGGCATCACAGACAAGCGCTTCGATGAGTTCCTGGTGTCCACGGTGCACACCATCGAAAACACCAATGGCGATGGAGGCAGCACCCAAGTGCTCGCACCCATCAAATGAATCGGCAGCAACGATGCGAGCCTCGTCCGACTCGCCCGCGAAAAAGATACGCGCGAGCTCGCGAGCGGACAACATCATCGAACACCGCCGATTGCCTGCGGAAACACGTGCTCCATGACAAAGCGGCCACTCTCAATGCGGGCGAGCGCCTTGAGTCCCCCATCGAGCACCAACGCAAAAGGCGCCTTCGCGGTATCGAAATCGGCAAGCGCACGCTCAACGGGAATGCGTCGGCCGCAGAGCAGGTCGTCGGCAAGATTGCCCGGCAAGTCAACACGCGTGGCGCCCAGGGCCGCAATGGGATCCAGGGCAAAGCCAGCCGCGGACTCGGGGGAAAGTTCCTCGACCGCATGACAAGCGCCAATGGAAACAACACCGGAGGCCGTGCGGCGCAACGCGGAAATGTGCGCGGCGCTCTCACAGGCGCGGCCCAAGTCGCGAGCGAGCGCACGGATATAGGTGCCCTTGCTCACCGAGAACGCCACGGTCCACACACACGTATCACCTTCGCCGCCCACGGCGATCAGGTCGGCGGCATAGACCTCGACAGGGCGCGGAGGTAGGTCCACCGCATTGCCCTCGCGAGCAGACTTGTAGGCGCGAACGCCATTGACCGAGATAGCCGAAAACGCCGGCGGCACCTGCATCTGCGGACCCAGCATAGCCGCCAAGCGCTCACGGGCATAGGCAGGATCGCGCAGCTCGTTGGCAATAGCCACCGTGCGGACCGCCTCGCCCTCCGCATCATCGGTATTGGTCTCGGCGCCAAACGAGATGTCGGCGACATAGCTTTTGGTATCGAGGGTTAGCATGCCCAGCAAACGAGTAGCCTGGCCAACACCCACCACCATGACACCCGATGCCATGGGGTCGAGCGTGCCGGCATGGCCGACGCGACGCTCATGGAGGGCGCGCCGACATTGCGAGACCACATCGTGGGACGTGCAGCCCACCGGCTTATCGACGGCGAGCAGCATATTCAGTTGAGAAGGCGTACGACGAGCCATGTACCATCCAAAAAGTTAAAGCTCGACGGTCACTGAAGCGGGATCCTCCCCTACCAGCTCGGCCAGCATGGGAAGTGCCACGGTGAGCGTCTCGAGAATCGTTCCGTTGTTGGAGAAACCGGCGGCAGCGGGATGTCCGCCTCCGCCAAAAGCAGCAGCGATCTCGGACACGTTGAGGTCGCCCTTGGAGCGCAGGTTGCCGCGCACCTTGCTATCGCCCTCAATGCCCTTCAGGAACAGGCAGACTTCGACGCCCATCACCGAGCGAACCACATCGACCAGGCCGTCGCACTCATCCGAGGTGACACCGCAGGCCTCAAGGTCACTCTGGTACGCGTAGCTATACGCGACGCGCCCGTGGGCCACCGTCTTGATGCGGCCCATAACGATGGACTTGAGGTGCAAAAACTCAACGCGCATGCTCTGGTAAACCTCGAGTGCCACACGCGCCGGATCGGCACCGTGGGCAACCAGACGCGAGGCTGCATGGAACGCGGCGGCATCGGCGTTTTGATACTGAAAACGGCCGGTATCGGTAACCAAGCCACACAGCAGGCAGGTCGCAACGCCATCACGTGCGACAATGCCGCAATTGTCCAAGAAGCGGTCGATGATCATGGCGCAGGCTGCAGCTTCGACGCGCCTCAGGCTGAGCTCGGCAAACTCCTCGCGCGCCGGATGGTGATCGAAGCACACCACATGCTTGGAGCGACGAAGCACCTCGGCGGAATTATTGAGACGCTCGACGACCGGTACGTCCACCGAGATGAACAGGTCCGGTTTGCCGGTGTACGCAGATGCCGGCACCAGGCGATCGGAACCTTCCATAAAGCGGTAGATGCGCGGAACCGGGTCATCGTCTGCCAGCAGCAGCGCAATGTCCTTGTTGGGGAAAAACTTCATGAGCGAAAGGCCCAGACCCAGCACGGAGCCCAGGGCGTCGCCATCGGGAGAAGTGTGTCCCGAAATCGCAATGGAGGACGCACTCTCGATGAGCTCGAGGATGCGTCGCTGAATATCTGCAGACTCGCACGAGGCGAGGTCGGCGGAATTAGTCATCTAAAGCTGCCTCCTGGGCGGCGTCCGCTATCGGATAGCCGTCCTCGTCCTTTTCGATCGCAAGCGTGGCGGGAACGTTTTCCAGCGCGCGCGTGATGCGCTCGGCCTCATCGGTCGAGCGATCGATGCGAAAATCGAGCTCGGGCGTAACACGCCAATCGAGCGAGCGAGCCAACAGGCTGCGGATACGGCCCTTAGCGCTAGCGAGCGCCTCCATGACCTCGTCGTAGCGGCTCGCATCGCACGACACGTACACACGCGCGAACGAACGGTCCACCGCGACCTCGACCGCAGTCAGGGTGACCAGGTCGAGGCGCGGATCGGAAACCTCAAAGAGCAGGATATAACCGAGCTTCTCGCGAAGCTGCTCGCCCAGACGGCGGGTTGCCTGCGTTTGCTTCATAGCGCTACCCCCTACTCGGTACGGGCAACCTGGTCGATGCGGTAACCCTCGATCTGGTCGCCGGGCTTGATGTCCTGGAAGTTCTCCAGGCCAATGCCGCCCTCGGAACCGCTCTTGAGACTCTTGGCCTCGTCCTTGTAGTGGCGCATCGAGGCGATCTTGCCGTTGAAGACCACGATACCGTCGCGCACCAGACGCACGGAATCGGTCGCGGCGATCTCGCCCTCTTCGACGCGGACACCGGCGGCGATACCGACTTTGGGCACCTTGAAGGTGTCCAGGACGGTCGCGGTACCCGTGGAGACCTCGACCTCGGTGGGCTTGAGCATGCCGATACGGGCAGCGTCGAGCTCCTCGAGGCACTTGTAGATGACGTCGTAGCAACGGATCTCGACGCCCTCGCGCTCGGCAGCGGAGCGGGCCTTGCCGTCGGGACGCACGCCAAAGCCGATGATGATGGCGTTGGAGGCGTCGGCCAGGACGACGTCGGTCTCGTTGATGGCACCGACGGCGGAGTGGATCGTGTTGATGCGGACCTCGGACTGATCCATCTTGTCGAGCGAGTCCTGAAGGGCCTCGATGGAACCTTGGACGTCGGCCTTGATGATCAGGTTGAGCTCCTTGACCTCGGCGTCGGCTATGGTCTCGAAGAGGTTCTCGAGCGTGACGTGCTTCACGCGGCTCTGCTCCTCGATACGGGCCTTGAGCGAGCGCTCGTCGGCCAGGGCGCGAGCCTCGCGCTCGTCCTCGAACACGCGGAACTCGTCACCGGCGTTGGGTACGGACTGCAGACCCAGGATCTCGACGGCGTCGGAGGGACCGGCCTCGGTGACGGCGCGGCCCTTGGGGTCGAGCATGGCGCGGACGCGGCCGTAGGTGAGGCCGGCGACCAGCGTATCGCCCACGTGCAGGGTACCGCGGGTCACGAGCACCGTGGCAACCGAGCCGCGGCCCTTGTCGAGCTTAGCCTCGAGGACGTTGCCCGAAGCGAACGTATCGGGGTTGGCCTTGAGCTCGAGCACGTCGGCCTGGAGCAGGACGGTCTCGAGCAGATCGTCGATACCGATCTTCTGCTTGGCCGAGATGTTGACGAACATGTTCTGTCCGCCCCACTCCTCGGGGATGACGCCGTACTCGGTGAGCTCCTGACGCACACGGTCGGGGTTGGCGCCGGGCTTATCGATCTTGTTGACGGCGACAACGATGGGAACACCGGCGGCCTTGGCGTGGTTGATCGACTCGATGGTCTGAGGCATGACGCCGTCGTCAGCGGCGACGATCAGGATGACGATGTCGGTCACCTTGGCGCCGCGGGCACGCATGGCCGTAAAGGTGGCGTGGCCCGGGGTATCGATGAAGGTAATCTTGCGGTCGTTGATCATGACCTGCGAAGCGCCGATGGCCTGGGTAATGCCGCCCGCCTCGCCGGCAGCGACGCCGGTGTGACGGATGGCGTCGAGCAGGCTCGTCTTGCCGTGGTCGACGTGGCCCATGACGGTGACGACCGGGGCGCGGGGCTTAAGGTCGGCGGGATCGTCGTAGAACGAGAAGGTGTTCTCCTCCTCGGGGGTGATGATCTTGATCTGACGGCCCAGGTCGTCGGCAACGAGCTCGACGAGGTCGTCGGACATGGACTGCGTCATGGTGAGCGGCGTGCCCAGCAGGAACAGGCGCTTGATGATGTCGTTGGCCGGAACGTCGAGCGCCTCGGCGAGCTCCTGGACGGTAACGCCCTGGGAGACCTTGATGGCGTCGAGCTCCTCGGGGTTCACGCCCTGGGCCAGCGCCTCCTCAATCTTGCGCTCCTCCTGAGCCTTAGCAGCCTCGCGCTCACGCTTCTCCTTGCGCTTCTTACGGCGACCGGTGGACTCGCGAGAGGCCTCCTCGACGGCGGCGCGGGCCTCCTCGAGCACCTTCTCGCGGCTGTACTCCTCGGCCTCACGCGCCATGCGGCTGTAGTGGTCCTCTTCGTTGCCGTGACCGCCCTTGCGCTTCTTGCCCTTGCCCTGCTTGTCGGGGTTAGGGAAGTCCATGCCGGCAGCAACGTTGTTGCTGGCGTTGGTGCGATGGCTGTGCGGACGGCTCTCGGAGGCGTTGCGCTCAGAGTTGTTGTCGGAGGCGTTGCGATCGTTACGACGGCCACCGCGACGGTCGTTATTGCCGCCACGACGGTTGCCGCGCTCGGCGGCGCGCTCGGCCTTGGCCTTCGCCTCGGCGTCCTTCTTCTCCTTGAGCACGGTCTCCTGTGCGGCGATCTGATCGAGCAGCGAACGGAAGCGCGAACCGGAGTCGGAAGCGGGGACGGCGCGGCGCTGGGCCTCGCGGGCAGCCTCCTCCTTCTCGCGGGCAAGGCGCTCCTGCTCGGCCTTCTTCTTGGCCTCTGCCTCGGCGCGGGCGGCCTCCTCGGCAGCCTGGGCGGCGGCGAACTGGCGGCGCTCCTCCTCGCGTGCCTTCTCGGCGGCGATGCGCTCGCGCTCGGCCTCGGCGGCGCGCGCTGCCTCCTCGGCAGCGGCTGCCTCCTCCTCGGCCTGCTTGGCAGCCTCGACTTCCTTGGCGCGGGCCTCGATCACCGAGGCGAGCTGCTTGCGGACCATGGCGACGTAGGCGTCCTCCAGGGCGGAGGAAGCGGACTTAGCGGGAATCTTCATTTCGGCGAGATGACCCATCAGTTCCTTGGAGGTCATGCCGAACTCTTTGGCCAGGGTGGACACACGGACTTTTGCCATATGACTTCACCTACCCTTTCTGGCACCTTGGGTGCCTAGAGACTGAACGAGCGTGGGAGATGCGCCGGGACCCGCCCGACGCGACCGCGCGCTAGATCAGGTCCTCCGCATCATCGAAGGCGTCGGTGTCGTGAACACCGCAGAAACGGGAGCCCGGGCGGGCCTGGTTGCGGCACTGGACGCCGTCTTCGGACACGTACTCGCAGCGACGGACGTCGTCGTCCTCCTCGTCACCGATCAGGTCGGCGGCGGGCTCCTCGTGAACGGGGACGTTCTTGAGGATGTCGGCGGCAAGGGTCTCGGACTTGATGTCGATGTGCCAGCCGGTCAGGCGAGCGGCGAGGCGGGCGTTCTGGCCCTCCTTGCCGATGGCGAGCGAAAGCTGGTCGTCGGGCACGATGACGCCGGCGTAGGCCTTCTCCTCGTCGATAAGGACGCGGGTGACCTTGGCGGGCGACAGGGCGTTGGCGACGTAGACGGCCGGATCGGCATCCCACAGGATGACGTCGACGCGCTCGCCACGAAGCTCACCCACGACGGCGCGAACGCGGCTGCCCTTGGGGCCGACGCAGGCGCCCACGGGATCCAGGCGGTCATCGAGCGAGTGGACGGCAACCTTGGAGCGCTGGCCGGGCTCGCGGGCGATCGACTTGATCTGGACGGTGCCCTCATAGATCTCGGGCACCTCCTGCTCAAACAGACGACGCATGAGCTCGGGGTGGGTACGGGAGATGACGATCGGCGGACGGCTGTGCTCGCCACGAACCGGCTGCAGGTTGGAGTTGGGGTCGCGAACGTCGATGATCACGGCCTTGATATGCTGGTTGTGCAGGTAGCGCTCGCCCATCGGACGCTCGTTGCGCTCGTTCTCGTAGCGACGCTGATCGAAGTGCGGCAGCTCGGCCTCGACGCCCTCGCGGATCTTGACGATCGTGAAGTCGGGCGTGGACTGCAGCACGGTACCGCTGATGAGGTCACCGATGCGGCCGGAGAACTCCTCGTAGATCTGCTCGCGGGCGGAGTTGCGCACGATGGCGTTGATCTCGGCCTTAGCGTGCTGGGCGGCGATGCGGCTCGTGTTCTTGGGGGTGACGTCGATCTCCTCGAACTCGGTGAAGTTGCCCTCCTCGTCCATGGAATCGTCGATCGGCTCCAGGCGGTAGACGTAGATCTTGCCGGTGGTGCGGTCGATGGTCACCTTGGCGCCCCACTCAAGATGCAGGATCTCGGCATAGCTCTTGGCAAGCGACTGCTCCAGGCGGTCGATCAGGTAGAGCTGGTCGATGTGCTTCTCCTGGCAAAGCTCCATCAGGGCGGACATCATGTCGGATGCTGCCATCTTACTTTCCTTCCTTCGCGGGCTTGAAGTCATAGGTGGGCTTCAACTTGCACTTTTTAACATCAGAGAAATCGAGGGTAACGGACTCGCCGTCCTCGAGCTCGAGGGTCACGTTCGTCTCGGTGGCGGCGGCAATCTTGCCGGCGTACTTGCGACGGCCCTCGGTAGCGGTGGAGGTGAGCTCACAGTTCTCGCCAACAAAGCGGACAAAGTCGCACGGGCGGCGCAGCGGGCGCGCCATGCCCGGGCTCGACACCTCAAGCGTATAGCTCGAAGAGATAGGGTCGAGCTCCTCAATCACATCGCCGACCCACTTGGTGTTGGCCGTGACGTCGTTGAGCGACAGGCTCTGGCCCTCGGCACCCTCGATACGCACGCGCACGCAGGGGGCCTTGGTGGCGCCCACGAGCTCGACGTCGACGATGTCGACATCGTGCTGGGGAGCGACGGCCTCGAGCGCGTCGATGATCGCCTGCTCGGTCTTGGTCTTGACCATTGCGGCACCTCCATCCATACAAAAAAGAAGCGGGGCCGAAACCCCACTTCTTTCAATTACAACTTCATTTGCAAGCAAACTATACCAATAGCTGCGGAAACGCGCAAGCACAGTACGAATCTGCAGGTCAGCGTGCGCACAGGTTCTCCACAAGAAGAGGACAATTGACCGAAGAGCCCCATGCGGAGCAACCTCAACAGCCCCAAAACGGGCCATGCGTCCCAGCGTGCCGACCGAATCGGGCCCTATGGGCATTCCATCCCTGGGCGCACATCGGCCAGACTAGAGCCGAGAGGCATTCTGTAGCGAGAAAGCCTGCCGCACGCATTGACCGCACAACCTTCCAGCATCTCTACGGCAAGGAGGATCCATGGAACGCCTAGGCACCCTCTGCGCGACCGCGCTCGTCGTCGCTGCCTGCTCGTTCGCTCTGACGGGCTGCAACAACATCGATGGCAAAACCGGAACATGCGAACCGGATCGTGGCAGCACCAAAGCCATCGAGAAAACCGAACCCCCGGTAAGCTTCGACAAAATAGACGAAGACATCGACGATCCCCAGGGCTTAGGTCCCGACCCTCAAGAACAGTTCCCTATCGACCTTGAGGCAGACGAGAACGTCCATGTTACCTGCGTGGGCAAGGACACCGACGGCTACGGCGACGCCGCGCTCGTCTTTACGGTAACCAACAACACCGGTGTCGACATGATGTTTGGCGATGTGGACTCCTATGCCTACGTCAACGGCGTGGTCCGCGATGTGCGCATGCGCCAGCAGGTCGCAGCAGGCGAGGAAACGCGCGCCATGCTCACCTTTGTAGGCACCTTCGACGACCCGGACTTTAATGTGAACAACGACCTCAACGACATCTACCTCAACATTTGGATGATCGAGGAGCAAACGGGCAATGTTTACTTTAGGGACCTGGTACACATCCCGTAGAAGACGGTGCGACGCACTGACTAAGCAGGTCATACAACACAAAACGAGGGACGACCCAACCGGATCGCCCCTCGTCTTTTATGCGTCAGTTAAGTGCGCAGTGCTTACTTGACCACCAGGTTGACCAGCTTGCCGGGCACGCAGATGGCCTTGACGACCGTCTTACCCTCGAGCCACTTGGCGACGGCGGCCTCGGCGGCAGCCTGCATCTCCTCGTTGGAGGCGTCGCGGGCGACGTCGATGCGGCCACGGACCTTGCCGAGCACCTGGACGACGATCTGCACCGTGTCCTCGATGGACTCGGCCAAGTCGAACTCGGGCCAGGCGGCGGTGTAGGCGTTGCCCTCGCAGCCGAGGGCCTCGTGCCACAGTTCATCGGCCCAGAACGGGCAGATGGGGGCAAGGACGCTCACGATATCCTTAGCCACGCCGTAGCACAGCGCCTTGTCGCGGGCGGCACCCTCGGTGGCGTTGAGGTAGGCGCTCGCCGCGTTGACGAGCTCCATGACGGCCGAGATGGCGGTGTTGAACTGGCCGCGATCGAAGTCCTCGGTGCACTTGGCGATGGTGCGGTGACGCTCGCGATAGAGCTTCATCGCGACCTCGTCGAGCGCGGACTTGTCGAAGGCCACGTTGGCGTCGCCGGACTGGACGAGCTGCCAAACGATACGCCAGGCGCGCTTGATGAAGCGGTTGGCGCCCTCAACGGCCTTGGGGTCCCAGTCGAAGTCCTTCTCGGGCGGGGCGATAAACAGGATCGCCAGACGCATGGTGTCGGCGCCGTAGGGCTCGATGACCGAGCTCGGGGGCACGACGTTGCCCTTGGACTTGGACATGGTGTCGCCGTTCTCGTCCTTGACCATGCCCTGGCACAGCAGGTTGGTGAAGGGCTCGTCCACACTCAGCAGGCCCAGGTCGCGCAGTGCCTTGGTAAAGAAGCGGCTGTAGAGCAGGTGCAGAATGGCGTGCTCGATGCCGCCGATGTAGTTATCGACAGGCATCCAACGATCGGCAGCCTCGCGGGAGAAGGGCAGCTCGGTGTTGTGCGGGTCCGTATAGCGCAGGTAATACCAGCTGGAGCAAGTGAAGGTGTCCATGGTATCGGTCTCGCGCTTGGCCGGGCGGCCGCAGACCGGGCAGGTGGTCTCGTAGAACTCCTTGCACTCGGCGAGGGTCTCGCCGGCGCCCAGGTCCAGGTTCTCGGGCAGCGTTACCGGCAGCTGATCCTCGGGCACGGGCACGATGCCGCAGTGCTCGCAGTGGATAGCCGGGATGGGGTTGCCCCAATAGCGCTGGCGGCTGATGAGCCAGTCGCGCAGACGGAACTCGACCTTGCGACGGCCGCAGCCCATGGCCTCAAGGTCGGCCACAATCGCAGCCTCGCCCTCGGAGTGCTTGCCGCCACGCATGCCGGTGTACTTGCCGGACTGAACGAGCGTGCCCTCGGCAGCATGGGCGCAATCCCAGTCGACGGTCTCGGCATGGAAGGTATCAATGGTCTCGCCGCTGGCCTCGACGGCAGCGCGGTCGTCATCGTCCAGGATAATCGGCACAATAGGCAGGTCGTACTTGCGGGCGAACTCAAAGTCGCGCTGGTCGCCGCAGGGAACGGCCATGACGGCGCCGGTGCCGTAGTCGGCAACGACGTAGTCGGCAACCCACACGGGGACCTTCTCGCCGTTGACCGGGTTCACCACGTAGCGGCCGGTAAAGGCACCGTGCTTCTCGAGGGTGCCCTGGGCACGCTCGACGGCGGAGATATGCTTGGAGTCCTCGACGATCTTGGTCACGGCCTCCTCGTACTCCGTACCCTCGACGAGCTCGTGCAGACGAGCGTACTCGGGGGCCAGGACAAAGAAGGAGACACCGAAGAGCGTATCGGCACGCGTGGTGAAGACGGTGATCTTGCCCTCGTCGCCCTCGATGGGCTCGCCATCCTTGTCGCACAGGGTAAAGTCGACCTCGGCGCCCTCGGAGCGACCGATCCAGTTGGCCTGCATCTGCTTGACGCGCTCGGGCCAGCCGGGGAGCTTCTCCAGATCATCGAGCAGCTCCTGGGAGTACTCAGTGATCTTGAAGTACCACTGCTCAAGGTCGCGCTTCTCGGGCTCGGTGCCGCAGCGCCAGCACTTGCCCTCGGTGACCTGCTCGTTGGCCAGAACGGTCTTGCAGGTGGGGCACCAGTTGACCGGGTTCTTCTTACGGTAGACCAGGCCCTTTTCCCACAACTTCTCAAAGATCCACTGACCCCAACGGTAATAATCGGGGCTGCAGGTCTTGACCATGCGATCCAGATCGTAGGAGAAGCCCATGCGCTTCATCGTGGCGAGCGCCTGGTCCATGTTCTTATACGTCCAGGCGGCAGCCTGCGTGTTGTGCTTGATGGCGGCGTTCTCGGCAGGCAGGCCAAAGGCGTCAAAGCCGATGGGGTGCAGAACATCGTAGCCGCGCATGCGGGCCTGACGGGCCATGGCATCGCCGATGGTATAGTTGCGCGCGTGGCCCATGTGCAGATCGCCCGACGGATACGGGAACATCTCGAGCACGTACTTCTTGGGCTTGCTGGCGTCGGTGTCGACGGCAAAAAGGTTGGAGTCCTCCCAGGCCTTCATCCACTTGGACTCAATGGCCTGCGCGTCGTAGGCAGGGATCTCATCCTTATGATCTGTGCAATCGCACATATCAGCTCCTTTAATCTTTAATGGGGTCGGTCGGCTTAGCTTTATTCGCTACTGCGGACAGTCCTGCGCAAGACGAAGAGCACATTAAGTGCTCTTCTTTGCGTGCGGAACTTGTAGCGAACAAAGCTAAGCCGCCCGACCCTAAGGTTAACTTGACTGATGATAGCAAATACAACAAGCGAGATGTCTGCGACTTGCAGGCATCTCGCTTTATCTAAATAACGTGGTTGAAGCTCAACCTTTATATGCAGCTCTTATCTTATCGATAAGTGACGGACTGCTGGGAATCCTTGACTACGACGTCGTGGGCTCCGCCTTCGACAATCGAGGTCGAGGAGACCAGGGTCAGGCGTGCCTTTTCCTGGAGCTCGGGGATCGAGAGGGCACCGCAGTTGCACATCGTGGACTTGACCTTGTAGAGCGTGCCGCCCACGCCGTCCTTGAGGGAGCCGGCGTAGGGAACGTAGGAGTCGACGCCCTCGACGAAGCTGAGCTTCGCGGCGCCGCCCAGGTCGTAGCGCTGCCAGTTGCGGGCACGCGCAGAGCCCTCGCCCCAGTACTCCTTCATGTACTGGCCGTTGACGTTGACGCGCTCGGTCGGGCTCTCGTCAAAGCGGGCGAAGTAGCGACCCAGCATCATAAAGTCGGCACCCATAGCAAGGGCGAGCGTCATGTGGTAGTCGTATACGATACCGCCGTCGGAGCACACGGGCACGTAAACACCGGTCTCCTCGTAGTACTCGTCACGGGCGCGGCAGACGTCGATCAGCGCGGTGGCCTGGCCACGACCGATACCCTTGGTCTCGCGAGTGATGCAGATGGAACCGCCGCCGATACCGACCTTGATGAAGTCGGCACCGCAGTCGGCCAAGAAGCGGAAGCCCTCGGCGTCGACGACGTTACCGGCACCGACCTTGACGTCCTCGCCGTAGTTGGCGCGAATCCACTCGATGGTGCGCTTCTGCCACTCACTGAAGCCCTCGGAGGAGTCGATGCACAGGACATCGGCACCAGCCTCGATGAGCAGCGGCACGCGCTCGGCATAGTCGCGGGTGTTGATACCGGCGCCGACCACATAGCGCTTGTCGTTATCGAGCAGCTCGTTGGGGTTGGTCTTGTGGCTGTCGTAGTCCTTGCGGAAGACGATGCCCATAAGGTGATCGTTGTCGTCGACGATCGGCAGGGCGTTGAGCTTGTTGTCCCAAATGACGTCGTTGGCAACCTTGAGGCTGATGTTCTTGTCGCCCACGATGAGCTGCTCGCGCGGGGTCATGAACTCGGAGACCTTCTTCTGGTGGTCATCGCGGCTGGGACGATAGTCACGGCTGGTGACAATGCCCAGGAGCTTGCCCTTGGGAGTGCCGTCGTCGGTGACCGGCATGGTGGAGTGGCCGGTCTTCTCCTTGAGCTCGATGACCTGCTCCATGGTCATGTCGGGTGTCAGCGTGGAATCGGACTGAACAAAGCCGGCCTTGTGATCCTTAACGGCCTTGACCATAGCAGCCTCGGACTCGGGGGTCTGAGAACCGTAAATGAAGGACAGGCCACCCTCGGTAGCGAGCGCGACACCCATGTCGACGCCCGAGACGGACTGCATGATGGCGGAAACCATGGGGATGTTCAGGGTGATTGCCGGCTTCTCACCGCGCTTGAAGCGGGTTAGCGGCGTCTTAAGAGAGACGTTGTTGGGGATGCACTGCGAGGACGAGTAACCAGGGACCAGCAGATACTCCGAAAACGTGTGGGACTCACCGGGAAAGAACGTAGCCATGTTTCTCCTTTTTCCATGCGACCGGTCGGCTGCAGGCCTCGTAGGACCCAGCCCAACCTTGGGCGCCCAATACTGGGAAAGTATCTTAACGCACTTTGACTGCTACAATGCATGGTTTAGAAAGAGCACACGAGGGTTTGACGCAGGCTTTGCGTTTGCCCAGCAAACACTTTAGCGGGGAGACGTGGAGCGTATGAAGTACAAGACGACGGCAAAGTTGGTCATTCAAGCGTGCGACAAGGATTTGCCGGGCGTCTTCGGCCACGGCTGCGTCTTGTTGCTGCAAGGTATCGCCCGCGAGCACTCGCTCAACCGTGCCGCCAAGAGCATGGGTATGGCGTATTCCAAGGCCTGGCGCATCGTAAACGAGGCCGAAGGTCAGCTGGGATGCAAACTCATCGAGCGCGACGGCGCCCGCGGATCCACCCTCACCCCCGCCGGCGAGCGGGCCATAGCGGTCTACGAGGAGCTGCAGACCGACATCAACAACGTCATCGCCTCAAAAGCCGACGACCTCATCGCCAGCATCAACGCAAAGTAGTCTATTTGGTCTGATTATTGATTCGCCGCACGAACGAATTAAGACGCGCGCCATAAAATGGGCCTATCTACTACGTTTAGTTGAACACCCTCTACCACACCAGATTTCGTGAAAACAAAACCGCTGGTAGACAGCTTGCCAGTTTTCAAAAAAGGCAGGTATGGTCGACCCCTAAGGGTTAAACGTAGTAGATAGGCCGTTTTCGTGGCGCAGTCCCCCACGGCCCAGTCCCAAAGTAGCTAAAAAAGCCCATCCCAAAAAGACTACCCCGAGACAAGCCCCAAAATAGCTAGTTGCGGAGGGCGTTGTCTAGGGCGGCGGCTACGGTTAGGGGGTCGTCGGTGCCGGCGAAGAGGCGGATGGTTCCCCCCTGCTTGCCGCGTGGGGCCGAAAGGCGTGTCGTTGCGCCGCCGGCGGGCGACGTGCGGAACTCCCCCGGCAATGTGTCGAACAGCTCACCCGCACTTCGCACGATAAGGTCAAACTCAACTGCCGGGCCAAAGCCGTGCTCGAGGATTCCCGTTGCAACCGCATGATCGGGATGCGAACCCAGCCCAGGATAGCGAACGTTACACACCATCTCGTTAGCAGCCAGATACTCGGCCAGAGCACGGGCGCGATCGAAGTGCGCCTGCATGCGGGTATCGAGCGAGTCCAGCCCGCGTTCTAGCACGTCGGTCTCCTCGGCAGACAGGTCAAGCGCGGGCGCACCGCAGCCCGCAAACAACGCGTGCGCGCACTCTGCAGCGGCATCCACGCGATGGCGCTTAAGCTGCGAGCGCGCCACCGAAGCGGCGACGAGCTTGCGCGGCGCAACGCCGGCACACACGCGGTCGAGCGCCTCGAGCGAAAGCACGGCGCCCAGACGCAACGGGTTGCACCCAAAGACGCCCGACACAGTGTTATCAACCACGAGCAACGCATGCGACTCACGAGCCGCGCGGCCCAGAGCGCGAAGGTCGGGCACACGCAGACCAAACCCGCCAATAGAGTTGACGAACCACCACAGGTGAGGCCCCTCGACCTCAAACGAAACATCAAAGCCCTCGGATGCAACAGCAAACGCCGCAACCGACGGCTCCCCCACGAGCACAACGTCGCAGGCATCAAAGCCGCGCGCAAACGCATCGGCAAAGTCGTCCGCAAAGGCCACCAAGCGATCGCCGGGCTGCACAATCCCCAGCATCGACAGCGCCGCCGGCACATGCGAGGCCGCAACAAGACACGTTTCACGTGCGCCGGCCCTTACGGCCCAGGTCTCTTCAAGCTGCTGCACGTCCAAGCGACACCGCCCCTTAAATAAAACTGAACCAAACTAGCCGTGATATTCGCCGTTGTACTGGATGAGCGTCAGGTCCTCAACGCCATCGAGCGCGCGGATGGCGTCGGCGTAGGGCATGTCCACACCGTCCGAGAAGACCTCGACGGCCATCTCGACCTTGTCACCGCGCATCGTCTTGGATTTGACGGTGAACTTGGTGCGTCCAAACGCGCGAACGATATCATCGCCGGTGGTCTGCCCCGTGTAGTGGATGACCATCATGTACACGCGCGCCTTGTCCTGGTGGCTCGCAAAGCCAGCGATCATCACCACGATCACCACTGCCGTGAGTCCTACGAGCGCATACATGCCGGCGCCCGCCGTAATGCCCGTGGTAATGGCCCAAAACAGATACAGCAGGTCGAGCGGGTCCTTGACCGCCGTACGGTAGCGGACGATAGACAGAGCACCGACCATACCGAGCGAGATGACCACATTCGTCGAGATCGCGAGCGTGACCATGCAGGTGAGCACGCACATGCCCACGAGCGTTACAGCAAAACTGCGCGAATAGACCACGCCGGTAAAAAAGCGCTTGTACACGTAATAGATCAGGATGCCCATGGCGAGCGCCACAAGCAGCGAAAGGCCGATCTTGGCAGGGTCGACCTGGCCAAACGCCTCCAAGACGGAGTTCTTAAAAAAGTCCCTGGTGCTCATGGTCTAAATATCCCCTCGGTTCCCAAAATCCGATTCCCAGTAGTTAAAACCGCGCAGGTAGGCGGTCTTGTCATAACACAGGCAGTACTTAGAGACCGCCGTGAGTTCGGCCGCACCTGGCGGCACCATATCGCGCACCAGCTGTGGGCAAAACTCGGTAAACTTGATCTCCATCACCAGCTTGCCGGGCTCCAGCACGGGCAACGCGGGCAACGTCGCGTCAAAGATGTCAAAGCTTCCCACCGCCGCACGCACGTTGCTATCAAAGGTAATGCGCACGGTGCCCTCGTCCATCACCCACGGCTCACGCTCGTAGTCCACGATGGTCCGCGGGCGCATCATGTTGCAGATGCACTCGATGTAGAACTCGCGACAGAGCGGATAAGGGCTCCTCAGCAAAAAGTCGTAGTCGCCGGCCAGAATCTGCTCAAACTCGCCACGCGTGAGTGGCGCGTCCTCCTTGTAGATCCAGCTGCCGTACTTCTTTTTGCGCTCGAGCTTAATCACCTTGTCGCCGCCGTTATAGATGCGCACGCGATATTTTTTTCGCATAAGAATACCGGCGTCTTTTTCCTCGTAGGCCGAGTTGCAGTAGTCGTCAAAGTACAGGCTGCGAATGGTGTAAACACCCGCCCGCGCATACTTGTCCAGTTTAAAAACCGGCGCCATGCGGCAGGCAAGCGCAGCGTGCTCGCCCTCGTTAATGAGATATTTGAGCTCGTGGCGGTAACGCTCCTGCGTGGCACGCACAGGCGGAGCCGTAAGGCGCTCAAGCAGCGCGCTAGCCCTCCTCATACGTGTCCTCCACGACCTTACCACCGTCCTGCACGTAAAAACACTTCATGCCGTAGTGTTTGCCGTCGTCGGTCACATAGTAGTCAAACGCATCTTGCGTATAGCCGTCTGAGTTGGTGGCACGCACGCGCACAAAAAACTGGCCGGTATCGGGCGCATCGCAGGTCACCTCAGGCAGCAGCACGTCCTCGGCCTTAAAAAACACGTCCTTGATGGCATAGTCACGCGCCAGCTCCACGGTATAGCGAATGTCGCGCGCCTTAAAATCGTAGGACGCATCCCAGTTAATGCGCAGCTTACCGTTATCGATCTGCGGCACGCCAATGTAGAACGGCATGGGCTTTTTATAGCTCTCGCGAAAGCTCTTGTAGTTCTCCTCGATCTCGGAGGGAATCGCCGCGGCGATTTGCTCGTATTGGTCCTTGGTGACAGGCAGATTGTCGATATCGGGCGAAGCAAAGACCAACGATTCGGTAACCTCGCGATAATGTCTAATCATCTTGGCCAGGCGCGCCTCGGTCATATACGAGCGCAGGTCCTTTACGGCGCGGTCGAGCTCACTGCGGAACGATTTGCTGCGCAGCGCACGATTGAATAGCACGTTGCCCCAGTAGTTGCTTACGCCGCGCTCCCAGCTCGCATAGTCCGAGAACCCGGCAAGAGAAAGCTCCAGCTTACGCAGCATGCCGTCGTTATCCCAATCTAAAAAGTACCAGGTATTTGAGTTGAGCGGGCTGTACAGATAACAGTTACGGTTCTGAGTATCGCAGTTGCCCGTCAGGATCTGAAACGCCAGCCAATAGACCAGATTCTCGGTATCAAAGTAGGTGTCGAGCACGTTATCGATCTTTTGCGATTCGTCGTTGAGCGCATCGAGCATCTCGATGAGCTTGGTGTGGTCCGAATCGCCCTTAATCTCGAGCATGCCCTCGAAGTTTGCCTGGTTGTAGTCGGGATCGTCGGCAAGCTTAATGGTGTCCTCGTAGCGATGGAAATCAAAGCTGTTCACCTTGTACAGGTGCCCGCTCTTATCCAGGCCATGTGCCTTAAGCGCCGTCTTGTTGAGCTGCTCCACCTGCGTAAACAGGCCGTAGTCCTCAAAGGTATCGTTGGACTTTTCGGTCTGGTCGCACACCCACAGATGCACAAACTGCGTGCGCAGGCCCATCATCTGGGGAATTCCGCGGATAAGGTCGTAGGCCATCTTGTTGCGAAAACGCATACCCTCGCCCATGTGCTTGTTGAGCGCAATCGCGCGCTGCTGGCGCCAGGTGCCCTTGCCTTTTTTGAGCTCCACCTTGTAATTCTTTTGCGTGTAGGAGCTCGATGTCTGGCCGCGCACCTGCACGGTGGCATTGGGCGCGTCCTCGCCATAGCCAACCTCGCCGGCCACCGGGCCGTCTTCGTCGCCCGCCTGCAGCAGGCCCATAACCTGATAACGCGTCACACCCATATCGGCGTAGTCATACACCGAGTACGTGTTGACCTCGGCCCAGCTATGATCAGTGTTCTCGGAGCTGTTGCCGCGTGAGACCGTCAGGTACATGGTCACAATGCCCGAGTCGTCGTAGACCTCGTACAGCTCGTCCTTATCGCGCAGATGCTTGGTCTCGCCCGAGGCCTCGGCCTTTTTAATCTTGTCCTGCTTTTTGACCTTTTTGGTCGAGGATTCGTCCTGAGACGAACAGCCCGAGAGCAGAAGCGCGCCGGCAGCCGCCTCAAACAAGCGGCGGCGAGACATCATCCTATCGATCATCAGAACCTCCCCAATGGTTGCGATACACACGGACCACCGTGTGCTCAAACGCGCCATGCGGCTCGCCCTCTAGACGCAGCTCCTCGTAGCGCTGTTCGGCACGGTCGAGCAAGCGGCCCAGCTGTGTAAAGCGACCCGTTTTGTCGGTCGCCACCATGGGCTGCTGGCTCAGGATACGATACGGCAAGTTGGCGGTATAGGTATCGAGCCGCAGCAGCGCCACAATAAAAAACACCGCAGCACCCAACAAAAAGCCAAAGCCGTAAAACTGCTGCGGCAAAAGCAGCGACACGGCGGTCGCCAGCCCGGCCACACCGGCAAACAGCCCGGAGGCAAGCACGGCGCCCTTGTAGTCGGTAAAGTACAGCAAGATGAGCATCACCGTATTGCCCACAGCATACAGGCCATAGCCCACGCACAGCGTGCGAAAATACCCGTGCATAAGGTTGTTAAAGCCCAGCGGCAGGGCCGAGAGCACCGTGGTCTCGAGCGAGATGACCGCCGCGGTCACAAACAGCTGCTTGAGCGCGCAAAAGCGAAGCTCGCTGTTGAGCGTGGAGAGCATCTCCTCCTCGGCCACCACAATGTCGCCCACCACGCCACCGTCGTTGAACAGGCTGTAGTAGTCGCGGTAGCGCGGATAGAAATTGACCTCGACCGACACCACAAAGTTGACGGTCGTGACGAGTGTGGTCAAAAACGCAATGAGTGCCGGAACGTCATGGTAAGGAGCCCCGTAAAACAGGCCTTTGATCTGCACGCCAATAGGGCCCGCCCAGATAATAACCAGGTGTGCGAAAAGCCCCAAGTTGGTAAACAGCCCCGTAAGCGCAAGCGGCATAAATTGGTCGAGCCAGCGCAAAAAACGCCAGGGACTCCGGTCACTCCGTGGAAAATACCGGTACAGCAGTACCACATCCCAGGCGAGCATCACACCGTAGCCCAGGGCGATCGAGGCCAGCAGACCCTCGACCGGCGGCAGTCCCAGTGCCAGCGCTGCCAGGGCACACAGGCACGCCACACCAATGGCAGCCGCAAAGCTGCACAGGATGCCGCGGTAATCCTTGATGGCCGTGAGGTAGCTCATGCCGTTCCAGTTGACAATCATAATATTGAACAGCCACAGGCACAGCAGCCCCTGCAGCAGCGTGGCGCCCGAGAACAGCAAAAAGACGCCGTAGAGCACGGTGCCCGCAACGAGCATGATGGCGTTGGAGCCCCAAAATGAGGGCAAGACCTCTTCTTCGCGCTCGGCAAAGAGCATATCAGCCAAAAAGCGCGTGACCGGCATAGAGAAAAAGCTTGTGAGCGTAAGCGAGGCCAGCAGTGTATAGGTCACCATGCACACCAGCAGATCCTGGTTGGCGCGCCCCACGCCCCACAGACCGCACAGCACCAAGATACCCACCTGGAGTAGCACGCCCAGCAGCATGGGGCCCGTGCACACAATGCCAGCGTAGCCATAGGCGCGCATCGTGGCAAACAGACCCTTGCGCCTAAATAGGCGTTTGAGCTCAAAACCGATTCCGGCCACCGGCTACTCCCCCTCTCTGGGCAGGTCAAACGCACGCGCCGTCACGTCGTACAGCGCGCGATAGTTGGCGAGCATCTGCTCGTGCAAAAAGTACGTGGCAACGCGACGCTGGCCACGCTCCCCCATCTCAATGCGACGGGCCCGGCTCACGCACATGCGCTCCATGGAATCGGCCAAGCCCTTGCGATACATGGGCGGCGTCACAAAACCCGCCACGCCAAAGTCGTCGCCCGGGGCGCCTTCGAGCAGCTCGCGGCAGCAGCCCACCTCGGTCGTCACGCAGGGACGGCGCGCTGCAAGCGACTCCAGCACGCTGAGCGGCTGGCCCTCGGAGATGCTCGTCAAAATGGTAAAGTCGAGCTTTTCCATGTACTCAACCACGTTGACGCGCCCGGTAAAGATCAAGTCGCGCACGCCCAGGGCATCGACCAGCGCGTGACACTCGGCACCGTACTCCTCGTCATCCACGCCACCCATGATGTGCAGGCGCACGCGGGGCAGGCGCTCGTGCAGCTCAAAGAAGGCATAGATCATGGTCTTGACGTCCTTGATGGGCGCCAGGCGCACCACCGCGCCAATGTCCACCCAGCCGTCATCGGGCTTTAAGGGAATGTCCTTAAAGCGGTCAAACTGGATGCCGTTGGGAATAACCATGCATTTGTCCGCATCGCAGCCCATATCGATCTGCGTCTTGCGAGCGTTATGGAACAAGCTCGTCACGCGGAAGGCGCGGCGGTAGATCTCCTCCGAAAGCAGGTAGAAAAAGCGAATCCAGCGGTCCTTAAACGACGGCACCACCCAGTCGGCACGAATGATCTCCTCCTCGCGCTCGCGGGTATAAATGCCGTGCTCGGTCAGCAGCACCGGAGCCTGGTGAACGCTTGAGCCCAGGCAGGCGAGCAGGCCGCCGTAGCCGGTCGAGATGGCGTGGTACACATCGGCCACCGGCACCTCGCCGCCCAGAAGGTAGAGCACGGGCAGCAGCATGGAGCGCATGGTGTGGAATGCATCAGCAAAGGGCGTGTATGGGTACTCGGCCAGGCACACGTCGCGAAAGATATCCATAAAGGCGCGACTCTGCAAAAACGAGAGAGGATGCACGCGACGGCGCTGGAAGATATCGAATAGCACGTCCCAGTCCGGATTGGAGAGCGACACCAGGCGGCGCAGCGCCTCGCGCTCGCGGGCGTTAAAGTCGGCCTCTTCTTGCTCACCCGAAAGCCGCAGGGCGTCGTCCAGAAACACCTCGTGTACCTCGACCACGTTGCCGGGCAGCTCGTAGACAAACTTGCCGCGGTCGGCAGCATGCGCGCCGATCACCCACAGCACAAACTCGTGCTCGGGCATGGCCTGTATGTAGCCGTGCATCCAGGTGGACACGCCGCCGTGCACATAGGGGTAGCAACCCTCGAGTACCAAGCAGATTCTCATTTGTCGCCACCCTCCTTGCGTGCAATGGTCACCGTCTTGTTCGTGGCTTTGACCAGGTACAGGTCGCCCGTCAGATGCGTAATCTCGCCACCCGTGACTGCACCCGGGTCGCCGTTGTTGGCGCGGAACATGAGCCACGCCTCGTCGTGGAAATCGCCCAGGCTGAGCGTCCAGGCATCCGCACTTGTATCCACGCTCACCGTCACGGACGAAAAGCGCTGGATGGCGCCCGAGCATTCCGAACCGGTCTGGCGCCGCAGGTCGGGCGCAGACTTGGTAAGCCACTCCAGGTAGTCGGTCAGACCGCCCTTGTAGACCTCCCAGCCCTCCTTGGCTCCGCGACCGGGATCCAGTAGGTCGTCCGGGTGCATAAAGTGCGTGCTCACGTAGTGCATGTTGAGCTCGGACACGGCTGCCAGGCGCATATAGGAATCGTCGACCATGCCGCCCGAGACAATACGTGGCTGCTCCACAATGCCATCGCTCGCCACGCCAAACTCCTGTACGTACGGCAGGTCGGTGCCATCCTCAAAATACGTACTGGCGATAGTCTTAATGCGCGGAACGTCGGTGCCGATAAGCTTGCGCACACGGGCCGAAAGGATATTTGACGGCGGCACGTAAACCGAGCCGTGCGCGTTGGGCAACACCTCATCTTGGAAGGCGATAAGCTCGTTGAGCGATGCGACGAGTGTTTCCTTGTTCTTCCAGGTCTTGTAGTCATACAGCGTGCCGTAATCGGTATCCCAGAGCGCCAGAGGCTGATGGTTGTAGCCGTGAAAGCCCAGCTCTCCGCCCATCTGCAGCAGCATGCCGCCAAAGTAGCGGAACTGTGTGGTATCGGCCTGGCGCGCAGGCTCGGTCTGGTTGACCGCGTCCTCGTAGTTTTCGATCATCACGCCGGTATAGCGAATGCCGTATTTTTGCGCGAGCTTTTGCAGATCGGGCCACCAGACCTTGGTGTAAAAATCCGCAATGGAAAGGCCGTAGTCACGCTTGATATAAGTACCATCGCCCGAGGGCACGGGGCTAGGAAAGTCGTCCAAATAGAACACGGCGCTGTTGATGACCGGATAGGCCGTGGCATTACCCAGCAAGCTTATGGCCGAAGCATAGAACCCACGCATGACCTTGTCGTAGATGCCAATGTTGCACACCACGGTGTGACCACTGCCGCAATCGTTAGACCAAATGAGCGGCGTGCCCGCGTCACCGGTCTTTGCCCATACGTGCGCCGTTTCGCGCAATGAAACCGAAAGCGACGAATCAAAGGGGTCCGAGAGCTCGTAGCGCTCTCCCCCGCCCAGCATAAAGTCCTCGCTCGGCACAATGCTCTCGGCTTTTACATAGTCATATCCGGCAGATTCAATGCCAAGCTTGGGAGCAATCACTTGCAGATAGCCCGAGTTATCCGGAGGCATGGCGAGCATAAGCGAACCGCCGGCACTCACCCAACTCATAATGTCGCTCAGGTGCGTACCGAGCCCATCGAGCGACGGCATGAGCAAAATCACGCGATCGTAGGAGGTCAGCGAGGGAATGGCATCCGCGCCGTCCAGCGCAAGGTCCACGTCGCGGTGCGCGGTCTTCATGTCGAGCAGAATCTGGTCGAACTGCTCCTTTACGTCCTCGACGCCAGCTTGATCGGAATCGGTAATGACCAGGCACGTGGGCTTTTGGCCAAATATTGCCGAGGAGGCCGGAACCGCATCGTTGGCGGCAAGCATCCCCAGCTTATGCTGGCCCGCACTGTACTGCACGCCGGCGCGCTCCACCAGCAGCACGGCCGCCATGGCAATAAAGACCGCCCACACCACAAGCAGCCCCATCCAGCGAAAATGGCCCGCACGGTCGCGGATATGCTGTACCACGCTCATCGGGCCTCCTCTCCGTTGCGCCAAAACGCCAGTTCCTCGCGGTTGGCGGCGCTCAAGTATACATGCTGTTTGTCAATCGCATCGATCACGCGGTGGACCTCGTCACCGTCGCGGCGCATCACCGCAAGGCGCAGACAAAGCATCCAAACCTCCTGCTCCTCGGGCACATCGAGCACCAGCTGGTCGGTCACGGCCTGCGCCTCGTCGATCTGTCCGACATCGGCCAGCGCCGTCGCGTATCGAATGCGAAGCTCAAGGGTGTCCTCGCGCTCGCAGCGACGCGCAAGCAAACGCGCGTACTGTTGGCGCTGAATCTGAGCCACGCGCCCCTCGGCCAGGCCCGAGCCCAAGTATTCACCAAGAAAATCGCAGTATTCGTTGAGGTTTTGCGCGCTCGGGTCCGTCTTAAAGGCACGCTCCAGCTGCTGCAGTTTAAGGTCGGACTCCTTGGAGATCTGCACCACCGCCGTCGCGGCATAGTGAGCCACCTCAACGTCGTCGTTAAGCTTAGCCGCCTGCAGCTGCGCCAGGTAAGCGTCGGGCTCCTCGGTGAGCATGGAGAGCATTAGGCGGCGCCGTTCTGCCGGGTCGTTGACGATGAGCGCCTCCTCGAGCGGCACTACGCCTGCATCGTCCTCACCACTCGGTACCGACATACTACGATGCAGGTCGTCGTTGAAGCGCAGCGACTCCAGCGCAGACTCTTTCAGCCCCTCGCCAAACACCGCGCTGCGGACCGATAGCAGAACCACCAGCAACGGGCCCCACAGCGGCACCAACACTATTACAGCCAGCATGTGCCCGCGCACCGGCAGCAGGCCCAACTTCATGAGCGTCCACAGTATCAGGCAAACCAGCGCATGAATCAGCAGCAAGACGGCAGCAACGACAAGCGAGATCAAGCGACACCTCCCTCACCGTCGCCGGTGTAAGCGATGTGCTGCAGCAGCGCCACGATGTCCTCGCCGTCGACGGGCTCCACCGCAATCTGCTTTGCGCTCAGGCGCTCGCGGATAATGGGCAGATCGCACGCCTTTGCCTGGCGCATAAGCAGGTAGAGCATGTCACCATCGACCAGGCCCGCCGCATCGCTCTCGCGGATTGCCGACCCAATTGCGCCCACCAGCTCGCCGACAGGCTCCATGCCCGGTACCACGCGCAGGAGCAAAAAGCTGCCCATCTTGCCATCTGCCAGCGCCTGCACGGCCGCGAGCTCTTGGCCAAAGGCAGCCTGCTTGAGCACGCAAGTGCCGTCAACGCAGCGTTTATCCTGTGCCACCGCCTCATAGTCAAAGGCACGGCCCAGCGCGCTTTCGACCAGGCCGCACAAGATGCGGAACAGGTTTTGGTAATAGAGCGTCATTTGGTTTTCGGCCGCACTACGCACAAAGATCAACACGGCGGGTGCCCCATCGCGCTCGATTGTGTATCCAAACATGGGAAGCCCCGGCGTCAGCTCGCGGTTCACCCACAGGTTCGAACGACCCCCGTCGCCCAAAAGGGGCGCAAGCTGCTCAAGCGTAAGCGAGCGTGCGGCATCTTCGGCAATCGCGGGACTTGCTGCCACCAGGCGTGCAAATGCTCCGCCAGAAACATGGTAGATCGTCACCGAATCGTTCTCGAGGATCTCGCCCAGAAGCTCGCAGCACTTGCGATAGATGTCGCGTGGGTTGAACACGTCGAGCTCCTGCGTCACGGCAAAGATCTTGCCAAAGCTGTCGTGGCGACCCACGATCTGGCGCCTGTACGCGCGCTTGTCCTCGATCGCGTCGTGGTAGAGCTGCGTAAGGAACGTATTGCGGTTGCGCACTAACTCGTTATGATCGCGCTCCGCCCTAATGGCTTCGCTGTTGCGCAGCTGCACATAGCCGCACACGGCACCCACAACAAAGTATGCAATAAACGGCAGCCAGTTGGACGGCTCGTAGAACAGGCCCTGGAAGGTATAGCCGTACAGAGTAAAGTAACTCGCAGCCAAACCCACCGACGCCAGCAGCGCCGCAACCAGGCCAAAGTCCAAGCCATACAGCGTGCCGATCAGCACCACGTAGAGCAGGCGATAATCGAGCACGTTGAGCTGGGTCGATTGGGAGAACAAGCGCTCCAGCACCTCGAACAGAACCCAGGCAACGCCCGTCTCCAAGCATTTGACAGGCAGCGTGCGCATTTGAATGCGGTCGATGGCCGCGCGCAAGGGGTTGACCTTCTTTGCACGGCCAGCATCCCAGCGAGCCTGAATGGTCGAGAGGTCGCGCAGCAAGTCGTAGCGCTGAAACCAGCCATAGCGCACGCGAGCGACGTCGCTGGCGGGCAGGGCGTAGCCGGCAGAATCGCCATAGGCAACTGAGAGCCCTGGGAACAGCGCCTTGAGGGCGTCGCCCACCTCACCCACCGTGTGATGGAAGGTATCGACTACGTCGAGCGTCTCAAAGTTAGCATTCCAGCTGTCGAAGATACGGCGTACCAGCACCGAAAGCTCCTCGGCACACAGCAGGGGAAACGCCGCATCCTGCGCGCCCTGCAGAGCAACCGATCCGGTTGAGCACGCGTCGAACAGCGGCACCAAAAACGGATCTTCCAGCGCGGCAGACGCGGTATACAGGAACGGCACGCGCAGGATCTTGGTCTGAACGCCCTCGCGAGCAGCGTAGTAGCGGCACAGGTCGTTGGCTGCGTGCGCGATAATGCCCTTGCCCGTTCGCCCCGTGGCATCGGCGGCACCCTCGGCACCCGCGGGCCCCGCTACATACAGCAGTTGGACCCGGCGACCCGCGCACGTACGAAAGACCGAGCGCAGCAGCTCGATATCGCCCACGGTATCGGTATGCGGGGTAAGGTAATTGGATAAGTAGACCACGCGGTCGAACTCGTAGGCCTGCTCCAAGTGCTGGAGCAGCTCTTTCCACGAGGCATGGGGCGACGACTTATCGCGGCGCGCTTCCTGCGCGGCTACAACCTTAACGTGGTCCCCAGGGAATGCCTTGGCGCAAAAGTCATCGTCAACATATGCGGTGTTGCCAACAACCAGCACCTCCATGGCGCACCCCTCCCCTAAAATCCACTTCTGTCATAGTCAAACATGCGTATTTTACGCTGTCAACGCGAGCTGGAACGCCTTTAAGGCTGTTTTAAGAACTTTTTTAGAAGCCCAGAGGTCGAAAGCGAACGCGCAAAACGAAACAGATCCAATCCAATGCAGATTATACGTGTAACATAATCGGTTACATGATATGATGAACACGAACAATATGATGTAACGCGATTGGTTACAGGAATGAAAATACGCTACGCCAACAAAAGGCTCGAGGAAATATGTACCGACGAAAAGAAGTGCAAGAAATATAGGTCCGACATCGTAGGGGGTGTAAAGCTCCGACACAACGCATTAGAGACAGCCAGCTCGATGGAGGATCTAAAGAATCTAGACCCATGCGGAAGATGGCATCAGCTTTGCGGTGATAGAGAGGGTCAATGGGCGGGAAAACTAAACAAAAATTATCGAATGATTGTCGAGCCAATTAACGGATGTATGAAAGTAACTAAGGTCGAAAAAACAACGGACGAAGAATCCTCAGTAACAGTTCTATCAATTGAAGACTATCACTAGGCACATAAAGGAAGCAGAACAATGGGAACCAACTATGCGGTTGCACCTGGCATGTATTTACAAGAATGGCTAGATGACGAGCAGATGACGCAGCAGGCCCTTGCTGACCGACTTGGCATCTCCCGCAAAACGGTTAACGGGATACTAAAGGGTACGCAGCCCATATCGCAAGACACTGCCATTAAACTTGAAAGAGTCACCTCTATTCCCCGAGATAGCTGGATTCGCTTCGAAGCAAAGTTCCGTGAAGATCTTGCTAGGCTCGAAGATGAGCTAAAAATGGCAAGCTCCGCCGACATCATCACCCCGTCGTTAGGAAAGTTTCTTCGCGACAAAGGGCTTACTACCGCCACCAAAAGAAACCCCGGCAAACTCGTATCAGATTTTTTGAATGTTGTTGGTTACGGCAGCATGGATGCCTATGCGAAAGGCGTCGATTGCGTCTTCTCCTCCATTGCGACGTTAAAAGAGGCAGGTAAACCCGTTGACCCCGCAAGCATGATGGCTTGGATTTCACTGGGTGAAAGCGCCGAAACGCCAACAACCAATGGGACTAAAGCATACAACGAGACAATGCTCAGAGCCTCTTTGAGTTCATTAAGACAACGCGCGGCAACGGTAGACGATATGACCTTAACGGACATAGCGCTCCAACTTGAGCAATGCGGCGTCACGCTCCAGTTCATTTCTGCTCCCGAACAATTTCCGCTGCACGGAATAACGCGTTGGACCAAAGACGGGAGACCCGTAATCCAGATGACGGGCAGACGCAAAAAAGACGGTTTTATCATTTGGACTCTGTTCCACGAAATCGGGCACATTCTAAATGACGGGAACGTAGGAATCACTCTTAGCTATATTGACGAAAAGCAAAGTTCAAAGAGCGAATCCGAGAAGCGCGCCAACGCCTTTGCAAGAGAGGTCCTTATGGGACCAGAGGGTCTCTCGCCTTATCATGGCTGCAAGACCTCGACAAAAATCCAGCGTATCGCTCAGGATAGAGGAGATTGCCCGGGAGTTGTGGTAAATCTGATGCACCGAAAGAGGATGCTCGACTACAGCTGGTGCAATGACCTCCTTAAAGACATGACAATTCCTTTTAAGATCTAAAACAAACGGCCGGCCAGACCCCTTTTTTGAGCATCTGCGACCTGCCGTTTTGTTGCAAAAAAATGGGTTTTGCTCAGAGGTTTCCGATTTTCCCCGCACTTCCGAAATAATGGCGGCGTCAGCGACAACATCCAGCAATCGCGAACGTAATGAGATATCCATCCAAATAAAAATAGGGGATGCCCTCCGTTGGGAAGGAACCCCTTGCAAAACGATGGCCCTCAGCGGACCATCGTTTTCTATTTCGATAAGCATACCTCAACTGCTACACACCTCACCGCAAGGGCCTCGACATGCCTGCGAGCCGAGCTCTAGCCGGGTAACATGCGTCAGTAAAGTTACATGCGAGCAAAAACCCACGGGTAATTTTGCCTTTTCCCAATTGAAATGTAACTTTTGATAGGCCGAATCTTACATCCAAACAAAAAGAGGGCCGACGCATCAACCCTCTTCAGGTGTCACCCGAAGGCTTCCCCCCCCCCGCAATTGACTTTATTCTTGTCGATATCCTATGTTTGTCTACGGGCCCGACCACCAGCGATGACCCGGTTACTCAAACAAGCTTCCGTCTGTCGTCTTTTGCAGCAGTTCGACAAAACCGATCTGGTTTAACACGCGCTTAATCGCATACGTCTCAACATATCTCATAAGAAGCTCAGTGAGTTCCTTAAT
>CABPDL010000002.1:0-99811 GCA_902406375.1 uncultured Collinsella sp.
AAGTTTGTCGCGAGTTCCGCACGCAAAGGAAAGCACTTAATGTGCTTTCCGTCTTGCGCAGGACTGTAAAGCAGGAAACTTCATATGCGGCCCTCTCGGGCGCAAGCAAAAGGGCGACCCCTGTCCGGAGTCGCCCTTGCGGTCCTGGTTATGTACGGCTGTTACTCGGCGTCGTGGTGACGGCGGGGCTTGCGGCCTCCGTTGTCGCCGGGACGGCGCGGACGGTCGCTGCGCTCAGAGCGCTCGCGCCGCGGACGCTCACGGCGCTGGAAGTGCTCGCCGTCGCCCTCGGAGGCACCTTCGGAGCGAGCCGGGGCCTCGGGCTTATCCAGACGATCGAGCGAGATCTTGCCGCGATCGTCGACCTCGATGACGACGACCTTGACCTCGTCGCCCACGTTGAGGACGTCCTCGACCTTCTCCACACGACCCTTGGCGACGCGAGAGATGTGCAGCAGGCCGTCCTTACCGGGCAGCAGGTTCACGAAGGCGCCGAAGGGCTGGATGGAGACCACGCGACCGGTGTACTCCTCGCCCGGCTCGGGAACCTTGATGATGAGCTTGATGCGCTCGACAGCCTGGTCGACGGACTCGCCGGTGCCGCCGACAAAGACGGTGCCATCCTCCTGGATGTCGACCGAAGCGCCGGTCTCGTCCTGGATACCACGGATGACCTTGCCGCCGGAACCGATAACGTCGCGGATCTTGTCGGTCGGGACCTGGATGGAAACGATGCGCGGGGCGGTGCTGCGCGTGGTGTGGCGCGGCTCGGGAATCACGTCGAGCATCTTCTGCAGGATGAAGGCGCGACCCTCCTTGGCCTGCTGCAGGGCGCGGGCCAAGATGTCGAAGGTAAGACCGGTGGCCTTGTTGTCCATCTGCAGGGCGGTGATACCCTCGGTGGTGCCGGTGACCTTAAAGTCCATATCGCCCAGGAAGTCCTCGAGACCCTGGATGTCGGACAGGACCACGGTCTTGCCCTCCTCCTGGATCAGGCCCATGGCGATACCGGAGACCGGGCGCTTAATGGGCACGCCGCCGTCCATAAGGGCGAGCGTGGAGCCGCAGGTCGAGGCCATCGAAGAGGAGCCGTTGGACTCCATGACCTCGGAGACGACACGGATGGCGTAGGGGAACTCGTTCTCGTCGGGGAGCACCGGAAGCAGGGCGCGCTCGGCCAGGTTGCCATGGCCGATCTCGCGACGCTTGGGGCTGCCCATACGGCCGGTCTCGCCGGTGCAGAACGGCGGGAAGTTGTAGTGGTGCATGTAGCGCTTGCCCTCGGTGGGCTCGATGGTATCCAGACGCTGACCCTCGTTGAGCATGCCGAGCGACAGGACGGAAAGCACCTGGGTCTGGCCACGCTGGAACAGGCCGGAGCCGTGAACGAGCGGGAGATAGTTGTCCTTCACCATGATGGGGCGAATCTCATCGGCGGCACGACCGTCGACGCGCTCGCCGGTCTCGACGACCATGGTACGCATGGCCTTCTTCTCGAGCTTCTTGAGCGCCACGGGGATCTCGCGCTCCCAAGCGGCCTGCTCCTCATCGGTGAACTCGGCGCGGATGGACTCCTTCAGAGCCTCGACCTTACCGATACGGGAGAGCTTGTCGGCGTCGCGAAGGGCGGCAGCCATCTCGTCGTAGTGGGCGAAGATGCGCTCCTGGACCTCCTCGACGGGCTGGTCAAGCGGGTACTCCTTCTTGACGATGGGGCCGTTGACCTGCTCCCACTCGGCGACGAACTCGTCCTGGGCCTGGCAGAAGGCGGCAAGGGCCTCCTGGCCAAACTTCATGGCGGCGAGCATGTCGTCCTCGGAGATCTCCTCGGCGCCGGCCTCGACCATCGAGATGAAGTCGGCAGAGCCACCCAGCTCCAGGTCCAGATCGGAGTTCTCGCGCTCCTCATAGGTGGGGTTGACGATAAACTCGCCGGTCTCCACGTTACGGCCGATACGCACGCAGGCAAGCGGGCCCTCGAAGGGCACGCCGCCGAGCGTCATGGCCAGGGAAGCGCCCATGACGTTGATGACGTCGAAGGGGTTGACCTGGTCGGCGACGAGCGAGGTGGCGACGATGTGGACCTCGTTGCGGAAGCCGTCCGGGAAGCTCGGGCGAATCGGGCGGTCAATCATGCGCGCGGTGAGCGTGGCCTTCTCGCTGGGACGGCCCTCACGCTTGAGGTAACCACCCGGGATGCGGCCGGCTGCGTACATTTTCTCGTTGAAGTCGACGGTCAGCGGGAAGAAGTCGTAGTTCTTGCGCTCCTTGGAGACGACCACGGTGTCGAGCATCGTGGTGTCGCCCTGCTTGACCAGGCAGGCGCCGGTGGCCTGCTTGGCAAGCTCGCCGGACTCAAAGGTGTAGGTCTTGCCGTACAGCTCAAAGGTCTTGGATACGAGTGTCATTGTTCTCCTTTACCCCACAGGCCCCTTGCCTGCGGGCTTCTCATGTGACGCGGGCCCCCTGCCCCCGCCACGCTTCAGAGCGTGATTGTTCGCGCCCTTACACAAAAAGAGCGCCCCGCTGCGCAGGACGCTCTTAGCATGTACAAATCCTTACTGGATGTTGTCGCGGATGCCCAGAGCCTTGATGAGCTCACGGTACTCGACGATGTCGTTCTTCTTGATGTAGGAGAGAAGACGACGACGACGGCCGACGAGCATGAGCAGGCCACGACGGGTGTGGAAGTCCTTCTGGTGGGACTTCATGTGCTCGGTCAGCTCCTTGATGCGCTCGGACAGGATGGCGACCTGAACCTTGGGGTTGCCGGTGTCAACCGGGGTGTTACCGAACTGGGCAGTCAGCTCCGCCTTGCGCTCTTTGGAAACAGTCATTGTTTCACCTTTCGTTTCTTGTCGCCCGCGGGCGACGCGATTCGCCTCGGACTGGGAAGCCGCCGGTGGAGCGAGCATCCAAGGTCGAGGTACCAACAGGTCGGTATGTTACCACAAGCAGCCCGCGCCTGTGCATCATCACCGACCCAACATGAATTCCATCGCACGGAGGCGCTGATCGGCGTGCGTCGCAGCCCACACATGCGAAAGCCCGAGCAAGAACGCCGCCGTATGCGGGTCGATTCGCTCGACCATAAGCGCATCGAAGGTCATGGACATGAGGGCGCGCAGCCATGCGACCTCACCGGTCGACACCAGCTCGGCACCGGGCACGCTCGACGCGCACGACCCGCACATGAGACCGCCCGCCCGGGGCGAAAAATACGACAGCATGGGGTCTCCGCACAGCACGCAGGCCGAAAAATCGGGTCGATAGCCAACGTGCGACAGCAGCTTAAAGACATATGCAGCCACGAGCAGGTCCATATGCGCCGCATCGAGGCCGTCGCCCACCAGGGCAAGCGCGCGCTGTGTAATGGCAAAGGTGAACGGGTCCTCGGCGTCCTCGAACGAGCACACGCGCGCGACCTCGGCGATCGCGCTTGCGGCGCAGGTCGTCTCGTAATCGGGCGCAGCGCCGAGCGGCGCCTCCATAAGCTCGGCCTGGGAAACCACGTCGAGCGACCGTCCATGCGCGAGCAGCATATCAACAGTACAGAACAGCTCGCAGCGCGCAGCCAGGCGCCCACCGGGTTTGCGGGCGCCCTTTGCCACGGCACGAACCTGCCGACCCCGCTCGTCAAGCATCGTCAGGATCAGGTCCGTCTCTTTGAGCTTCGTCTTGTCGAGGACGAGCACCTTCGTGCGATATGTCCGGGAACCTGCCATGCGCGCCGCGCGCCCTTAGTCCTCGGCGTTGTAACCAAAGCGGCGAATCTGGGCCTCATCGTCGCGCCAGCCAGCCTTGACCTTCACATCCAGCTCCAAAAAGACCTGCGTGCCAAAGATGCGCTCAAGATCGCGACGGGCGTCGATACCGATATGCTTGATCATCTCGCCGCCCTTGCCGATGATGATGCCCTTTTGGCCCTCGCGCTCGACATAAATGGTGGCATGCACGCGCAGCACCTTCTTGGTCTGCTCGAGCGCATCGCAGATCACGCCGACGGAGTGCGGAATCTCATCACGGGTGCGGCGCAAGACCTTCTCGCGCACAAACTCGGCAACGAGCGTCTCATCGGAAGCGTCGGTACCCATGTCCTCGGGGAACCAACGCGGACCCTCGGGCAAAAAGTGCGCAACGGTCTCGATGAAGGCGTCGACGTTGAAGTTCTTGACCGACGACGTCACGATCTCGTCGTCATAGTCCATCAGCTCATGGGCCGCCTTAAGCTGCTCCATAACCTGTGCGGGATCGGCCTCATCGGCCTTGGTAAGCACCAGGACCTTCTTGCAACGGGCGCTCTTGACGCGCTCGGCAACCCAGGCATCTCCCCTGCCGATAGGCTTGGTGGCGTCAATCAAAAAAGCGACGACGTCGACATCATTCAGCTCGAACAGCGCGCTCTTATTGAGCTCGGAGCCCAGGCCGTCCTTGGGCTTGTGGATACCCGGGGTATCGACAAAGACCAGCTGGTAGCCGGGGCGGTTAACCACGGCGCGCATGCGGCGGCGGGTCGTCTGGGCGACCGGCGAGGTGATGGCGACCTTTTTACCATAACAGGCGTTGAGCAGCGTGGACTTGCCGGCGTTGGGACGACCGACCAGGGCAACGAAGCCGCTGCGGAAACCGGGCTCAACGTCGCCAAAGCCCATGGAGCCATCGTCCTCGTCGCACAGGGCGTCAAGCTCCTCGTCGCTCATGCCCTCAAACGGGTCAAACTCCTCAACCTCCTCGAACTCGTCGGCATCCACCGCGTCCCTGGACTCGTCGTCCAGGATCTCGTCGTTAGGCTGCATAGTGTCGGACATGGGAATCCCTTTCTAAATAAAGCCGAGCGCGTGGGCAAATACCAGCAAGCCCACAATCGCGGCGGTGATGGAAAGAACGTATACGGAGGCGGCGGCGATATCCTTCGCACGCTTTGCCAGCGGATGGAGCTCCTGGGTCGCCAGATCGACAATCGCCTCCATGGCGGTGTTGCAAAGCTCGCCGTGAATCACCAAGCCACAACAGATGATAACCATGCCCCACTCGGCAATGTCGAGCCCCACGATGCAGCCGGCAATGACGGTGCACACGCCCGCCACGAGCATGACCTTAATGTTGCGCTCGGTCTTGACGGCGGTGACGAAGCCCTCCAAAGCGTAGGAAAACGACTTTAAGAAGGACGGATGGTCCTTGTTCGATCTGGGAATCATAGACGGCTCCTAGTCGTGGGCGTGGTTGGTGATGGGGCCGACGTGGACCAGTTTGGGGTCCTCGCCGCGCTCGAGCGCCAGATCGCGCAGGATGGCGTCCTCGCGCGCCTCCATGACCTCGGCCTCGTCGTCCTCGATATGGTCATACCCCAGCAGGTGCAGCATGCCATGAACGAGCATCAGGCGGCACTCATCGGCAGGGCTATTGCCAAAGCCGGGGGCCTGACGGGCAATGACCTGCGGGGCCAAGATGATATCTCCGAGCTCGAGCGTCTCGTCGGCGGGAATATCCTCGTCAAAGGACGAGTCGCATTCAAACGAGAGGACATCGGTGGAACGGTCGATACCGCGCCACTCGTGGTTGAGCTCGTGCATCTCGTCCTCATCGACATACGAAAGGGAAATCTCGACGTCACGCTCAACGCCCTCGGCGGCAAGCACGACCTCGCAGATGTGCTCTACCTCTTGCGCGTCGAGCAGCGTATCGAGCTCGGCATCATTGCTGATCAATACACTCAACGGGACTCCTTTCGGTCGTGCACGCGTTTCTCGCGCACATCATCATAAGCATCGTACGCCTCGACGATACGCCCCACCAAAGCATGGCGCACCACGTCGGCACGCTCGAGGTGAGAAAATGCGACATCGTCGACACGGCCCAAAATCTGCTCGACGTCGGCAAGACCGCCGCGACGACCCACCAGGTCGCGCTGACTCAGGTCGCCAGTAATCACAAACTTGGAGTTAAAGCCCAGGCGCGTCAGGAACATCTTCATCTGCTCGGGCGTGGTATTTTGCGCCTCATCGAGCACCACGAAGGCGTCGCTCAGCGTGCGGCCGCGCATGTAGGCAAGCGGGGCGATCTCGATCACGCCGCGCTCCATGAGCTCATCGGTGCGCTCGCGATCCATCATGTCAAAAAGGGCGTCGTAGAGCGGACGCATGTAAGGATCGATCTTTTCCTCAAGGGTACCGGGCAAAAAGCCCAGGTTCTCCCCCGCCTCGACAACCGGACGCGTCAAGATCAGACGGCCCACCTCGTGACGCTTGAGCGCGGCAACGGCGAGCGCCATAGCCAGATAGGTCTTGCCGGTACCGGCAGGACCCAGGCCAAAAGTGATGGTATGCGAGCGGATGGCATCCACATAGCGCTTTTGGCCGAGCGTTTTGGGGCGAATGGCACGGCCGCGATATGAAAGCAGCACATCATCGCGAAGCGACGTAGCCTCGTGCTCACCGTCGCGCAAGACGGCCAGACAGCGAGAGACATCGTCGGCAGGCAGCGTGCGTCCGGCAGCCGCCTCGCGAAAAGCATGCTCGAAAAAGCGCGCCACGAGCTCCACCTCGTCCGGATCACCGCTCACGGCGATACTGTCGCCACGGGCGACCACGTGAGCGCGAACCAAGCTCTCGAGCGCACGAAGGACGCCGTCGCCGGCGCCCAAAACGCGCGAGGGGTCAATACCCTCGGGAACGGTAAGTCTAATCTTCGAGGCTTCCATGAACCTCCCTGTGTGCATGGACCAAGCCGGAATCATCGACTCCGATGATAGCAACATCGAGCAGGCACGGGGCTGTGAGTCCACAGGTATCGTCTAGACGGGCATGATGGAACGAACCGAGCGTCAGGTTGTCGCCATACTCGAGCACGGCACGCTCGATGGTTCCCACGCGACGGCGAGCATCGGCAATGGCGAGCTCCTGCGCCGTGGCTCGCATACGACGGCTGCGCTCGGCCATAACCTCGGGCGGCACCTGATCGGGCATATCGGCCGCAAGCGTACCGGGACGCTTGCTGTAGCGGAACACGTGCATGCGCGAGAATCCCACGCGGCGGCACAGCGCCAGCGACTCCTCAAACTCCTCGTCCGTCTCGCCGGGGAAACCGACGATGACGTCACAAGAAAGTGACGCCTGCGGCAGGATGGCGCGAATCATGCGCACCGTGTCCTCAAAGGCCTCGGCACTATAGGGACGACCCATGCGATGCAGCGTCGCCGTACAGCCGGACTGCACGGGCAGGTGCAAAAACGGGGCAATACGCTGCGGATAGCGCGCCATAACCTTAAGCAGGCGCTCAGAGATATCCATGGGTTCGACCGAGGAAATGCGCACATGCGCAATAGTCGTGCGCTCCATGATGGCCTCGAGCAGCTCATCGATTTCGACATGCTCGTCGGTCGCGCTCTTGCCGTCGTAGGCACCCAGGTTCACACCGGTCAGCACCACCTCGGGCACGCCGGCCTCCTGGGCCTCGCGAACTTGCTCAAGCACGGACTCGACAGGCACGGAGCGCTCGGGGCCGCGCGCCTTCCACACAATGCAATAGGTGCAGCGATGGTTGCAGCCGTCCTGGATCTTCACGCCCAGGCGAGAGCGGCCGAGCGCATCGACCACCTCGCCATCGCTGCAGGCGGGAACGCTATCGGACTCAACGCCCAGCACCTCGCAGACACGTTCGGCGACATCGATCTTGGACGGCTCGGCGATCACGCGATCCGAAAGCTCCAACAGCTCCTCGGGATGCAAATTGACCACGCAACCGGTCACGAGCACATAGGGCTCATTTGGATGGGCCAGCGCATGACGGACGGCCTTACGGGTCTTGGCCTCGGCCTCGCCCGTAACGGCACAGGTGTTAATGACGATCAAATCGGCATCCTGGGGCTCCACAATAGCAAAGCCCAGGCGCATAAGATCGGCAGTGATACGGTCAGACTCAACCCGGTTGACACGGCAGCCGAGGTTGACGACGGAAATATGGGGTGCGAGCACGCGGGCTCCTTAATCGAGGATATCGTCGAGGGCACTCTTAATACGGTCGGTCACCGACTTCTTACCGGAAGCGACGTCATCGCCCATCTCGTCGGCAAAAGCACGGAGCAGCTCGCGTTGCTTATTGGAAAGATTGGTGGGAACGACCACGCGCAGTTGCACGATCAGGCGGCCACGCGAACCGCCACCGCCAATGCGCGGCATGCCGTAATTATTGACGCTCACGGTGTCGCCGTACTGGGCGCCGGCGGGAACCGTCACCTTAACGACCTCGTCGGGCATAATGCCCTCGACCTCGATCTCGCAGCCGAGCGCAGCCTGCGCAATCGAGATATCGCTCACCAGGTACAGGTCGTCACTGTTGCGCTTAAAGCGCTCATGGTCGGCAACGCGCACGTTGACAATCAGGTCGCCCGAAGGCTCGCCGCGAAGGCCGGCCTCGCCAAAGCCGCTCACACGCAGCTGGCGACCGGTCGAAACGCCGGCGGGAATATCGATGTCGATCTTTTCGTGCGAAGGCGTGCGGCCCTGACCGTCGCAGGTCTCGCAGGGATGGTCGATAACCGTGCCCTCGCCATGGCAGTCGGGGCAAGGCGAGGAAGACTGAACCTGGCCCAAAAACGATCGCTGAACCGTCGTGACGTAGCCCGTACCGTGGCAGCGACTGCACTGCTTTTCCTGTGCACCCTCGGCCCTACCGGTACCGTTGCAGTCCTCGCAAGGAGCAAGGCGATCATAGCTGATCGTCTTTTTGCAGCCGAGCGCCGCCTCCTCGAGCGTCACCGAAAGCGAGATGGCCATGTCACGTCCGCGACGACGCTCACGACGGCTGCGGGCGCCACCGCCGGCACCGCCGCCAAAAAACGACGAGAACAAGTCGTCCATGCCCATGCCACCAAAGATATCGTTGATGTCGACATAACCAGAGCCACCGGGGCCGTCCGCGGTGCCGTAACGGTCGTAGTTAGCACGCTTCTGCTCATCGGAAAGAACGGAATAGGCCTCGTTGAGCTCCTTGAACTTGGCCTCGGCCTCGGGGTCGTCCGAAACGTCCGGGTGTACGGTACGGGCCTTCTTTAGAAACGCACGCTTAATCGTCCGCGCGTCGGCATCCCTGTCGACGCCAAGCACCTCGTAGTAATCCCTATTTTCCGACACGACCGAATCCTTCCGACTTTCATTATTGTCACAGTGCGTCCTATACCCAAGCTGGGCCGACCGCAAACAAAGGGTTTGATGTTATTGCATTTGATACGGCGAAAGCATGGCCCGTTGCGAGCAGCTCGCGAACCAAACCGACACGAGCGCGAACATGAAGCCGTTGGCAAAACCGTTGGCAAACTGCATCGCACCGCGCTTCCACCACAGCAGGCTGCGATGAAGCACACCGTCCGAAAGCACCATGAACAGGCCCATGGTAAACGGAATAAAGCACATCACGGCAAAGGCCGAGAACACGCCCGAGATGGCCGACAGCACCAAAAACGGCGCCACAATGCCCATCAGGTAAAAGCCAGTACGAGCTTTGCCTTCCAAGCGCTCGGCCTCAACATGGGCGCGGCCGACCAGGTCGCCGCCCGCGGCACCGTTAGTGCCAGCATGGCCCATGCCGCCAATGCGGACCTCGTCGCCGTCATGCGTGCCGGCAGGAAACTCAATCGTCTGCTCGGAGGTCACACGGGTTCGCCCGCTGCCACCGCAATCGGGGCAGGGGTCGGCCACGACCTTACCGGAACCGCCGCACTCGGGGCAGACCGACTGGAACGTGCCCGCACCAAACAGGAAGGACAGGTCGACGTCGATGTGGCCGCGGCCACCGCAGCTCGGGCAGGTATGGGCATGCTCAGACGAAACGGAGCCCGAGCCGCCGCAGTTGCTACAGGTATCGAAGCGCGTGTAGCGGACGGTCTTGCGGGCACCGCCCTTGGCCTCCTTGGCGTCGAGTTTGATATCGACGACCACGTTGGCGCCGTTCTCGGGATTGTAGGCAGCCTGGCCGCGACGCTGCTGGCCCCAGGCGCCACCAAAGGGAAAGCCGCCCTCAAAGGGATTGCCATAGCCCGTGCTGCCGGCGTAGCCGCCACCATAGGGCGAAGCCGTAGGGGCACCGGCAAAGGGATTGCCAGAACGCATGGCGTCGTAGCGCGCACGTTTTTGTTCATCCGAAAGCACGGCGTAGGCCTCGGAAACCTCTTTAAACTTTTCCTCGGCATCCGGCTCTTTATTGACGTCCGGATGGAGCTTACGGGCCTTTTGCTGGAAGGCCTTTTGAATATCACGCGAGGTGGCGTCCTTGGAGACACCCAGAATCTCGTAGTAATCTTTTTCGTTCATCGTCGCCATGCGCGGCAACCTCCTGCTCACAGCAGCGTATATATTCCGGTAATTCTACCCGAGCGGCCTAAGCTAGATCCCAAAACAGCTCGAACAGAACATTTCCATCGAGCCAGCCCAGATGGGTCGGCGCCAGACGGGCACAGGAGCAGCCAGCGATGACATCGACAGAGGCGATAGGCCCCGCATGGGTATCACCGTGCTCGGGCACCCAAGTGGCAAGCCCAAGCTCAAGAGCGCGATCACAAGCCGCTGCCAGTTCATCGGCAGGGATGACACGAGACGCGCGAACCAACAGGTCGGAATCAACACCGCGCGTCATGCGACAAGCGAGCATCAGGTCCTCGGCCGCCGCCTCGCGCCGCGACAGATACTCGGCATCAAACATCGTCGCGGCATCGTCGCGTTGTACCAAACGCACGCGGTGAAAGTCACCACGGGGAGCCACGCCGGGAAACAGTCCAGCCAAGCGGTCGAAATCCTCGTCGTCGAGCATGCCCGCGGCAGAACGACCCAGGCCCAGGTAGCCCCGACCAGTCCAGTAGGCGATATTATGGGCACATTCATGCCCATCGAGCGCGTAGCTCGCCACCTCATACGGATGGTAGCCGGCCGAACTCAGCCGCTGGCGCGCAACGTCCATGCATGCGGCCTGGAAATCCTCATCGGGCTCAAGCGACTCGTCACGGCATGCCATGCGATAGAGTGGTGTGCCCTCCTCGAGCGTGAGCGGGTACACCGATACATGATGCGGCGCCGCCGCCAGCACGCCATCGAGCGTGCTCCGCCAGCTTGCGGCCGTCTGCCCGGGAAGGCCGCACATCAGGTCGCACGACGCATCGAGGCCAGCGTCCTTCACCGTCGCGATAGCCGCAAGTGCCCGATTGGCATCGTGAATGCGGCCAATAGCAGCCAGCTCGGTATTGTCGAGGGTTTGCACGCCCAGAGAGATGCGCGTGACACCCGCCTCGGCAAGCGCGATGGCGAGCTCAGCGGTCAGGGACTCAGGATTGGCTTCGCAAGTAAATTCAACGGGTTTGCACCACATGGAGATACGCCGGGCAAGTTCCACCAAGCGCTCCCCTGCCAGCGATGGCGTGCCGCCGCCAGTATAGACCGTGCGGACCTGCGCAAGCGCCCCGGCGTCGCCAAAGGAATCGAGGCGCGCATACAACTGCTCAAAATAGGAATCGAGCGCGGCATCCAAATCACACGCAGCAAAGCTGCGCGAGTCAAAGTCGCAGTACCGGCACTTTTGAGCGCAAAACGGCACGTGCACGTACAGCGCGGTAACGGCCACCGTTAGGCCTCCAGCGGATGAGCAGGCACCGACTCGCCGGCGGCAAGCGCGGCCTCGCAGGCCACCACGTCGCGCTCGATATCATCGACCAGCGCCATAAACTCCTCGTACGTAGAGCAACGCACCACCTGAGCGCGCCAGGCGGCGGCATGGGGCATTCCCTTTAAGTACCAGCTTGCGTACGTGCGAGCACGCGACATGAGCGGCAGAAGCTCGTGCGTCAACGTCAGGTGCTCGCGCAGAGCCTCCAGGCGCTCGACCGAGGAGCGAGAAGGAACCGGCGTGCCATCGAGTGCAAGGGCTCGGGCATCGCCGAACACCCACGGATTGCCGTAGATGCCGCGCGCGATAAACACCGCGCTGGCACCCGAGCCGTGCAGATGCTCAGCAGCGTCCTCGGCCGAGAACACATCGCCCGAACCAATCACGGGAATCTCGACAGCGTCGGCAACCTCATCGACGACCGACCAATCGGCCTGGCCCGTGTAGAGCTGCGTGGCGCAACGACCATGCACGGCGACTGCGGCAGCCCCTGCACTCTCAAGCATCTGGGCAAATGTCGCGGCATTGCGGTCCTCGGCATAAAAGCCCTTGCGAATCTTGACGGTCACGGGCACGTGCGCCGCGCCAACCGTGGCCTCGACGATCTTCTCCGCCAGGTCGGGCGTGCGCATGAGCGCCGAACCCTCGCCCTTGGTAACGACCTTGCGGGCGGGGCATGCCATATTGATATCGATGAGCGACAGGCGATCGCCAACGCGCTCCTCGACGGCGACGACGGCGCTCGCAAACTGATCGGGCTTGGAGCCAAAGAGCTGCACGCAAATCTGCTGCTCCTCGTCGGCCGGCAGCACCAGGCGCCACGTTTTGTTGCTGGCATAGGCAAGGCCTGCCACGCTCACCATCTCGCTGTAGGCAAGGTTGGCACCACGGCGGCGACACATGATGCGATAGGCGGGGTCGGTAACGCCCGCCATGGGAGCCATAAGGAACGGCTGCTCGGCATAGGCGCCCAGCAGCCGCTTGCTGTAATCAGAAAGCGCCATGGACCTACTCGTCCACCTTGAGGATTGCCATAAAGGCCTCCTGCGGGACCTCGACCGATCCGATGGCCTTCATACGCTTCTTGCCCTCTTTCTGCTTCTCGAGCAGCTTGCGCTTACGCGAGATATCGCCGCCGTAGCACTTAGCAAGAACGTCCTTGCGACGCGCCTTGACGGTGGAACGGGCGATGATCTTGTTGCCGATAGCACCCTGGATGGGAACCTCGAACAGCTGACGCGGGATGATTTCCTTGAGCTTGTCGCACAGGCCACGGGCCAGGCCATATGCCTTGTCCTTATGGACTATAAACGAAAGCGCGTCCACCTCGTCGCCCGAAAGCAAAATATCGAGCTTCACGAGCTCGGAGGGACAGTACTCGTTGAACTCGTAGTCGAGCGAGGCATAGCCCTTGGTGCGGCTCTTGAGCTGATCGAAGAAGTCCAAGATGAGCTCGGCGAGCGGCATATCGAAGCGCATCTCGACCGATTTGCTCGTCAGGTGGATCATATCGGTTGTGACGCCGCGGTGCTCAATGGCGAGCTGCATGACGGCACCCGTGTACTCAGGCGGGCAGATGATCTTTGCCTTGAGGTAGGGTTCCTCGATACGATCGATGCGTGTGGCCTCGGGAAGGTCCTGCGGACTGCGGACATCGATCATTTCGCCGTCGGTCTTGTAGACGTGATAGTCGACCGAGGGACTCGTGGCAATGAGGTCCAGGTTGAACTCGCGCTCCAGGCGTTCCTTGACGACTTCCATGTGCAGCAGGCCCAGGAAGCCCACGCGGAAGCCAAAGCCGAGCGCCACCGAGGTCTCGGGCTCCCACACCAACGACGGGTCGTTGACGTGCAGCTTATCGAGGGCGTCGCGCAGATTCTCGTAGTCCTTGTTGTCGATCGGGAACAGGCCCGTGTAGACCATGGGCTTGGCCTCGCGGTAGCCCGGAAGCGGCTCGGGGCAGGGGTTCGACGCCCACGTAAGGGTATCGCCCACGCGAACGGCCTCGGGGTCCTTCAAGCCCGTGACCACATATCCGACCTCGCCGACCGTCAGCGCGTCGACCGGGGTCTCGGCAGGACGCTTGACGCCCACGCCGTCGACCAAAAAGTCGCCCTTGGCCTGCATCATAAGCAGGGTATCGCCCTTTTTGATGGAACCATCGAAGACGCGCACCGTAGCCACCACACCGCGATACTCGTCAAAGTACGAATCCAAAATGAGCGCTTTGAGCGGAGCGTTTGCATCGCCCTTAGGCGGCGAAATCAAAAAGACAATGGACTCCAGCAGATCGTGAATGCCCTCGCCGGTCTTGCCCGAGACGCACACAGCATCATCGGCAGGGATCGCCAGGTCATCCTCGATCTCGGTCTTAACCTCATCGGGATGGGCCGAGGGCAGGTCGATCTTGTTGATGGCCGGCACAATGTCCAGATTGGCGTTCATGGCGAGCGTCGCGTTGGAAACGGTCTGCGCCTCGACGCCCTGCGTGGCGTCGACAACGAGTACCGCGCCCTCACAGGCTGCCAGCGAGCGCGAGACCTCATAGGTAAAGTCCACGTGGCCCGGCGTATCGATCAGATTGAACTGATACGTCTCACCATCGTCGGCGTCATAGGAAACGCGGACGGCATTGGACTTGATCGTAATGCCGCGCTCGCGCTCGATATCCATGGTGTCGAGCAGCTGCGACTCCATGTCGCGTTCGTCGACGGTATGGGTGAGCTCGAGGATGCGATCGCTGATCGTGGACTTGCCATGGTCGATATGCGCAACGATCGAGAAGTTGCGGATGTGGGAAATGTCAATTGAAGTATTCATGCGGACTATCTTACCCGAGCGGTACAAAAAATGGAGCCTGTTCCATAAAACAGGCTCCATTTATGCGCGTAATCTGTGTGGTGTGAAATTTACAACTTAGGCGTTGATGCTGTTCACGAGCTTGGCAAGACCGGACTTGCGGTTGGAAGCCTGGTTCTTGTGGATAACATGCTTGGCGGCAGCCATGTCGAGACGCTTGGTGACGGTCTTGAGGGCAGCCTGGGCCTTCTCGGCGTCGCCCTCGGCGACGGCGGACTGGACGTGCTTGGTCAGCGTCTTGAGCTCGGACTTGACAGCCTTGTTACGCATGCGAGCTGCCTCATTGGTGCGGATACGCTTCTTCTGAGACTTGATGTTTGCCACTTCTGGAGTTCCTTTCGAGTTCCTTGCAAAAAATGTATGACACCTCTGAGACACGGTGAGGTCATGCAAGCGCCTACTATAGCACGCTCCCTCTCAAAGGGATAGAACGAATTTGTCAAATAGGCAGGTATCATCACGATTTTCTCAAGATGTTCGTAATCCAGAGCAAAAGCGCGGTCTCAGAATCGGCCGAACCCTTGAGCGCGAGCTCCACATCAACGGCACCCTCGAGCGCTGCGACGAGCTCGGTCATCGAAAAACGACGCGCCCAGGTAAGGTGATTCTTGACCTGCCAGGACTGGAGCTTGAGCGTTGCGGCCAGCTCGCGACCCTGCCCACGCGCGTCGAGCGCCTTGGCGACGATAAGCTCGCGAATGCGACCGCACAGCAATGTGTAAGTCCACACGTAGCTCTTGGAGGGCAGGAGCTTAAAGAGCTCGAGCGAACGCCGCATATCGCGAGCCGAGACGGCGTTGAGGAAGTCCCAGGGTTGGACCTCGGCCGTACGTACAATCCAGCGCTCAACATCGGCAAGTTCAATCTGGGGCGACTCGACCATCTGGGCAAGCTTAGCCAAGTCGTTATCGAGCATGCGCGTGTTTTCGCCCGAACGCGAGACGAGCTCCTCGGCGGCCGCCGTCGAAATCGACTTACCGCGCTGCGTCGCCATCTGCTGAACACGGCGCGGCAGTTCCCAGCGCTTGGTACCCGAGCAATCGACGATAGCCTTCTTGTCGATCTTGGCGATTGCCTTATACAGGCGCGTATTCTTGGCAAGTGAGTCGGCGATGATGAGGCAGACCGTTGTTGGGCTGGGACTCGCCAGATACCCAACGAGCGGCTCCGAGACCGCCTTGGCGAGCTTTGAGCAGCCATCGAGGATTACCAGACGAAACTCGCTGCCCATCGGAAAGGTGTTAAGCGATCCGATAATGGACTCGATATCGGGGTCCTTGGTCATGTCTCGCTCGTCGAGGTTGAACTCGACCATACCCGATTTTTCCAGACGCGCTTTCATACGCGAGACGGCGTGGTCGCGCTTAACTCCGTCGGTACCGACGATCAGATATGCCGGCAGCAAACCGGTTTCGGACATTGCGCTCCCCTCCCACAGGCCTTCGTATTCGTTCCGTGCCATTTTAGCCCAGGGGCCCACCACACGCCAACGACGTCGTCACGGTCACTGGCATCGCATCACAAAGCCATTCGCAGTCGGTGTGACGGTAATGTCGCCGTGTTCGATGGTACACGCGAACACACCACCCGCTTCCTTAACGGCATCGATGCAGGCATCGGACGGATGGCCGTATCGATTCCCCTCACCAGCGCTTGCGAGGGAAAGCTCGGGCTTCAGGACGTCCAGCAACTCACCATCGACTGAAACCTTGGAGCCGTGATGCCCAAGTTTAAGCACATCGATATCCCCCACCTCCTGCACGAATTCCCGTTCTTGGTCGAGCTCGGCATCACCGGTGAGAAGTATTCGCAGGCCCTTACCTTCCTGAACATAAGAGAGCAGCAGGACAAGCGAGTCCTCATTTCCCTCGCCATCCACGGACTCGAATGGCCACATCACGCGGGCGCAAAATGAGCCGATGTCGACCGTATCCCCACGGCGCACCTGCCGATACTCCACGCCAGGTCGGTTCAATACCTCGGCAGGAGCATCCTCCAGCGCATCCGCCGCCACGGCAATCGTTCCGACCGAAAACTGTTCGAGCACGGCAGGCAAACCACCCCAGTGGTCCTCATCCCAATGCGTCACAAAAACGGCATCGATATGGTGCACGTTATTGCGAACCAACGCCGCAACCACACGCTCGTCGAGCCCGCAGTCGACGAGAGCTACTGCGCCGCCTTGGCGGATAAGAATCGCATCGGCCTGGCCCACATCGAGAACCGTCACCGAAGGCGGAGCGAATCGATCCCAATAGACGTACGGAATCGCAGCCAAGAGCATCAGGCATGCAAGCCCCACCGCCATAGGACGTGCACGGGGACGCGGCCACCAGACCAGCAGAACCGCCAGAAAACACGGCACTAGGTAAATCCACATGCTATCGGGCGGCACGCTCACGTATGCACCCGGCACGGCGGCAAACAGCTGCTCGAAGAACAGCGCGCAACGGGCGGCAATCATGGGCACAACGAGCGCCCAAGTCCGCAACGGTCCCACGAGCGAAAAGGGAGCCAGCACGATCGACACAGCGAGCAGTGCGCTCACCACCGGACCGATGACCGCATTTGCCAGCGGAGCAATGAGCGAGAACGTACCGAAGGCAGGAATGGTAATGGGAAGTGTCGCCAGTTGCGAGCACAGCGTGACGGAAAGCACGCTGGCAACGCCCGATGGCACACCTAGCTCACCCAACGCGTAGGTCGCATAGGGACAAAAGCACAGAATGGCTAAGACGCTGGCGCATGAAAGCTGAAAGCCCATCTCGAACAGCACCGTCGGCCGCAGTAGCACAAAGATGGACATGGTTACGAAGAGTGCCGAAAGGCCGTGCCGACGACGCCCCGCGCCGTTTACGACAAGCGTCACGAACACCATGCAGCACGCGCGCACGGCCGAGGGAGACGCGCCCGTAAAGGCAGCGTAGCCCACAAGCGTTATCGCCAATATCGCCCGCTGAAGACCACGTGAGCACCGAGTCTTTTGCAATACGCCCTCGATTACAAACCCCACGATAGCCAAATGGCTGCCCGAGACTGCGATAAGATGCGCCGTTCCCGTCACCGAAAACCAGTCGCCCGCCGGCTGGGCGCGCAGCTCGGCCGAACGACCGCAGACGACACCGGCTATGAGCGCACGCGCCGGGTCGGTCGCAGGCGCGATGGACGCAAGCAGCCCATTTCGCAGCCGATGCAGCGGCCTCGGAGAACCCTCATCGACCGACACAATCCGAACGGCTTTAACCTTGCGCACCTCGCCTCGAAGCACGCGCGATCGTCCATACGCATCGTTCTCAAAACGTGACACGCGACCGATAACACGCACGTGCGCCCCGACCTTGAACTCACGGTCACACGATAGGCGAACCGTTGCCAAGTTCTTACCGTCCGAGCGTGCCTCGCAGGTATAGGAATACACGTCGTCGTTTATGGATGGGTCACCCTGCACGACAAACTCGAGACTGCTTGCCGCTCGACCGTCGAGCGTCTTCGAGGCGTTGAGCGCACCCACGGCCCACCACGCCGAAACGACCGCACCCGCTATGAGACCGGCGGACGCGGCATACAGCCACCGCTTCAAAGGGGCAAGCCTCGCACAAGAGTGAGCCAGCACAACGAAAACCGCTGCCGCAACGGGAATGGCCCATAGCGGCCCGACCGCCGGCGCCCGCTCCCTCAGCAGCGCATCAGCGGCTATGTTGAGCACCAAGACGCAGCTCATGCACATGCCGGCACACAGGGCCATCGTCCACGGAATCAGGGGCCGCGGAGGCATCACGTGCTCTCGCTCGGTCGCACTCATACGCAGATGCAATCTTTGATTTTGGCAAGCTTCTTCTCGCCGATTCCCGACACGCGCATCAGATCGTCAACCGAAGCAAAAGCACCGTTCTTTTTCCGCTCATCGATAATCGACTGTGCCATTGAGGGACCGATGCCCGAGAGCGTCTGCAGCTCTTCCGCGCTTGCCGTATTAATGTTTACTAGGCCTGTTGCGCCACCGACGCCTGATGATGCGGAAGTCCCACCATCAACACCGGCTTCCGCAATGGACACCTGCTGCTCCCCTACCGTTGGAACGTGAATTTTTTGTCCATCAGTGACCTTGGATGCACGATTAAGCCCCGTAACGTCTGCTTCGGGCGCCAGCCCGCCGGCGGCATCAATCGCCTGAGCCACCCGCGCCCCGTCTTTGAGGCGATATACACCGGGTGACACCACGGCGCCATCAACATCGACATAGACCTCTGCCGCGGCAGACGCCTTAGGCGAAGAGCCTTCAGATGTCTTTCCACTCGAAGCATCGCCGGATCCCGGCTCCACTAACGTGCCCGAACCATCAGTGCGCTCAAACGACACACCGCCGGCACCGCCGCCAAGGTTCGCCATTGCCAGTCCACTCGCCATCGCAATGACGACCAGTATCGCCATCACCACTGTCTTATGACCGAGCAGTTTGCCCGCCCAACGGTCCATCTTTTTGACTCGTTCGTGTTGTTCGCGCTGCGCCATAGCAAAACCTCCCAACACCATCGTGTCAGGAAAGGAGCTCCGCAACAGCCACGCCCGAAAACCGGTTTTCGAGGTCAAACCAAAAGCTGACCAAAACCTTGCACAAATCTGTCCATTTATTCAGGCACACGTCAGCAAATGAACACTTAGCCGCAAAATGCCCAGATGGCAAAAGACCGACGATGCAGGCGCATCGTCGGTCTATGCACAAATTTACTCGTAATCTTGGTAAATCTCACGCGGAGCAAGCTCCGAATGTTTGCGTTTTAAGGTCTTAGGGGCCTTATATGTGTTGCTCTCGAAGTCGATGTACTCTGTCTGCTTGAGCAGGCGCTCAATCATCTCCTCATGATCAAACAGTTCCCAGGCCTCATGCACGGCATCGAGTTTAGCGTGCGTCTCGGGACGACGCGGCATAAACAGCGTGCAGCAGTCGGGAGCGGCCTCAGTCGAGATATCGAAGGTACCGATCTCCTCGGCGCGCACGATGATCTCCTGCTTGTCCGAACCGATGAGAGGACGGAACACGGGAATCTTCACGGCTTCGTTGACAGCCATGATGTTCTCAAGCGTTTGGGAGGCAACCTGCCCAAGCGATTCGCCCGTAACGATGGCCCTGGCACCCTCGATGTGTGCAATGCGCTCAGCAACCGAATACATAATGCGGCGATACATGATCACGCGCAGGTTACTGGGACAGGTGACCGAAATCTCACGCTGGCAGTCGCCAAACGGCACCACGTACAGGCGGCCGATCTGGACACCCGGCTCAAGCGCACGGATGATGTCCTGCACCAGGTATTCACTCGTGTCGGGCGTCTGCGGACGACCGGAGAAATGCACCGGCACGCACACCGCGCCGCGACGCGCGAGCATCCAGGTCGCCACCGGAGAATCGATACCCGACGACAGCAGCGTCACGACCTTGCCGGCAGAACCCACCGGAAGGCCGCCAACGCCGCGCTGGGAGCGCGCATACACGTAGACACTACCCTGAACCACCAGAACGTGCACCATCGCGTCGGGGTCGTGCATCTGGACCTTTTTATCGGGAAACGCCTCACACAGCACCTCGCCAACCTGTCGATTGATATCGATCGAGGTGAGCTCATAGTCAGTATTGGAACGCTTGGCGTGCACCTTAAACGAATCGAAGGAACCAAACTCGCGCAGCGCCTTCACAGCGGCGGCGCAGTACTCCTGCGGGTCGCGGTTGGTGTGATACGCCAAAGACACACGGGCAACGCCGGGGACGGTGCGGATGACACGCGCCGCCTCGTCGGCCTGATGCTCGTTAAAGGTCACGAGGATATAACCGGAAATTCGAGACACGGCGTTCACGGAAAAGGCGGCCAAGGCCGCCTTGATGTTATCCATGAGGATATGCTCAAAATGTGCGCGGTTCTTGCCCTTCAGCCCAACCTCGTGATAGTGGACTAGGCAGACGCGAGCCGCCATTTAGGCTTCAGCAACCTTGTGGCCGAGCGCCTTCTCGTAACGGGCCTCGTCGTAAGAGATGTCGCCGTCGACAATCTCGTCCATAGCCATCGAGATGGTATCGGCACCGGAAAGCCCGATGGTGATGTCATCAACATCCTGGACGGCAAGCACGCGGTTGTGCTGGCCACGCAGCATGCTATTGATGTCGCAGGCGCGCTTGGAGGCAAGCGAAGCGAGCAGGAAGCGGTTGTGATCGGTCTTCTCCAGAAGATCGTCAATGCAAGGCTTTACAACGGACACGGACCTCAGATCCTTTCATGCATATCGAGAACGCGAACGAGCTCATCGGTCGCGCGGTCGAGATCGTCATTCACCACGACGTCGTCGTAGCGGTCGGCAAGGGCAAGCTCATCGGCAGCGTTTGCCATACGCAGCTCAATCGTCTCGGGCGTCTCGGTACCGCGACCGACTAGACGCTCGCGGAGCACCTCAAGCGAAGGCGGCTTGATAAAGATCAGCACGGCCTCGGGGAAACGCTCCTTCACCTGCAGGGCGCCCTGGACATCGATCTCCAAAATCAGAGACGAGCCCGAGGCGAGCTTGGATGTGACCTCGCTCACCAACGTGCCGTAGCAGTTACCGTGGACCTCGGCCCACTCAACAAACTCACCGTTTGCCACGCGGCGGTCGAACTCCTCGCGCGTCAGAAAAAAGTAGTTGACGCCGTCGACCTCACCTTTGCGTGGTGCTCGCGTGGTAGCCGAAACCGTCAGACCCAGGTTCGAGCGGCGCTCGCGCACACGAGTGACGAGCGTACCCTTGCCTGCGCCTGACGGTCCAGAAATCACAAAGAGCTTGGAATCCTGAGCGCTCACTTATTTGGTCAGCTGCTCGAGGAGCTGCTCGCGCTGACGGACGCCGAGGCCCTGGACGCGACGAGTAGCGGAGATACCGAGCTCCTCCATGATCTTGGCGGCCTTGGCCTTGCCATAACCGGGGAGAGACTCGATGAGGGTGGAAACCTTCATGCGGGAAGCGATGGGGTCATCGGAGTTGAGCACAGACTCGAGGGACTTCTCGCCCTTCTTGATCTGCTCGCGAAGCTCAGCGCGGGCGTGACGTGCGGCAGCAGCCTTCTCAAGAGCCTGCTTGCGCTGCTCGTCGGTAAGCTGAGGGAGTGCCATTCGTACCTCCAAATAGTTGGGTTATATCTGATTCAATAATTGGCATTTTAGCACGTAGAACGCACAAAAAGCCTAATCGCGGCTCCATAGGTTAGACGATACCCGCAAAAAGTGCAATATACTGCGCCCAAAGTTAAGCCCCTGACCTGCGATTCCACACAAAGGATGGGAAAGTTTACGCAGGCACAGGGGCTATTTTGTGCTAATGAGACCCAAAAGTGGTGACTTAGGGGAATCTTTTACGCGACGTTTTCGACCAGCTCGGCGACGATGCCGTCAAAGGCGGCAACCGGATCGTCGGCACCGGTGATGGGACGGCCCACCACAATGTGGCTTGCGCCACGCTCGATAGCCTGGGAAGGCGTCGCCACGCGGGACTGGTCACCAAGGGCGGCACCCACCGGACGCACACCCGGAGTCACGATCAGGGCATCAGGACCCAGCAGCTCACGCATGTCGTGAGCCTCCATCGGTGAGCACACGATGCCATCGATGCCATTGGCCTGAGCAAGCTTTGCCAAGCGGGCGGCCTCCTCGGCCACGGGAGACTCGACGCCGATCTCGCTCAAGGCATCCTGATTCATGCTCGTGAGCACGGTGATGGCGACGAGCTTGGCGCGGTCCTCACGCGCCTCCTCGGCACCCTCGCGGCAGGCAGCGAGCATAGCACCCGAGCCCAGGCCGTGGACCGAAAGCAGGTCGGCACCGGCAAGCGAGGCCGAGCGGGCAGCGCCGCGCACCTGATGCGGAATGTCATGGAACTTAAGGTCGAGGAAGACCTTAAAGCCAAGGTCCTTAAAGGTCTTGACGATCTGGGGACCCTCAGCGTAATAGAGCGTCATGCCGACCTTGAGCCAGGCGGCATGGCCCGAAAGCTCGTGGGCGAGCTCGAGCGCGCGCTCACGGTCGCAGTCGAGGGCGACGATAACACGGTCGCGGGCATCATTCTCTAGCATTCGAAAGCACCCACCAGCTCGTTGATGTCCTTTACGCCCTGGGACTCGGCCCAGGCCTCGAGCTCATGCGCGATCTTAAGCGAAGCGCACGGATCGACGAAGTTGGCCATGCCGACCGACACGCAGGTGGCGCCGGCCAGGATAAACTCAGCCGCATCCTCGCCAGTCATGACACCGCCGACACCGTTGATGGGGATATCGACGGCCTGGGCAACCTCCCAGACCATGCGCACGGCGATGTGGTGGCACAGCGGGCCCGAAAGGCCGCCCTTGGGCTTGGCCACGCGGGACTTGCGGGTATGGACGTCGATGGCCATGCCCTGGATGGAGTTGATGACCGAAAGGCCGTCGGCGCCGGCAGCCTCGAGGGCCTTGGCGATCTCGGCGACGTTGACCGGCGCCATCTTCACGAACAGCGGCTTATCGGTCACCTTGCGGCAAGCAGCCATAACGGAAGAGGCGCCCTCGGGCGTGGAGCCCATGGCGGCACCGCCGGCGGCGATATTAGGGCAGCTCACGTTGATCTCGTAGCCGGCAGCCCAGGGGCACAGCTCGACATACATCTCGAGTGCGCGGACAAACTCGTCAACGGAGTGACCGGCAACCTGACAGATGACCTGGCAGCCGTCCTTGGACAGCTGTTCGAGCCACGGACCGGACTCGCGGGCAAAGGCGGCCACGCCGGGGTTCTGAAGACCCACGGAGTTGATCATACCGCCGGGAATCTCGGCCATGCGGGGCGCGGGATTGCCGGGCCAGGGCTCGGCAGCGCAACCCTTGGTGGTGATGGCGCCCAGCTGGGAAACATCAAAGAAGTTCTGGAACTGCCAACCGTAGCCAAAGGTACCGGCTGCGGTGTTGATGGGGTTCTGCATCTTGACGCCGCCGAAATCGACGGCCATGTTCACGGTACCCACTAGAAGACCACCACCTTGGAAGCATCGAACACGGGGCCGCACATACAAGCACCCTTCATACCGTCGACCGTCTCGACATTGCAGGTGTTGCAGGCGCCAAAGCCACAGCTCATCATGCGCTCGAGCGACACCTCGCAGTACACACCGGCCTCGGCGGCAGCGGCGGCGACCTTCTTCATCATGACGGCGGGGCCGCAGCTGGCCACGTAGTCGTAGCCGCCCTCGCCAAGCAGTTCTGCGGCAGGATCGGTGCAAAAACCGTGCGTGCCGAGCGAACCGTCGTCGGTGCACACATTAACCGTGGCGCCCAGCGCGCGGAACTCATCGACACCCACGGCCTTGGACGCGGTGCCAAAGCCCAGGCACACGTCCACATCAACACCCTGCTCGGCAAGCATACCGGCAAGACAAAGCACAGGCGGAACGCCGATACCACCGGCGACGAGCAAAGCCTTCCTGGTGCCCTCGGGTACCATCCAGCCACGACCACCGGGGCCCAGCAGGTTAGAGGTGGAGCCGGGGCCCATCTGGGACAAACGGCGGGTATCGTCGCCCACGACGGCGTACCACAGCTCGACGGTGCCGGCCTCGGCGTCGGCGCGGTAGAAACTCAAGGGCACACGAAGCAGAGAAGACGCATCGCCGGGGACGGCGATGTTCACAAACTGACCGGGCTTGAGCGCACTTGCAAGCTTGGGGGCCGAGATGACGAGCGAGAAGATGCCGTCGGCGATCTCCCGGTTCGAGACGACCTCGAAGTCGTGCATGCGTGCAGTGGAAGGTGTGGGCATAGACGCTCCAATCCCCCATGCGGTTGCATGGTCTAAACGAACAGAAAGCGCGGCACCGCAAGGGCGCCGCGCACAAAAGCGATAAGGCTATGCTAGCAGATGCAGCCGTCGGCGAGCGTCTGCTTGCCACCGACAAATACATCGGTGGCACGACCGGTGAGCGTGCGGCCGGCAAAACCGGAGTTCTCGGCGCGCGACTCGTAACCGTCCTCGCCAACCGTCCAGGTTGCGGAGGGGTCGAACACGGTCAGGTCGGCGACAGAGCCCGCCTTGACCTGAACCTGATCGAGGCCCAGAATCTCACGCGGCTTGATGGCCATGAGCTCGACCATGCGGCTCACGCTCATCTTGCCCGTGTTGACCAGCTCAGTGAGCACGAGCGACAGCGAAGTCTCGAGGCCAATCATTCCAAAGGGCGCGAGCTCGAACTCGCGGGCCTTCTCCCACGGGGTGTGGGGAGCGTGGTCGGTAACGATAGCGTCGACGGTACCGTCGATGACACCCTGACGGATGGCCTCGGCATCCTCGTCGGTGCGCAGCGGCGGATTGACCTTGAGCGAGGTGTTGTAGGTCTCGTCCAGGTCGTTCTCGGTCAGGAACATGTGGTGCGGGGTGGCCTCGCAGGTCACCTGGACACCGGCAGCCTTACCGGCACGCACGAGCTCCAGGCCATGAGCGGTGGAGATGTGCTGGATGTGCAGCTTGGCACCGGTCAGCTTGGCAATCTCGATGTCGCGGGCAATCTGAAGCTCCTCGCCGGCGGCCGGCCAACCCTCGAGGGCCAGACGGGTCGAGACCTTGCCCTCGTTGATCTGGCCGTGGCCGACCAGGTCCTCGTCCTGGCAGTGGCTCATAAAAACCTTGCCGAACATCTTGCCGTAGTCCATGCAGCGACGGAGCATGCCCGCGCCCTGCACGCCACGACCGTCGTCAGTGAAGGCGACGGCGCCGTGGGCGACCATATCGCCCATCTCGGACATGGCCTCGCCCTTAAGACCGCGGGTCATGGCGCCCGACGGATAGACGCGGCAGTGACCGACCTCGGCAGCACGGGACTTGACGAACTCCACGACGGTGCCGTTATCGGTGACGGGATCGGTGTTGGGCATGGCGCACACGCCGGTAAAGCCGCCCTTGGCAGCTGCGCGGGTACCGCTCTCGATGTCCTCTTTGACCTCGTAGCCGGGCTCGCGAAGGTGAACGTGCATATCCACCAGGCCGGGGACGAGGTACTTGCCGGAAAGGTCGCGGACCTCGGCTCCCTCGGCGGCGAGATTCTCGCCGACCTCGGCGATCTTGTCGCCGTCAATCAGGACGTCAACGACACCGTCAAGCTCGACGGACGGGTCGACGACGTGGGCATTCTTAAGAAGCAAGGCCATTATCGGCACCTCCAAGCAGCAGATACAGGATAGCCATACGCACGCAGATACCGGCGTAGACCTGCTCCAGGATGACGGAGCGTTGCGGGTGGTCGGCCATATAGGAGTCGAACTCGACGCCGCGGTTGATGGGGCCCGGGTGGCAGATGATCGCATCGGGCTTCATGAGCTTCTCGCGGTCCTTGGTCAGGCCGAAGAGCTTGTGGTACTCGCGAATGGTCGGGAACGGGGCACCCTCGAGGCGCTCCTGCTGCACGCGCAGCATGTAGACGACGTCCAGCTCGGGCAGGACGGAATCGAGGTCGCTCGTCACGTGGTCGCAGCCCAGGACCTCGGGCGCCGGCGGCAGCAGCGTGCCGGGGGCGACGGCGTAGGTCTCGCAGCCCATAATCTTAAGGGCGGGGATCAGCGAGCCGCAGACGCGGGAGTGCGCGATATCGCCGACGACGGCGACCTTCAAACCGTGGAAGTCACCCTTGTGCTCCCAGATGGTGTACAGGTCGAGCAGGGCCTGCGTGGGATGGTTGTGCTTGCCGTCGCCGGCGCAGATGACGCTCGCGGGCGAGTTCTGCGTGACGATGTAGGGAGCGCCGGCGTGCTTATCGCGCACGACAATGCAGTCGATCTTATAGGCGTTGAGGGTCTCGACGGTATCGACGAGGCTCTCGCCCTTGACCGTGGAGGTCGAAGAGCCGCCAAAGTTGAGGCTGTCGGCCGAAAGACGCTTCTCGGCAAGCTCGAAGGAGCTACGGGTGCGCGTCGAGGGCTCGTTGAACATGTTGACGATGGTCTTGCCCTTGAGCGTGGGGACCTTCTTGATCGCACGCTCGTTGACCTCGGAGAACGCCTTGGCGGTCTCGAGGATGAGCTTGAGGTCCTCTTCGGAGTACTCGGTAATGTCGATCAGGTGCTTATGGTTGAACGCCACGGTACTACTCACCTCCCAGCGGCGCGGAGCCCACGTGGGAACCCGGCGCGACGTCGTTAATCTCGACAGCGGTGCGGCCGTCTACTTCCTTCATATATAGGTGCACGTTCTCCTCATGCGACGAGGGAACGTTCTTGCCGACAAAGTCCGGCGAGATGGGGAGCTCGCGGTGGCCGCGGTCAACGAGGACTGCCAGCTCAATGCGGCTCGGACGGCCCAGGTCCATAACGGCGTCCAGAGCGGCGCGAATGGTACGGCCCGTATACAGGATGTCGTCCACCAAAACGACGCGCTTGCCGTCGACGCTAAAGGGAATGTTGGTGGCGTGGATCGCGGGAGCGAAATTGGTCGCATAGTCATCGCGGTAGAAGCTGATGTCCAGGCTGCCGAGCGGAACGTCGACGCCCTCGATCTCCTTGATCTCCTCGGCGAGCTTCTTTGCCAGAAGGTCGCCGCGCGTGACGATGCCGACCAGAGCGAGGTCTTCACAGCCCTCGTTGCGCTCGAGAATCTCGTGCGCGATACGGGTCATCGCTCGATTGACGGCGGTCTCGTCCATGATGACCGCCTTGGGGGAAGTCGTGCCCATCGATCTCCTTCCTCACATGTCTTGACTGCTGACACAGTCAAAAAAATAGATGCCCGACCGCTTAAAGCGGACCAGACACCCACAGGAAAGGCTGCTCTTTGACAGCTATGTAATTCCATGTGGGTATCTCGTACCCCTTTAATGGTCAAGGGATAGTGTAGCCAACCTCGAGCTTAATTGCGAGCATAAATACAGAGCAATCCGTAAACGGAGCCCAATGCTCCATAAACCTATATATATTTGTGGGACGAGCTTGAAAACACACGCACGAGCTGGCATAATCCCCTCTGTTGCACGCAAATCGGATCTACGTCCAGGGCCGTAGCGTGGGCACTATCGCCAAAAGAGGAATATCTCTGTGTAGATTGCGCACAGGGAGCAACTTCTGTGCTATAGTTCAGGCTTGTTTGTTAACGCGACATGTTCGTTTGTCGCCCAAGGAGGGTCAGTTATGTCCAAAGTTTGCGAAGTTTGCGGTAAGCACCCCGTTGCCGGTCGCTCCATCAGCCACTCTCACCGCGTCACCAACCGTAAGTTCCGCCCCAACATCCAGCGCGTCTACGTCGTCGTCGATGGTCACCGTCGCAAGATGAACGTTTGCTCCACCTGCCTCAAGTCCGGCAAGGTTGCGCGCTCCTAAATAAGGTCTTACCAACAAGTACCTCGGACTCTCCGGGTCAAAGACCTCGCGTTCATATAGAACTTACCAAAGGCGTCCTCCCCTACGGAGGGCGCCTTTTTGCACTCATTGGGGACAGACTTACATGAGTGTTTGCAGATGTCAAAGGAATCATAGCCCAGCTGATATGCCTTGAAGCTTGACCAGCGGTACGCATCGAGCGAGTCGAGCGCGCCTTTCACAGGATTGAGATGGATATAATCGAGCAACTGGACCGCCTGCGTGTCCGACTCGACCGCGACCCGCGAATAGCGATTGTCAAACAGGTTCCCCGTTTTCCCATTGAAATACTCATATAAGTCTGTCCCCAATGAGCGGGGCGATGCATTGGGCTGATGGATTAAGTTGAAACGGTTCATTTGATTGAAGCGTTTTAGTATGCCTTTTACGGGAATCTTACCGTTCGCCGAATAATTTCTTGCTATCATGCAAGATGTAGGGTAAATCTCCGATCGCAAGGAGACACAAATGGTGAAAAAGTCACCGGAAAACACTACTCCCGCAATTGTGGACAACGTAGAGGCGCTTGAGGCTAAGCTCGCTCAGATGCGAGAGGCCCAGGCGCTTTTTGCTACGTACACGCAGGAGCAGGTCGACAAGATCTTCTATGAGGCCGCCATGGCCGCCAACAAGGCTCGTATCCCGTTGGCTAAGATGGCCATCGAGGAGACCGGCCGCGGCGTTCTTGAGGACAAGGTCATCAAGAACCACTATGCCGCAGAGTACATCTACAACGCTTACAAGAACACCAAGACCTGTGGTGTCCTGGAGCGCGACGAGGCTTACGGCATCACCAAGATCGCTGAGCCCATCGGCATCGTGGGCGCCGTCATCCCGACGACCAACCCCACCTCCACCGCGATCTTCAAGACGCTGATCAGCCTGAAGACCCGCAACGGCATCATCATCTCCCCGCACCCGGCAGCCGCCAAGTGCACCATCGCCGCCGCCAAGCTCGTGCTTGACGCCGCCGTCAAGGCCGGCGCCCCCGAGGGCATCATCGGCTGGGTCGATGTCCCCTCCATCGAGCTGACCAACATGGTCATGCGCGACGTCGACATCATCCTCGCCACCGGTGGCCCGGGCATGGTCAAGGCCGCCTACTCCTCGGGCAAGCCCGCCCTGGGCGTTGGCGCCGGTAACACCCCGGTCATCATCGACGACACCGCCGACGTGCTGCTCGCCGTCAACTCCATCATCCACTCCAAGACCTTCGACAACGGCATGATCTGCGCTTCCGAGCAGTCCGTGACCGTCATCGACACCATCTATGACCAGGTCAAAGCCGAGTTCCAGAAGCGCGGCTGCTACTTCGTCAAGCAGGGTGCCGAGATGGAGGCCCTGCGTGCCGCCATGTTCAAGAACGGCGCTCTCGATCACCGCATTCCCGGCATGGCTGCCGCCAAGATCGCCGAGCTCGCCGGCATCGAGGTTCCTGCCAAGACCAAGATCCTGATCGCCGAGGTCACCTCCACCGACCCCGCCAAGGAGGAGTTCTCCCACGAGAAGCTCTCCCCGGTCCTGGCCATGTATCACGCCAAGGACTTCCAGGAGGCCGTCGACAAGGCCGAGCACCTGGTGCTCGCCGGTGGCCCGGGCCACACCGCCTCTCTGTACGTGCACCCCGCCCAGGCCGAGAAGATCAGCCTGTTCGAGCACGTCATGAAGGCCTGCCGTATCGTCATCAACACCCCGTCCTCGCACGGCGGCATCGGTGATCTGTACAACTTTGGCATGAAGCCGTCTCTGACCCTGGGCTGCGGCTCCTGGGGCGGCAACTCCGTCTCCGAGAACGTTGGGGTGAAGCACTTGATCAACGTTAAGACTGTGGCCGAGCGCCGTGAGAACATGCTGTGGTTCCGCGCTCCCGAGAAGGTCTACTTCAAGAAGGGTTCCACGCCCGTCGCTCTCGACGAGCTCGGTACCGTCATGGGCAAGAAGCGCGCCTTCATCGTCACCGACCAGTTCCTCTTCAAGAATGGCAACACCCGCGCCATCGAGGCCAAGCTCGACGAGATGGGCATCGCCCACGACTGCTTCTACGACGTCGAGCCCGATCCGTCGCTGCAGTGCGCACGTCGCGGCGCCAAGCAGATGGCTCTCTTTGAGCCGGACGTCATCATCGCCGTCGGCGGTGGCTCCGCTATGGACGCCGGCAAGATCATGTGGATGATGTACGAGCACCCCGAGTGCAAGTTTGAGGACATGGCCATGGACTTCATGGACATCCGCAAGCGTATCTTCACTTTCCCCGAGATGGGCAAGAAGGCCTACTTCGTCGCCGTCCCGACCTCTTCGGGTACCGGCTCCGAGTGCACGCCGTTCGCCATCATCACCGACAAGGAGACCGGCATCAAGTGGCCGCTCGCCGACTACGCGCTGCTCCCCAACATGGCTATCGTCGACGCCGACAACTGCATGACCGCCCCGCGCGGCCTGACCGCTGCCTCCGGCATCGACGTCATGACCCACGCCATCGAGTCCTACGTCTCCATCATGGCTTCCGACTACACCAAGGGCCTCTCCGAGCGCGCTGCTAAGCTCGTCTTCGAGAACCTGCCCTCCAGCTTCACGAACGGCGCCAAGGACCCGCATGCCCGCGAGGAGATGCACAACGCCTCTTGCATGGCCGGTATGGCCTTCGCCAACGCCTTCCTGGGCCTCAACCACTCCATGGCCCACAAGCTCGGCGCTTTCCATCACCTGCCCCACGGCCTCGCAAACGCCGTCATCCTGACCCGCGTCATGCGCTACAACGCCGCCGAGGCTCCCGTCAAGATGGGCACGTTCTCCCAGTATCCTTACCCCAACGCGCTGCACAACTACGCCGAGATGGCCAAGTACTGCGGCATCGAGGGCAAGGACGACAAGGAGGTCTTCGAGAACTTCATCACGAAGCTCGAGGAGCTCAAGGACTTCATCGGCGTCAAGAAGACCATCGCCGACTACGGTGTTGACGAGCAGTACTTCCTCGACACCCTCGACGAGATGACCGAGCAGGCATTCAACGACCAGTGCACCGGCGCAAACCCGCGCTACCCGCTCATGAGCGAGATCAAGGAGCTCTACCTGGACGCCTACTACGGCCGCGAGCCTCAGGACTACGCCGTCTGCTAGTTTTAGCACGGTTTTTAACGGCGGGGGTGCACGGGTGTTTCACACACCCCCGCCGTCGCTTCTATCGCATCGTTGAAAGGATGCAACCATGCTGCTACCCGATTCCAAGACCGAGCTCGTCCGCCGTGGCAACAAGGTCGTTTACGACCTGGGCGACAAGATTGTCAAGGTCTTTAACGAGACCAAGCCTGTCTCCGACGTGTTCAACGAGGCTTTGAATCTTGCCCGCATCAATGAGTGCGGCATCCGCAGCCCCAAGGCTCTCGAGGTTTCCCAGCTCGAGAACGCCAACGGCTGGGCGCTCGTGACCGAGAAGGTTCCGGGCACCACCCTTGCCGAGAAGATGACTGCCGAGCCCCAGCGCTTTGGTGAGTATCTCGAGATGTTCGTCGACCTCCAGATCGAGATCCACGGCTACACCTCCCCGCTGCTCAACCGTCAGCGCGACAAGTTCGCCCGCATGATCGACAGCCTTGATCAGCTCAATGCCACCACGCGCTACAACCTTCAGGAGCGTCTGGACGGCATGACCAAGGAGTTCAAGGTCTGCCACGGCGACTTCAACCCCTCCAACGTCATCGTCGGCGACGACGGCCAGCTCTATGTGTGCGACTGGGCACACGCCACCCAGGGCTCCCCTGCTGCCGACGTTGCCACCACCTACCTGCTCTTCGCCCTCAACAGCAAGGATCAGGCCGAGGCCTACCTGGAGCTCTACTGCGACCGCGCCGACATGCCCATGCAGGTCGTGCGTCAGTGGACGAGCATCGTCGCCGCTTCCGAGCTCGCTCGTAAGCGCAACGTGAACGATGAGTTCCTGAAGAACTGGATCGACGTCGTCGATTATCAGTAATATCTGAGCGATTTATTTCGCATCGGAGGCACAAGAAAACCCCGCAGCTCATATGGGCTGTGGGGTTTTCCTTTACCCATCGAGTTTATTCACGCAACAAAATAGACTGCTCCGCATCTCTTCCTAAGAGAGATACGGAGCAGTCCCGCAATTACATCTAATAGCAGAAACGTCGATTAACGGCGGGCCGCCTTAACAAGCTCGGCAACCTTGGCGACGACCTCGTCAATCGCCACGTCCTCGCGCTCGCCCGTGGCACGGTCCTTGAGCTCAACGGTGCCATTCTTAAGGCCACGCTTGCCAAGCACCACCTGATACGGGAATCCCATAAGGTCGTTATCGGCAAACTTAAAGCCGGGACGCTCGTCGCGGTCGTCGACGACAACCTCGATACCCTCGGCGCACAAGCCCTCGACGATTTGGTCGCAGACGGTTGCGCACTCCTCCTTCTTGGGATCGAGCGGAATCACAGCGACCTCGTACGGGGCAACGGAAACCGGCCAGACGATACCGTGCTCGTCGTTGTGCTGCTCCACGACGGCAGCAAGCGAGCGGGACACGCCCACGCCGTAGCAACCCATGATAAGCGGCTTCTCCTTGCCGTCCTCGTCCATAAAGGTGGCGCCCATGGCCTCGGAATACTTGGTACCCAGCTGGAAGACCTGCGAGACCTCGATGCCGCGAGCAGCAGAGAGCGGCTTGCCGCAGTGCGGGCAGGGATCGCCGGCAACGACGGTGACCAGATCTGCCCACTCATCGACGGTAAAGTCGCGCTCGGGGCAGGCACCGGTAAAGTGATAATCGACCTCGTTGGCACCGCAGGCCCACTGCTTGGACTCGCGCAGGCTCTCGTCGCACACCAGACGGATGCCCTCGGGCAAGTTAACCGGTCCGATAAAGCCCTTGTGCAGACCGTAGGTCTGGAGCTCCTCGTCCGTCATCATGCGATAACCCTTGCCAAAGACATGCTCGGCCTTGCAGTCGTTGAGCTCATGATCGCCCGGGACGATGGCCACGACGGGCTTGCCCTCGGCATCGATGAGCGCCAGGGACTTGCGCGTGCCGTTCTCGGGGAACCCAAAGAACTTAGCAACGGCCTCAATGGTGCCCATGCCCGGAGTCTCGACCTTGGTAAGCGTACCGTCGCCGGGGCCCTCGGTCACGACGACCTTGGTGCTTGCAGCCTCATCATCGGCGGCAAAACCGCAGTCATCGCAATAGACGAGAGAAGCCTCGCCGGCGTCGGCCAAAGCCATGTACTCGACGGAGGTATCGCCACCGATCTCGCCGGAGTCGGCAACGACGGGCAAGGCCTTGATGTAGCAGCGCTCGCAAATGTTAGCGTAGGCCTGCTTCATCTTGTCATACTCCTCCTGCAAGCTCTCCTGCGTGGCGGAGAAGCTGTAGGCATCCTTCATGATGAACTCGCGACCGCGCATCAGGCCAAAACGGGGACGGAACTCGTCGCGGAACTTATCCTGGATGTGATAGAGATTCACTGGCAGCTGCTTATAGGAGCGCAGCTCGTTGCGCACCAGGGCCGTGACGGTCTCCTCGTGCGTGGGGCCCAGCACGAACTCGCGACCATGACGGTCGTCAAAGCGCACAAGCTCCTTGCCATAGGCATCGATACGGCCGGACTCACGCCACAACTCGGCATCGACCATGATAGGCATCATAAGCTCCTGGGCGCCGGCGGCGTCCATCTCGTCGCGCACGATGTTCTCAATCTTGCGAATCGAGCGCCATGCGAGCGGCAGGTAGGAATACAGACCGGCGGCCTCCTTGCGGATCATGCCGGCACGGAGCAGCAGGCGGTGGCTGGCGAGCTCAGCGTCCGCCGGATCCTCTTTAAGCGTCGGCGCATAGAGCTTAGACATATACATTGCTCGGGTCATTTATTTCTCCTCAATAAGCTTGTCGACCTCTGCCATAAGCGCGTCGACAATTTGGTCCTCAGCTACTTTACCAATGATCTGGCCATGCGAAAAGAGCAAGGCCTGACCACGTCCGCAAGCAACGCCTAGGTCGGCATCTGAAGCCTCACCGGGGCCATTAACGGCACATCCCATGACGGCAATCGAAAGCGGCGCGGAATAGTTCTTAAGCCGCTCGGTGACCTCCTCGGCGATGGGAATGAGGTTAACCTGGCAGCGGGCGCACGTGGGGCACGAGACAATCTCGGGACCACGGCGACGCAGGCCCAGCGACTGTAGAATTCCCCAGGCGACCGGCGGCTCCTCAACCGGATCGGCCGTGAGCGACACACGCATGGTGTCGCCGATCCCTTCGGAAAGCAAGATACCCAAGCCTACAGAGCTCTTGATGGTGCCCTGAAGCTTGGTCCCCGCCTCCGTCACGCCCAGGTGAAGCGGAACGTGGGGAATCTCACGTGACAGGGCTCGATAGGCATCGAGCGTCGTTTGCACGCTATGGGCCTTGGCCGAAAGCACAATGTTCGTAAAGCCGCGATCCTCAAAGTGCTTGACGAAGCGCTCGCTCGACATCACGAGCTTTTCGGGCTGCGTGAGGTCGTCGCGCTCGGCAATATCTTGCTCAAGCGAGCCCGCGTTCACGCCAATGCGAATCGCACAGCCCGAGGCACCCGCAGCATCGATCACCGCGTCAACCTTGGCCCAATCGCCGATATTGCCGGGATTGATGCGCAGCTTGGCGGCACCGGCCTCAACGGCACCAATGGCGAGCTTATGGTTAAAGTGGATATCGGCGACAATCGGCACCGGAGACTCGGCACAGATGGTGCGGAAGCCCTCAAGCGCGGCCTCGGAGGGCACGCTCACGCGCACGATATCGCAGCCAGCCTGCGCCAACGCGCACACTTGCGCAAGCGTTGCCTGGGCATCAGCGGTATCGGTGCAGGTCATAGATTGGACCACCACCGGCGCGCCGCCACCGATCTGCACGCCGCCCACATGCACGGGGCGCGTCAGCTCGCGAGGCAAAGGATGGGATAAAGACAATCCAAACACTCCCCTACAGAATAAATCGAAGGATGTCGGAACGAAGCATATAGACAAACAGCAGCGCAAAGAGCGCGATGCCCACATAGCTCACAATCGTCTGGACCTTGAGCGGAAGCTCGCGGCCCGCAATCTTCTGAATGATCTCGATGACTAGCTTGCCGCCATCGAGTGGCGGGATGGGCAGCAGGTTCATAAAGCCAAGCGAGAATGAAATGAGGGCGGCAAACGAAAGGAACGTGGCAGGGCCGGCAGCAGCAGCCTGTGAGGACATAACGCTAATACCCACGATCGAAGAGGACTGATCGAGAATCTCCATCGTATGCTGCGGCTGGAGCAGGCGCATCACGCCCTCCGCTGTCTGCACAACATAGGAGAACGACAGGCGAGCCGACGTGATGGGGTCTAAACGGACCACCTGCGTAGAGGCATACACACCTAGGCGATCGTCCTCTTTGAGCACAACCGTGGTCGAATGCTGCTTGCCGTCACGCTCGTACTCAATGGCGATATCGTCCTTACCGGCAGCCTTGCCGATGGCATCGTAAACGTCCATCCAGGTAGAGCACGATACTCCGTCGACCGAAAGAATCGCGTCGCCGCCCTCGATTCCCGCCGAGGCGGCAATCGAGCCTTCGTCAACCTGGCCAATCACATTGGTATCCACCGGCACGGTGACACCTGCGATGGAATAGATGCTCATAAGGAGCAAAAAACCCGTCAGGATATTGACGATAATGCCCGCAAGCAGCATAAAGGCACGCTTGACAAAGCCCTGGCCCAAATAGGTGTGCGAGCGCTCTTGCGCAAGGAACTCGGCCTCGCCGAACGGCAGCTCCCACACATCGCCCTCGGCAGTCGCATGTTCGCGATCGAAACGGCGACCATCAAAGGTGGTATAGCCTGCCGTGTCTCGCGGCAACGTCTGATATTTGGTGGGATAGTAGCTCGGCGAGGGCTTCTCCCCTTCCTCATACCAGGGCGCGATGGAGCCCCAGCCCAGCAAAAGGGCGCATGCCTCGAGCACAACCTCCTCGGAAAGCTCGAGCTCGACAGCAAGGTCGGCCACGGTCGCGCGACCATGACGATAGATAGCCGCGAGCACGCGATCGGCGCACGAAACATCGGTCGGATCCATACCGCAGATGGCAGCGTAGCCACCCAGCAGCAGCGGGGTCACGCCAAACTTGGTTCCAATGCGACGCGACGTGTAATGGATGTCAAAGCGGCACGGCAGACCCAAAAAGAACTCGGTCACACGGACGCCGCAGGCACGCGCCGCCAAAAAGTGGCCGCCCTCGTGCAAAAACACGAGGACGGAAAGCACCAGCAGGCCCCAAAAGACCGATGAGAGAACGCTCAGAACAGTATCCATAAAACGAAAAAGCAATCCTTATGGGTTAGGAACGGGTTGCGGCGAGCACCTGCGCAGCCTTTTCACGCGCCCACGCATCGATGTCGCGAAGCTGCTCAAACGAATCGACCGCCTGCATATCGTGGGCGTCCATGCAGGATTCCACAATGCGATCGATATCGGTAAAGCTGCAGCCATCGTGCAGGAAGGCATCGACGGCAACCTCGTTGGCGGCATTGAGCACGCACGGCATGGTGCCGCCCGTCTTGCCGGCACGCTCGGCCAGTGCCAGACAGCGGAAGGTATCCATGTCGGCAGCATCAAACGTGAGCTGCCCCAGCTCGCGGAAATCGATACGAGGCGCCGGGGTATCCCAACGCTCGGGATACGAGAACGCGAACTGGATGGGAATACGCATGTCGGATGCACCGAGATGCGCCATCACGGAGCCGTCGGCGAACTCGACCATAGAGTGAATCTTGGACTGACGCTGCACGACCACGTTAATGAAATCGAGGTCGCAGTTAAACAGATGCATGGCCTCAATGCGCTCCAGGCCCTTGTTCATGAGGGTGGCGGAGTCAATGGTGATCTTGGCACCCATGGCCCACGTGGGATGCGCGAGGGCATCGGCACGCGTCACGCGATCGAGCTCGTCGCGCGTGCGGCCAAAGAACGGACCGCCCGAGCAGGTGAGCCAAATGCAGTGGGCCTCGCGCGGGTTCTCCCCCAGATAGCACTGGTAGATGGCGGAATGCTCAGAGTCGACCGGAATAAGCTGGCCCGGTTGTGCCAACGGCATAAGCAAGTCGCCACCGACGACGAGGGACTCCTTGTTGGCAAGGGCAAGGCGCTTATTCGAGGTCAAGGCCGCATGGCTCGCCTCGAGACCGGCGGCGCCCACAATAGCGACGAGCACGCAGTCGACATCGTCGCGACGCGCGAGCTCGCAAACCGCCTGCGCGCCAACGCCGAGCTTCGTTCCCTCGGGCAACTCCTGCAGCACGGCGTCATCGCCATGAGCGGCATCGGCCACGGCAACCGCCGGAACCGAGAACTCACGGGCAGCGGCAACGAGCTCAGAGGTACTGGAGTTAACGGACAGCGCCGTCACCTGCAGGCGATCGGCATGCTGGCGGCACACATCGAGCGCCTGGGTGCCGATAGAGCCTGTACAGCCCAGGATGGCAACGCGGAGACGTCCATCGGAGCCATACGTCGTCTGGAAGGACATTACAGCACGCCTCCGATCATCAGCAACAGCTGCGCGGTGATGCAGCCGAAGATAAGCGAATCGCTACGATCGAGCATTCCGCCGTGGCCCGGGATAAGGTTGCCGGAATCTTTGACGCCCACACCGCGCTTGATGCGCGACTCGATAAGGTCGCCGATAACGCCCAGAATGGACACGACCACGCCGCACAGCAGCGCATAGGGCAGGCTGAGCTTGTAGAAGTGCGTCGCCCACAGGATGAGCCAAATCAAAACCGAGCCCAAGATGCCGCCGGCAAACCCCTCCCAGCTCTTTTTGGGAGAGATCTTGGGAACCATCTTGTGCTTGCCGATACGGCTGCCCACGATGTAGGCAAACGAATCGGAGACCCAAAGGGACGCGCAAACGCCCACTGAAAGCAGGGCGCCGGCAAAACCGGGCACGGCATCGCGCAGCAGCACGATAGCCGACAGCATAAAGCCAGTGTAGATGGGACCCATGAGCGTCACGGCCACATCAGAGATGCGGGTACGCGGCGACCAGACATACCAAATGCCCACAGCGAGCATCAAGGCAAAAAGCAGGGCATTCAGCAACATCGAATCGCCCAACGCCGACAGCGGAAAGAGTACGGCGGCAGCGATACCCATGCGCTCGTTAGCCATCTTGCCATCGAGCCTTGTCATACGGAAAAACTCATAGCAGCACAGACCGCTCATGACGGAAACAAAGATGGCCGTGGGCACGATACCCAAAACCAGGCACAGGATAAAGACAACGGCGTAGACGATACCGGCGGCGGCGCGGGTAATAAAGCCCGCCAGCCACGAACCGGTGCCGCTCTTCGCTGCAGGCGCTCCCGCAGTGGCAGCTTTGCGCGCAGGCGTCTTGGGAGCAGATGCCTTGGGACGATCGGACACGATTAAGCCTCCTCGGTCTTGCTCAGTCCACCAAACCTACGGTCACGGCCCTGATAGGCCAAAATGGCGTCGACAAGGCCCCAACGATCAAAGTCGGGCCAATAGGTATCGGTGACGTAGAATTCGGAATAAGCCACCTGCCACAGCAGATAGTTCGAAAGGCGCAGCTCACCAGAGGTGCGAATCACAAGCTCAGGATCGGGAAGGCCGGCAGTATAGAGGTGGGAAGCCACCATGTCGTCATCAATTGCGGCAGGATCGATCTTACCGGCGGCAGCGTCGAGTGCAATCTGACGGACAGCGCGGGTAATCTCGGCACGCGCGCCGTAGTTGACGGCAAGCGCCAGCGTCATACCGGTGTGATCGGCGCACTCGGCAAGACCGCGTTCAAAAACGTCGCGGGTCTTCTTGGGCAGCGCGGAAATGTCGCCCAAAAAGACAACACGCACATTTTCGCGCTTCAGAAGCGGCAGCTCGTCGATAAACGTCTTGGCAAACAGATGCATCAAGACGTTGACCTCATGCTGCGGACGGTTCCAGTTTTCGGTAGAAAACGCATAGGCAGAAAGCACGTCGACGCCCAGGCGCACGCAGGCGGTAATGATCTCGCGCAGCGAGAGGATACCTGCCTTATGACCCTCGGTGCGTGCAAGACCGCGCGACGTGGCCCAACGACCGTTGCCGTCCATGATGCACGAGATATGGTGCGGAATGTTATTGAGGTCAAGGTCGGAAAAACCGACGCCCGCAGGGGCGTCGGCAAAGTACTCGACCAGTTTATGCTCGTCGTATTGCACCTTAGATCTCCATGACCTCGGCTTCTTTTTCCTTCAGAAGCTCCTCGACCTTGGCGACATACTCATCGGTGTGCTTCTGGACCTTGGCCTGCTCACGACGGACATCGTCCTCGGTGAGCTCCTCATCGCGCTCGAGCTTATTGTTGAAGTCGCGACGGATGTTACGGATAGACACCTTGGCCTGCTCGGCGTACTCGCGGCACTCCTTGACGAGTTCGCGACGGCGCTCCTCAGTGGGGGCCGGGAACGGCAGACGAACGACGGTGCCATCGGAGTTGGGGGTAATGCCCAGATCGGAAGCGCCGATGGCCTTGACGATAGCGTTGATGAGCGCCTTGTCCCACGGCTCGATGAGCAGCATGTGAGCCTCGGGGGTCTTGACGGCGGCAACCTGCGTGACCGGCGTGGGGACACCGTAATAATCAACGGTGATGTCGGACAGAATGTTGGCGTTGGCGCGACCGGTACGGACCTTGGAGAAGTTATGCTTGAGGGACTCGAGCGACTTGTCCATATGGGCGGTGATGTTCTCTGCCATGCTTAATCCTCCTGATAGACGAGCGTGCCGACGGGCTCACCCGCGAGCGCGCGTTTGACGGTGTCCTCGCCATCGATGTTGAGGACCAAAATAGGCATACGGTTATCCTGGCACAGGGCCGTAGCTGTGGAATCCATAACCTGCAGGCCGCGAACGAGAACCTCGTGATAAGTAATCTTGTCAAAACGGACGGCATCGGCGCACTTGACGGGATCCTTGTCGTAGATGCCGTCAACCTTGGTGGCTTTAATCAGAATCTCGGCGCCGATCTCGCACGCACGAAGAGCCGCGGCGGTGTCGGTCGTAAAGTACGGATTACCCGAACCGGCGGCAAAAATAACAACGTTGCCCTTGGAAAGGTGGTTGATAGCGCGACGGCGAATATAGGGCTCGCAGATCTCGTTCATCTGGATAGCGCTCATCACGCGGCAGGGAACATCGTTATGCTCGAAGGCATCCTGCAGGGCGAGCGCGTTCATAACGGTTGCCAGCATGCCCATGTAGTCGGCCTGAGCACGCTCCATGCCACCGGCAGCGCCTGCCATGCCGCGGAAAATATTGCCGCCGCCGACAACGACGCCGACCTCATGGCCAACGGCGAGCAGCTCCTTGACCTGCTTGGCAAGATGGTCGGTAACCTTGGGGTCAATGCCATATTGGCCGTCGCCCATCAGTGCTTCGCCGGAAAGCTTAAGAAGCACGCGTTTATATCGGATGTCGAACAAAGCGATCCTCCTTTAATTAGACTCTCAATATGATATCAAAGGCTCTGATAAGAGCCATGAAAAAGCAGGCTGTGAGTAAAACCCACAGCCTGCTCATTACCAGCTACAAGAGCTTATTTACTCGCCACGGACCAGACGGTCAAAGGCAACGACGGTAATGGTGTCGCCGAGCTCCTTGGAGACCTGCTCAGCGTACTTCTTGATGGTGAGGGAGCTGTCCTTGATGAACTCCTGCTCGGTGAGCACGGACTGCTTGTAGAACTTCTCCAGACGACCAACAGCCATCTTCTCCTGGATAGCCTCGGGCTTGCCGGACTCGGCAGCCTGGGCCATGTAGATCTGCTTCTCGTGCTCGACGGTCTCGGCCGGAACCTGATCGCGGGTGGCGCAGATCGGTGCGACGGCGGCAACCTGAAGGGCAACGTCGTGAGCGAAGGTCTTGAAGGACTCAGCCTGAGCGGTCTCGGCCTTCTCGAAGGCGAACTCGACGAGGACGCCGATCTTACCACCCATGTGGATGTAAGAAGCGAGCGCGCCGTTCTCGGCCTTGCGGGCAGCGAAGCGGGAGATCTTCATGTTCTCGCCCATGATGTGAATCATCTCGGTGAGCTCGGAGGAAACGGTCTCCTCGCCCATCGGCTTCTCGAGCAGAGCGTCGACATCGGCAGGCTCGGTGGTAGCGACAACCTCAGCGACCTTGGAAGCAAAGCCGGTGAACTTGGCGTTGGAGCCAACGAAGTCGGTCTCGCAGGAGAGCTCGAGCAGAGCGCCGGTCTTGCCATCCTCGGAGACGAACGCGGCGACAGCGCCCTCGTTGGTCTCGCGGCCAGCCTTCTTGGCAGCCTTGGCGAGGCCGTTCTTACGAAGAACGTCGACAGCGGCGTCCATGTCGCCGTCAGCCTCGACGAGAGCCTTCTTGCACTCCATCATCGGGGAGTCGGTCATCTCGCGGAGCTGCTTGACCATAGCGGCGGTAATCTGGGCCATTGTGGTTCCTTTCAAAGAGATGAAAAAGAATTAACTAAGACTGATTTACTCGGCCTTGGGCTCAGCGGCCATCTCGGCCTCGGAGACCTGCTCCTTGCCGGAGCCAGCGAGGCAGGCGTCAGCCATGAGCTCGCACATAAGGGTGACAGCAGAGATAGCGTCATCGTTGCAGGGGATGCCGTACTCGACCTCGTCGGGATCGGAGTTGGTGTCGATCAGAGCGACGACGGGGATGTTCAGGCGCTGAGCCTCCTTGATGGCGTTCTCCTCGCGCTTGGTGTCGATGACAAAGAGAGCCTGGGGCAGACCCTTCATGTCGCGGGCGCCACCGAGGTTGGTCTGGAGCTTGGTGAGCTCCTTGCCGAGAACAGCCTGCTCCTTCTTGGGGAGCACTGCCATGCGGCCGTCCTCGACCATGGCCTCGAGCTCCTCCATGCGGTTGATGCGGGAGCGGATGGTGACGAAGTTGGTCAGCATGCCGCCGAGCCAACGCTGGTTGATGTAAGGCATGTTGGCGCGCTCAGCAGCGTTCTTGACGGCCTCCTGAGCCTGCTTCTTGGTGCCGACGAACAGCACGTTGCCGCCCTTGGCGACGTTCTTGACGAAGGTGTAGGCCTGGTCGGCGTCGAGGATGGTCTGCTTGAGGTCGAGGATGTAGATGCCGTTGCGCTCACCGAAGATGAACGGCTTCATCTTGGGGTTCCAACGACGGGTCTGGTGACCGAAGTGGCAGCCGGCCTCGAGCAGGGTGCGGATATTAATCTTGGTAGCCATGTTAAACCTCCTGTGGTTTGCCTCCGCGCGGGGTCATCCTCCAAAACCAACCCGGACATGTGCTACCAAAGCCCGGGCACCACGGTATGAAGTAGCCGCGCGTGTGTGATAAAAACCTGTTGCCGTGAAGCAACCCGATGAATGATAGCAGGAATGCATCTTCCTGCCAACCCGCAATCAAAACCACACACCTGAGCGCGGCGCGGGACGTCCCAGCCACTATTCGCCGCGGGGATGGGCTTGAGCCACAGCCCGCTTAAGCCGATCGGGTGTGAGATGCGTGTAGATCTGCGTCGTGGACAGGCTCGCATGGCCCAGCAGCTCTTGAACCGAGCGCAGGTCCGCACCGCCCTCGAGCAAGTCGGTCGCAAAGGTATGGCGCATCGCATGCGGGGCGATGTCGGCAGGCATGCCGGCGAGCGTCGCCAGCGTATGAAACCGCCGCCTGAGCATGGCGGCACTCATGCGATTACCGCGCGCCGATATAAGCAGCGGATGCGGCCCGGTAACGGGGTCACGACGCTTTGCCTGAGCGAGCAACTCCGGCCTTCCCTCCTCAATATAGAGACGCGTCGCCTCGAGCGCACGACGATACAGAGGGACGATACGTTCTTTGCTCCCCTTGCCCCACAGGCGCAGCGTGCGTTCGGACCACGCAATGGACTCCACATTGAGTGCTGCGAGCTCAGAGATACGGGCGCCCGAGGCATAGAGCAGCTCGAGCATCGCCGCATCGCGCAGTCCCGCGGGTGTTGAGGTATCAGGCGTCTTGAGCAGCGCCTCGACCTGCTTGGTCGTAAGGACGCCCGGCAGGTCACGCGGCAGCTTGGGCGATGCGATCGCCGAGACTGCATCGCCCTCCACGACCCCCTCGGCAGCCATCCATCGATAGAGCGATCGGATAGCCGACAGATGCGCCGCAAGCGTTCGGGGAGCCACCTGCTCACGCGAAAGCTCGGCAAGATAGCGACGAATGGTGCGCACGTCGGCAGCGAAAGCATCGATATCCTCGCGCTCGCACCAGGCAGCAAAGCGCTCCAGCCTCGAGCCATAGGCCGTCACCGTGTTGGGAGAAAGCCCCTCGACGCGTGCGATATAGGCGATAAAAGAGTCGACGGTGTCGTACAGGTCAAAGGCTATGACCGGTCGCCTCCAAATAGATCGGGGCGAGTGGCCAGATAGGCATCAAGGGACTCGAGCGCACGGTCCGCATAGGCCTGGTAGCGGTCGCGCTTGCTGCGGCGCTTACCATCCTCGAGTGGCGGCACCAGGCCAAAGTTGACATGCATAGGCTGATAGCCCACGGTGGCAGGATCGGTCGCATAGCCCACGAGCGCACCCAGGGCGCCCACACGCGGCAACTCGACGCCCGCGACGCCGATAGCCTCGGCATAGGTGTTGAGCGCCGCGAGCAGACCGGTCGCCACGGCTTCCATGTACCCCTCGGTGCCGGTGATCTGACCGGCCAGGCGCACGCCGGTGCCGGGCACGGCAAAGGTGCCATCGAGCACGTGCGGGGCGTCGACAAAGGTATTACGGTGCATGACACCGTAGCGGAAGAACTCAGCGTTCTCCAGGCCCGGCACCATATGGAAGACGCGCTTCTGCTCGCCAAAGGTCAAGTTGGTCTGGAAGCCCACCAGGTTATAGGCGGTCTTCTCCTTATTCTCGGCACGCAGCTGAATCGCCGCCCAGGGACGACGACCGGTTCGCGGGTCGGTGAGGCCGACGGGCTTCATGGCGCCAAAGCGAATGGCGTCCTTGCCGGTGCGCGCAACTTCCTCGGCAGGCTGGCAGGCCTGGAACAGATCGCCGCCCTCAAAGTCCTTGAGCACCACGCGGTCGGCCGTGGTAAGCGCCTCGATAAAGGCCTCGTACTCCTCCTTGTTGAGCGGAGCGTTGAGATAGTCGCCGCTCCCCTGCTCCTCGTAGCGCGACTGCGAGAACAGCACGTCCATATCGAGCGTGGAGGCATCGACGATCGGCGCCGCGGCATCGAAGAACGCAAGGGCGTCGCCACCGACGAGCTTCATGACCTCTTCGCTCAGCGCCGGCGAGCACAAGGGGCCGGCGGCAATGACCACGTGACCTTCGGGAATCTGCGTGACCTCGCCGTGCGCGACCTCGATATTGGGACGGGCGGCAACCTCGGCCTCGACAAGCTCGGAAAACTTGACGCGGTCGACCGCCAGGGCACCGCCGGCGGGAACAGCCGCGCGATGGGCGCAATCGAGCAGGACTGAACCCATGCGCTTAAGCTCGGCCTTCAGCAAACCAGCCGCGGAATCCGGACGGGTCGACTTAAACGAATTGGAGCAGACGAGCTCTGCCAAGTGATCGGTATGGTGAGCCGGGGAGCTCACCTGGGGGCGCATCTCGCACAGCTTTACGGCAAAACCGCGGTCTGCCAGCTGGATCGCGCATTCCGAACCCGCCAGACCGCCACCGATAACCGTCACCTGATCGAACTGCATCTGCAAACACCTTTCTAATTGACACGTTTTCCATTGTGACCGAAGGGTGTCTGGGCGTGAAGAGCAAACTTGGAGGGCGCATACCTTCCATCCATCATGCGCTCGATAAGGCCCTCGAGTTCAAGCGAACCCAAGAGTTTGAGTACGCCAACAGCATCGAGCGAGACAAGCGCCGCGATGTCGTCGACCTTGAGCGGAGAGGCGATGAGCGCATGCATCACGGTCTGCTGTGTTGGATCCAGGTCGGCAATGCCGGGAGCATCGGGGCGCGAGTAGCGCAGGGTGCCGTAGATGCGTGAGATAGCCATCTCGATAGATTCCTCGTCGATGATGCAGCAAGCGCCGTTCGCAATGAGGTAATTCGTGCCACGCGACTCGGGCGATAGGATCGACCCCGGCACGACAAGAAGTTCGCGCCCCAAATCCATAGCAGCCTCGGCTGTAGAAAACGTCCCGGAAGGCATACCCGCCTCGGAAACAAAGAGGGCTTGCGACAGGGCCGCGATCACGCGATTGCGGCGCGGAAAGGCAAACTTGCGCGGACCCATGCCCCACGGAGAGATCGACACGACCGCGCCACCCGTATCGAGCGTGCGCATAATAAGCCCCGCGCTCGAACGCGGGTAGACCACGTCGGCGCCCGTCCCCAGCACCACGACGTGTTTGCCGCCGGCGTTGACCGCAGCCCAACCCGAGGCCTGGTCACAACCGACCGCGCCGCCCGAAACTACCGTCACTCCCGCCTCGACCGCCACCTTTGCCGCAAGCTCTGCCACGGCAAGACCATACGGCGAGGCCTTGCGCGCGCCGATGATGGAGAGCGCGGGCGTCGAAAGCACCTCGGGGTTGCCGCGCACATAGAGCGTCTGGGGTACATCAGAAAGCTCCAAAACGGTCTCGGGATACAACGCATCACCTGGATGCAGCTCGTAGGTCCCCTCGGCCATCATTGGTCCCTCCTTCCCTGGTACATCGCTGCCTCGAGCACGTGGTCATGCGTCACTTGCTCGCTCTCGGCGACGTCGGCGATTGTACGCGCGATACGCACCAGTCGCACAATGCCGCGACCCGTGAGATGTGTGCGCTTCGACAGGCCGAGCACACACTTCTCCGCCGCATCATCGAGCTCAAAGGTCGAAACGACGCCGTCAATGGACCGTGTCTCGTCATCCTCGGCCTCGGCATCCGCATCGTCCATACGGGATTCGCGCCAAGCGCGAAAAGCGCGACCGCGCACAACGTAGTCACGTAACTCGGCAGACGACATACCCTCCGCACCCTCGATAATCACTTGGGGGTCGGGACGGGTCACATCGATCATCATGTCGATACGGTCGGCCAAAGGACCGCGCAGTTTAGACCGATAGCGCTCGACCATCGCCGCCGAGCAGCGACACGGCACCTCGCGATCACCCAAGAAGCCGCAGGGGCAAGGGTTACTCGCAGCCAGCAGCTGAAAGCGCGACGGGAAGGTAAAGGCCCCGTCGACGCGTACGATCCTGACGTAGCCGCGTTCGATGGGCTGACGCAGCGTCTGCAGCACACCCGTGGGAAACTCAGCAAGCTCGTCCAAAAAGAGCACGCCGCCATGAGCCAGGCTGATCTCACCCGGATGCACCGGGCGCCCTCCGCCAATGAGGCCAGCCGTTGATATGCTGTGATGGGGACTTCGAAACGGCCGATGACCTGCCAATAAGCCATCGATGTTCTCACCCAAAACCGAATGGATGCACAGCGCTTCCTGCTGGTCCTCAACGGAAAGCTCGGGCAGAATGCCGGTCATACGGCGCGCGAGCATGGTCTTACCCGAACCGGGCGAGCCGATCATGAGCAGGCCGAGCTCGCCGGCGGCCGCAAGCGCCATGCCGCGTTTAGCGACTTCCTGCCCCAGCACATCGGCATAGTCGAGTTCGGGCTCAAAGGTCGTCTCAACACCCTCGGAATCCAGATAATGACGCACGGCATCGCCCATGCCGCGAGCAAGCTGAGACAGATGATCGATAAAGCCGCAATCAACGCCCGCAAGCGGCACATGCTGATCGGACCTGCCGGCGATAAAGGACAGCCCCATGTCACGAGCCAGCAGCTGAAACGCCACCTCGCCCTTGACGGGAAGCACCGTACCGTCCAAGCCGAGCTCGCCGGCGATAAGGCAGCGATCGAGGTTGTCACGGGGAATCTGCCCATCGGCCGCCAACACCGCGATGGCGATGGGCAGATCAAAGCCGCTACCGGTCTTGCGAATATCGCCGGGCGCCAGATTGACCGTAATGCCCGAGCGCGGGATCTCGAACCCGGCGGAGCGCATCGCACAGCGAATACGACCGCGTGACTCCATCACCTCCATACTCGGAATGCCGAGCATCTGAATACCCGGAACGCCGCCGGCAAGCGAGACCTCGACCGTGACGGGAATTGCCTCGACGCCGCGGATGCAGGCCGCGTGAACGGCAAACGTCTCGAACGCCATCACGACACCTGCCAATCGAATGCGTTGTACTGATGCTCGATCTCGGCGATATGCCCGCCGCGAATGGTGACACCCACGGCATCGAAGCGAATCGCCTTGAGCGGATAATGCTCCATGAGATAGCAACTTGCGATGCGGCGGTAGCGGCGTTGTTTTTGGGCGTCCACGGCCTCCTCGGGAAAGACCCGCGTGTTGCAATCCAGTGCGACGCGTCTGGTCTTGACCTCGGCCATCACCACGACATCGTCGAGCTCATCGAGCAGCACCAGATCGGCCTCGCCCTCGGTGCAACGATAACCCTGCTCCAGCAAGGTGTAGCCGCGCTCGTTAAAGTAGTCGATGGTGATCAGCTCGCCCAGCATGCCCAGCTCGCGGGGACTGAGTCCCTTGATAAACTCGGGCGTCATCGCCCCGCAGTCGAGCTCGCCGTTTTCCCAACGCTCCTTGAGCTGCTGCGTCTTGCTCTTTTTGCTTGCGGCACTCATGGGGTCTCCTTTCCCGCACGCTGCATTGCCCCGATGATGAGGGCACCTTTCATGCGGGTAAGTACCGGAAGCAAACCAAAAGCTGACCAAATGCTGTCAAAAAACGGGCCGTACGCAGCAATGGTGTTGCATACGGCCCGCTACCAGCAGGTTTATAAAACCCCTGAGGTCCCTGTCTCCACAATTGACCTAGAAAAGGCGCTCAGTCTGCAGAAAGTTTCCGCAAAAGCTCACGCGGTGCAGTGGACAAAGTCCATGTTTGCGAATGGCCTCGATATGCTCGGGGCTTGCATAGCCCTTCGACTCGGCCAGATGGTACTCGGGATACTCGGCGTCGTACTCGACCATCATCTCGTCACGCGTGACCTTGGCCATGATGGACGCCGCGGCGATACAGGCGATCTTGGCATCGCCCTTCACCACGTCGCGCTCGTTGGGAACGGCGCCCAAGGGGTTGCCATCCATGAGGACGCAGTCGGGTTCAAGTCCCGTATCGGCCACGGCGCCCGCAACGGCGGTACGGATAGCACGGGCCATGCCCATTTCATCGATATCCTTCGGCGCGATATGGCAAAAACCGATTGCCGTCGCCACCTCGGCAATCTTCACCGAGAGCAACTCGCGGCGCGCGGGCGTGAGCTTTTTGGAATCGTTGATACCCCAGACGCGCGGCTCCATAGGAAGACAGACGGCGCATACCGTCAAAGGGCCGGCCACCGATCCGCGACCTACCTCGTCGACACCAACGACCACCCCATCGCCGCCAAGCTCATGCATAAGCTCGTACATGTCATTGACGCGCTCGCGCTCGGCAAGCTCTTTGTCATGGCGTTTGAGGGCGCGTTCACAAGCCTTGATCACCTGCTGGCGCGGGTCCTCGCGATAATGCTCCACGAGGGCGGGGATCTCCTCGAACGTAGCGCTCGCCAGCTCGCCGGCAACCTGCGATGCCGAAACCGAGCTCGTCATGTTGGCCATACCATGCCCTCCTTGCATGCAAATCAGATAAAAAGAAGGGCCACCCGAAGGTGACCCTTACGTCCAAACGAGTGGACAGACGCTGCGATCTTCTTAGCGCTTCTCGGGGATGCGAGCAGCCTTGCCCACCTTGTCGCGGAGGTAGTACAGCTTGGCGCGACGGACGCGACCATGACGAACGACCTCGAGCTTGGCGATCTTGGGGCTGTGAAGCGGGAAGGTACGCTCAACACCGACACCGAAGGACATCTTGCGGACGGTGAAGGTCTCGCGGGCACCGGCGCCGGCCATGCGGATGACGTCGCCCTGGAAGACCTGGATGCGCTCGCGGTCGCCTTCCTTAATGCGGTAGTGAACCTTGACGTTGTCGGCGACGCGAACCTGAGGAATGTCCTCGCGGATCTGCTGACGCTCGATTGCGCGGATGTAATCCATGTGCAATTCCTTACTCTTCTAGAGGTGCCGTACCACCTTGGCCGGCACGTAGTTGAACAAACGTATTCGAGTATACACGCGCGGGTTTGCGCTGCAAGAACAATTTTTTTCGCAGACAAAAAGACAAAACCCGCACATGATAACCGCCCGCCTCACGAATGAGACGGGCGGCATGAAGGGGGGCTAGGCTAGGCGTCTAAACGCCGGGCGCTAGGCGTTGCGCTTGGCCTCGAGCTTGGCCTGGGCGGCAGCCAGGCGCGCGAGGGGCACGCGATAGGGCGAGCAGGATACGTAGTCCACGTCCGCCACGTTAAACAGGCCCTTGATGGACTTGGGGTCGCCGCCGTGCTCGCCGCACACGCCAAAGTGCATGTCGGGGTTGGTGGCGCGACCCTTCTCGACGGCCATGCGCACGAGCTCCAGCACCGCCGTATCGATGGTCTCGAAGGGGTTGTCCTTCAAGATCTTCTTGTGCAGGTACAGCGGAATGAACTTGGCCTCGGCGTCATCGCGCGAGAAACCGAAAGTCGTCTGCGTGAGGTCGTTGGTGCCAAAGCAGAAGAAGTCGGCATGATGGGCGATCTCGTCAGCGACCATGCAAGCGCGCGGCAGCTCGAGCATCGTGCCCACGGGAATATTGAGCCCGACGCCCTCTTCGGCGGAAACCTCGGCGATTACGCGCTCAATGACCTCGCGGGTCTGGACATGCTCGGCCGTGATGGAAACGAGCGGAACCATGATCTCGGGGCGCGGGTCGACACCCTCCTTGATAAGGCGGGCAGCGGCCGTGGCGACGGCGCGAACCTGCATGAGCGGCAGATCGCCAAAGACGACGGACAGGCGCACGCCGCGCAAGCCCAGCATGGGGTTGGACTCGACCATGCCGTCGATGCGACGCAGGCGGGCGCGCAGGGCAGTGAGCTCCTCCTCGGGAGCGCCGGCGGACTCCTTCTTGGTGATGGCGACCTCGAGCTCGCGAGGATTATCCAGGAACTCATGAAGCGGCGGATCGAGCAGGCGGACGACCACATCGCGACCGGACATGGTCTTGAACATCGCCAGGAAGTCCTCGGTCTGAACCTTGAGCAAGTCGGCCAGGGCCTGCTGCTTCACGGCCTCATCGTCAGACAGGATAAAGCTCTGGATGATGTTCTTGCGATCGCCCAGGAACATGTGCTCGGTGCGGCATAGACCGATGGCCTCGGCGCCAAACTCGAGCGCGAGCTCGGCATCCTCGGGGTTGTCGGCGTTGACGCGCACGTGGTTGGCGTGACCGTCGGTCTCGTCCAAACGGATCTCATCGGCCCAAGACAGGATGGTGTCCAGGTCGCCGGTGAGCTCTGCAGAGACCAGGTCAACCGCGCCGTCGACGACGATACCCTGGGTGCCGTCGATGGAGATGACATCGCCCTCGCGCAGCACGCGGTCGCTGCCCTCGATGCGCACGACCTTCTCTGCCGCGTCAATGTGGAAGCGCTCAACGCCGCAAACGCAGGGCGTACCCATGCCGCGGGCGATAACGGCGGCATGGCTCGTCTTGCCACCGTGGCTGGTCAGGATGCCCTCGGCGGCGACCATGCCCTTCAGGTCGTCGGGGTTGGTCTCCCAGCGGACCAGAATGACCTTGTGGCCCTCGTTGGCGCGCGCGACGGCGTCATCACTCGAGAACACGACCTCGCCCACGGCGGCACCAGGGCTGGCGTTAAGGCCGCTGGCCAGGGCCTCGTACTTCTTGGAGGCGTCGAACTGCGGGTGCAGGAGCTGGTCGAGCTGCGCGGGATCGATGCGGCTCACAGCCTCCTCGCGGGTGATGAGGCCCTCCTCGACCATTTCGATAGCAATGCGCAGGGCGGCAGTGGCGGTGCGCTTGCCCACGCGGGTCTGGAGCATCCAGAGCTTGCCCTGCTCGATGGTAAACTCGATATCGCACATATCGCGGTAATGATCCTCGAGCGTCAGGAACACGCGCTCGAGCTCCTCGCCTGCGGACTCGAGGCCCGAGGTGGTCTTGAGGTCGGCGATGGGCTCGGTGTTTCGGATGCCGGCGACAACGTCCTCGCCCTGGGCATTCACCAAAAAGTCGCCATAGAACTCCTTGGTGCCGTCGACCGGGTTGCGCGTAAAGGCGACGCCGGTCGCAGAGGTCTCGCCCTTGTTGCCAAAGGCCATGGCCTGGACGTTGACGGCGGTGCCGAGCTCGTCGGAAATGCCGTGCTGCTTGCGGTAGATGCAGGCGCGCTCGTTCATCCAGCTGCCAAAGACGGCCTGGATGGCAAGGCGCAGCTGGAGCTCCGGATCGTGCGGGAAAACGGGCTTACCGTCGGCAACCTCGAGCTCGGGATACAGGGTCGCCTCGACGTTCTCGGAGAAGATGCCCTTAAAGGTCTCGACGAGCTCCTGCAGGTCCTCGGCCGAAAGCTCGGAATCGACGCGAACACCGGCGACCAGACGAGCCTGGGTCAGGGCGTTCTCGAACAGATCGGCATCGACGCCCATGACGACGTTGGAGAACATCTGGATAAAGCGACGATAGCTGTCCCACGCAAAGCGCGGATTTTGCGTCTGGGCGATGAGACCCTGGACGGAATCGTCGTTGAGGCCCAGGTTGAGAACCGTGTCCATCATACCGGGCATGGAGAACGGAGCGCCCGACCGCACCGATACGAGCAGCGGGTCGTTGGCGTCACCGAGCTTCTTGCCGCAGCGAGCCTCGAGGTCGGCCTCGGCGGCAACGATCTCATCGAGTGCGCCTTCGGGCCAGACGTTGTCGGCACCGGAGTACTCGACACAGGTCTGACAGGTAATGGTAAAGCCACCGGGAACCGGCAGACCGATTCGGCTCATCTCGGCAAGGTTTGCGCCCTTGCCGCCAAGCACGAAGTTCATGGACTTGTCGCCCTCAGTGACACAGGTGCCCTGGGCGTCGGTTCCAAAACGGTAAACCCTCTTGCAATCGCTCACGATACTTCCCCTTCCATGCGCTTACGCGCACGACTGTGGTAACGAATCGACCCGCCGGATGCGAGCCGTGAGGGTACTATACGGCGGGCGTTGAGCGGGCTTGCGTAGAGGGCACGGGGTTTGGTAAACGTGGTAAATGTAGCGGTAAACGGTAGGTAAAGGTGGTTACCTTATGAAGATACCAATGCAAGGGAGTTACAGGTCAAAAGGGGTAAAACTGCTAAATCGCTTTATCAAAACTAGTCAATTTGAGACGATCAATTTTAGCTACCTTGTCATCCCAGGAAGGACTACTGCTGTTGAGCTCGGCGGGCGGCGCGGAGAGCACGGGCTTCTTGGATTTCCATCAAATGACCGATGATCTCGGAGGCGCTCTCCTCGATCGCCTTGCCGTCGGTACGTACCACAAAGCAGCCCAGGCGCTTCATAAGGGCACGGGCCTCCTCGAGCTCACTGCGCACGCTCTCGGGCTCGGCATAGGAGCCGGCGACGGCACGGGCATAGTCATCGCCCAAGCGACTATCGCGAATCTCGGAGATGACGTCGACGGTCGAAATCAAGCCGAACAATCGCATCGGGTCAATCTCGTAAATAGACTTCGGCGGCTCCATGCCATGTGCCAACGGAACGTTGGCAACCTTGTAACCCTGATAGGCCAAATACATCGACAGCGGCGTCTTGGACGTGCGCGACACACCCAGCAGCACGATATCGGCGCCCGACAGATCGTCGCAGCCGCGCCCGTCATCGTGCTCAACGAAATACTCCATGGCCTCGATACGATGGAAATAGCGGTCATCGGTCTTGTGAATCACGCCCGCAACGCCCTTGGGCGGCACACCGATGAGAGACGACAGCACGGCAAGTGTCGGGCCGATCAGGTCGACCGAACGGATATGAAGCATGCCCAGGTAGTCGAGAACGCGGGCGCGAAGCGACGGATCGACAATGGTGTGGAACACGGCAATATCGCGATGGTCCGCATCGACACGCGGGCCCACAAACGATTTGACCTGCTCCACCGAGGTCACCTTGGGCAGGCGCAAGAGTTGAAAAGCCCCTTCATCAAATTGCCCGGACGCCGCAAGCACCACCTCACAAGCAGTATCACCGAGCGAGTCGGAGATAACGATAACGGTGGGACGAGCGGTGACCGGGCAATCCATGCGGGGCTCCTTTTGCGCTTACGCGCAGGCTAGCTTACTTTTTGCGGGCAAGCTCACCGATGTTGGCGATGCCGGAGAAAACGGCCTCGAAGCGGTTGAGCAGCTTAAGGCGATTATCGCGAAGCTGCTCGTCCTTGTCCATGACCATAACCTCGTCAAAGAAGCGGTCGATGGGGGCACGCAGGGCGGCAAGGGCGGCAAATGCGGCCGGGTAATCCTCGGCAGCAAGGGCGGCGTCGACGGCAGTCTGGGCGGCCTCGGAGGCGTCGGCGAGAGCAAGCTCGGCATCGCCCATCAGGCTACGGTCGTACTCCGCACCAAGCTCGGGCTTGGAGATGTGCGCGGCGCGGGCATAGGCGGTAGCCAGGTTGTCGAAGGTCTCGGCATCGCTCTTGCGAGCCTCGTCGAGCGCGGCGCAGCGGGCGAAGAAGACGGACGGAGCGATGATGTGCACCGCGGAGACGGCGGCGACGGTATCGGCCGGAATCTTCTCGTCGCGGGCCATGCTCACCAGGCGGCCGTGGAAGAAGTCACGGACCTGCTGGGCGACCTCGGCGGCGTCGAACTCAATGCCCTGCTCGCTATAGAGCTGGAGGGCAAAGTCGATCAGCGACGTGGGGTCAATCGGCAGACGATCGCGCAGGATGTTGATGATGCCGATGGCGGCGCGACGCAGCGCGTACGGGTCGGAGGAGCCGGTCGGGGGCTCGCCGATGGCAAAGATACCGGCAATGGTATCGAGCTTGTCGGCACAGGCCACGATGCAGCCAGCGGTGCCCTCGGGCAGCTCATCACCGGCAAAGCGGGGACGATAGTGGTCGCGAATGGCGTGGGCGACCTCGTCGTTCTCCCCCATCGCGATGGCGTAGTAACCGCCCATCACGCCCTGCTGGCTCGTGAACTCGACGACGGCGTTGGAAACCAGGTCGGCCTTGCACAGGTGCGCGGCGCGGGCGGCGTCGGCAGCCAGGTGGGCGCCCAGATGGGCCTCGCGGGCGATGGCGAGCGCGAGTTGCTCAATGCGCTCGGACTTGGCGAGCACGCTACCGAGTTTCTCCTGGAAGGCGACCTTGGCCAGACGCTCGCGGAACTCGTCGAGGGAGATCTTGAGGTCCTCCTCGTAGAAGAACTTGGCGTCGTCCAGACGGGCGCGCACGACGCGCTCGTTGCCGTCGATCACGCGCTCGGCGTTCTCGGGCTTGCTGTTCGAAACGACCACGAACTCACGCGTGAGCTTGCCCTCGCCGTCATAAATCGGGAAGTAGCGCTGGTTGGTGAGCATGGACTCGCAGATGATCTCGTGCGGAACCTTGAGGAACTCCTCGTCAAAGGTACCGACGAGCACCGTCGGCCACTCGCAGAGGTTGATGACCTCCTCAAAGACCTTCTTGGGCGTGTCGACATGGCAGCCGGGGCGAGCGGCCTCGACCTCGGCGATACCGGCAAGGATGACCTCACGACGACGCTCGGCAGAGAGCACGCCGGCGTCCTCGAGCACCTGCTCGTAGACGGCGGGGCTGGCGACAACATGGTCACCAGGGCCCAGAACGCGATGACCACGCGTGGTGTTGCCGCTCGTCACGTCGGCAAACGACACGGGCACGACGTCTTCACCCAGAAGGCAGCAGATCCAACGGACCGGACGCACAAACGTAGCGTGCTCGTGGCCCCAGCGCTGGCTGCGGTAGTTGGGCCACTGCAGGCCGGCGATGGTCTTCTCGCACAGGGCCGTCAGGATCGGGGTAGCCGGCGCGGAAGGAATGTTCTTCTCGGCGAACACATACTCGCGACCGTCGGTGTCCTCGCGACGAACCAGGTCCTCGGCAGCCACACCGCACTTGCGGGCAAAGCCCTGGGCGGCCTTGGTGGCGTTGCCGTCGGCATCAAAGGCAATGTTTGCCGCGGGGCCGCGCTTGACCTCATGGACCTCATCGGTCGCGGTGGCGACGTCGGCAACGAGTGCAGCCAGACGACGCGGGCTCGAGATCACGCGGACCTCGCCGTGGGCCAGACCGGCCTCGTCGAGACCCTTGGCGATCATGGTGCCAAGCTGCTTGACGGCATTGTTCAGCGGTGCGGAGGGCATTTCCTCCGTACCGATCTCAAACAGGAAATCCTTAGCGTCTGCCATGGCTTACGCCACCTCGCCTTCCTGGTCGGCATTCTCGTTGACTCCGGCGACCTCGGCCATATAGGCCTCGCAGCACGCCTTGGCGACGGCGCGGACGCGTAGGATGTAGTTGGCACGCTCGACCGCGGACAGCGCGCCGCGGGCATCGAGCAGGTTGAAGGCATGGCTGCACTTCATGACGCAGTCGTATGCGGGCAGCGGCAGCTTGCGCTCAAGGCAGGAGTGGCACTCGGCCTCGTAGTCGTCAAACTTCTGACGCATCATCTCGACGTTAGCGACCTCAAAGTTGTAGGCGCTAAACTCGCGCTCGTTCTCCAGGAACACGTCGCCATAGGTCATGGGCGTGCCATCGGGCAGATAGCTCCACACCAGGTCGTAGACGGAGTTGACGCCCTGGGCGTACATGGCGATACGCTCCAGACCATAGGTGATCTCGACAGGCACAGGGTCGACCTCGATGCCGCCCACCTGCTGGAAGTACGTAAACTGCGTGACCTCCATGCCGTTGAGCCAGACCTCCCAGCCAAGACCCCAGGCGCCCAGAGTCGGGCTCTCCCAGTCGTCCTCGACAAAACGGACGTCATGGTCGTTGGGGTCCAGACCAATGGCTGCCAGAGAACCCAGGTAAAGCTCCTGGGCGTTGACCGGAGACGGCTTGATGAGCACCTGGAACTGATAGTAGTGCTGCATGCGGTTGGGATTCTCGCCGTAGCGGCCGTCGGCAGGACGGCGGCAAGGCTGCGCATAGCAGGTGCGCCACTCGGCGGGACCGAGCGAGCGCAGCGTGGTCGCGGTGTGGAAGGTACCGGCACCGACCTCGGAGTCATAGGGCTGCATAATGACGCAGCCCTGCTCGCCCCAGTACTGCTGGAGGCGCAGGATGATGTCTTGGAAGGAAAGCGATGAAGCGTTCATGCCTCTAATATCCCCTCGTCGAAACGATTACACGGTTAGGTACTGTACTATAGCGGTTTTTAGTCGATAGCGCCGATGCGGTTGAGCGGCCAGTAGCGCACAAGCGCCACGGCGATCAAATCAGAGCGATCAACGGGACCAAAGTAGCGCGAGTCGGCAGAGTTTTCGCGGTTGTCGCCCATCACCCACACGCACCCGTCGGGAACGGTGTAGGGATAGCTTACCTGAGCGCCGGGAGCTTGGACCGAAAGCGGCCAGCTCATGCCGGTCGTGTAGTCCTCGTCGAGCGCCTGGCCGTCAACGACCACCTTGCCGTCCTGAAGGTCGACCGTCTGGCCGGCCGTGGCAATAACACGCTTGACGAGAACATCGTGCTCGGAGGTACCATCGGGGTTGTGGAACACCACGATATCGCCTTGGTTGACGGGCTGGCCGAGCTCGAGGCTCACTTTTTGCGCCAGGATCTGGTCGCCGATCTCGATCGTGGACTCCATGGAACCGGTAGGCACCACAAAGGGTTCGACCACAAACGAGCGAATCAAGAAGGTAGCGACCAGTGCGATCGCGACGACCACGATCCACTCAAACGCACCCTTTAGCACGGAATGCTGCGATGGAACCATTCTCACTCCTCGCTCTGCGAATACGACGCGTCCAGAATCTCCTGCGCGTATGCGCGCTCCTCGGGCGTAAGCCGCGCCGTCTCAATCAGGTCGGGACGCCAACGGCAGGTGCGCTCGATGGCATTCTTGCGGCGCCAGGCGTCAACCTTGGCATGGTCGCCGCTCACGAGCACCGGCGGCACGCCCTCACCGTTGAACTCGGCGGGACGGGTGTACTGCGCGTACTCAAGCAGGCCACCGTCCTCGGCAGTCGAGAACGACTCATCGACGTTGCTCATCTCGTCACCAAGGGCGCCGGGAATCAGACGTACGACGGCGTCGGCAACGACCATGGCGGGCAGCTCGCCGCCCGTAAGCACGTAGTCGCCGATCGACAGGCGCTCGTCGGCATACGCATACGCGCGCTCGTCGACGCCCTCATAGCGACTGCACACAAACAACAGGCGCTCGCTTTTGAGCAGGCGCTCGGCCACATGCTGCGTAAAGGGCTCGCCGCAGGGCGTAAAGAACACCACGGTGGGCTTGGGACCCTCGGAGCCAATAGCCTCGATGGCCTCGGCGATGGGCTCGACCTTCATGAGCATGCCCTGCCCGCCGCCGTACGGCTCGTCATCAACGGTACGATGACGGTCGTGCGTCCAGTCACGCAGGTTATAGGCCTTAAAATCAAAAAGGCCGGCCTTGCGGGCGCGGCCCAAGATCGATGTGGACATGACGGGCTCAAACATCTCGGGAAAGACCGAAAGGGTCTCGATCAGCATGTTTTCCTCCCTACTTGCCCATATCGATCAAACCGTCCATAACGTGGACGGAAATTATCCCCTGATCGGGAAGATCGAGCACAACCGGCTCGATCACGGGAATCAATACCTCGCCGTACCGATCGCCCTCGACAACCCAAACATCGTTGGCGGGCGTCGACATGATCTCGACAATCGTGCCGAGCGAGCCAAAGCGCTCGTCGACCACCTCGCGACCCATCAGGTCGGTATAGGCGGCGTCGAGCGAATCGAGCTCAAAGTCGTCACGATTTGCCAGCACGTAGCATCCGGTGATGCCCTCGGCGGCCGTCAAGTCGTCAATGCCCTCAAACGAGACCAGATCGCCATCGCCCGTATCGGTGACGGATACGACCGTGCAAAAACGGTCGCGCTTGAGCGCCGGTGGCGTCAAGGCGACGCGCATACCCGGCGTCAATACAGAAGGAAGCCCCCGCAGCGGCTGCGCGAGGACCTCCCCCTTCCTTCCGTGCGGCTTGACCACACGGGCGATGTTTTTGTACTGGGACCTCAAGGTCCTAGCCCAGAACCTCTACCTCGACTGCAGTGTCGAGGCGAGCGGCCAGTGCACGGGCGAGCGTGCGAATGGCCTTGATGGTACGGCCACGACGGCCGATGACCTTAGCGACGTCATCCTCGGCAACCGAAACCTCAATCGTGGAGGCGTCGTCACCGTCGATGACCTCAAGGCTCACGGAATCCGGGTCGTCGACGATCTGAACAACGAGATATTCGACGAGATCGGCGATGCGATCTGAGAGCATTGCCTCACCCTCGAGCTGTGCAGCGTCAACCTCAGGCACGATTTACTCCTCGGCGCCCTCAGCGGCCTCAGCGGCAGCCTTGGCGGCCTCGGCCTCTTTGGCGAGCTGCTTCTTGGACTTCTTGACGACGGTCTCGGTCTTCTCGCCCTCGTTGGCGGCCTTGACCAGAGCGGCGACAGCGTCGGTGAGCTGAGCGCCCTTGGACTGCCAGTCAGCGATCTTCTCGAGATCGAGGTTGATGGTCTTGGGGGCGGTCATCGGGTTGTAGCGGCCAACCTCCTCGATGATACGACCGTCACGCGGGGCGCGGGAATCGGCGACGACGACACGGTAGTACGGACGCTTCTTAGCGCCGTGACGAGCAAGGCGAATCTTGACTGCCAAAGGAAACTCCTCCAACCAAGCAGCTTTAGCTGCAACTACAAACAAACAGTTGAACATAATACGCCATCGACGCGGGCAGGTGAAGTCCGTGAGACCAACTTCTTCGGTGTAGTCGAAGGCAAATCCATATCTTAGACAAGAATTCACGATTTGCAAGCACATCCACGCACCCCACATGGGCTGCGCGGTATACTCATGTCATGAAAAGACGCGAACATACATACGGTTATGAGGATGCTGTGGGCGTCACGCCGCCGCCCTGGACGGGCCCGGCGGTGGGCCTCATGGATCTCGATGCGTTTTTTGCGAGCGTGGAGATGCTCGATCATCCCGAGTGGCGCGGCAAGCCGCTCATCGTGGGTGGCGATGCCGATTCCCGCGGCGTCGTGTCCACATGTTCGTATGAGGCACGTCGCTTTGGCGTGCACTCCGCCATGCCCTCGGCCGAGGCACAGCGCCTCTGTCCGCAGGCCATATGGACGCATGGGCATTTCGATCGCTACCACGAGGTCAGCGCGCAGGTCATGGCGATTCTCGCCGATGAGACCCCGCGCGTTGAGCGCGTATCCATCGACGAAGCCTTTATCGATATCACACCGGGTCGCTTTGCGCCCGAAGACCCGCTGCTAGTTGCGCGGCGTATAAGCGACCGCGTGGCAGCGCTGGGAGTGACCTGCTCCATTGGCGTGGGCTGCAACAAGACGGTCGCAAAGATCGCAAGCGAGCGGGACAAGCCGTTTGGGCTGACCATCGTGCGCCCCGGAACCGAGCAGCGCTTTTTGGCTGCGCTGCCGGTATCTGCCATGAGCGGCATCGGGCGCTCGGCCGAGGAGCGGCTGCGCCGCATGCGCATCTACACGCTCGGCGAGCTGTCACGCGCACCGGAATCCACCTTGGCCTCCATTTTTGGCGTCAACGGCGAACGTATGCGCCAGCGTGCGCTGGGGCTCGAAATCTCCGAGGTCACGAGTCTCGATGAAGGTCGTGAGGTCAAGTCGGTCAGCAATGAGCGCACCTTTGCGAAAGATTTGACTGAGCGTGGGGATATCGAAGCCGCGATTGCGCTATTGGGAGAGTCAGTGGGACGCCGCCTACGCCGTCAGGGACTAACGGGCGCCACGGTGACGCTCAAACTCAAGTATGCGTATGGAAGCGGTCGCTCGGCACAGCGCCGGCTGCCGCATCCGACCGATGATGAGAACATCTTTGTGGCGGTAGCGCTCGAGCTGCTCGACAACATTTGGCAGGAAGGTATGCATGTGCGCCTGGCCGGCATCGGCATGAGCGACTTCGACCATCAGGGCGGCATCCAGACCGACCTGTTCTGCGAAATCGACGACCGCGGAGCCCAATCGAGCGACCGTCGCGACCTCTCCGTCGCGATCGACGCCGTCCGAGACAAGTTCGGCGACGCCGCCCTATCCTTCGGCCGCCAATCCCGCTTCAACGATTAGTCCCTATGACAAAAAGAAAGCCGGGCAGCTGCGAATGGCGCAACTGACCGGCGAACGGTAGAGGGTAGCTAAAAAGCCCCGACCCAAATGAGCTACTAGAGGAGGTCGAGGGGAAGCTGGGGGGCGTCGCCCCAGAGCTTTTCGAGGCGGTAGAACTCGCGCGCCTCGGGAGTGAAGACATGGACGACAACCGAACCGTAGTCCATGAGCATCCAGGTCTTCTGCTCGCGACCCTCGATGGAGAACGGATGCTCGCCGCAAGCCTCGGCGACCTTCTCCTCGATCTCGTCAACGATCGAATCAACCTGGCGGTTGTTGGTGCCGGTAGCGAGGACAAAGTAGTCGCACACATCGGAAAGCTCAGTCAGGTCGAGCACCTGAACGTCCTCGCCTTTCTTGTCGTAGGCGGCCTGCGCGGCGGCGCGGGCGACATCCTCGGCGGCGACACCGCTCGCGGACAGCGAGGCGGCAGTGCGGTCGGACGTGGCAACGAAACTCTTGTGCTCCACACCTTCAAGAATCTGCTCGTCGGTCATGGTCTCGTCGGCCATGGAATACCTCTTTCTAGACAGCCCAAGCTAGCGCAGCTGGGCGTAATGGTTGTAAATCGTAATAGCCGTGGGATAAAGATAACGCCCGGTCTGGATCACATAGACCAGACCCTGCGCAAAACAGGAGAAGAACAACTCGTCGAGCGAGGACTTCCCCACCATCTTGCGCAGCGCATGGGCATAATCGCCATGGCGGTTGGGTTCGATGGCATCGGCCACAAAGACCACCATATCGAGCGGCGTCATGTCGCAAGCGCCCACGGTGTGACGGTCGACAGCCTGAAAGACCGCCGGCGACAGCTCGGGAAAAAGCTGCGGAAGCTCATAGGCGGCAACCGGGCCATGCAAAAGCGGCGTCGCGGCAGACGGAGAGCCGGCAATCTTAATGCCATAATGCAGAGCGCGCGTGACCAGCTCGTCGTCGGAGAGCACCTTGTCCCAGTCATGGATCAGGCCGGCGGCAGCGGCATCAAAGCGGTCGACACCGTACACCTCGGCTAGGTGCAACGCAGTCTCGGCAACCCCGAGCGAATGTACGTAGCGCTTACGCTTATCCTTCATGCGCACATCGAGCAACTCGTGGATACGTGTCAAGAGCGCGCGCTCGTCGTCCTCAAACTGTTCTTCTACCGACAACGTTCTCCCCCATCAATCAAAATCGTCTTGCCCAAGATCGGCATACAGGCCGCGTTTACGGATATAGCCGAGCACGGACTCGCTCGTAAGATAGCGCACGCTCATGCCGCGAGCAACCCGCTTGCGAATGTTGGTCGAACTAATCGCCAGTGCCGGAATCTGGATATAGCGCACGTCGAACGGCAGTCCCGATTCCTTAATCCGCGCTCGCGCCGTATCGATGTCAAAGCCGGGACGCGTCGCAGCAATAAAGGTTGCCAGCTCGGCAATCTCATCAGCATTGTGCCAGGTCACAATATCGATAATCGCGTCGGCGCCCGTAATAAAGTAGAGCTTTACCTGAGGCGGGTAAAAGTCGCGCAGGGCGCGCAGCGTATCGGCTGTGTAGGTGACACCGGCACGATCGATCTCGAACCGGCTTGCCAAAAAGGCCGGGTTCGCGGCGGTCGCGAGGACCGTCATGGCATAACGGTCCTCGGCCGGCGTCACCGGTTTGTCGAGTTTAAAGGCAGGAGAGCCGGCCGGCATAAAAAGCACAGCGTCCAAGTCGAGTGACTCGCGAGCCTGCTCGGCGGTCACCAAGTGCCCGTAATGGATGGGATCAAAGGTGCCACCCATAATACCGAGCCTAAACTCCCGCCCGTCCTCAATGGGAAGCTCAGGCAGACCGATTCCACCGCGCAACGACATAACTTACTCGCCCTCCGAGGTCACGGCATCGTCCGCGGCATCCGCCGCATCGACAACCTCGACGCCCTCATCCGCAGCATCGGCCACGTCAATGGCCTCAACGGCAACGTCCTCGCCAGCGCCTTCGAGCTCCTCGTACTCCGAGAAGTCCTCAGCGCCCTCAAAGTCAAAGGCACGCTGGCAAATGCGGACCTCGTCGCCCGCACGGCAACCGGCCTTCTCGAGCGCGTCGTCAACACCCATACGCGCAAACTTATGCTGCAGGTAAATGACGGCTTCCTCGTTTTCCCAATCGGTCTGGATGACCATGCGCTCGATGGCACGACCAACCACACGGAAGGCACCGGGCTCCTCCTGGACAATGCGGAACCGCTTCTCGCGCTGCAGACGGCGGCGCTCCCACTCCTCGTCGCGAAGATCGACCGGCTCATCGGAAACCGCCAGCTCGGCGCGAAGCTTAGCCACCTGCTCGCCCACGGCAAGCATCAGCGTATTGAGACCGGCGCCCGTCACGGCGGACACGGCAAAGAACATATGTCCATCGTCGAGCGCGGCGCGCTTGAGGTCGGCAATCTTGTCGGCCGTGCCCGGCGCATCGCACTTGTTGGCGACAACGATTTGCGGGCGCTCCGAGAGCTCTGCGCCATACTGCTCGAGCTCACGGTTGATGATGCGGTAATCCTCAACCGGGTCGCGATCCTCAAAACCGCCCGTCATGTCGACGACATGCATGATCAGGGCCGTACGCTCAATGTGGCGCAGGAACTGGTGGCCTAGGCCCTTGCCCTCGCTCGCGCCCTCGATCAAACCAGGAACGTCGGCAACGACATAAGGATACTCCCCGGCACGCACCATGCCGAGGTTCGGCACGAGCGTGGTAAACGGATAGTCGGCGATCTTGGGACGGGCGGCACTCATGCGCGCGATGAGCGAAGACTTACCCACCGAGGGAAAGCCCACGAGCGCGGCATCGGCCATAAGCTTCATCTCGAGCTCAATCCAGTGCTCCTCGGCCGGTTCGCCCAGCTGAGCGAACGCGGGCGCGCGACGCACCGACGTCACAAAGTGGGTATTGCCCAGACCGCCGGCGCCACCGGGCGCCACGACAACGCGCTCGCCGTCGTGCACCAGGTCGGCAATCTCGAACATCGGGGTCTGCGTCTCGGGATCGAGCTCGCGCACCACGGTGCCCATGGGAACCTTCAGGATCAGGTCCTCGCCGCTCTTGCCATTGCGACGAGCGCCCTGGCCGTGCGTGCCGCGCTCGGCGCGGAAGTGATGCTTAAAGCGGTAATCGATCAGCGAAGACAGCTGAGCATCGGCCTGGATGACGACATTGCCGCCACGACCGCCGTCGCCGCCATCGGGGCCGCCCTTGGGGACAAATGCCTCGCGCCTAAACGACATGCATCCGGCTCCGCCGTCGCCGCCGCACACGTTAATGCGGCTGATATCGGTGAACTGTGACAACAGAATCGCCTCCTACAAAAAGAGGGAGACCCTTGAATTCTAAAACTCAAGTGCCTCCCACATATGTGCTCTATGAAGGGTGAATTACGCGTTCGCGAGCGGGCGTACGCTGACCCTGTGCTTGATACCCTTGTGGAACTCAACGGTACCGTCGACCAGCGCGAACAGCGTGTCGTCCTTGCCACGACCAACGTTCTCACCCGGGTGGATGTGAGTGCCGTGCTGACGGACGAGAATCGTGCCCGTGGTTACCGTCTGGCCGGCATAGCGCTTCGTGCCAAGGCGCTGACCGCGGGAGTCACGGCCATTACGGGAGGAACCGAGTCCTTTTTTGTGTGCCATTGTGTATACCTACTCTTTCGTTACGAGTGTAATCTACTCGGCGACGGGAGCCTCGGCAACAGCCTCGGCCTCTGCCTTGACAGCCTTCTTGGCGCGGGACGTAGCCTGGACCTTCACGATCTTCAGCTTGGTGAGCTGCTGACGGTGACCCTTCAGACGACGATAGCGCTTGCGCTTGTGGAACTTGAAGACCAGCTGCTTCTCGCCCTTGAACTGCTCAACGATCTGAGCGGTAACCTTGGCCTTAGCCAGCTTGTCGGGATCGGTGACGATCTTCTTACCATCGTTGAGGAAGATGACCGGCAGGGTGACCTTGTCGCCCTCATTGCCCTCGATCTTCTCGACGGTGATGACATCGTCGGTGGCGACCTTGTACTGCTTGCCGCCCGTGTTAACGATTGCGTACATGTTTACTTGCCCTTCATGCATCAGTTAGTGCAACAGCCGAATATAGTAGCAGGCGAAAATACCCCCGTCAACGAGTATGTGGAGCAAATCCACAAGTTCGCACAGGTATGGGGCTGACGAGTCGGCCCTCGTCGTCCTCGCATGCTTGATTCTGACGCTCGACATCGTAGGAGCAGATGGTCACGAGGTCTTGCATACCGGTGGAAACAATAGGTGCATCGACGCCCGGGGTCAAGCCCTGCAACAAAACATCAGCAGCAGAAAGCAAAATCTCCGGACGCATGGAGCCCTCGTTGTCGGCATGGGTGTCGAGCATGAGCACCAGATGGTCCGGACGCTCCCCCGCCGTGATCTCATAGCCCACCAGTGTGTGGTCAAGGTCTAAGCGCTTGCTCTTTTTGCCGCGCGCATAGTCAATACCATGACCCGCGCGCAGCGTGTCGATCGCACGACGCACCTCGTCGGCGCTCACGGGGGCTTCGGGGTCCAGGTGCAAGTCGATACGGTACGACAGACGCGTAAGCTGAGCCGTGAGCGCCGGCGTGCGCACGTCGATGTACGCCGCCTCGATGGGCGCCAGATCGGCCGGAGAGGCCGCAGCCAGGCGCCCAAACGCCTCGTCGAGCGCCACGAACTCGGTCATAAACAGGTCATACCACTCGCAGGTCGACGACGTACCCACCGGTAGCGCCGAAGAGAAGCCCACGCGCATGTGCGGAGAGAAGCCCTGCGTGACGGCATAGGGAAGTCCCGCACGGCGCACGATGCGCTCAATGGTATGGATTACTTCGAGATGGCCCAGGTACTTAAGGCGATCGCGTTTGCCATAGCGAACACGAAGTCTAAAGAGCGTGGGGCTGTCGGTCAGGCGCTCACTCATGCGCGATCACCCATCAGTACATTCTTGGCGTGGAGCGTGAGGCAGATTCCGCAGCCGGTGCACGACGTGCGGGTGCAGTCGGGAGTCGTGACACCCTCGAGCGAGCGACGGTACTCGCGCTCGAGGAAGCCGCGCGTGCAGCCGGGGCTCACATGCTCCCACGGCAGACGCCAGTCCAACTCGTAGGGCAGGTGCACGAGCTCATTGAGGTCGATGCCGTTTTTGGCAGCAGCCTCCTTCCAGTTATCGAGCGAGAAATGCTCTACCCAGGCGTCAAAGCGAGACCCCGAGCGCCAAGCATCGATGATGACGGGCGTCATGTCGCGACCGGCGCGGGAGAGCGCGGCCTCGATGAGCGAGGTCTCGGCATCGTGGTAATGCACGCGGACGGCACGGTTGCGAACGCTCGTGATAAGCAGCTTCTGGCGACGCTTGACGTCGTCGTAGTCGAGCTGCGGGCACCACTGGAACGGCGTGGCAGCCTTGGGAATAAAGACCGAAACCGAGATCGACACCGAGATCGAGCCGCGACGAGCCTTGGGCACCACGGAACGACCGAGCTCAAGCACGTGATCGGCCAGATTGGCGATGGCCACGATGTCCTCGTCGCGCTCGCCGGGAAGGCCCATCATAAAGTAGAGCTTCATGCGGTTCCAGCCGGCCTCGAAGGCCGCCTTGGCCGCACGGTCCAAGTCCTCCTCGGTCACGTTCTTGTTAATGATGTCGCGCATGCGCTGGCTGCCGGCCTCGGGCGCGAACGTCAGGCCGCCCTTCTTTTCGCCGGCGACAGACTCGGCCATATCCACGCCAAACGAATCCAAGCGCTGCGACGGAATAGACACGCGAATACCCGTATCTTCCAGGCGACGGTTGAGCCTGCCAAGCACGTCACGAATGCAGGAGTGGTCGGTCGTGGAGAGCGAGGTCAGCGACACCTCGTCATAGCCGGTCTTTTCCAGACCCTGAATCACCGACGAGACGATCTGGTCGGCCGAACGCTCACGCACCGGGCGATACGTCATGCCGGCCTGGCAAAAACGACAGCCGCGAGCGCAGCCGCGCAGAATCTCGATAGACAGGCGGTCGTGAACCAGCTGCGCATAGGGCACGCACGACTGCGACAGCGGATTCGTGGCGCCGAAATCCTCGACGACGCGTTTGTAGACCACGGTCGGCGCATCCTTGCCCTCGCGCGGCACGGTGTAGCCATGCGGCGAGCAGGGCTCGTCGTGACGAACCTCATAGAGCGACGGCACGTAGTTGCCGGCAATGGATGCAAGCTGCTCAACAATCTGCGCGCGCGGGACTCCTTCGTCGCGCAGGCGGCGATGCAGCTGGCAGGTCTCGAGCAGCGATTCCTCACCCTCGCCGATGAGGATGGCATCGAAGAAGGCCGCATACGGCTCGGGGTTGTACACCGAGGGGCCGCCGGCGATGATGATGGGGTCGTCTTCACCTCGGTCGGCCGCTAACAGCGGAATGCCAGCGAGGTCGAGTGCCTCGAGGAAGTTCGTCACCGCCATCTCGTGCGGCACATGCAGGCCGACGATATCAAACGAAGCGACCGGCGCTGCACCCTCGAGCGAGAGCAGCGGAATGCCTGCCTCGCGCATAGCGTCACCCATATCGGGCCACGGCACATAGCCACGCTCGCAGGAGATGCCCTCGGCCTGGTTAAGGATGTTGTAGAGGATGGCGATACCCTGGTTGGGCAGACCAACCTCGTACACATCCGGGTAGATCAGGCAGCAACGGTAGTCGGCATCGGCCTTGGAAAGCGTGCCCCACTCGTGATCGATATAGCGGCTCGGCTTTTCGACCTTGGCGAGCAACGGCTCAATTAAATGAAAACAGTCTTGATACGGAACGCGCAACGGAAAACCCCTAAGCAGCGAGATCGGATGCGTCCTGATAGGACGCCATAGGACGGGTAGCGCCCGCGACCGTGGTCACCAGATCGCGAACGCGGGAGAACGTGGCAGTAACCACCTCGTTGGCACGGCTGTAGTCGACATCGCGCTCGTAGAGCGAAACGAGCGCACGGCCCATGCCATAGGTGCCCGCGGCAGCAGTGAGCGCCTTGACGGCAAACCCAATATGCGGCGTCTGCTTGACGAGCGCGCGGGTGACCGCGCGGATCACAAGACCGCCGACAAGCACGCCCGCGACCTCGTAGCCGCGCTCAGGCTTAATGCCGCGTCCAAAGACGGCAGCGAGCTCAAAGAGCATGCCCACCTGCGCCAGCGCCATAACGGGATAATCGGCGCCCGGCAAAAACACCAGCGCACCGGTCGCCATATTGGTGAGCGCGCACGAGGTGATGATACGATTGGCCGCCGCGATGCGCATGAAGGCAAAGTTCGCCGCAAAAGCCGTTTCCTTTTCGGTGCGATCGAGAATCCAGCGGGCAAGCGTCTCGAGCAGATACGTCTTATCGGTTGCCGCTACCACGCCGAGCACAGGCGTGGACTCCTCGATAAACGGCACCTCCACAGCAGACTCGGCAAGCACGCACACGGGGGCGCCGGCGATCACGAGCTCCTGCACGGCACTCTCCAAGCGGTCGGAGCCGCACGAGAGCACCAGCACCACATCGGTATCGGTCTTTGGAGCAATTCGCTCCTCCCCCAGACGCTCGACGCGCACAATGCCCGAGGTCGTCTGCGGTACAAAGGCGTCACGCACCGTCTCGGCCAGAAAGCGCGAGGCGGACGAATCCAAATAGACCGAGACGCGCACCGGCGTATCGGAATCCTTCTTAACGGACGCGCCCATCTTAAAAGCGCGGGTCAGCTTATCTACGGGAATTTTCATAGCAAACCCCTCCAGCGGTTACGCGGCGCCCGAACGATGCCGCCATATGGATTGTACGATACCCACCGTCAGCAGCTGAATCATCATCGAAGACGAACCGAAGCTAATAAACGGTAGCGGAATACCGGTAATCGGCATCATGCCGATGCACATGCCGATGTTTTCGAAGGTCTGGAACGCCCACATGCCAACGATGCCCACACACGATAGGCGCAAGAACAGCGACTCACACTTAAAGGCGACGCGAATCGTCGAAAAGATCAGCAGCACGTAGAGGCACAGGAGCAAAAAGGAACCGCAAAAGCCAAAGGTCTCGGACAGGAAGGCGAAGACGAAGTCGGTGTGGAACTCGGGCAGAAAGCCGCCGGCCGACTGCGTCGCATGGCCCAAACCCTTACCAAAGAAGCCGCCCGAGCCAACGGCGATAAGCGACTGCTGCAGGTTGTAGGCATCGTCCGAATCGGCATTATCGGGGTCGATAAAGACCGTCAGACGGTTCATCTGATACTGCTTGATGAGCACATCGTGGCCGAGCAACGAATCAAAGACCGAATCGAGCGCCAGGACGAGGGCTACCAGGCCCACGAGCAGGGCCAGGGTCGACAGCACCCATTCGCGGCGCGCACCGCTCATGCAGATGACGATGGCGCCCGAGACCAGCACGACCAGGCCCGAGCCCAGGTCGCCCATGGCGACGACGGCCAAAAACGGGATGGACAGCATGCCGCAGAGCTTGACGTAGTCGCGAACGGTATCGATGCGGCCGTTATACTGCGAGCCAAGCGTGGCAATAAAGAAGATGGTGATGAGCTTGGCAAGCTCGACCGGCTGGAATGTCAAGCCGATACCGGGAATCTTGATCCAGCCCGTCATGCCCAGACCGCCCGTATAGGACAGACCCGGAATCTTGGGCGAGAAGATCACGATCAGGTCGATGACGAGCAACGCCGTCGAGAAATTGGAAATACCGCGCAGGTCGGTACGCCAGACCAGCACCGCCAGCAACGCCCCGATACCAATTCCCAGCAGATGGCGTGAGAACGAAGCATCGGCCTTAAACTGCGAAGCCGACCAGATAATGATGGCACCGTAGGCGACGAGCGCCACTGTGGCCACGAGCACACCGATATGCACCTTTTGGCGAAACGTGCCGCGCGAGGCCGAAAGTTGCTTGTTGACACGGTCCAGGCTGCTGCGAGAGCCGGTCTTGGTTGAACGGAACAGATCCGCCGGAGAAAAATCCATCGCAACCTCCTATCGAACCGAAGAATCGCCCGAGGCCGAAGAGGTATCGGGCTCGTCATAAATCACGCCGAGCACATCGCGCACGACATGCATCGCGGTATCTGAGCCACCGCCGCCCTGCTCCAGGACAGTAGCGATGACATACTTGGGATCATCGGCCGGCGCATAGGCGCAGAACCACGCGTATTCGTCCTCGCCGCTTTTCTCGCCCGTGCCCGACTTGCCGTACACCTGCGGCGTCAGGGTGCCAAAGTGAGCCGCCAAGGACGTCGATGCCGTGTAAATCACGTCGTGCATGCCGTTGCGAACAAGAGCCAAATCCGAATCGCTGTTGATCTTGGCCTCCAGGCGCTTCTTCTTGCCCTTGCCGTTGTACTTATAGGCATCGCCGTCGCCATCGCGCGACACGGCAGACAAAAACACGTGAGGCACGTACTGTTTGCCGCCGTTGGCAAGGCCCATGTAGGCGCATGCCATCTGCAGAGGCGTCACCAAAATGTCGCCCTGGCCGATGGCGATGTTGGTCATATCGCCGGCATTCCACTTGCGGTCTTCGGCAGAGGCGTCGGTAAAGTACGACTCTTTCCACTCGGCATCGGGAATACGGCCCGCGCCCTCACTCGGCAGATCGATACCGCAGGTCTTGCCTAGGCCCCAGCGACGAAAGACCTCCTGCAGCCCCTCGGAATGTTGCTCGTCATAAAAGAACGCCTTGCCCATGTCGTAGAAGACGGGGTCGCACGAGTTGGCGATACCCGACTGCAGCGTCATGGTGCCGTGGCCAGACGTCAACCAGCAGCGCTTGCCCCAAGCCTTGCCCAAGCCCGTCCAATAGCCCGTGCAGTTGGTTGTCTGTGTTGAAGTGTAGGTTCCAAACTCAAGACCGGCCAGTGCCGAGAGCGGCTTGATGGTCGAGGCCGACATGTACTGTCCGCTAATGGCGCGGTTGAGCAGCGGGTGCGAACCCTTGTCATCATTGAGCTCGGTCCACACGTCATTTGAGACGCCGCCGATAAAGACGGAAGGATCGAACTTGGGCTCGCTCGCCATGCCCAGGATCTCGCCATTGTTGGGATCGAGACACACCACAGCGCCGTTGCCGGCATTGCTGTAGCCAGTGGTCTTGGCAAGCTCGATGGCGCTCGCCAGCGCCGTCTCACAGGCCTGTTGGATCTTAAGGTCGAGCGTGAGCTTAATGTCGGAGCCGGCCTTGGCGGGCACGGCGCCGGCCTGACCGGTCACATTGCCCGAGGCATCGACCTTGACGGTCTGCTCGCCACGAATACCCTGCAGCAGGTTTTCGTAGTAGCTCTCAACACCCGCCTGGCCCACGATATCGCCCGACTGGTACGTAATCCGGCCAGCAGAAGCATCATCATCGCCAGAGGTTTTCTTATTCTGGGCCTCGAGCTGCTCGGAGGTAATGGTGCCGGTATAGCCCAAGATATGGCATGCCGTCTCGCCATATGGATACTGGCGCTCGGTACGCTCGGCAATCTTGACGCCCGGGAACTCGCCGGCGTGCTCCTGAATATAGGCAACCGTGGAGCGACGGACGTCCGTCGCGATGGTATGCAGGCTCTGGGCGCCCTCGGAATTGTCCTGAATATTGCGCAGCACCGCCACGTAGGGCATACCGAGCACGTTGGCAAGATGGCGAACCAGAACCTCATCCTCGGCAAGGTCGCGGTAGGCCACGACAGCAAGTGAGGGACGGTTCTGGACAAGCGCCACGCCATTGCGGTCGAGGATGCGGCCGCGCACAGCGGGTGTGGTAACGGTGCGCGTCTGATTGCTATTAGCCTGCTTTTCGTAATAGTCCGACGAGACCATCTGCATGCCCCACAGCTTGACGGCAAGCGCCGCGAACATCGCGCCCGCACCCGTGGTGAGGATGGAGAAGCGGCCCTTAAAGGCGGTCGCCGCGGTATTGCCCTCGCCCTCGGTGGCGCGCGGGGCCGTCCCATGCTGCGTATCATAGGTAAAACGAGAATCGCCGCGACGCATGATGACCAGTGCGACCACGATGGCCACAACCAGCACGATACCGGCGATAATAACCGTCATCTGGGAAGACATCTACGAGCCTCCCCTATTTGAGCTTACGGGTCTTGGGCTTAAAGCGCATGCCCGTCTGGCGTCCGCCACGTGCGGAGAATCCATAACCGGACTGCGGCACGACGCCGGACATCAAAAACGGAATGGCAACCAGACCCGTCAGGATCGAAGACGGCAGCGCATGGCCGAAGATCGCCACGACAAAGCTCGTCTCCAAACCCATAAACAGCAAGATGATGCTGTAGATCACATTAATAACGAGCGCGAAGGCACCCACCGTGATGCCGCGCGCACTCGGGGTACCGCCCGTCTGACCGGCAGCGCTATGCACCAGGGCAAAAGAACCCACGGTCAGCAGGAGCGACATAACGCCCACCGGCACGGCAGCGGAAAGGTCATAGAACAAGCCGCTGCAAAAACCGCACACGACGGCACGGGTCGGGTCGCCCGAGAACACGCTTAGGCACACCAGGATAATCATAAAGTTGACGCGACCGCCCGCAATGGAGATCTGCGGCGCCAGGCCTGCCTGCAGCAGCACGCACACAATGGCGGCGATTACAAACGTGCGGGAGCTCATCCCCTGCTCGTGTAGATCCATGGACATGCCCCCTATTCGCTCGAGCCGGAATCGGTCGTCTCGGACGTGTCGGAACTGTCATCCAGGCTCTCGTCCTTCGTCTTGGTCGCAGCATCGCGCGACGTTCCCTGCGGCGTGCTGTTGGCCGTGTTCACGTCCTCATCCGAGGCCGACTGTTCGTCGGTCAGCGAGGTGATGACCAGCACTTCCTCGTTGTTCTCGGCCGTCGTCTGGGCGCGCACCACAATGGTGTAGTACACGTCGTTTGCCGATTTCTCAACCGACGAGACGGTGCCGAGCGGTAGACCCTTGGGGAACACACCGCCAATGCCCGAGGTCACGATGATGTCGCCAACCTTAACGTCGGAATCGACGCTCACGTACTCAAGACGCAGCGTGCCGTCAGCCTGACCCTGCAGCATGCCCTGGGCGCGCGTATCCTGCACCATGGCGGACACGCCCGAGTTCTCATCGCCAATCAGGCGCACGGTGGACGTCTTGGCCGAGACCTCGATAATCTGGCCTATGACACCGGCAGAACTCGTCACAGGCATGTTGATGGTAAGACCGTCGGCAGAACCCTTATCGATGGTGACGGTCGAGGTCCAGGCATCGCCCGAAGCGCCGACGATACGAGCTGCGGTTGATTTGAGGTTGTAGGTCGACTGCAGGCCGACCAGCCCCTCCAGTCGCTCGGCGGTCTTTTGAGCCTCGGAGAGCTCGGCAACCTTAGAGGTCAGTTCCTCGTTTTGCTTCTTAAGCTCGTCAAGCGTGTCCTGCGACGCCGTAAGGTTAGAGAACACGTTACCGATCGCATTGAAGGGAGCCGCCACAGCCGAGCCCACAAAGCGCACCGGCGAGGTAATCGTCGTCACGCCCGAGCGCACGGCATGAATCGGTCCTGCCTCGCCCTCGCGGATGTAAAACGTGAGCAGCAACACCGAAATCAGGCTGAAAACAATCAACGGGCGCATACCCGTTGATTGTCGCTTGGTATTCAGATTTGTGGAGAAACCCGAAGATCGTGCCAAATGGAATCCACCTTTTGGAAATTAAGCATTGGTCTGGACGAAGCCGCCATCAAACGCATTGGCCTCGAGCACGCGGGCACAGCCGTTAACAACGTTATCGAGCGCCGTAGGGCTAACATTGACCGAAACGCCGGTCTCATCGCGCAGGCGCACATCGAGACCGCGCAGCAGCGCGCCGCCACCGGTCAGCAAAATGCCATAGTACATAAGGTCCGAGGCAAGATCGGGAGGCGTAGCGTCGAGTGCGTCCTTGACGGCCTTGGCCATCTCGTCGAGCGGCTTGTTGAGCGCGCGACGAATCTCCTCGCTCTCGATGCGCACGGTCTTGGGCAGACCGGTGATCACGTCGCGGCCGTTGACCTCGACGTCGAGCTCGTCCTTGAGCGGCACGGCGGAACCGACCTTGATCTTGATGTCCTCTGCCGTACGCTCGCCGATGGCCAGGTTGTAGGCATCGCGAACGTGCGTGAGGATGGCCTGATCGAACTCGTCACCGGCAATACGAATGGACTGCGAAACGACGATGCCGCCCATAGCGATAACGGCAACCTCGGTGGTACCGCCACCGATGTCGATGACCATGGAGCCGGTGGGCTCCTCAACGGGAAGGTCGGCGCCGATAGCGGCTGCCATAGGCTCTTCGATCAGATAGGCCTGGCGGGCACCGGCCTGGATCGTGGCCTCAAAGACAGCGCGCTTCTCGACCGACGTGACACCGGAGGGAACGCAGACGACAACACGCGGACGCGGAGTCCACGGATAGCGCTTCTCGGACGCCTTATCGATAAAGTAGCGAAGCATGGCCTCGGTAACATCGAAGTCGGCGATGACGCCGTCCTTCAGGGGACGAACGGCCACGATGTTGCCGGGCGTACGGCCGAGCATGCGCTTTGCCTCGATACCGACCGCCAGGATGCGCTCGTCGTTCTTGTCGATGGCGACAACGGAGGGCTCGCGAATGACGATGCCCTTGCCGCGCACGGAGACAAGCGTATTGGCGGTGCCGAGGTCGATGGCAAGATCGCCCGCATAGCTACCGAAGAACATATCCATCAAAGAAAACAACGCAACTCCTGATGTGTTGGATGATTGCTGGAAAACTACTAGCTCATCATACTAGCGCAAGCCCGGCACCTCACTTGCGGTGAAGCGCCGGGCAAAGCTAAATCCCATAAGGTCACTACTGGTTGTCAGCAGCCGAGAAATCCATATCGAGCGAAGAAACGGCCCAGCCGATATGGTTGTCGGAGCGCACGAATTTGACGGTGTACTCCTGCTCGCCGCCCTTGGACAGCGATGCCTTCACCTTAGCGGTCGTCTCGGTCATGGACTGATCCATGCCCTCGACGGACACGGTGGCACCCTGCGGAATCGAGGAGATGATCATCGACTTAGCGTCCTCGGACAGGCTCGAGGCCAGACAAGACTCGGCCTTTGCGGTGTCACCGTCGCCGGCAGCCTGGAACAGATCGGTAACGACAGACTCCTGAGACGGGAAGCCAAAGCCGCGCGTGTAGGCAAAGCCCAGACCGCCCGCGGCGATCAAAATAAGCAGAAGCAGCACGATGAAGACTTTGAGACCCGTATGGCGATGGCGACGACGGACCTTGGCCTGCTTACGATCCTGACGGTCCTGCTGGACCATCTCGGACTCGGACAGCGTAAAGAAGCCGGTGTCCGAGGGATCAGGCATAAACTGACCGGTCGCGCCCGTAGGATCGAGCGGATCGACGGCAGGAGCGTCCATCGCGGGCGCCGGAGCCGTGGCCATAGCCGTCTGGGCAGACAGCGCGGCAAGCGAATCCTGCACGCGGGCAAGCTCATCGGCCTGCTCGGAGGTGAGCTGGTAGATGCCATCGGCAGTAGCGGCATTAAAGGCGTCGAGTGCGTCGGAGGGACGGCCGGCGGCAGAAAGCGCCTGACCCATGCCGGCGTTGAGCGCACGCGTGTCGTCGCGGGGGCCGGCAAAGTCGATAGCCGTGCGGTAGGTCTCCACGGCATCCGCCGGACGGCCGAGCTTAATGAAGCAACGACCGAGCTCGCCGAGTGCGGCGGCAGGAGCCGGATTGGCGCCGTCGATGGCAGCCTGACGGAAGGCGGTTCCCGCGTTGGCATAGTCGCCCGACTGGAACAGCGCATTGCCCAGGCCCAGATAGGCCTTGAACGGCGTGGCATAGGAAGCATCCTGCGTAGCGGCAGAGAAAGCCTGAGCGGCCGTCGTGTAGTCGCCCACGGCGGCGAGCGCCTTGCCGCGGTTGGTGAGCAGCGCGCCGCGCTTGCCGTAGGTACCGTCGTAGAGGGCGGCGGCATAGGCCTCGGCGGCCTCGGCATACATGCCAAGGTGCATCAAGGCGTTGCCACGAAGGTGATCGGCCTCGCCCATAATCTCATCGGGAGTCTTTGCCGCCCCAAGCATCTGGGCTGCAGCAGAAAAATCACCCGCGCGGTAAGCGGCGCGGCCCTGTTGGATCAGCTGGCTATTCAAGGAAGTCCCCTTTACTCGTGAACGATCTCGACATGGACGATCTCGTCGCCGGCACGCAGCTGCGAAATCACATCGAGACCCTCGACCGTGGTACCAAAGACGGTGTAACCGGAATCGAGGTTATGCTGGGCACCCAGGCAGAAGTAGAACTGCGAACCCGCGGAATCGGGGTCCATGGAGCGTGCCATGGCAAGGGCGCCATCGACATGGCTGTTGCGCGGATTGGTGGCAAACTCGCCCTTGATGCAGTAGCCGGGGCCACCGGTACCGGGCATACCGTCGGGGCCCTCAAGACCGGCAGCGACGTCGGCGCCGGACATGTCGCGGGTATTGGGGTCGCCGCCCTGGATAACAAAACCGGGCACATAGCGATGGAACTTAAGGCCATCATAGAAGCCCATCGTGGAAAGCTCGCAGAAGTTCGCGACATGAATGGGAGCGCCCTCGCCGTCAAACTTGACCTTGATGGTACCCTTCGACGTCTCGATTACGGCGCACTCGTCGCCGACAAGCTGATACTCGGGCGTGTAGAGCTCTTTCTTAAAACCAAACATGTGGTTCCTTCCTCGTGCGTTTAAAGCATATTTGTACGAATTGTAGCAATAAGCACGGGTTTACATCAATTGCGCACGTAGGTTATGCCGACTATGGCGAACTAATTTTAGGAACGCTGCTGCGGCTTCCAGGAACCCACATTGGCATCGTACTGGTTCAGCGCGCTGTTGCCGCCCTGCGCGATGGGCGCCAGGATCTCGCTTTGGTGGGAACTCATCGACTCGCCATCGGGAATGGCCAGCGAGATATCCCAGCTCTGGCAGATCACGTCGACGCGCTCATACATCCACTCAGCAAGCTGCTTTAAGTGGGCGATGTCATCCGCATAGACCGTATCGTCCTGTACTTTCAGGTTGTTGAGCTCATCTTGCGTCTTTTTGATCTGGTCGCGCAGGGCGTAGGCACTCTGCGACAGCTCCTGACGGGTGGACAGCGGCGTTCGGAGATAACCGTTGTTAAAGGAATCGATGACCTCGCCGATCTGGTCCTCGTCAGCGTAGGACACGATGGTCTGATACAGACCGTCGAGCCTGGTATAGAGCTGATCATCGGTGAGCACGGTTTCTTCCTGAACCACCTCGGCAGAATCGCCCTGCTTGGTATCGTCCTCAGTCGCCTCGCCCTTTTGACGCGTGGGGAAGGTGGTTTGTGCAGCTTGGCCAAACTGGTCGTAGAAGCCAGGCATAACACCCATGGGATCGGTCGTCACGAACCAATAGGCACCACCGCACACGACGGCAAGGACCGCGATGATAATGAGCGGCTTGGGAATATGACGCTTATGCTTGTGATAGGCGTCCTCGTCGGGGTGCACCTTGCGCTTGGGTTTTTGAGCATCGTCATGCAGGGAAACGGGCGTGGGAATATCGACCTTGGGGATACCGAAATCCTTATCGAAAGCTGGCAGCACGCAGGTCTCATTGGGGTCGGCGGCGTCCGAAAGCACCGCAGCGGCAGAGGCCGGCGCATGCGGCACCTCGGTATCGATCTGCTCTTGCGTTAGGCGCGGAAAGCCCGCCGTGCGGCCCGCTGCCAGGTCGGATGCTGCCGCGTCCTCGGAGAGGATACCCGGAGCGGGGCGTCCGCATTTGGGGCACGTACGATCATGCGGAGAAAGACGGGCACCGCAGCCCTCACAGAACACGAACTCGGTGTGCTCCGGACCATCGCCCGGACCCACATAGGCGTTGCAGTAGGGGCAGAACGAGGCGCCGTCCTCGATGGTCTTAAGGCAATGCGGACAGATCACGGCATCCTCTTTTCGAAGCAATTCAAACAATCGAGGTTAGAGCATAACATCGCCACGGCCCCACAGGAGCAAGGCACCAATTCAACATCGCCAGGGCGCGTAGTTACTTCTTCTTTTTGCTTGGCATCGAGACCTTAATGCCCTGGGCCGATTTGGTCACGCGGGAGCGCTTGGCACCGGCGCTCTTCTTTTTCTTGGGTTGGGTCTGCGCCACGCCCTCGAGTGCACGGGCCTCGGCCTCGCGAACGGTGCGAGCTTCGCGGCGCTGCGCCATGTCGGCGGCGACGCGCATGGCAAAACGCTCCGCCGTCGAACCCGTCGAGCTCACCTTACCGCCACCGCGACCCAGGCGGACGCGCACACCGCGGCCAAAACCAGTTGCGGCATGACGACGACGCGGCTTAAGCGAATCCATCATCGTGGCGAGCTTAAAGAACACCGAGCAGGTAAAGGCCACGATGACAGCCAAGATAACCATCTGGCCCATCGACAGGTTGGCAATAGACAGCAGCTCCGGGAATCCGATAACGCCCACCAGGATGCCGGCGACTACAAACACAAAGAGCGCCACGCGCAAGGGTGTGAGGGGCTGCGAGATACGCCAGATCAGGCTGACGCTCGCCGCGCACGACGTAAGCAGGCACATCGTAGACAGCGTGAGCTGGCTAAAGCCAAACACGCGCGCCACAAAGATATCGAGCGCCGCGGCCATAATGACCGCAAGCGACGCCGGCAGCGCACGCTTGAGCACGTTGGTCAAAAACGCACCCTTCACGCGAGCATTGTTGGGCTCCAGGCCCAACACAAAGCCCGGCGCGCCGATGCAGAAGAAGTTAATGAGCGTCATCTGGATGGGCTCGAAGGGGTACGGCGGCAGCGCGATGCACAGCGCCGCCAGGCCCATCGAGAACAGCGTCTTGGTCAAGAACAGCGAAGCCGAACGCTGCAGGTTGTTGATGGAGCGACGGCCCTCGGCCACCACGGCGGGCATCGAGGCAAAGTCGTTGTCGACGAGCACGATCTCGGCCACGTTACGCGCGGCATCGGAGCCGGCCGCCATGGCCACGGAGCAGTCGGCCTCCTTGAGCGCCAGCACGTCGTTGACGCCGTCGCCTGTCATGGCCACGGTGTGCTCGCGGCGCTTGAGTGCCTGCACGAGCTCGCGCTTCTGCTGCGGGGTCACACGACCAAAGACATGGTAGCGGTCCACTGCGGCATCGAGCTTGGCCGGCGTATCGAGCGTCGTGGCGTCCACATAAGCGTCCGCCCCCGGCACGCCCACCACGCGAGCGATCGACGACACCGTACGCGGGTCGTCGCCACTGATCACGTTGAGGGTCACGCCCTGCTCGTTAAAGTAGCCGATGGTCTCGGCCGCCGAGGTACGAATCTCGTCGCGGATGGTCACAAAGCCCACGGGCTCGGCCTCGCCCACCATATCGCCATCGGGCGTAAAGCCGTCCACGCGCGCCACCACGAGCACGCGGCAGGTATCGGCAAGCTCGGCGACACGGTTCTCGACCTGGGCAAACGCACGATCAGAGAGCACAAACTGCGCCGCACCCATCACATAGGAGCCCTGCGCAAACGACGCGCCGCTCCACTTTTTGGAGGACGAGAACGGAATGACCGACAGCGGCTCAGACACCTCGACCGGGCGATCTGCGTAATAGTTGAGCAGCGCCTGGCAGGTCTCGTTGGCATCGGCCGAAGTCGCACGCGCCACGTTAGCCAGCGCAAAATCGAGCACCGTGGTATCGACGGGAACGGCGGCTTCGCCCTCCCCCGCGCCCATGCCAAAGCCCTCGATCGGCAGCGGATACGTGCCCTCGACCTCCATGCGACCCGACGTGATGGTGCCTGTCTTGTCCAGGCACAGCACGTCGACGCGCGCGAGCGTCTCGATGCAGTAGAGCTGCTGCGCCAGCACCTTGCGGCGGGCCAGGCGCACCGTGGCGATGGCGAGCACCGACGAGGTCAGCAGCACCAGGCCTTGCGGGATCATGCCCAGCAGGGCGCCCACCGTGGACAGCAGTGCCGACGAGGGCACGCGGCCGGCCAGCAGCTCGGAGAAGCACCACGAAAGCGCGCTATCGCCCGGGGTTCCCGCGGCATCCCACAGCTCGCTCACACTCGAGGAAAACAACGCCAAACCGAGCGGGATCATGATGATGCTCGCAAACCGCACGATGGCGTTAAGCGCGTTCATGATCTCAGAATTGACCTTTTTGACGTACTTGGCCTCGTTATTAATTTTGGCTACGTAGTTGTCGGCGCCGACATGGATCACGCGGGCGCGCAGCAGGCCCGAGTCGATAAAGCTGCCGCTCATGAGCTCAGAACCAGGCTGTTTCTTAATAAGATCGCTCTCGCCCGTCAGCAGGCTCTCATTCACGAGCGCCTCGCCCGAAACCACCACGGCGTCAGCGGGGATCTGGTCGCCGCGCCCCAAGCGGATGATGTCATCGAGCACGATCTGGTCCAGGTCGAGCTCCACCTCGGCGCCGTCGCGCACCGCGATGGCCTTCTTGGAGGTCAGCAGCGTGAGTTTATCGACCATCTTCTTAGAGCGCATGGACTGGATGACACCGATGGCGGTATTGAGAAACACCACGAACAAAAACGTCAGGTTCTTAAACGACCCGGTCACAATGACCAGGAGCGCCAAGATCACGTTGATCAAATTGAACAGCGTGCAGAGGTTCTCGATGATGAGCTCTTTGACCGACTTGGTCTTGAGCTCCATGTTGCGGTTGATCTTACCGGCGGCGATGCGCTCCTCGACCTCGGCGGTCGAGAGTCCGCGCTCGATATCCGTTGCTGCCATACCACGTCCCATCACGTCGCGTCGGTATAAGAAAAACCGCCCGGACCATGCGAGGTTCGGACGGTCTCACGTTCGATGGTGCCCCATGTTGGATTCGAACCAACGGCCTTCTGCTCCGGAGGCAGACGCTCTAATCCCCTGAGCTAATAGGGCCAACGTTTGGCATTATACCCAAGTGCACCACGGGCTATCAAAATAAAAGAAAAAGCTTTGCAATTCCGGGGAAGACGCGGCGCAACGGCTCACTTTAGAAGGCAAAAGCGAATCAGATAGTATAAACTCTCATGCACCATATATACACGGCTCGCGATGCGGGCCGTTTTTGCAAGGGTTATCCATCGAGGTGAGAGGCACACCATGATTGCAATTTTAAAAGAGAGCGCCAGCGACGAGGCCGTCAGCCATATCGTCAGCTGGATTGAGAAAAAGGGCCTGAAGACCGACGTCTCGCGCGGCGAGAACGAGACGATCATCGGCCTGGTGGGCGATACGACCAAGATCGACCCATTCCTGCTCGAGTCCATGGACGTCGTCGAGCGCGTGCAGCGCGTCTCCGAGCCGTTCAAGCGCGCCAACCGCAAGTTCCACCCCGAGGACTCCGTCATCGACTGCGGCCACGGCGTCAAGATCGGCGGCGACCAGTTCCAGGTCATCGCCGGCCCGTGCTCCGTCGAGGGCGAGAACCTCATCCGCATCGCCCGCCGCGTGAAGGCAGCCGGCGCCACGATGCTGCGCGGCGGCGCCTACAAGCCCCGCACTTCCCCGTACGCCTACCAGGGCATGGGCCCCGCCGGTCTGGACCTGCTGTGCGAGGCATCCGCCGAGCTCGACATGCCGATCGTCACCGAGATCATGGACCCGCGCGACGTGCAGGTCTTCCTGGACAAAAAGATCGACGTCATGCAGATCGGCGCCCGCAACGCCCAGAACTTCCCTCTGCTCAAAGAGGTCGGCAAGACCAAGACCCCGGTCCTGCTCAAGCGCGGTATGTCCGGCACGATCGACGAGCTGCTCATGGCCGCCGAGTACATCATGAGCGAGGGCAACGACAACGTCATCCTGTGCGAGCGCGGCATCCGCACCTTCGAGACCCGCACCCGCAACACCTTCGACCTCAACGCCGTGCCGGTGCTGCACCACCTGTCGCACCTGCCCGTCGTCGCCGACCCCAGCCACGCCACCGGCTACACCCGCTATGTCGAACCCATGGCGCTCGCCGCGACCGCCTGCGGTGCCAACGGCCTGGAGATCGAGGTCCACGACGATCCGAGCCGCGCCTGGTCCGACGGCGCGCAGGCTCTCACGCCCGACCAGTTCGACGACACCATGCGCCGCATCCGAGCCATCCGCGAGGTCGTCTGCCAAGAGACCATGGAGTAGCCCATGGGTACGGTGAGAAACGCGCGCGTCAACCAGGGCGGCCCCAAATGCGCCGGCATCGTCGGCTTGGGCCTCATCGGCGGCAGTTTTGCCCGCGGCTATGCGCAGGCGGGCGTCCGCGTGCTGGCCTGGGATCCCGATGACGATGTCATGACGGCTGCCAGCATGGGCACCGTTGCCGGCGAGCTCAACGACGAGACGCTCGGCGAATGCGACATCATCGTCCTGGCTTGCTACCCCGAAGCCTGCATCGAGTGGCTCGAGGCACACGCCCAGGCACTCGCCGACGCCACCGATACCGAGGCCATCATGGGCCCCGTGGTAATTGACACGGTGGGCGTCAAGGGTATCGTGTGCGAGCGCGCCTTTGAGCTTGCCCGCGAGCACGGCTTTTACTTTGTGGGCGCGCACCCCATGGCGGGCACGCAGTACTCGGGCTATGCACACTCCCGCGCCGACCTGTTCCAGGGCGCCCCGCTGGTGCTCGTACCGCCCGCGGTGGACGACGCGCTCAAGCTGGAGCTTTTGGGCCAGGTGCGCGAGATGGTGCGCCCCTTGGGCTTTGGCAAGTTCAGCGTGACCAGCGCCGCCGAGCACGACCGTGTCATCGCCTTCACGAGCCAGCTTGCGCACGTGGTATCCAACGCCTACGTCAAAAGCCCCACTGCCCAGGTCCACCACGGCTTTTCGGCCGGTAGCTACCGCGATCTCACCCGCGTGGCGCACCTCAACCCCCAGATGTGGTCCGAGCTCATGATCGACGACGCCAATGCGCTCGCCTTCGAGATCGACCATCTGATCGAATCGCTCGGCGCCTACAGCCGCGCCCTTAAAGACCGCGACCAGCGCTATCTGGAGAATCTCCTTGCCGAGGGCGACCGAATTAAGCGCGCACTCGACGACGAGGCCTCCCACTAGACCACCCATCACGCCAGGTCGAAAGGACCGAAGCTTATGGCGATTACCATCGATATCGACACCGCACGCCCCTACCAGGTGCATGTTGGCACGTTTTTGCTGGAGCAGGCGGGACCGCTCGTGCGCGCCACTGCCGGCGGCACCAAGGCCGTCATCGTTACGGACACCAACGTGGGCCCACTCTACCAGATGCCCGTTAAGCAGAGCCTGGAGGCGTCAGGCTACGAGGTGAGCATCTGCACCTTCGAGGCCGGCGAGGCCCATAAACGCGCCGAGACCTACGTTGCCATTTTGGAGTTTGTGGCCGAGCACGAGCTTTCGCGCTCCGACGTGATCGTGGCGCTCGGCGGCGGCGTCGTGGGCGACGTGGCGGGCTTTGTGGCCGCCACCTACATGCGCGGCTGCAAGTTTGTGCAGATCCCGACGAGCCTGCTCGCCATGGTGGATTCGTCGGTGGGCGGCAAGACCGCCATCGATCTGGCTGCCGGCAAGAACCTGGCCGGCGCCTTTTGGCAGCCGAGCGTGGTTATCGCCGACGTGGGGTGCCTGGCCACCCTCACGCCCGAGCAGTTCGCCGATGGCTGCGGCGAGGTCATCAAGCACGCCGTGATCGCCGACCCGGAGCTTTTCGCCGAGCTGGAGAAGACTCCGCTCACGCTGGAGCTGCTCAACCGCGATGTGGCCCGCGTAGCGCTCATCATCGCCCGCAATATCGACATCAAGCGCGCCGTGGTCGTCGCCGACGAGCGCGAAACCAACCAGCGCAAGCTCCTCAACTTTGGACACAGCGCCGGACACGCCGTCGAAGCCTGCGAGCACTTTGAACTCGGACACGGCAACTGCGTGTCGATCGGCATGGGCATCATCACGCGCGCCGCGGCCCTGCACGGCGCTTGCGATGCTGCACTGCCCGGTCGTATTGAGGAGCTCTGCGCCCGCCATGGCCTCAAGACCCGCTGCGACCTAGATGCCGATGCCGTCTTTGCCGAGGCGCTCCACGACAAGAAGCGCGCGGGCGACACCATCGACCTGGTGATTCCGCACGGCATTGGCCGCTGCAGCATCGACCGCACGCCACTTTCCACTTTCCACGAACTCATTGCCGAGGGCCTCGGCCAGAAGGGAGACGCATCCGCATGCTAGCCCGCATCACCCCGTCCCCGCTCAAGGGCACCGTTCCCGCCATCGCGTCCAAGTCGATGGCGCATCGCCTCATCATCTGCGCTGCGCTCGCCAACGGCGAGACGCACGTCACCTGCAACACCACCTGCTCCGACATCGAGGCCACGGTGCGCTGCCTTACGGCACTGGGTGCTCGCATCGAGACCGTCGAGGACGGCTTCCAGGTCCACCCCACCATGAAGAGTGTTGAATTTGGCCTGCTCAAGGCCCTTGCCGGCGGCACGCTTGACTGCGGTGAAAGCGGATCCACGCTCCGCTTTATGTTACCCGTCGCCTGCGCGCTGGGCGCAGAAGCAACCTTTGTGGGTCAGGGACGCTTGGGCGCCCGCCCGCTGTCCCCGCTCTCGGACGAGATCATCGCCGCCGGCTGCGACCTACAGGGCCTGGGCGGTTTTCCGCTCAAGACGAGCGGACGCATGCGCCCGGGCACCTTTGTGCTTCCGGGCAACGTGAGCTCGCAATATATCTCCGGCCTTCTGCTGGCAGCCCCGCTGCTGGCCCAGCCCTCCTGCGTGCAGGTAACCGGCCTCATTGAGAGCCGTCCCTACATCAACCTGACGATCCAGGCCATGAAGGCCTTTGGCGTCGAGGTCAACGTCGAGCGTATTCCGGCCAAGGACGGCCAGCCCGAGGTCACGAACTTCCGCGTGAGCAGCGGCTCGTACCGCACGCCCGGCAGCGTAGCCGTCGAGGGTGACTGGTCCAACGCCGCCTTTTGGCTGTGTGCCGGCGCCATCGGCACCGACCCCATCACCGTCGAGGGCGTGTCGCTGAGCTCCGCGCAGGGCGACCGCAACGTGCTCGCCGCGCTTTCGCGCTTTGGCGCCCGCATCGTGCGCTCCACCAACGCCGCCACCGTGCAGTCCGACAAGCTCGCCGGCTTTGAGATGAGCGCCCACGACATTCCCGACCTGGTGCCCGTCATCTCGGCCGTAGCCTCGCTGGCGCAGGGCCGCACCTTTATCCGCGATTGCGCCCGTCTGCGCATCAAGGAATCCGACCGTCTGGTCACCACCACCCGCGAGCTCACCGCGCTGGGCGCGCAGGTGCGCATTGCCGGCGATGACCTCATCATCAAGGGTGTCGATGCCTTCACCGGCGGCGAGGTCGATTCGCACAACGACCATCGCATCGCCATGATGGCCGCTATCGCCGCGAGCCGCGCCACTGGCGAGGTCGTGATCCACGGCGCCGAGGCCGTCAACAAGTCCTATCCCGATTTCTTCGACCACTACCGCCTGCTGGGCGGCAAGGTCACACTCGAGGAGGAATAGCATGTCCTCGACCTTTGGCAACGTCTTGCACGTAAGCATCTTCGGCCAGTCGCACTCCCCCGCCATCGGCTGCTCCCTCGATGGCATCCCGGCGGGCATCGCTGTTGACCAGGAGCGGCTGCAGGCCTTCCTTGACCGTCGTGCCCCCGGTCGCGACGAGACCGCGACCAAACGCCGCGAGGCCGACGCCGCCCACATCATCGCCGGTGTGGTCGATGGACATACCACGGGAGCACCCATCGCCGCGATTATCGAGAACACCAACACGCGCTCCAAGGATTACTCCGAACTGCGCCGCAAGCCCCGCCCCGGACATGCGGACTTCCCTGCGCGCGTGAAGTATCACAACATGCACGATGTCGCCGGCGGCGGACACTTCTCCGGCCGCCTAACGGCACCCCTGTGCATCGCCGGCGGCATTGCGCTGCAGGCACTCGAGGCCCGCGGCATTAAAGTGATGGCGCATGTAGCGCAGATCGGCGGCATCTCCGACCTGCCGATGGACGACATGGTCTATCGCGAGGCCGACCGCAAGGCGATCCTTACGAACGATCTGCCGTGCATTGACGCCGCCGCCGCCGGCCGCATGCACGAGGAAATCCTAGCCGCGCGCGACGAACTCGACAGCATCGGCGGCATCGTGGAGTGCGGCATTTACGGGCTTCCCGCGGGCATCGGCGACCCCATGTTCGATGGCATCGAGAACCGCATCGCGCAAATCGCGTTTGGCATTCCCGCCGTAAAGGGCGTGGAGTTTGGCATGGGCTTTGCCGTGGCCGCCATGCGTGGCAGCGAGAACAACGATCCGTATCGCATCGATGCCGAGACCGGCGAGATCGAGGTCGAGTCCAACAACGCCGGCGGCATCCTGGGCGGTATTTCGACCGGCGCGCCCGTCATGTGGCGCATGGCCGTAAAGCCGACGCCCTCAATTGGCCGCGAGCAGCAGACGGTGGACATGGACGCTATGGAAAATGCCGAGCTCTCGGTCCACGGCCGCCACGATCCCTGCATCGTCCCCCGAGCTGTCCCCGTAGCCGAGGCAGCCGCCGCCCTTGCCATCTGGGACGCCCTCCTCGAAGACGCCGCCCAGCGCTAACTACCCACCCCTCAACATCCCCCGACACGTGAAAGGGGTCTCCATGGACCTTGCTGACATCCGCCAGGCCATCGATGCCATCGACACCACGCTCCTCAACAGCTTTGTCGAGCGCATGGACATTGCCACCGAGGTCGCCAAGTCAAAAATCGAGATGGGCAAGGCCGTCTTCGACCCCGCCCGTGAGCGCTCCAAGCTCAACAACCTCGCCAGCCGCGCGCCCGAGCGCTACGAGGCGCAGACCATCACCCTGTTCCGTCTCCTCATGAGCATGAGCAAGGCCGAGCAGCAGCGCTATATCAACGAGCTCAAGGGCATCACGGTCTCGCAAAGGGCACACGCCACGGCCGAGGCCTTCGATACGCCCTTCCCCCAGACGGCCACCGTCGCCTGCCAGGGTGTTGAGGGCGCTTACAGTCAAATCGCCGCGTGCAAACTCTTCGACGTGCCCGACATCGCGTTCTTCGAGACCTTCGAGGGCGTCATGCGCGCCGTGCGCGACGGCTTCTGCGAGTTTGGCGTGCTGCCCATCGAGAACTCCACCGCCGGCTCGGTTAACGCCGTCTACGACCTGCTCGCCCAGTTCGACTTCCATATCGTGCGCTCGCTGCGCCTCAAAATCGACCACAACTTGCTCGTCAAGCCCGGCGCCAAGCTTGCGGACGTGCACGAGGTCTACAGCCACGGCCAGGCCATTGCCCAATGCGCCGGCTTTATCGAGGCGCACGACCTGCACGCCACCAAGTACCCCAACACGGCCATGTCGGCCGAGATGGTCGCCAGCTCCGAACGCACCGATGTTGCCGCGATCGCATCGCGCAGCTGCGCCGCACTCTACGGCCTGGAGGTACTGGAGCCCAACATCCAGGACTCGGACAACAACTACACGCGCTTTGTCGTCATCAGCCGCGAGCCACGCGTCTACCCCGGCGCCAACCGCACCTCGCTCATGATTACCACGGCCAACGAGCCGGGCGCACTCTATCGCGTACTCGAGCGCTTCTACGCGCTCAATATCAACCTCATCAAGCTCGAGAGCCGCCCCATCCCCGGGCACGACTTTGAGTTTATGTTCTACTTTGACCTGGACTGCCCCTTTGGCAGCAAGGCCCTCGATGACCTGCTCGATTCCATCGACGACGTGTGCGAGAGCTTCACCTACTTTGGCAGTTACACGGAGGTGCTCTAGATGACCGATGTCGCCGCAACCCGCCCCTACGGAGTGCTGGGCCGCGTGCTGGGCCACAGCTACACCCCGACCATCTACAAGGAGCTCGCGGGGCTCGAGTACGTACGATTTGAGCGCGAGCCCGAGGACCTCCAGGCTTTTATGACGGGTGACGAATGGGAGGGCACCAACGTGACCATCCCCTACAAGCGCGCCGTCATGGAATACCTGGACGAGCTGAGTCCACTCGCCGAGCGTATGGGAAACGTCAACACCATCACGCGCCTGCCCGACGGCCGCCTGCGCGGCGACAACACCGACTACTTTGGCTTCCAATGCCTGGTCGAGGAGCTGGGCGTCGAGGTTGCCGGCAAGAAGGCCCTCGTGCTCGGTGCCACCGGTGGCGCCGGCACCACTGCCAGCATGGTGCTCGGCGACCTGGGCGCCATCGTCGTGCCGGTCGGCCGCACGAGCGAAGTCAACTACGACAACATCGCGCAGCAGTCCGACGCCGCACTGCTCGTCAACTGCACGCCCGCCGGCATGTTCCCCCACTGTCCCGATGCCCCCTGCACGCTCGAGGGGCTCGATGCGCTCGAGGGCGTCATCGACATTGTCTACAACCCTGCACGCACGGGCCTGATGCTCGAGGCCGAGCGCCGCGGCATCCCCTGCATCGGCGGCCTGCTCATGCTCGTGGCCCAGGCGGCGCAAGCCGTTGAGCGCTACACCGGCCAGGTCACTCCGCGTGAGCGCATTCTGGACGTAACGGAGCGCCTGTCACGCCGCGAACAGAACATCGCGCTGATCGGTATGCCGGGCTCGGGCAAGACCCGCGTGGGCGAGCAGATTGCCCTGCTCACGGGGCGAGAGCACATCGACCTGGACCGCGCCCTCGAGGAGCGCCTGGGCATGCCCTGCGCCGACTTTATCGTCGAGCGCGGCGAGGCGGCCTTCCGCGAGCAGGAGACGGCGGCGCTGACCGGCATCTCCAAGCGCAGCGGCCTGGTGCTTTCCACGGGCGGCGGCGTGGTCACGCGCGACGAGAACTACCCGCTACTGCACCAGAACAGCCAGATCGTGATGCTCAACCGTAAGCTCGACGAACTCGCCCACAAGGGTCGCCCCATCACCGCCCGCGATGGCATCGACAAGCTGGCCGAGCAGCGCATGCCGCGCTACCGCGCCTGGGCCGACTACCTCATCGACTCGCGCGATTGCGCCGCCAACACCGCCCAAGCCCTCCTCGACACCCTCCCACCCGCTCTCTAACCAAAACCACCACAAAGGGGACAGGTACCTTTGTGGTGGTTTTCCGTTCCGCCTCTCCGCCCGCCCAACCGCAAAGGAAGCAACCATGAAAGTACTCGTCATCAACGGCCCCAACCTCAACATGCTCGGCATTCGCGAGCCGGGCATCTATGGCAGTGACAACTACGACCGCTTAGTGCAGATCTGCCAGGAAGCGGGCACCGCACAGGGCTTCGACGAGGTCGAGGTCTTCCAGTCCAACCACGAGGGCAGCATCGTCGACAAGATCCAGGAAGCCTACGGCAAGGTCGACGGCATCGTCATCAACCCGGCGGCATACACGCACACGAGCGTCGCGATCCTCGACGCCCTCAAGGCCGTCGCCATCCCTGCCGTCGAGGTCCACATCAGCGCCGTAGAGACGCGCGAGGACTTCCGCCAGGTAAGCTATGCACGCCTAGCCTGCTTCGCCACCATCACCGGCGAAGGCCTGCAGGGCTACGCCCACGCACTGGAGCTGCTGAGGGAGCATCTCGAAAAGTAGCCTCGCGGATCAATACATTAACACCGATTCACACGAACAAAACTCCAGCGCCGGCAGCAGCACCTCGCTGCTGCCGGCATTTTGTTACTGGCATATAATCGTTGCAGTCACACTACGTCTGGAGACCCACATGCTGAGCATTCACCTGGGGGATTACCCCGGTTCCATCTACGATACCGAAACCTATTTTAGGAACTCATACTTGGACTCATGGTTCGAAGACCCTATGGCCGCACAGATGATTAAAGGTGTTGACGGTTCAGAGCTCATCGGCCCCCACAGCATCATCAGCAAGCAGCTTGGCTCGACTACGCCACTCGAGCTTTCTGGCGGTGTCAAGACGTTGCTGCTGGTACGCAATCTCCCCGACATGGTATTTAATGCTTCCACCTGCGGAGACAACTGCGCCCGTTGGCTGCTCAAGATTGGCAAAGAGCAAGACGTGCTGGTAACCCTTTATCACATCATGAAATTCCCCTGGAAGCGTTTCGAAATCCGTATTGAAAATGACGGCCGCATCGTCAAGAACATGCAGGAGTTCGTCGGTGCCACCAATGACTTTTTGGATGTTGATGATACGACCAGAGTGCTGCACTAGGTTCTATGGCCGCAATCGCTGAATGCGTTAGAAAAGTCTTACCAGACTACTTAAAACCCAAATGAAACAGCGGGGGCCAACTTAGTCACACTGCTTTTGTTACGCCTTCTTGATCACGTACGCCAATCCAATATCGCAGGCGCAACGCACAATTGACGCGAAGAGCCACGATGCTGGCAGCGTCATAAGCAGAGGCATGGTCTGCCAAGGAATAAACCAATCGACCGCGTGGATCGCAAAGATCGCCAGACTGGCTTGTCCGCAAAACACGAGTCCTCGCTCAAAAGCCCCCAAAACCGGCACGTCTTTCAACTTCTCCAACGCCATCGAAACCCAGCACACGCAGTAGCTGCCGGCAAGAGCGGCAACTGTCGCAACCACAAACCCATCCACGCGGCGGCTCGAAAGCTCAAGCCCACTCAGCGCGGCAAGGACAAGCCAAGCAACACCGGCTCCCATGAACAGCAGAGGCTTGCTCACGCTCGGCTCCAGCCCCCTTTGGCGCGCCGTATAACCAATCCACATCAGCAAGACGATATAGCAGCTCAAATCCAAATCGAGCGGCAGGTAAGCACCAAAATAGCGAGACATGCTCAAACCGCAAAAGGCAATCGCGGCACAGACAACGCCCTGCAAAACAACCCCAATCCCGCGGCGATCAAACAGCCGCACGAGCGCATTAAACAGCAGGCGCGACGTAAACAGCGCCGCCAAAAATCATGCCATGCCAACGGCGGTAATGCCAAGCCCATGCACATCAACGCCCAAGGCAAACACGAGTGTCTCGAGCCCGCCCGCAAACGCACCGCTCGTCAAAGGAGCGCCGCTCATCAAGAACGTCGGCACCTGCCACGCCAGTGCAAGAACCACATACGGCACCAGCAGGCGCGATACCGAACCACTCAGCAGTCACGCCACGGCTTCGGCCTAAACGTATACCCGGCAAGAATAAAGAACAACGGCATGTGAAACGAGAAGATCGCGTGCCGCAAGGGAGAGGGATTTGGGACGGTGTGCCCCACAATGACCAGAATAATTGCAATCCCCTTTGCAATATCGATCCAGTCGAGCCTTTTGCTTCCCATAGCGAACCCTTCAAAGCCGCAGCACACAAGATGAAAAAAGCCCAGACCACCAAGCGGTCCGGGCTTAATAAACGATGGTGCTCCATGGCGGATTCGAACCGTCGACCTTGGGATTAGAAGTCCCCTGCTCTATCCAACTGAGCTAATGGAGCAAATAACCGCACGACCAAGCAAGCGTAAGCCTGTCAGGCGCAAGTAATTATAACCTAGTTGAACTGCTCGCGGTACGCCTTGCAGACCTCATCGACCGGGCCGTCCATGCGAAGGTCACCCTTCTCAATCCAAACGGCACGCTGGCAGATGCGCTCAACCTGCTCCATGGAGTGCGAAACGAACAGAACCGTCACGTCGCCGCTCTGGATAAAGTGCTGAATGCGGGCCTCGCACTTCTGCTGGAAGAACACGTCACCGACGGACAGAGTCTCGTCAACGATCAGAATATCGGGCTCGGTAATCGTCGCGATTGCAAAGGCGATACGCGCCACCATGCCCGAGGAGAAGTTCTTAAGCGGCATATCGACAAAATTCTGCAGCTCAGCGAACTCGATAATCCCGTCAAAGTTGGCGTCGATGAACTCCTTGGTATACCCGAGCAGGGCGCCGTTCAGATAGATGTTCTCGCGGGCGGTCAGCTCGGGGTCAAAGCCGGCACCAAGCTCAATCAGCGGCGCGATGTTACCGTGCACCTTAACGCTGCCCTCACTGGGCTCAAGCACGCCAGCGATAATCTTGAGCATCGTGGATTTGCCGGAGCCGTTGGTGCCGACCAGACCGACAACTTCGCCGCGATGAATATCGAACGAGATGTGCTTAAGCGCCCTAAACTCCTCAAAGAACAGCTCGTGCTTGGCAAGCTTAATGAAGTACTCCTTGAGGTTGGTCAGCGACTCGGACGCCATGTTAAAGATCATGGTGACGTCGTCGACCTCGACAGCCAGAGGCTGCTCGCTGTAATCAACAACAGATTCAGACATCACAGCACTCCTTAGATGTAGAGGATAAATTTGCGCTCGGACTTATGGAACACGGTGTAGCCAATAACAAGCGCAAGAACCGCCCAAGCGACGCACATACCAAACGTCAAAAGCGAGGGCGTGGTCTGGAACAGGAAGATATCGCGCATAAACTGCAGGTAGTTATACATGGGGTTCGCATAGACCAGAATGCGCACGAGATGCGGCATTTGCGCAACGAAGTCGGTCGTCCAGAAAATAGGCGTGATGTAAGTCCAAGCCGTAATGACAACGCTCCACAGATGCATGACATCGCGGAAAAAGACCGTGAGGGCAGAGAGCATCATGCCCAGACCCATGCAAAATCCCATAAGCAAAAGCAGGCAAACAGGCAACAGAATGAGGTGCCAAGAAGGCATAACGCGGAACCACAGCATAACGATGGCGACGGCGACCAGCGAGAAGGCAAAGTTGACCAGCGAGAAGAGCACCTTCTGCACCGGGAAGACCCAGCGGTGCACCTTAACCTTCTTGAGCAGCGGAGCAGCACCCACGATCGACGTCAGGGCCTGGTTCGTAGACTCGGACATGACGGCAAAGGTGACGTTACCAACGATCAAGTACAGCGGGTACATCTCGGGCGTAATTGAGCCGTTGCGGCCCTGGGCAAAAATCGTCGAGAACACGATGGCCATGACGATCATCATCAGCAGCGGGTTGAGCACCGACCATGCGACGCCCAGAACGCTGCGGCGATACTTGATCTTAAAATCCTTGGTAACCAGCTGACGAAGGATAAACGCGTCCTTCTCAAATTCGTTCTTAGCAAACGTCGCAGGCAGACTGCGAGTTTCTTGTTGCTTTGTCTGATCCGACACGGATGCAACTCCTTTACTCGTAATCGTTGACAAACGAACAGTATAGACCCGCCCTCAACGCCATAAGGCGGCGTTGCGAAACTGGAGAACTATCTCACAACATCGTTTTCGGAACGTCTTTCACCAGACAGCATGCCGCGAGCGACCACCACAAGCACGGCAGGAAGACCAAATTGAGCAGCCACGATATAACGAGGCCAGTACCAAATAGGACTGGCAATAAAGAGCGTCCCGTACAACAACAAAAATGGCAAAAGCGGCAAAGCAAACCTTGCGCGACCACAAGACACCAACAGTGCTGACGAAAACATGAGCAACCAAAAGACAACGGCGCCAAGAATAGACCAAGCGCTCAGTCCAATCGCCACATCAACATCATCGCCGAGGGGCGCAAGCAAGTTGCGAAATGTAACTCCCGTAGAAGCCTTTGAGTCGGCCACAAGGTTATACGGAACGCCCATGAGAAAGTTTTCAGGCAGACCGTCAGCACCCTTTACATTTGGGGCCCAAAAACCAAACGTCTGCAGTTCCCACGCCTCAAAGTATATCGATGGGTTACGCGAAAGCATCGAGGCCCAATGAGCCCAGAATCCATCCTTTAAATGGTCCGAATTAAAGTCATCGTTCCATTTAAGCGGATCGATAATACTGGGGTGGTAAACCTCCTTGTAACGATCGAGCGGAAGCAACTCGTTCATATAAGAACGGTCGGACTCGGACATATCACCATCAAGCGCGGCAACGCGAGCCATCTGGGCAAGCGGAATACCCACCGACTCAACTTCCTCCGACGGAACAATGCCCATCGCCGAGTACACGGGGCCCGTAATCACCAAGCATGCAACTATCGCCAATCCAAGAGGAACAGCCATACGGAAAGCCAACTCCATCGGAACAGTGCGGCCAAGTCGGCCCAGTACCGCAATTATTGCAAGCACGATACATAGCGCAGCGCAAATATACAAACCGTTATTACGCAGCAGCATGACGCCTAACGAAAGCAGGCCAAATACAAGCAGACGCGGCGTACCCAATCGAGGCCCATGCTCCAAAACGGCATCCGTAAGCATGGCCACCACCAAAACAAGGCAGCAAGAAAACAGTGGGTCCTTCCAGAGCGCCACTGAATATAGTGCGCAATACCGAGACAAGCCAAATAGAGCCACGAGCAGCCAGGACCAACGAGCAGAAACCCCCAAGCGGGAAGTCACCCAAAGAGCAAGATAGCCAAACGTGCAGGCAACGCAGGCCATCTGAAATACCGTCAGCAATGCAACGCCCACCGAAGGGCCTAGCCCAAACAACCCGACAATCTTGATGCAAGCGCCCATCATCAAAGTGAAAGCAACCGGATGATGGTTGCTCAGGGGATTCCACCCCATAATCTGAGCGAACGAAGAAAAGGTGTCGCCAAAAAACAGGCCGGGGAAACACCTCATAAAGAACGGTAGATACAGAAGAAAAATGACAAGAGCACGGATTACAACGGACGAGACCGAAACAGGAACTAACGTATCACCGCCATTCGCCCTCTGAAACTTCTTAACGAAGGCACAGCGACGACCACAACCAGACAGCTGAACCAGCGCCGACAAAATCCAAAAGACCAGTGCCGCCATCATGCAAAATGCGACGATATCATACACGGAATACGGCTCAATATAATTCTCGTTAACCCCGCCGGCTATCACCGGTTCGGCCACGCGAATATGAGCTCCCAACACAAGAACAAACGAAAATGCAAGGGAGCTCATAAGACAGCAAACTCGACCAACAAGAGACGGAAATGCAAAATCCCTGCATCCCAACTTTTTGAAATAAACCAATGATGCGATTATCGCAATGCACGCCAAGACCGATGGAAACAGGGCAAAGGAACCACTACAATACGTCACCGTAGCGATGCTTACTGCAACCAGCAAAGAAGCACGTACCACATCTAAAAGCTTGAACTGTCGAATCAATGCGCTCATCCTAACCATGTAACAAACGATTCGATTGTACGCGACCAAAGGAACCTTCATGGCCGAGCAAACGATTGCCATTATTATCCCCTGCTACAACGAAGCCCTCACGATCGGCAAAGTAATCGACGACTTTCACCGCGAGCTTCCGCAAGCGACGGTCTATGTCTATGACAACAACTCGTCGGACGATACCTCACGCATCGCCACCGAGCACGGCGCCACGGTCCGCTTTGAGCCCCGTCAGGGAAAGGGCAATGTGTGCCGCCAGATGTTTCGCGATATCGACGCCGATTGCTACCTGATGGTCGACGGAGACGACACCTACCCCGCCGAGGCCGCCGAGGCCCTCTGCGAGCCTATCCTCAACGGCACGGCCGATATGACCGTAGGCGACCGCCTTTCCAACGGCACCTACGCCGAGGAAAACAAGCGTGCTTTCCACGGCTTTGGCAACAACCTAGTTCGCGCCATGATCAAGTGGATCTATGGCTACAGCTTCGATGACGTCATGACCGGCTACCGTGCCATGAGCCGCCCGTTCGTTAAAACCTTCCCTGTGCTTTCCGAGGGCTTCCAAATCGAAACCGAGCTCTCGATCCACGCCGTCGACCACCGCTGGCGCATCAAAGATGTGCCCATCGAGTACCGCGACCGTCCGGAAGGCTCCGAGTCCAAGCTCAATACCGTGAGCGACGGCATTAAAGTCGTCGCGATGATCGGTACGCTGTTCAAGGACTACCGCCCACTGAAGTTCTTCAGCCTCGTCGCGCTTCTGTTTGCGGTGATCGGCCTCGCTCTGGGCATGCCCATCATTGTCGAGTATTTCCACACCGGCCTCGTTCCGCGCTTCCCCACCGCCATGCTCGCCGCGTCGTTTATGTTCCTGTGCGGTCTGAGCCTTGCAACCGGATTCATCCTCGATTCCGTGGCAAAGGTCGAAAAAAAGCAGTGGGAGGTCAACGTGTACAGCAAATACGCCTACGACGACCAGCTCGGCCACCCCACTTCCAAGCCAAGCGAGAGGTAAACCACCATGCCGCTCATCTCCATCGTCGTGCCGTGCTACAACGAGCAGGAATCACTTCCGATCTTTCTCAAAGAGCTCGATGGCGTCGTTCGCATCATGAACCAGCAAGACCTCGGCATTTCCTTTGAAGCCGTCCTCATCGACGATGGCTCGGCAGACAAAACGCTCGCCGTCATGAAGGCAGAAGCCGCGGCGGCGCATCCATACGCCATCCGCTGGCACTCTTTCTCGCGCAACTTTGGCAAGGAGGCGGCACTACTCGCCGGACTCCAGCACGCAAAGGGCGACTATGTCGCCACCATGGATGCCGACATGCAGGACCCGCCCTCGCTCCTGCCGCAGATGTACGAGATCTTGCAAACCGAAGACTACGACAACGTCGCAACGCGCAGGACCACCCGCGAAGGCGAGCCTCCCATCAGGTCGTTCTGTGCCCGTATGTTCTACAAGATCATCAACCGCATTTCCAAGGCCGACATCGTCGACGGAGCACGCGATTTTAGGCTCATGAAGCGGCCTATGGTCAACGCCATCATCTCCATGGGCGAATACAACCGATTCTCCAAGGGCATTTACGGCTGGGTGGGCTTCAAAACCAAATGGCTCCCCTACGTAAACGTCAACCGCGTGGCCGGCGAGACCAAATGGAGCTTTTGGTCGCTGCTCCTCTATTCCATCGACGGCATCGTCGCGTTTTCCACGGCGCCGCTCTCCCCTCGCCGCCCTCACAGGTATCGTCTTCTGCCTCATCGCTATTCTGGGATTCGTCGTCATCCTAGTAAAGACGCTTGTCTGGGGCGACCCCGTCGGCGGATGGCCGTCGCTCGCCTGCCTCATAACGCTGTTTGGCGGCATGGAGCTTCTGTGCCTGGGAATCATAGGTGAATACTTGGCAAAAGCCTACTTGGAAACCAAGCGACGTCCCATCTATATCATTCGAGAATCCAACGAGGAATCTGATGACACGGCCCAATAACAGCACGCTCAAGAATGTGGCGTTCTACGCCGCCTGCTTCGCATTTTCCGTCGCACTCTTTGTCGCACTTGCAGTGGCAGGGCATGTCTACCCCTTTGGCGACAACTCGTTTCTCACCAACGATCTCAAATACCAATACATCGACTTCTTTGCTTGGTTCCGGCGCGTCCTTTTAGGCGAGGCAAGCCTTCGCTATTCCTTCTCGCAAGGACTCGGCATGAACACATGGGGGCTCTATAGCTACTACCTCGCCAGCCCCTTCAACCTGCTCTGCGCGCTGTTTCCCGCAGACAAGCTAACGCTCTTCGTGTTTGTTATCTCCGCGCTCAAACTGGGCTGCATCCACATCAGCAGCGCTTGGTATGTGCAAAAGCGCTTTGACCTACCCAAGCCCGCAGCATTCCTGCTTTCCCTCTCGTTCACGTTTTGCAGCTGGACCATAAGTAATTTGTGTAATCCGCTCTGGATTGATTGCCTTATCCTGCTACCCATCTGCGCCTTCGGATGCTACGAGCTCATTCGCAAGCAGCGCATGATCCGCCTCGTCATCGCAACGGCGCTCAATGTCATGTTCTGCTGGTATACGGCCTACATCAGCATCCTGTTCCTCTGCATCTTCGTATTGGTCGAATTTGTCGATTATGTTGCAGAAGAAGGTTTTAGCTGGAAGCTCATGCTCGATCGGGCCCTGCGATTCGCCGGGGCTATCGCGCTCGGACTGCTTCTGTCCGCCTGGACCTTTTTGCCGACCATCCTTGCCATGTCCAAGGGCGGTCCCGTTCTAGCACTCGGCCCCCTACTTAAAACCAGCCTCAAGTCGCTCATCAGGGGCTTTCTTCCCTGCATGTGGGTAAGCAACGAAAGCACACCGCAGTTCTATTGCGGCATCGTCATGATGCTGCTTGCGGTGAGCCTGCTGGTTAACCGCACGGTTTCGATCAAGACGCGCATCGCAACACTCGTCGTCACGATAATCCTGGTCGCAAGCTCCGTTTTGAGCCCGCTCGAGTACATCTGGTGCGGCATGCGCGTTCCCAACGGCTTCTACTCGCGCACGGCTTTTTTGCTGAGCTTCTTTGCGCTGTGGGCCGCAGGACACGCGCAGCAGGCGCTCAAAAACCAGCCCAAATTGCGTCAAGCCTATCGCCCCGTCGTCATCATGCCCCTCCTGGCACTAACCGCCATTGAGTTGTTTGCCAACGCCCATGTTATGTGGAACCAGCTGTACACAGGCTATTCCGAAAAAGCCAACAGCGCCTATGTCGCCACCGCAACCGACACTATCACGACCATTCAAGACCAGACTTCGGCGTCGTTCTATCGCATTGACCGCACAACCACACGCGTCGACAGCGCCGCCCTCAACGAAGGCTTGGCGCTTGGGTACAACCAGTTGTCTTCGTATTCGTCTGCCAACAACCCGCAGGCCATCGCACTGCTCAACTCCCTTGGATATAGCAGCATTGGCGAATTCTCAACCCGTTATGCCGAGCCCATTCTCGCCGTCGATGCCCTACTGGGAGTCAAGTATGCCATTCCCGAGAACGCGCCTGCGGGATACGTTTCGGCCAAGACGAATCAGGCCGACTCTACAAGCGCGGTGTACGAGAACCCCTATGCGCTCAGCATTGGCGTCGCAGCCTCAAGCGATATCCAAAACAGCACGCTGAAGAGCGAGAACCCCTTCGAAAAGCAGAACGACCTCTACAGCAAAATCCTAGGCCGCGATGTCGAGCTCTATACCAAGATCGAGGCCACGAGCACGGAGAATAGCGATAGCTTAAAGCAATGGAGCGTTACTCTTCCGGCAAGCTCCATCGGGTATCTCTACATCAACAAAGATACGACTGCCGGCAGTTATTGGCCCGTCACCCTTACCATCGACCAGCGAACGATCGAAAACGAGGCCTGGAGATTCGACAATAATATCCGCCAGATTGCGGATGCATCGGACGCCCCGAGCCAGCATACGGTGTCAATCGGAGTCGCAGAGGGCTATACAGACATGCCCCAAGACAATGAGCCGGTCTTTTACGCCCTCAATCTGGACGTTTTCGAGCAGATTATTAACTCGCTTAAGACGAGCGAATTTGTTCCGACGGTTTTTGAGGACGGAAGGATCGAAGGCGAGTATACCGCCAAGGATGACGGCAACCTGCTGCTGAGCGTTCCGTACGATGAGGGCTGGAACGTAACGGTAAACGGAACCGCCGCAGAACTAACGCCCGCCGCCGATAAGGGTTTGTCGTCCCTGAACATACAGAAAGGCGCGAATAGGGTCGTGATGACCTACAAGACTCCGGGTGCCCTTGCGGGACTTGCAGTGAGTCTGGCGACCGCAGCCGCCCTTATTGCAGCGGGACTATACGCCAGGCATAAGAAAAGCCGCCGTTAACAAGCGGCGGCTTTTTCTCTCGAAAAGTTAATAGCGGCTAGAGCGTCTTGAGGTACTCCCCCAGTTCTTCCTCCCAGTCGGGCATGTTGAACCCGACCGACTCGAGCTTGGACAGGTCGAGCGCGGAGTGGACCGGGCGCGGGGCGACGGGGCCCGCGGCGTTCGCGTAGTAGTCCGCGGTCGACACCGGCGCGACCCTGTCGCCGTTGCCGTTGGCTGCCTCGAAGACGGCGCGGGCGATGTCGGCCCAGGACCTGACGGCGCCGGATCCGGTGCAGTCGTAGGTGCCGTAGGGGGCGTGCGTCCCCAGCACGTGGAAGATGGCCTCGGCCATGTCGCGCGTGAAGGTCAGGCGCCCCAGCTGGTCGTCGACCACGGTGACCTGCTCGAGCCCGTCCTCGGGGTCGGCGACGCGGTCGGACAGCCCCTTCATGGTCTTCACGAAGTTGTGCCCCTCGCCGATGACCCAGCTGGAGCGCATGATGTAGTGGCGCGGGCAGCCGGCCACGGCGATGTCGCCGGCGGCCTTCGTCTGGCCGTAGACGGACAGCGGGCTGAGGGGCTCGTCCTCGGTATGGACCTCCGCGGCGCCGTCGAAGACGTAGTCGGAGGACACGTGGACCAGGGTGATCCCGTGCCCGGCGCAGGTGCGGGCGAGAAGGGCGGGCCCCGTCGCGTTGGCCTTCCAGGCGGTCACGCGGCCCTCGGGGGTCTCCGCTTTATCCACGGCCGTGTAGGCGCCGCAGTTGATGACCGTGCCGTAGAGCGACCAGTCGTACTGGGCGTAGGCCTCCGGGTCGGACATGTCGAAGGTGTCGATGTCGCAGAAGTCGAAGTCCTTCGCCACGCCGCGCTCCTCGGCGAGCGCGCGCACCGCGCGGCCCAGCTGGCCGTTGCAGCCGGTGACGAGGGTGCGCCTGGGCGCCATGGGGACGACGTCCTTCAGCATCGGGTGGTTGAGGTCGGCCTCGGAGACGGTGGCCTGGTCCAGCGGGATCGGCCACTCGATGGCGAGCTCGGGGTCGGCGAGGTTCACGAAAGTGTAGGTCTTCTTCAATTCAAGGGACCAGTGGGCGTCCACCAGGTAGGTGTAGGCGGTGCCGTCCTCCAGGGCCTGGAAGGAGTTGCCCA
>CABPDL010000003.1:0-90528 GCA_902406375.1 uncultured Collinsella sp.
GCCACGGTCGCCACCACGGCCACCGCGATCGCCAAAGCCGCCGCGACCGCCACGGTCGCCGCCACGGCCGCCACGGGGACCGCGGTCGTCACGGGGACCGCGGGGACCACGGGGACCACGGTCGTCACGGCCGCCGCGAGGACCGCGATCCTCGTCCAGGCCCATGGCGACGAGCGGAGCGATAACCTTATCGAGAGCGGCCATCAGCTCGGTGGCCTCCTCGTAAGAAAGCTCGGGCAGGAGCTTCTCCTTCTTGTTGGCAAGCTCGACCAGGCCCTCAGCGGCATCCTCGGCGGCGAAGACAACGATCTTGCGCATATCGCCCTCGGCGTCGTCGATGCGGCCGACCAGATCGGCAGCCTCGGCCTCGGCCATCAGGCCATCGAGCTCACGGAGGCGCATGCCCAGCAGGTCGGACATTTCCTTCTGCTCCATCTTGGGCTTGAGGTCAAGGAGCTTGATGGCGCGCTCGATGTTCGCCATGCGCTCGGCCTTGGCCTCCTCCTCCTTGGAAATAGCAAAGCGACGGCTACGCAGCAGGCGGGCGGCCTTCTGCATCTTGTCCATCAGCTCTTCGTCATCGTAATCAACGGCGGCCTCGACAACCTCGGCCTCCTCCTCGGCGGAAACCTCGTCAGCAGCCTCAACCTCGGCAGCTTCGGTCTCCACGGTCTCAACTGCCTCGACCTCGGCAGCCATGGTCTCGTTCTCGGTCTCGTTCATAATCTCTTCGTTCTCGGACATGAGACTCCTTCTTGGCCCTCTCGGGCATCATCGCCCCATTCGCGGGGCCCGTCGCGCACTCTTTGCGCTTTAAACATTCATGCCTCTCGGCAAAACGTCCATTAGTTTATGGTGTCGCCATCCAATCTAGCTGCAGAATCTATGTGCACACATTAATGCGACATGTGCGACTCGCGACGAGCGTACACCAGCGACGCCACGAACCCGACCGCGGCAATTACAGCCGCCACACGCACGGCAGCTGCAAATCCAATCGCCTGGGCAACGTCCGTCGCAACGCCAGCGGCGCCGGCAGTCGCCGCAGAACTCGAGAGCAGGCCGATAAACAGCGACGGGCCAAACGATGCGGCAATCATGTTCCACGTATTGAGCAATGCCGTTCCGTGAGGATGCTCGGCGGCAGGCAGCGTCTCCAAGCCGGCCGTCTGCGAGGGGCTCAGCACCAAACCGACTCCGGCATACACCACAACGGTCAGTGCCACGACGACGCCGATGTTCATACTCGCCGCCGTCATCGAGATTGCAGTCTGCCCCACGGCAATCAGGGCAAAGCCGACCGGCAGCAGCGGCCATGCGCCATGGGCGTCAATCACGCGTCCGCCAACAATCGAGGTCACGGCGTTGCAGGCAATCGCAGGCAAAATGAGCAAGCCCGCAACAAGTGCGGTCATGCCGTATGCGCCCTCAAAATAGAGCGGCAACAAAACGCTCATCGAGAACGTCGTCATCATCGACACCACCACAAGCAGGCACGCAGGCCAAAAACGAACGCTCGCCATGGAATGCACGTTAAGCACCGGATGCTCGAGCTTAAGCTGGCGGGCCGCAAACAGGCCGAGCAGCACAATGGCGGCGAAAAGCGCCGCGATACCGGCAATCAGATTGGTCGAGAACTCGCCTACGGAATACACAAATGCCGTAATGCCGGCGGCGAGCAAAACAACCGACAGAATATCAAGCGTGGTGTTCGAGCGCCCTCCGACATTCTGAACATGCTTTACGCCCGCCGCAGCGACCACAATGCCGCCCACCAGCGGTACTACGAACACCGTCCTCCAGCCAAACAACGTGCACATAAGACCGCTGATCACGGGTCCAAACGCCGGCCCTAGCGTAATGCAGGCACCGCCCAGGCTCAGATACAGACCGAGCTTCTCGCGCGGGGCGCAAGACAGCACCACGTTCATCATGAGCGGGAACAAGATGCCCGATCCCGCAGCCTGCAAAATACGGCTTGGCAGCAAAACGCTAAACGACGGAGCGAACAGGCACAGGACTTCGCCGGCGACCATGCATCCGCATGCGAAAAACAGCAGGTTGCGCGTCGAGAAACGGCCGGACAGGAAGGCCATGATGGCCGTAAAGATCGACGTCACGATCATGTAGCCCGAAACGAGCCACTGCGCCGTGGTGGCACTCACCGAAAAGGCCGCCATAATGTCGTGCAACGCCACATTAATGATGTTCTCGTTAAACGCGGCAACAAAGGCTGCAATATACATTACGACGAGAATTGCCGCAGTGGCCGATGGCGGTGCTTGAACTTGTTGCTGAGATTTGCTCCCCATGCATTTCCTTCCTCTTGGAACGACAGTCGCATCGCCCCAGAGGAACAGTCCAGGGCGAAAATGAGCCCTAGACTTACGCCAGACGCCGTACACGACGAGTCTGGCAACATGGTCCAACGTCGAAAAATTGTAACGCGAACGCGCAGCTTTCCTTCCGCGCTATTATTAAAAGTCCACGAAAGCATGAGACATGAGGAGCCCGCCATGATTAAGCCCATCATGAAATCCGAGTTCTTTTTGCGTCTGCCTTCCGAAGACGCGGGACCCGACGATGCCGCGACCGGGCAGGATCTCCTGGATACGCTCCACGAGCATGAGCACGAGTGCGTGGGCCTCGCCGCCAACATGATCGGCGTGCGCAAACGCATCATCTGCGTAAAGGACGGCAACAGGACGCTGCTCATGTACAACCCGCAGATCCTTGAGCAGGTCAATGCCTATCAGACGACCGAAGGCTGCCTCTCGCTGACCGGTGAGCGCCCCTGTACCCGCTATCGCCGCATTAAGGTTGAGTATTTGGATGAGAACTTTGTCCACCGCATCAAAAACTTCTCGGGCTACACCGCCGAGATCATCCAGCACGAAATCGATCATTGCTGCGGAATCGTGATCTAGTTCCGCGAGTAAAGGAAAATGATCTGTTTTCCTCCGTCCCTAATGGACCATGGTAACGACGCAGGCTGAGCACACGACAGCGAGCGAGCCGCATTTGCACCAAGGTGATGTGAAACGAAAGGGCGCTGACCTTCTGGTCGCGCCCTTGAAGTTGAACGTCAGATTGGTGTGAATGCGGCTCGCGCAGCGTCAAGCGGTCCGCCGTTCGGTAGAACGGCGGAACTAGTTACGCCTGACGGTAATGGTCAAAGAAATCGGCGAGGTCTTCGAGCGACTCTTTGAGCACTTCCATGCGCGGCAGGTACACGATGCGGAAGTGGTCGGGCTCAGCCCAGTTGAAGCCGCCGCCGCGCGTGATCAGAATTTTCTTCTCGTGCAGCAGGTCAAGGGCGAACTGTTCGTCATCGGTGATGTTGAACTTTTTAACATCCATCTTGGGGAAGATGTAGAACGCCGCACGCGGCTTAACCACCGAGATGCCGTCAATCTTGTTGAGTGCCTCATACACAAAGTTGCGCTGCTCGTAGACACGACCGCCGGGGCGGATGTAGTCGTTGACTGACTGATGACCGCCGAGCGCCGTCTGGACGATCGACTGGGCCGGCACGTTGGAACACAGGCGCATGTTAGAGAGCATGTTGACGCCCATGATGAAGTCGCTCATGCAGCGCTGGTTGCCCGAAAGCACCATCCAGCCAATGCGATAGCCCGCGATCATATGCGACTTGGACAGGCCGCTAAACGTAATGCAGGGCAGGTCGGGGGCGAGTGATGCAATGGAGACGTGCTCGTAGCCGTCCATGCACAGGCGGTCGTAGATCTCATCGGCAAAAATCATGAGCTGGTGCCTGCGCGCAATCTCAACGATGCCCTCGAGCACCTCACGCGGGTAAACGGAGCCCGTGGGGTTGTTGGGGTTGATGATGACGAGGGCCTTGGTCGCGCTCGTGATCTTGGACTCCATATCCTCCAGATCGGGATACCAATCGGCCTGTTCATCGCACAGATAGTGCACGGGATGGCCGCCGGCAAGGGTTGCGCACGCCGTCCAGAGCGGATAGTCGGGGCTGGGGATCAGAATCTCGTCGCCATTGTCGAGCAGCGCGTTCATTGAAAGCTGAATGAGTTCGGACACGCCGTTACCCGTGTAGATGTGCTCCATCTGAACATTGGGCAGGCCCTTGATCTGCGAGTACTGCATGATTGCCTTGCGCGCAGAGAACAGGCCGCGCGAGTTGGAATAGCCTTCGCAGTCGGGCAGCTGCTGGCGCATGTCCTTAATGACCTCATCGGGCGTGCGGAAACCGAAGGGCGCCGGGTTGCCGATATTGAGCTTGAGAATACGCTCGCCCTCGTCCTCCATACGGGCGGCCTCGTCGACGACGGGACCGCGTACATCATACAGGACGTTCTCGAGCTTGGTGGATTTAGAAAAAGTACGCATGGTAGTGCTCCTTGGAATTTGAGCTGAGGGATGGGGTTCGAGCTTGAAATCGTTGCGAGGCGATGACGTCTCGCCTTGATCGGCGTCACCGGCAAGCAGCCAGGTAACATCGACCTCCAAAATGCGGGCGAGCAGCTCTGCCACATCGCGCCGCGGAATCGTCTTGCCGCTCACATATTGGCTCATCTGACTCTTGCCGAGTTTTTTGCCGAGCATCTCCGATGCGCGGATTACGTCCGACTGGCGAACGTCGCGATCGGACATGGTTTGTCGCAGGCGATCGCTAAACGTCTCTTGGGCCACTAGAACCTCCTTGCTGGCAAAGTTCAATTTATAGAACACGAATTGAACCAAGGTTCAATTTAGCAAGCAGTATAGCGCCGTACCTCATTCGAAAGTTCAATTTCATAAGAAAACGTACTGAACTCCGAGATTTGCCCAAAGCGGACAATGACGTGTACACGTTTAGAGGTATTCGAGGAAACGGGCGGCAGCAAGCGAAACGTCAGCCGTGCGATATATCGCATTGATCTGCCGATGGGGATGCCCCTCGAGTGGGCGCACGGCAACATCGAACTGACAGCGGCGCAAGATGAGCGCAGGAAGAATGCTCACGCCCAAGCCGTCCTCGACCATAGCCATAATTGCATAGTCATCCCAAGTCGACAGTTTTGAGCGCACTGCCAGCCCCGCCCGACGAAACAGCGGCGTAATCTCGTCATCGGTGCCGCGTTCCAGCAGAATAAACTGCTCGTTTGCCAAATCGGCAAGAGAGACGACCTCCGCCGTGGCAAGCAAAGAGTCTGTTGGCACTACCGCCATTAACTCGTCGCGCACCAAAGGCAGCGAGGTCGTGCCGCTTTCTCGGGGCTCATACGGTATAAAGCCCAAATCGCAGCGGCCCTCTGCCACCCATTGTTCGATCTCTGAATAGTCGCCCATCAGCAGTTCGTAATCGACATCCGGGTGATCGGCACGAAAGCGCGCGATCACCGGCGGCAGTATGTGGGTCGCCACACTCGAAAACGTACCGATGCAGATTTTGCCGCGCATGAGTCCACGCATCTCATCCACCCGTCGCTGCAAACGAACGAATTCCTCGCATAACGCCTCGACCGCCGGCATAACTTGCCGTCCATCGGCAGAAAGCACTACGCCCTCGCGGCTTCTATCGAGCACTTTAAAGCCCCAGTCGGCCTCGAGATCGGCCACCATACGGCTCACGCCCGACTGCGAATAGCTCAGCCGCTCGGCGGCGCGCGTAAAACTGCCGGCGCGCACGGTCTCGAGCAGCACCTGCATCTTTTGAATATTCGTTTCCACGGCACCCCTCCGCCTTTGCATGAGTTTTTCTCATACTATCCATGCATTATATTCGCTTTTCTTCTAAAGCCAGTTCACCCATAGTGAACATGCTCGGATATAGAGGGGATGTCAGCGCATGAACAACGGACTGTTTACGTACTTAGCAGCATTGCTATTGTTTGGCTCCAACGGCATCATCGCCGCTGCCATCGCGCTGCCGAGCTCCGATATCGTGCTACTACGCACGTTTTTGGGCGCTCTCTCGCTTGTCACCATCCTCGCCATCACCCAACGTCATAAACTGCAGGCGCCATCTCGTCCCCGCGAAGCTACGGCTCTCATCCTCTCGGGGGCCGCACTGGGCGCCAGCTGGATATTCCTGTTCCGCGCCTACCAGACGATCGGCGTCGGCGTTTCCTCGCTGCTGTACTACTGCGGCCCCATCATTGTCATGGCCCTCTCGCCGTTTATCTTTGGCGAAAAACTGACCGGCGGCAAAATCGCCGGGTTTATCGCCGTCGCGTGCGGCGCTTTTCTCATCGCAGCGCAAGGTCTAGGCGGCAATATACCCATTGCGGGTATCGCCTGCGGCATCGCCTCGGCATTTTGCTATGCACTGATGGTCATCGCTAGCAAGGGTGCGCCACACATCGAAGGCCTCGAGAACTCCGCGCTCCAGGTGAGCGCCGCCTTTTTGACCGCGCTGGTCCTCACGCTCATCACGCAGGGCGCTCCCTCGTTCCTGTCCGCCGGCGTCGCCGCATGCATCGATTGGCGCGCCGTCGTCATGCTCGGCGTCGTCAACACCGGCATCGGTTGCCTGCTCTACTTTAGCGCCGTCGCCAAACTGTCTGTGCAGACCGTCGCGGTCGTCGGCTACCTCGAGCCGCTTTCGGCGATCGTGTTCTCGGCCGTCCTTTTGGGCGAAGCCATAACACCGGTCCGCCTGATGGGCGCCGCGCTAATCATCGGCGGCGCGATTTTTTGCGAACTCGCCGGCAGACGCGCAAACGCCAAGGCTGGCATCGCCCAGGCAGTACGCGCCTAACAGCCCCTCTTCAGTTTCAAAGCAGGGGCGCGTCCGCGGTTATCACATTGCAGCAAGCCATTCAGCGGATATGCCCCTGTTTTGAAATGCTACCTATGTACATAAATAATCCCCAGCTGGGGATTATTGTCTAAAGTCAACCAATGTGCCAAACTGCTCTTGTATGTATAAAGACGGCATAAAGGTTATCTGTCCTAGACGGATAACCGGATGTCCAAGGGAGTCCACGTGGCACATAACAAACTGGAGGCAAGCCCCCAAGATCAGCGTGGTCAAGGCGGGCATGGAGCCATTCCCCTCTCCGCTGGCATGCTGCTCGTAACGCTCGGCGTCGTCTACGGTGACATCGGCACGAGCCCCATGTACACCATGAAATCAATCGTTGCCAACAACGGCGGCATCGGTACCGTCAGCGAGGACATGATCCTGGGCGCGCTTTCGCTCGTCATCTGGACCATGACGCTCGTGACCACGGTCAAGTACGTGGTTATCGCCATGAAGGCCGATAACCACAACGAGGGCGGCATCTTCGCCCTGTTTAGCTTGGTGCGCAAAGTGGCGCCGTGGCTGATCCTTCCCGCCATGATCGGCGGCGCGGCGCTGCTCGCCGACGGCATCCTCACCCCCGCCGTCACGGTTACCACGGCCATCGAGGGCTTGCGCACTATCGAGTGGGGCCATGCGCTTTTGGGTGACGGCCAGACCAACGTCATCATCATCACCATCATCATTATCTGTGGCCTGTTTGCCATGCAGCGCGCCGGCACCTCGTCGATCGGCAAGCTGTTCGGGCCGCTCATGACGCTGTGGTTCCTGTTCTTGGCTGGCGCCGGCCTGTTCAACATGCTCGGCAACCTGTCCATCCTACGCGCGCTCAACCCCATCCGCGGCATCATGTTCCTGTTCTCGCCCATCAACCACTCGGGCATCATGGTGCTCGGCTTCGTCTTCCTGTCGACGACCGGCGCCGAGGCGCTCTATTCGGACATGGGTCACGTGGGCAAGGCTAACATCTATGCATCCTGGCCGTTTGTTAAGGCGGCCCTTATCCTCAACTATCTGGGTCAAGGAGCTTGGCTGCTCGCCAATAACTCCAACCCCCAGATGCTCGCGATGGATATCGTCAACCCGTTCTATATGATGCTCCCCGAGCCCCTGCGCCCCTTTGCCATCGTGCTTTCGGCCGTAGCGGCCATCATCGCCTCGCAGGCGCTCATCACCGGCTCGTTCTCGCTGGTATCCGAGGCAACCCGTCTCAATCTCATGCCGCATCTGCGCATCCACTACCCCAGCGACACCAAGGGCCAACTCTATATTCCGCTCGTCAACAACATCATGTGGGTCGGCTGTATCTTCATCGTGCTGCTGTTCCAAAACTCCGAGCGCATGGAGAGCGCCTACGGCCTCGCCATTACCGTGACCATGCTCATGACCACGACGCTTTTGACGAGCTACATCGCCGGCATCCTCAAACACAAGCTGGGCGCCTGCGTCTTCGCCCTGCTCTTTGGTGCCATTGAGCTGTGCTTCTTCGCTTCGTGCCTCACCATGTTCTTTGACGGCGGCTACGTCATGATCTTCCTGGCCGCGCTGCTGTTTGGCCTTATGTACGTGTGGCGCCGCGGCACCGCCATCGAGCGCACGCAGACGATCCTGCTGCCCGTCTCCAAGTACATTGACCAGCTCAACCGCCTGCGCAACGACGAGACCTACCCCGTGCTCGCCGACAATCTGGTGTTCCTCACCAACAGCCCCGATCCGCTCACGCTCGACCGCGACGTGCTCTATTCCATCCTGGACAAACATCCCAAGCGCGCCAAGGCATACTGGTTCATCAACGTGCACGTTACCGACGAACCCTATACGCACGAGTATTCCGTCGAGACCTTTGGCACGGACTTTTTGTTCCGCGTGCGCCTGGACCTGGGCTTTAAGGTCAACCAGCGCGTCAACGCCTATCTGCGTCAGATCGTCGGCGACTTGATGGCATCGGGCGAGCTGCCGCCGCAACATCACACCTACTCCATCTACGAGACGCGCGGCAACGTAGGTGACTTCCGCTTTTGCATGCTGCGCAAGATGCTTGCCCCCGAAACGGACATCAACCGCAATGACCACCGCGTGATGGCCATCAAGTACGCCGTCCGCCGCGCCTGCGGAAGCCCGGCACGCTGGTACGGTCTCGAGAACTCGGCCATCATCATTGAGTACGTACCGCTCTTTGCCCGCATGCGCCCGGCCGTCAAACTTGTGCGCACCCAGGTGCCGCTCGAGGTTCAGATCGAAGAGGCCGAGGAAATGGAGGTCGACATCTTCTCGGACGACTTGGTCAACGGCAACGAGGCCGGCAAGAGCATGAACGTCGATCCCACCGAGCTGCTCGAGAGCGTCGCCGATACGCCCGAACAGCAACTCGACGGACTCGAGAGCACCCAGTTCAACGACGCCAACTTCTAACACGCCACCAGCCATTGACGACAACGGCCTCGCATCTCATAAGAGGTGCGAGGCCGTTTTATGTCGCAACGGACCAGTGAGCTACGAACGACGCGGCTCGGGAACCACGAGCCTATCGGGGCTCGCGCCCTCGGCATCCATCAGGCTCACGTAACGAATCGACGGATCCCCATACATCGCGTAGTAATAATTGCCCGTGCGCGCGCTAAAGCATCCGGTATAGATAGTCTTCTCGAACTTGCCATCGCCCATCCTGGACGCCCCCTCAATCATCACCACGCCCTCGAGCGAGCGGAACATGCGAACGACGTTTTCGGTCTCGCTCTCCTTTTGCGGGTAATTGGCATTGAGGTACGCCGCCTTTACAAAACGGCTCGGCGAATAGCAATCGCCCGGAATGCCGCGCATGCCGGCACCGGCTCCATAGGGCTTAAGCTCGGCGCCACGCCATGTCGCCGTCTGCGGAAAATCGCTTGTGGCGGTGATATAGGTGCGCAGGTTTTCCATGTGCCACGGGAAGGTCGGCTGGTTGGCAAGGGTGTCGACTGGATCGTCGTATACATACAGGCCGTCAGCCATCATCTCGACCACGATGCTGCGCTGGCTGTCGCCGATAATCCAATGGAGCAGCGACACGCCCAGCCCCTCTCCGGCAGATTTGGCAACAATCACCGTATCGTGCAACGCAGCCTCGACCTCGTCGACCGTCGAGAACGTCGCTGCCACCCACAGGGGAAACTCATAGGCCGCGATATTGTTCTTGCCGTCGACAGGGCCCTCGGCATACTCGGCATAGCCGGGAAAGTTGAGCCCCGCCACAGCCAGACCCGCATCGTTACCACAGTCGAAAAACATGGGATAGTTCTTGTAATCGATGCACATGCCGATTACTGCGTGTGCCGCCGACGCATCGTCGATAAACGAATACGGAATGTGGAACCCGCGCGGCATCACGCGAACCTGTTGGCCGTAGTCAAAGCTCCAGTCGAGGTTGCGGCCCAGATACATGTGGCCAGAATTATCGGTAAATCGAATGCTCGTGCACATAGCGCCTCCCAGCTTTACGTTCTTGCTAAGGTTATTGTCACCAAACAAAGAGGCGCTAAACACAAAAGCCCGGACATGACAACAATGTCACGCCCGGACTATTCAAGCAGGATAAACTCAACCAAGTTAACCCCGCAGGTCGTCTAAGGGGTCAAAGTGCCGCAGATTGCCACGAAAGAGGAGCGAAGCGTACTTAAGGTACGCGAGCGACGATTGAGCGGCAAGGTGCGGTGCTTTGGTCCCCTTAGACCAACTTTCCTAGACAGTGATCAATCATGTGTTGAATCATTTGAGCCTCGAAGCCGACGAAGTCCTGCTTGCGCTCGCGCATCTTGCCGTCTACGATCACGTCATAAGCGACCTTGCACTTGATGTAGCGCGTGGACTTGGTGATCTCGTCGTGCGTCAGGCAGCTCTCCTCCATCTTGCTGGCGCCCAGGCCAAACACCAGACGGGGGTTGTAGAGCACGTGGGGCTCGCCGGCGTCGTCCAGGTAGACGCAGGCCTTCTTGGTAACGCCAATCTGGTTGGCGGCAAGGCAGCCGGCGTCCTCGAGCGACTTGATGGTATCGATCAGGTCCTGTGCGACCGACTCGTCCTCGACAGTCGCAACCTCGCAACGCTGGGACAGGATAGCCTCGTCGTGGCAGAGCTCTTTAATCATACGTTCCTCCATAGGGGTCGTTGTAACTGCTTAAGTATACGGTACCCACACATTTTCATGCGAAAAATACCGTCCGTCTGCTACAAAGCGCCGAACATCAACATGCGAGGAACAACAGCGTCGTAAAGGGGCTATAGTGAGAACGTTCGTGTCAATCGGCCTAAACTCGGGGCCGAACAAGGAAAGGGTATGCACGGACGAACTTTTTCACGTCAGTGAGCGCAAGTCCACAATCGGGACCGAACTTCGCGCTGGACTGACAACGTTCCTGGCAATGGCCTACATCATTGCCGTCAACCCCGCGGTGCTCTCGGGCGCCGGCATCGATGCGGGAGCGCTCGCCTGCGCCACCTGCCTGGGCGCCGGCATCATGACCATCTGCATGGGTATCTTCGCCAACCGCCCGCTCGCCTGCGCGTCGGGCCTGGGCATCAACGCCATGATCGCGGGCATCGCCACCACCATGTGCGGCGGCGACTGGCACGTTGCCATGAGCGTTATCTTCCTCGAGGGTATCGTCATCTTGCTGCTCGTCCTGTGCGGCCTGCGCGAGGCCATTATGGACGCCATCCCCGTGGTCCTGCGCCACGCCATCTCGGTTGGCTTGGGCCTGTTCATCGCCATGATCGGCCTGTGCGACGCCGGCATCATCACCGCTGGCGCCGGTACGCTCGTCGGCCTGGGCGACATCGCCTCCCCCACCTTTATCGTCGGCATCATCTCCATCATCGTGACGGTTGCCCTGGCTTCCCGCAACGTGCCGGGCTCGCTGCTCATCGGCATCATCGTCGCCGTTATCGCCGGTATCCCGCTGGGCGTCACCCATGCGCCCGAGGGTCTCATCGCACCGCTCGACTTCTCGACCTTTGGCGCCCCGTTTGCCAGCACCGCCGATGGCAACATGGCCATCGTGAAGGTTCTGACCGACCCGATGCTGCTCGTCGTTGCCTTCTCGCTGCTCATGAGCGACTTCTTCGACACCATGGGCACCGCGATGGCCGTCGCCAAGCAGGGCGAGTTCTTGACCGAGGACGGCAATGTCGAGGACATCCGCCCCATCCTGGTCGTCGACTCCGTGGCCGCTGCTGCCGGTGGCTTTATGGGCGTCTCCTCCATCACCACCTTCGTCGAGTCCACCTCTGGCGCTGCCGACGGTGGCCGCACGGGCCTCACCTCCGTCACCACCGGCGTGCTGTTCATTCTCGCCGCGTTCTTCTCCCCCATCGTCACCATCGTTTCCAGTGCCGCCACCTGCGGTGCTCTGGTCTACGTCGGCTACCTCATGATGAGCGAGGCCTCCGAGATCGACTGGTCCGACGTGTCGCAGGGTTTCCCGGCGTTCATGATTGTCGCCGGCGTGCCCTTCACCTACTCCATCTCTGCCGGAATCGGCCTGGGCTTTATCGCCTACGTGATCGTCGCGCTCTTTAAGGGCGAGGCCTCCAAGATCAAGCCGCTCATGTGGATCGCAGCCCTTGCCTTCCTCGTCTACTTCTTTGTAGCGTAGCGGCAAAGCTGCCAAAGCAGAACACCAAAGCGCGGAGTCGCATCGAGCGGCTCCGCGCTTTTCTTTTAAAGCCAGGCAACGCACGGACGCGCGATGTATTGCTTCCCAAGTTTTGGACATTTTGCCCTCCAAACGGCACTACCGCCGGCTTCATCCTGCAGATATGCTGGGCGTAATCGCATAGGCCCTATGAGGATGGGAGTAACCATGGCCGCCTTGTTCACGACCCCCAAGCGCAATGACAAAACCTCTGGAGCCCATTTTGTCGAGCCCGACGTGCGCCGTCGCACGCTGCTCGCACACGGCAGCTGGCGCCGCGTGACGCGCCGCATCGTTGTAGGCGCCGTATGCGCGCTTACGGTGAGCTCGCTGCTCATGCCGAGCGTCTCGCTCGCGGCCGAGTGGGTCAACGTCGGCGGCACTCAGTACAACACTGCAGCAGGCGACGAGGCCGGCACCTGGGCCTGGGACGGCGCCGACGATATGAAGCTCAACGGCTATAACGGCGGCGCGATCGAGGCAGCGGGCAAGCTCAACGTGAGCTACGAGGGCGACAACATCGTCACTAACGGCGACGGCCGCGGCATCAAGGTTAAGGATGGCGCGAACGAGAACGCCGAGCTTAATATTCAGGGCGACGCGTCCAGCACGCTCAACGTGACATCTTCTCGTGACGCCATCACTTCCGTCGGCAGCATCAACATCGACGGCGCTGGCACTGTCAACGCCACGAGCACCGAGCACGATGCCATCGATGCCGGGGGCGATGTCACCATCAAGGGCTCGGGAAACGTTAACGCCACGGGCGATTCGGATGGCATCAGGGCCGACGGCAACATCACGATCGACAACAGCGGAACCGTCACCGCCAAGGCCACCGAGGATCAGGGTATCGATGCTAACGAGAACCTCATCATAAAGGGCGGCGGCAAGGTAGAGGCAAGCTCTATCAAAGACAATGCGATTTGGGCCGACGGCAACATCGAGATCTCGGGTGGCAGCCAGGTCAAGGCAAGCTCCGAGGAAGACGCCGCCATCGACGGTAAAAACAGCCTCACGGTCACGAACGCTTCCCTCAACGCAAGTGGCGTTGGGTATGGCATCTATGTCTACAAGGGCATCACGTTCGATGGCGCAACCGTAACGGTCCGTGCAAGCGCAGGGAACGATGAAGCCAGCGCCCTCTTCACCGACGAGGACGACATCGTCATCAAGAACGGCTCGATCGTGGATGCGTTCGCAGAAGGCCAGTTCTCGACCGCAATCTCCACCAGAAACTACTACCCCAACGAAGCGGGTGGTCACATCTACATTAGTGACTCCGTTGTCAAGGCTATAGCCCGCTATGTCGAGTCCGGTAGCGACGGCCCCGATCACTACAGCAACGACCAAAGCGGCGCGGTCATTCCCGAGCATAGGGGCGTGAACATCGGCATCTTTGCCCGGACCAAGGAGGGCATCACGCCCGCGACCATCTCGATTGTCCGCAGTAAGGTCACAGCTGAGGGAGACACGGCGGCAATCTTCGCCCTTGCCGTGAGCGCGGACGGCGAGACAATCGGCACCATCGAGATCGAAGGCGCTCCCATCCAGACGCCCACAGGCGGCAAGATCATTGGCTATCGCAACAAGGAAGAACTCGATGACGGCATCTTCTACGTGGTGGGTCAAACCATCGGCACGGGCAACGCTGTGATCGACTCCCCCTATAACGAAGCTGTCGCCAAGAGCACGGTCATCGCGCCTCCCGAGGAGATCAAACCCGAGGAGAAGCCCGGCGAGACCAAGCCCGAGGGTTCCAAGTCCGAGGGCACGAAGACGACCAAGACCGTTGCAGTTGCAGCCACGGGAGCCAAGATCGCCGGCAAACTCGCAGCAACCGGCGACGCCTCGAGCGCAGCCATCGTGGCAGCCGCCCTTGCGGGAACAGCCGCCATCGCCGCGGGCGCCGTGGTGAGCCGCAAGCGCTCGTAAACACTTTTTCGCACGGGACGGGTGGATCGCGGCCCTTGCCTTCCTCGTCTACTTCTTCGTAGCGTAAGGGCAAGGCTGCAAAAGCTGAACAATAAAGCGCGGAGTCGCCATGCGGCCCCGCGCTTTTCTTTTAGCGCCGGTCCCTGCGCCGGCGTGCGGCCTATTTCTCCCCAATTTTGGCCATTTTGCCCTCCAAACGGCACTACCGCCGGCAACATCCAGCAGATACGCTGAATCTAGTCGTATAGGCCCTATGAGAACGGGAGCAACCATGGCAGCCTTGTTCACGACCCCCAAACGCAATGACACTACCGCCGGAACCCATGTTGCCGAACCCGACGTTCGCCATCGCATAGGACTCGCGCACGGCAGCTGGCGCCGCGTGACGCGCCGCATCGTCGCGGGCGCCGTGTGCGCGCTCACGGTGAGCTCGCTGCTCATGCCGAGCGTCTCGCTCGCAGCGGAATGGGTCAAGGTCGGCGGCAACAAGTACAACACCGCGGCGAGCGACGAGGCCGGTACCTGGTCGTGGGACGGCGCCGACGACTTGAAGCTCAACAACTATAACGGCGGCGAGATCCAGGCCGCAGGCAAGCTCAACGTGAATTACTCGGGAACCAACATCGTCACTGCCGAATGGATCGAAAGCATCAACGTTTCTCATGGCACTAACGAGAATGCCGAGCTCAATATCCAAGGCGACGAGGGCGGCACGCTCAGCGTGACATCTACTGAGGACGCTATCCTCTCCACGGGTAATATCAACATCGACGGAGCCGGATCCGTCAACGCCACGAGCACTGGGTTTGATGCCATCAATGCCGGAGGTGATCTCGCTATCAAAGGTTCGGGCAACGTCAACGCCACGGGTGCATCGGATGGCATCAGGGCAAACGGCAATATCACGATTGACGACAGCGGAGCCGTCACCGCCAGGGCTACCAAGGACAAGGGTATTGGAGCCGACAAGAACCTCACCATCAAGGGTGGCGGGACGGTCGAGGCAAGCTCAGCCGATGGTGAGGCCCTTTGGAGCGGCGGCAATATCAACATCTCGGACGGCGGCCAGGTCAAGGCAAGCTCCGAGAAAGACGCTGCCGTCGAGGCCAAGGGCAGCCTCGCAGCCACAAACGCCTCCCTCAACGTAAACGGTGTTGAATATGGCGTCTATGCCCACAAGGGCATCACCCTCGATCATGCAAACGTGACGGTCCGTGCAAGTAAAGGCAGATACGGTGGCGCCAACGCCCTCTTCACCTACCAGGACGACATCGTCGTCAAGAACGGCTCCACCGTGGACGCGTTTGCGGAAGGCGAGGTTTCGGCTGCATTCTCCACCAGAAACGATCGACCCAACGAGAAGGGCGGCCACATCTACATCAGCGACTCCGTTGTCAAGGCCATAGCCCGCTATGTCGAGAACGGCGACGGCCCCATCCCCTACAGCGAAAACCAAGATGGCGAGACGAGGCGCGAACCCCAAGGCGAGAACATCGGCATCATCGCCCAGACCAGCGAGGGCGTCACACCCGCAGTCATCTCGATCATCCGCAGCAAGGTAACGGCCGAAGGAGATACAGCGGCAATCTTTGCCCGTGCCATGAGCGCTGACGGCAAGACAATCGGCACCATCAAGATTGAGAACGCCGCCATCCAGACGCCCGAAGGCGGCAAGATCATTGACTATCGCAAGCTCCGTGACGGCATCTACGAGGCAGGCCAAGCCATCGGCACGGGCGACGCCACGGTCGACTCCCTCTATATCAAAGCAGTCGCCAAAAGTACGACCATCGCACCTCCCGAGGTAGCCAAGCCGGAAGACCCCAAGCCCGACGAGACCAAGCCCGCAGAAAGCAAGCCCGCGGAGTCCAAGCAGAACCCCAAGCCTGAGGGCTCAAAGCCGACCAAGGCCGTTGCGGCTTCAACCACGAAAGCCAAGACTACCGGCGTGCTCGCGGCAACCGGCGACACCTCGGGTGCGGCCATCGTGGCAACCGTCCTTGCGGGAACAGCCGCTATCGCCGCAGGCACCATGGCGAGCCGTAAGCGTTCTTAGACGCCTCTGCGCACATGGCAGCTCCCGCGAAGGCCCCGAGCCCCAGCACCGTTTAACAACGCCACCGCCGAGCTCCCCTCCGGCGGTGGCGTTTTCCATATGCGTCCGCAGGGGATGCACGAGATTGTCTTTGGTCTAGCCCAACCGGCATACGCTGGCGTGCGACAATTGGGGCTGCCGATATCACAACACTGAGAGAAGCCCGTCATGGAAGCGCATCAAAAGCAGATAACCGTTTATTCGAATCATACGGAAAGCGCGCCTGTCATCTACCTTCCTGTGGTCGTGGGCGACGGCAGCGAGGTTTATAAGTGTTGCCGAGAGCTCGACTGTCCGCCATTCGCCCTCGTCACCATTGGCGGGCTCGATTGGAATCGCGAGCTGAGCCCCTGGGCATGCGACGGGACCGTACGCGATGCCGAGCCTTTCGGCGGCCAAGCTGCCGATTTTCTTGATGAGCTGCTGAATCAGATAATCCCCCAGGTCGAGTCGTCGCTTCCTCAGCCGCCCACCCGGCGCGGCATTGCCGGTTACTCGCTCGCGGGCCTCTTCGCACTCTGGTCCCTCTGGCAAACCGACGCCTTTGACCGCGCCGCGAGCGCATCGGGGTCGCTATGGTTTCCCGACTTTGTCGACCGTGCCAGCACGGCCCCTTTTGCCGGCAGCCCGCAAGCCGTCTACCTGTCACTCGGCAAAACGGAAACCAAGACGCCCAACCGCATGATGCGGCATGTACTCGACGACACACGCGCGATGGAAGCGTTGCTCGTCGAGCGCGGCATTCCAACAACGCTGGAGCTCAACCCCGGCAATCACTTTGCCCAAACCGACTTACGCATGGCCCGCGGCATCCACTGGATACTGACACATTAAAAATGGTGCCCACACGCATATACGCATGGGCACCATATCTTGTTTTAGCTGAACGCAGCTGCTACTCAGCAGCCTCCTCAAGCTCGGAGACATCAAACTCAAAGTCGTTACCCGGCAGGATGGCGTTGAGCACAATGCCCACCAGTGAGCCCACGGCAATGCCGGACAGCGAAATCGTCACGCCGCCGAGCTCCAACACGATGGCGCCGGCGGTGCTGTACGCGATGCCGAGCGAAAGCACGAGCACCAGCGCGGCAACCAGCACGTTGCGGTTGTTCTGGAAATCGACCTGGTTCTCGATGAGGTTGCGGACGCCCACAGCGCTGATCATGCCGTAGAGCACGAGCGACACACCGCCGATCACACACGCCGGCATGGCCGCAATGACAGCCGCGAACTTGGGGCAGAACGAAAGCACGATGGCGCAACACGCGGCAATTCGAATTACGCGCGGGTCGAACACGCGCGTCAGGGCGAGCACGCCGGTGTTCTCACCATACGTAGTGTTGGCCGGAGCGCCAAAGAGCGAAGCCAGAATCGTGGCAAGGCCGTCGCCGAGCAGCGTGCGATGCAGACCGGGATCGGCAATGTAGTTGCACTCGCAAGTCGAACCGATAGCTGAGATATCGCCGATATGCTCGATCATGGTCGCGAAGGCCAGCGGCATGATGGTGATGATGGCCGTCGTGGCAAGACCGCTATCGAACTGCGGCCCAAAGAGTGCAAACACGGTGTTGTCCCACACGATGGGCAGACCGACCCACGGAGCGGCGGCAACGCCCGAGAAATCAACCTCGCCGAGCGCAGCCGCAACGGCATAGCTCACCACAACGCCCAGCAAAATCGGCACGATCTTGACCATGCCACGGCCCCAGATGTTGCAGATGACGATAACGGCAACGCCAATGACAGCCACAAGCCAGTTGGTCTGGCAGTTAGCAATAGCGGAACTTGCCAGGATCAAGCCGATGGAAATGACGATGGGGCCAGTCACCACCGGCGGAAAGAAACGCATGACGCGCTTGGCGCCAAACGCGCGGAAGAGCGCCGCCAGCACCGGATAAAGCAGACCGGCGCAGGCTACGCCCAGGCAGGCGTAGGGCAAAAGCTCGGTCTCGCCGTTGGGCGCGATTGCGGCATAACCGGCAATAAAGGCAAACGATGAGCCCAAAAATGCCGGCACCTTACCGCGCGACAAGAAGTGGAACAGTAGCGTGCCCAAGCCGGCAAACAAAAGCGTCGCCGAAACCGAGAGACCGGTGAGCACGGGCACGAGCACCGTGGCACCGAACATCGCGAATAGATGCTGCAGACCGAGTAGAAACATGCGCGGGCGGCCGAGCGACGACGCATCGTAGATGGCATCGGCGACGGCGGGCGTCGAGGACTGGGACATGGATGTCCTTTCGAATGGAAGGGCGATCAGGCATATCGGATAACCTGCCCGAACGATACGATCCGAACCATTGTACGCGATACGCCATGCCTCGCACGCACCGTCACCTGCGAACGTTACCGCTATTTCCAAACGCGCTCGGCAACGCGCTTGACCAGCGCGATCTTTGCCCATTGCTCGTCCTCGGTCAGCTTGTTGCCAATCTCGCAGCTGGCAAAACCGCACTGGGGCGACAGATACAGGTTCTCGAGCGGCACGTACTTTGCAGCCTCGCGGATGCGCTCGACGACAGCATCCTCCTCCTCAAGCTCAGCGACCTTGGTGGTCACCAGGCCCAACACGACCTTCTTGCCGGGGGCAACATACTTCAGCGGCTCAAAACCACCGGCGCGCGGCGTATCGAACTCCAGGTAAAATGCGTCGACATCCTCGTTTGCGAACAGGTACGGTGCGATGGGGTCATAGCCACCCTCGAAGGCATAGGTAGAGTGGTAGTTACCGCGGCACACGTGCGTGTTAATGACCAGGTCGTCGGGCTTACCCTCGATAGCGGCGTTGTTGAGCGTCACGCCCAGCTCGCTTACCTTTTGCAGGTCGACCGGGCTCATGCCGGTCTTGGACACAAAGTCGGTATCGCAGTAGATGCCCCAGGTGCAGTCATCAAACTGGATGTTGCGGCAGCCTGCTGCGTACAGGTCGGCGATCACCGTGCGATAAGCGGCTGCAATGGCGTCGGCAAGTTCCTCATCGGTCTTATAGACAGCACGCAGGCTCTCCTGCTGGCCGTCGCAGCGATCGAGCGTGACCTCAGAGAACGTCTGGATCGGTGCCGGGATGGTCTGGCGTGCAACGTGGCCCTCGCCCTCAAGTGCCTTGACAAACTTAAAGTGCTCGACGAAAGGGTGGTTCTCGCCGCTGATGGGGCCGGTCACCACGGCGGTATCGGCCGTGGTCTCCTCGTCGTGGAACATATAGCCCGTACGCGAGGTACGGCGTTCAATGCCGTTGAGCCCCCACATAAAGTCGAGGTGCCAGTAACTGCGGCGGAACTCGCCATCGGTAATCACCTGCAGGCCAGCGGCCTTTTGCTTGTCCACCAAGTCGCGAATGGCCTCATCCTCGACGGCCTTAAGGCCGTCGTCATCGAGCGTGCCCGCGGCGTAGGCGGCACGGGCGTCCTTCACGGCCTGCGGACGAAGAAAACTGCCGACGATATCGGCGCGAAATGGCGCGTTCGGTTGAATCGAAGTACTCATAGATATCTCCCTTTGCATTGGTTGCTTTACTGGGACAGAGTATGAGCGCTCATATGGCCATCGCAAAATATACGTTTATAACAGTTTGATATAGATGCTTCCTATATCAGTTTGGACTGCCATAAAGAGATTTGGCCCGTGCAGAATGCAGCAGTCTATATGTGCTGACGAATCACGTCGATATAGGCTTGGCCGTAGCGCGTAAGCGTCGTGTTCTTACGCGTGATGATGCCGATCTCCATGTACTCGTCTACATCGAGCGGAATCGAGATGATGCCGGGCCCGTTGAGCTCGTGACTGATCACGCCTGAGCATACCGTGTAGCCGTTGAGGCCCATGACCAGGTTGAACAACGTCGCACGGTCACGCACGCGGATATTCTTGCGGCGCTCAAAGGTCGAGGTCAGCTCCTCAGAATAGTAGAACGAGTTATAGCTGCCCTGCTCATAGGACAAAAACGGGTAGTCTTCCAAGTCCTCGAGCGTCACGCTGGAGCGGCCCGCCAGCGGATGGTCGGCGCACACAAAAACGTGCGGCGTGGCGCAGAAGAGCCCTTCGAACACGAGCTCGTTGGCCGCCAGCATGCGCTCGATGACCTCGCGATTGTGCTCGGACAAGTACAAGATGCCGAGTTCGCTTTTCATATGCGCGACGTCCTCGATAATCTCGTGAGTCTGCTCCTCGCGCAGGGTAAAGTCGTAGCGCGCGGCATCGAACTCACGGATCACATCGACAAACGCGTTGACGGCAAAGGAATAATGCTGGCAGCTCACACTAAAGTGCGGCACCTGCTCGGACTCTCCCTTGTACTTACCTTCGAGCAGATCGGCCTGGTCAAGCACCTGTCGCGCGTAGCCCAAGAAGGTCTCGCCTTCCTCGGACACAATGACGCCCTTGTTGGTGCGCTCAAAGATGTGCACGCCCATCTCGTTTTCGAGATCGCGAATCGATGCGGTAATCGAAGGCTGCGACACAAAGAGCCGGCGCGAGGCCTCGGTGATGCTGCCGCATTCGGCAACTTTGACGACATACCTGAGCTGCTGAAGCTTCATAGCTTTCTCCCTAGACGTTCGTGACGTCGAAACCCGTCGCATCCATCTGACGCATAAACGGCGGCATCTCCCCCGTCGCGGCGCAGTCGGCAATCTGATGCAGAGCCCCGGCAACCGCATCGTCTGCCGCAGAGCCGATATGCCAGCGCGCGGCAGCCGTAACAGCCTCGTTGGCATTGGCGACTGCAACGGAGTTGGGAACGGCATCGATCATGGGCAGATCGTTATCGGAATCACCGAACACGGCCACCTCGTCGGGCGTCAGACCCAGGGCACGCGCCAGCTCCAGGGCGGCGCAGCCCTTGTCCCAACCGGCCGGGAGAATATCGAACAGGCGCACACGATTGTTTGGAAACACAAGCGAGAGCTCCGGCACCTCGGCGGCAACGCGCTCGCGTAGCTCCACGAGCTCCTCACGTGAACGGGCACTCCAAATATTCGCCTTAAACACCGGGGCATCATCGACAACAGGACGGCACGGGGCCTCTTCGCCTTTGAGCCACGTATTACCGCCCGACTCCATGGCGCGGCGCACGCGCTCGGGGTCGCTCGTCACGCAATAGGCATCGTTACCCCAAAAGTCATCACCCAGGCTGTAGACCTTCAGGTACGTATCATCGGTCTCCTGTTCCAAATAGTCAGCCAAGCGCATAAGGGCGGCATTGTCGGTCGCGCGCGAAGCGACCGCCTGACCGTCGACAAACATTACCTGGCCGTTGCAGAACGCGCCGGTCGAGAAGCACTCGGCGCAATTGCGGAACATCCAGCCCATCGCGGACGGCTGGCGGCCCGAAACCGGTCCAAAGTGCAGACCCGCCGCCTGCATGACATGAATGCCCTCAATGGCGTAGTCGCTGGCGCCGTCATGCCCAGCCGGAATCAGCGTATCGTCTATATCGGTTAGCACAAGTTTGATCATAGAGTCCCCCAGTCGTTTTCACCCTAACCATTGTAACGACCTGCCAATAAGAGACAGGTTTATTTTGGCTGGTTTTATCTGGGAAAATGCAGCGCCCCAGTTGCCACCTGCCAAAATAAACCTGTCCCTTTTTGGCAGGTGCGCTAGTATAGGGAACAACAGATTCGATGCGGGAGTGCCGGCGGTGCAAACCACAAGGCTGAGAGGGCATGGGGCCCAATCCTTTGAACCTGTCAGTTAATGCTGGCGTAGGGAGCATGCCGCCTTTACAGGGGCGCTGTCTATGCACAGCGCCCCTTTTCTATGCCAAGGAGGCATGTGCAGTGATTGATTCGGAACAGCTTAAGCAGCATATGGTCAAGGCCGTGGAGGAGATTCGCGCCACCAATCCGATGGCCGGCTCCATCACCAACACGGTGACGATCGACTTTGTCGCCAACGCACAGCTCGCCGTGGGCGGATCGGCCGCCATGGTCTATCTGCCCGACGAAGGCGAGGCACTCGTTGCCGGCGGCGGCGCCATCTATCTCAACATGGGCACGCTCTTCCCCATCTACGAGCAGACGATTCCCCGAGCGGCCAAGGCGGCACACGACGCCGGCAAGCCCTGGGTGCTCGATCCGGTGGGCCTGGGCATCGGTAGCCTGCGCACCCAGCTGGTAAACGAGCTCAAGCAGTACAAGCCCGCCATCGTGCGCGGCAATGCCTCCGAGATCATTGCGCTCGCCGGCCTGTGGGGTCTTGAGGGCGAGGCGGCCGATCTGAGCCGCGTACGCGGCGTCGATACCACCGACACGGTCGACGCCGCCCGCGATGCCGCTGTGGCGCTCGCCCACTACACCGGCGGCGCCGTGGTCGTCTCGGGCGAAGTCGACCTGATTACCGACGGCACGACCGTGGCCAAGTCCCACGGCGGCAGCCCGCTCATGTCCAAGATCACCGGCTGCGGCTGCTCGCAGGGCGGCGTGCTGGCCGTGTACGCCTGCGCCGCCGACCCGTTTACGGCAGCCGTCTGCGGCACCGCCGTCTACAACGTTGCCGGCACGCGTGCCGCCGCCGTCGCCGATGCCCCGGCAAGCTTTAAGGTCGCCTTTATCGACGAGCTCTACCGCGCGACCGCCCAGGACATCGCCGATAACCAACTCGAGCTCGAGGAGGCATAAGCCATGTCCGAGCCCGCAACCAATGCCGGCATGAACACACTCGTCGCCGTGGCCATCGCCCCGTGCGGCACCGGCGATGAACTGTCCGCCGAGGTCGCCGAGGTCGTGCGCGTCATTCGCGAGAGCGGCCTTCCCAACCGCACCACCTCGATGTTCACCGAGATCGAGGGTGACTGGGACGAGGTCATGCAGGTCGTGCGCGACGCAACCTTTGTGTTGGCGAGCAAGGGCATCCGCACCGAAGTCGTGCTCAAAGCCGATATTCGACCCGGATTTACCGACACCATGACCGGCAAGCTCGAGCGCATGGAAGCACAGATCAAAAAGCAGGAGGAAGCACGATGAGCATCCGCGACAACCTTGATATCTCGGCCTATCTGGTACTCGGCCCCGAAAACACGCTCGGGCGTCCCGTGGGCGATGTGGTGGCCCAGGCGCTCGACGCAGGCTTTACCTGCATCCAGGTGCGCTCCAAGGTGGCAAGTGCCCGCGAGATCATCGCGCTGACGGGCGACGCCGCGCAGGCAATCGCACAGGCCGGCAAGACCGGTCAGGTCGCCCTGCTGATCGACGACCGCCTGGACTGCGTACTCGCCGCGCGCGAGCAGGGCATCGCTGTCGACGGCGTGCACGTTGGCCAGAGCGATATTCCCGTCGAGGTCTGCCGCAAACTTTTGGGCCCCGATGCCATTGTGGGCCTTTCGGCCCGTTGCGAGGAGATGCTCGAGTACGTCAAGACCGCCGACATGAGCCTGGTCGACTACCTGGGCATCGGCCCGCTCCACGAGACCGAGACCAAGCGCGACTGCGGACGCGCGGCCGACGGCTCTATCATCACCAAGAGCTTTGAGGACTTGGCCGCACTCCACGCGGCAAGCCCCGTGCCCATCGTGGTGGGCGGCGGCGTCAAGACGGCCGACCTGCCACAGCTCAAGGCCACCGGCGTCGATGGCTTCTTTGTGGTGAGCGCCGTCTGCAGTGCCGACGACCCCTACGCCGCCGCCAAGGAGCTCGTCGATACCTGGCAGCAGGCATAGGCTCAAGCCGAGCAGCCGATTCGCAGCCTCATATCTTCAGCGATGGAAAGCGCATCCCAGTTTGGACCTCCATTCCGGGATGCGCTTCCCGCCGAGATGGCGGCAGCAGCCTCTACCCTGCCAGATATGTCTCCAGTGCCGGCAAGGTTGCCTCCGCATCGCGGCGGCCGATCTGATAGATGCGTTCGAGTTCATCGGGCTCGCGGCACAGCGACGGCACCTTCACCGATTCGCTCGGCCGCACCACAAAGATTTCGCCGGCAGCCTCGCGACGCGCCAGGTCATCGAGCGTAGCATTGTAGACCTCATGCCGATGCTCAAGCGCCGCGACAAACTCCGGGTAGTGACGGAACACGCGCCGCAGCATGGGCATCACGCTGTTGGGCTGCTTCACAAAGCCCGCCGGCTGCGTGAGTACCACGATATTGCGGTCATACCCCTGCGCAAACAGCCATGCACTGGGAATAGAATCAGCCACGCCACCATCCAGATACTTATGCCCGTCAATAGCAACGGGACGCGTCGCCACGGGAATCGCCGACGATGCCCGGATCCACTCGATATCCCTCTCGTCGCCATAGGGCAGGTCGTGGTAGACGGCCTTGCCCGTCTCGATATCGGTGCACACGCACGTAAACCGCATAGGACAGGCGCGATACGCCTCCAAGTCAATGGGATCGCGCTCGATAGGCACCTCGTGATAGGCAAAATCGGCATTGAACATATCGCCAGTTCGCAGCCAGCTTACTACACCTGCATAGCGTTTATCGGCGCAATAGGCCTTGTTATAGCGAATGGCGCGGCCGATCTGACGCGATTTAAAGTTGTAGCCAAACGCCGCGCCCGCCGAGACACCCACCATATGGTCGCAGGTCAAACCGTGCTCCATCCAAACGTCGAGCACGCCCGCCGTATACATACCGCGGTAGCCGCCTCCCTCGAGTGCCAGCCCCACCGTGCGCGTCATAGTTGGCTGTGCCATGCGACCATCTCCGTCCCCGCAAATTTAAACGGAACAAGTATACCCATCAACATATACCGCCCCAGTCGCATTTTTATCGAACATCGCATCATCGCGCTGCCGTTTGTCGAATAATAGCCACCCACAGCATGTGTACCCCTATATAATTTTGCACTGTTGTTTATACTACTCAGCAGTTATCAACAGCGAACATTAGCCGGCAAAGTAACCCAACAACGCAGCAAGGCGGGGGCCTGGATACACGCAAAACGCTGAGCAACGATGCGTGTACACAACGAGCTCGCCCGACGCAATCCGCTCCGACTTCAGAAAGCCGCTTAGAACATGGATACTGTCAGCAATTACACCGAAACGCTCGAAAAGACCGTCCGTGACCTTCTCGAGCGTCAGGAGGATCTGATCAGGACCGCCTTTACCGACCAGCTTACCGGGCTTGGCAACCGTGGCGGCTTTGCCCGTTCCCTCGAGGAGCTCTGGGAGCAGGACGCCCCCGTTACCATGGCGTTCATCGACATCGACAATCTCAAGCACTGCAACGACGTCTTTGGGCATGACGAGGGCAACCGCTATATCTTGCAGGTAAGCCTCTATCTCAAACTGTATATGAAAGTGGACGAGGCGGCGTTTCGCATAGGCGGCGACGAGTTTGCCATCCTATCTACGATTGCGACCGAGGACGACCTCGCCGAGCGTCTGGAACACTGCCGAACGATCCTGCTCAAAAACAACGATTCCGAGATGCCCCACTCGTTTAGCTACGGAGTGGCACACGCCGACCCCGCCCTGGGCGAAGCCTCCAATCGCATGACACTCGATGCCGACCATCGCATGTACGACTACAAGCTACGTCATGCCATGCACCTCGATCGGCGCAATATCACGCAAGTCCACGCCGACGACTTCGAAATAAGCGATCGCATTTTTGACGCCTTTTCGATGCTCAACGAGGGCCGTTATTTCTTTATCGAGAACTTGGACAAGGACCGCACCCTTTGGTCGCAAGGTGCCTTGCGCGATCTCGGTCTTCCTTCGGAGCACATAGACAGCTGCCGCGATTTCTGGAAGACGCGCGTCCATCCCGATGACCTCGAGGCCTACGCCAACGACATCAACCAGATCTTTAACGGCTCCAAACACCGCCGCGTCATGCAGTACCGCATGCGCAATGCCGCGGGTGACTACGTTCTCTGCCGTGCTCGCGGGTTTCGCATCGACGGCGACGGAAATGCCCCCTCGCTCTATGTCGGCGAACTTGTCAACCACTCACTCGCCGAAACCGTCGACGCCGCTACGGGCCTCGGAACGCAGCGTATGCTGATCAACGCTATCGATGCCTGCCGCCGCGATCGTTGCGAGACGGGGCTTATAGCGGTGCGCGTTCGTGGCACGACAAAGCTCAACGAGCTCTACGGGGCCGAGGCTGTCGACAACATGCTTGCCGAATACGCAGGCCGTATGCTGTCGATCACCCGCGGCAGGAGCCGGGTCTACCGTTCACGAAGCGTCCAGTTCGTCGTGCTCAGCAACGATTTGGACCACGAGGCATTCGAGCAACTGACCCGCCACCTTAAAGAGGCCGTTTTCGCTCCTGTTCAAATCGCAGGCGACGCCATTACTCCCGTCTGTCTTGTCGTACCGGCCTTTTACGAGCACTTAACCCATCAAGCGACCGCCGTTTTAGGCGAACTCGACCGTCGCCTTCGCACGGCTGGCGGGCTTGTTCCCAACGACAGCCTCCCCATACCCGAGGCGGAGCGCAAAAGCGCCATCGCCGAACGTATCGACTCGCTCACGGGACTCTATCGACCCAGCGAGTTTATGCGGCGCGCCAACGCATTTCTCGAGGCAAGGCGCGACGGCACCTGGTGCATCGCCACGGTCGACATGGGCCACATGCGCCTGTTTAATGAATGGCACGGCCAGGCCGAGGGCGACCGCGTACTCGCCGATGTGGGCACGGTCCTCAAGGACATCGAGAATGCCGATATGGGCGTCGCAGGGTACTGGGGCCAAGATGACTTTTGCGCACTCATCCCCTTTAAGCGCATCACCGTCCATCAAATCTACAACCGCGTTCGCGAGGTCGTAGCCAGGCATGATGACGGCGTAGGTTTTTGGCCGTCCATGGGCATTTACCCCATCGACTCCAATGAGGAGATCACCATCGATGCGCAGGCAAAGGCCATGTTTACCAATCGACGCGCCAAAAACGACTTCAAGGAGCGCATTGCCATTTTCCGCCCCGAAGAATATGAACACGAGATTGCGTTCCACCGCACGCTGACCGAGTTCCAGTACGCGCTCTCAAACGGCCGCATCACGTACTACCTGCAGCCCCAGGTCGATATGGAAACCGGCGAGATCATTGGCGCCGAGGCACTCACCCGCTGGATTGACAAGGACGGCTCTCTCATTTCACCCGCAACGTTTATCCCCGCACTCGAGGAAAGCGGCTTTGTGGTGACGCTCGACAAGTACATTTGGCAGGGTGTCGCCTCGTGGCTGCGCGTGCGTCTCGATCGCGGCCTTCGTGTGGTTCCGGTCTCGCTTAATGTGTCGCGCGTGGATATCCTTGCCTGCGACGTTGCCGAGCATATGGGGGCGCTTGCCGCCCAATACAACCTACCGCCCGAGCTCATGCGTATCGAGATCACCGAGACGGCTTATACGGGAGAGTCCGAAGCCGTGGACAAACTGACAGCCGACTTGCACACCCGCGGCTTCTCGACCTATATGGACGATTTTGGCACCGGTCAGTCCACGCTCGCGATGCTCAAGAACGTCAACGTCGACGTCATCAAGCTCGACCGCACCTTTGTGCCCACCGACCGCGATCAAGGCCGCAGCGCGCAGATCGTGTCATCGATGCTCGAGATGGCGCAGTCGCTCCATCTGCCCATTGTAATCGAAGGCGTCGAGACAGATGAGCAGGCGAACATGCTACGCCACATGGGTGCCCGCTACGCTCAGGGCTTCCTCTACTACCGCCCCATGCCGGCGAAGGATTTTGAGGCATTGCTCGATGGTGGCAATAACAACTGATACGCTCGCGCGCAAAACGCCACCGTCGAAGGGGGCATTTGTCTCCATTAGCTAACTTATTACCCCAATTCAAACCGAATTGGGGATATGATACAAACCGTTGTTCCGCCCAAGGAGGTTATCCATCATGAACGAGTCATATCGCCTGGGTGAGCAATCGATTATTGCCTATCTTCAGCGACTTGCGAATGGCATCTCGACCGCCGAACTCGATGTTGCCGCGCTGCCTGCTGAGCTGCGCGCCGTTGGCGAGCAACTGCAAAAGACGCATGCCATCCTGCAACAAGAGCGCCGGCTGCTTGAGAGCAACGCCTATATCGACCCGCTCACCAACTTGGGCAACCGCGGCGGACTCGACCGTCACGTCGAGCAACTCTGGCACAAAGGTGACCCCTTCACCTGCGCCTATATTGACATCGACCATCTCAAACATTGCAATGATAGGTTTGGCCACGCCGAAGGCAATCGCTATATTCTGAGCATCTGCCGCACGCTCTCCGAAACCATGGAGCACGATGAGATGCTGTTCCGCATCGGTGGAGACGAGTTTGTGCTCATCTCGCTCTCCGCAAACGAGACCGAACTCGAGCAGCGCTTGGAGCGGGTACGTGCCGGGCTGATCGAGGCGAGCTCAAGTGGCAAGGCGCCCATGATCGCCAGCTTTAGCTTTGGCTGCTCGCGCGTCGATCCACTTGCCGGCGACACGCGTCGCCAGATGACGATGGATGCCGATCGCAAGATGTATCGCTATAAGCTTATGCATCGTGTGCAGCAACCGAAAGACAATGACGCGCCGCAACGCCCAATCGTCGATCAGCTTCCCTGCAACGACCGGGTGTTCCAAGCGATCTCCATGAGCTCCGAGACGCGCTATCCGTTCATCCTTAACCTCGATACGGGAGAATCGCAATGGTCGGTTAACGCCGTGCGCGATTTTGACCTGCCCTCCCAGCACCCTTTTAACTCACTCGACATGTGGCTCGCCCGCGTTCATCCCGAGGACCGCGACAACGTACGCGCCGAGCTCGACATGGTGATAAACGGCACGTGGCACTTCCACTACATGCAGTATCGCGTAATGGATGCCACCGGAAAATACGTGCTTTGCGACTGCACAGGTTACCGCTTGGACGGCACCGATACCGAGCCCAGCATGTATGTGGGCACTATCATCAACCGAAGCTTGGCAGATACGACCGACTCGGTAACGGGCCTGGGCGATGTCCACGCGCTGGTCAACGCTATTGGAGAGATGCGCCGCGTGGCGCGCGAGGCAGGCTTTATTGCCATTAAGGTCGACGATATCGCCGAAGTCAATGCCCGCTTTGGATTCGATGCAGGCGACCGCGTGCTCGCCGAAAGTGCCGCCTGCCTCATGGATTGTTCGCGCGGCAAGGGTCGCCTGTTCCGCTCGACGGGACCAATGTTCGTGGCGCTTTTCGATGAGCTCGGCCCCGAGGCAATCGACGAGCTCGCAAACGAAATCGAACGATTCCTGGGTTCTCCCGTGCTCATCGGCTCGCTTGAATATCAGCCGCCCATTCGCGTGGCCACGCTCCATCTGAACAGCGTTGACCGACAGCCCGTTTCCATTTTGAACGAGCTCAAAGCGTTGCTCGGTAAAGCCGTGCAGGTTCCAGGTACCAAACTGGATTAGCACCGCGCCCGCACCGCCTCCCCCATCGTGCGATAATCCTCTGCAGAAGTCACCAACAGCAGAGGGAGTTTGTGATGAAGGTTCTTTTGGTCAATGGCAGTCCCAAGGCAAACGGCAACACCGCCCGCGCACTCGCCGAAGTCGCCGAGCAACTCAACGCCGAGGGTATCGATACCGAGGTGTTCCAGCTGGGCGCCAAGCCCATTCGCGACTGCATTGGCTGTGGCCAGTGCGGCAAGCTCGATTGCCGCTGCACCTTTGACGACGACGTGGTGAACGAGCTGATCGCTGCCGCCGAGCAGGCAGATGGCTTTGTCTTTGGCTCCCCCGTCTACTATGCGCATCCCAGCGGACGCATCCTCTCGGCTCTCGACCGCGCATTCTATGCTGGCAGCAAGGCCTTTGCGCACAAGCCGGGTGCCGCGGTCGCCGTCGCCCGCCGTGGCGGCACGTCGACCACCTTCGATGTACTCAACAAGTACTTCACTATCAACCAGATGCCCGTGGTGGCCTCCACGTACTGGAACAACGTCTTTGGTGCCATGCCGGGCGAGGCCACCCAGGACGCCGAGGGCCTGGCCACCATGCGAAACATCGGCAAAAACATGGCCTGGCTCCTGCGCTGTATCGAGGCAGGACAGGCCGCCGGTATCAACGCACCCGAGGCAGATCGAGCAACGACCAACTTCATTCGATAGAGCGGCGGAGCATGAATATCCAGATTTTTGGAACCAAAAAGTCTTTCGATACCAAGAAGGCCCAGCGCTATTTTAAGGAGCGCCGCATTAAGGTGCAGTTTATTGACCTTAGGGAAAAGGAGATGAGCAAGGGCGAGCTCACGAGCGTGATGCAGGCGGTCGGCGGCATCGACAAGCTGCTCAACCCCAAGGCCAAGGACGAGGAGACGCTCGCGCTCATCCAGCACCTTACCCCTAGCCAGCGCTTCGACAAACTGCTCGAAAACCAGCAGGTTCTAGCCGAACCCATCGTGCGCAACGGCAAAAAGGCCACCGTCGGTTATTGCCCCGATGTATGGGGAGCCTGGGAGTAGCCTGTGTTATTTGCCGGCGCGTGGGTATAAGAGCAGGCGTTTGGCATAAGATTCAACTGTAAGCCATGTCTAACAAAGGAGGGCACATGCCCAACAAACCCGTGAAGATCATCATGCTTACCGGATACCTCGGTGCCGGCAAGACCACGCTGCTCAACCACATCCTCGCTAACGACGGCGGCATCCGCGCCGCCGTGATCGTCAACGATATCGGCGAGATCAATGTCGACGCCAGTCTTATCGCCGACGGCGGCCTTTCCGAGACCGACGACCTCATCCCGCTCACCAACGGCTGCATCTGCTGCACGCTTTCGGACGACCTGGCCAACCAGCTGCAGGGCATTGCCGATTCGGGCAAGTTCGACTACATCATCATCGAGGCATCGGGTATTTGCGAGCCTATCCCCATCGCCTACACCATCTCGAGCTTCTGCGACGAGGCCAAGGTGGGCGGCGAGCCCAAGCTCGCGCTCGACAACATCGTGGCCGTGGTCGACTGCGCCCGCATGTACGACGAGTTCAACGGCGGTCGCGACCTGCTGGCTGAGGATATCGACGAGGACGACATCGAAAGCCTGCTCATCCAGCAAATCGAGTTCTGCTCCACGCTGATCCTTAACAAGACCGATACCGTGACGCCCGAGCAGATCGCCGAGCTCAAGGCCATCGTGCGCAGCCTGCAGAAGGACGCCGTGATCGTCGAGGCCCAAAACGGCGAGGTCCCCATGGAGGAGCTGCTCGATACCGACCGCTTCGACTTTATGCGCGCCTACAACTCCGCCGCCTGGATCGAGGCCATGGAGCATCCCGAGGAGCACGACGACCCCGAAGTGCTCGAGTACGACATCGAGACCTTTGTGTACTCGCGCCGCAAGCCGTTTGACCTGCAGAAGTTCACTGATTTTGTTGAGCAGGAGTGGCCCGACGAGGTCATCCGCGTCAAGGGCCCGCTGTGGCAGACCGGTGATCCGGACATGTGCTACATGTTTGAGCAGGCCGGCCACCAGATGCGCCTGATGGAGAACGGCCTGTTCGTTGACTCCGCGCCCGAGGGCGAGAAGCAGAAGATCATCGACGAGAACCCCGAGATCATGCAAATTTGGGACGACGAGACGGGCGACCGCATGACGAGCCTGTGCATCATCGGCCGTCACATGGACAAGGACGCGCTCATCGCCTCCCTCGATGCCTGCCTGACCGACTGGCACCGCGCCTAGGTTTATCCAAGCGGGCATTTTTCCGCCTATGTAACTGCCAAACCACCACGAAGGTGCCCTTCGTGGTGGTTTTTCGTTCTGAGCCAAGGAGATTCATGTTCAACATTGTGCTGTATGCGCCCGAGATTCCGGCCAATACGGGCAATATCGGCCGCACCTGCGTGGTTACCGGCACCCGCCTGCATCTGGTGGAGCCGCTGGGGTTTTCGCTCGACGACAAGACGGTACGTCGCGCCGGCCTGGGCTACTGGCAAAACTTGGACGTGACGACCTATGCCGGCTGGGAGGACTTCCTTGCGCGCAATGACCTCTCCCCTGCCGACGAACGCCTGCATCTGCTGACCAAAAAGGCACGCCGCACCTATGCGCAGAGTACCTACCGCGATGGCGACTACTTGGTCTTTGGCAGCGAGAGCTCGGGCATTCCCGAGGAGCTACTCGCTGCAGCGCCCACGTGCTGCGAGCGCATCCCGATGCTGCGCGATTGCGATTCGCTTGACAACGCCGAGGCCTGGGAAACCCACGAGGAATCGCTGGGGCATACCGAGGACAGCCACGAGGCCATCCTTCAACAGGACATCTGCGGCAACTTCGTCAATCCGAACGACTACCGCATCAGCGCACTCAACCTCTCCAACAGCGCCGCCATCGTCCTCTACGAGGCTCTGCGCCAAACAGGCTTTCCGGGAATGTGACAAAGGAACTTTCCCTTTGTTACATTCAAGCGCCACGCCGATGGCACGCACGCCTAATTGATGCTCTAGATAAAGAGCCCTCATTTTTAATCAGAATTAACTAAAGTAAAATGAAGTTAAACGGCGGTGTGAAAGGAGAGCCTTGTGAAATACCTCGAAAACCCGTTTACCCCTAGTTTTGGTGAGGTTCCTGCCCATCTCGCTGGCAGACAACAGATTATTCGGGATTTGGACCGTGCCTTCTTGAGCCAGCGCAGGCGCCCAGAATTGACCTCGATCTTCTCGGGCGCGCGTGGAACCGGTAAAACCGCTCTCATGTCGTCGCTCGCGACAAGGGCGGAATCCCACGGCTGGATAGCCGTAAAGACGACCGCGCTCCCGGGAATGCTTGAGGAAATCGAGCTCGGGACGAAACGTGCCGCAGCCCATCTCATCGACTCGTCCACCCACTTCGAAGTCACCGGCCTCGGAATTGCACCGCTCGGCAGCATCGAGGTCAATCGCGTTCACGATGCCTCAACCTGGCGTTATCGCATGAGCGACATCATCGACCAGCTCAACGAGGCGGGCACCGGTCTGCTCGTCACGGTTGACGAGGTGGACCCGACACTCGACGAGATGATTCAGCTTGCAGCGACGTATCAGCACTTTGTGACCGATGGGAAACGCGTCGCCCTGCTCATGGCGGGACTTCCCAACAACGTCTCGACGTTGCTGAACCACAAGACGGTCTCGTTCCTTCGCCGCGCCCAACAATATCATCTGGGTCGCATTGCCGACTATGACGTACGCGAGGCCTTGATTCGCACAATTCAGGAAAACGATCGCCTGGCAGATGCTGAGGGAATCGATAGAGCCGTTCGCTCGATCTCTGGTTTTCCCTTCCTATTGCAACTCGTAGGCTACCGTGCCTGGGATCTCACAAGCGATTCGAAGGAAATCTCGTCACGCGACTTTGACCTGGGAATCAAAATCGCGCGTGACGAGATGGACGACCGAATCCTTGCGGCAACCTATCGGGAACTCACTGCAGAGGACAAGCGATTCCTCATCGCCATGCTCGATGACGAGGAAGAGTCCACCACCGCTGACCTTGTCGAGCGCCTTAAGCGTTCGCCGCAGCAGGTCTCCCGCTACCGACGCCGCATGATAGATGCCGGCATCATTGGAGAACGCGGGCGCGGAATCGTCGCTTTTGAATTGCCATTCTTCCGCGACTATCTCGCCGCTCAGTGCGTGAAATAGGCATCAATGAGGCAAAGGGGCTGTCCCTTTGCCTCATTGTCTATAGGTAGCGACCGGTAATGCTCTTGGAGCAGGCCGCGATGTCGCCTGGCGTACCGGCGCAGACGATTTGCCCGCCGGCGCCACCACCGCCCGGGCCCATGTCGATCACGTAATCGGCGTTACGGATAAGGTCGAGATCGTGCTCGATCACGATAACCGTGGCGCCCTTGGCAACGAGACCGTCAAACACGTTCAGCAGCACCTGAACATCGAGCGGATGTAGTCCAATCGTGGGCTCGTCGAACACGAATACGGCATCATCCTGCACGCGGCCCATCTCGCTCGCAAGCTTAAGACGCTGTGCCTCGCCGCCCGAAAGCGCCGGCGTGGGCTCACCAAGCGTGAGATAGCCCAATCCCAGGTCGTGCAAGGTCTGCAAGCGCGTCTGAACTTTCTTGAGTCCCAGCGTGGCGTCGATAGCCTCGTCCACACTCATGTCCATGAGCTGCGGCAACGTAAGCAGGCTCCCGTCCTTGCCCTCGCGATGGATATGCGAAGCCGCGTCTGCATAACGTGAGCCGCGACATGCCGGGCAAACGATCTCGACATCGGGCAAAAACTGCACGTCGAGCGATATCGAACCCGTGCCATCGCACGTGGGGCAGCGCAAGGCACCGGTGTTGTAGCTAAAGGCACCTGCCTTGTAGCCGGCTGCCTTGGCCTCGGACGTACGGGCGAAGGCGCGGCGCAATTCATCATGGATGTCGGCATAGGTCGCTACCGTCGAGCGAACGTTGGCGCCGATGGGCGTGGCGTCAATCAGATTGGCGCGGGCAATGCCTTCGGCATCGACCCAGCGCACGTGCCCCGGCAGGCGCTCGCCGGCTGCCTGCGCCTTAAGCGCCGGGATGAGCGTCTCAAGCACCAACGTCGTCTTACCCGAACCCGAAACGCCCGTCACCGCAACGAGACGGCCGCGCGGGATATCGACCTCGAGCGGCTTGACGGTATGGATGGTATCGGTCGCCATACGGATATGACCCTGGTCGAACATTTCGTCGTCAGCCACTTGCGGGCGCAAGCGCTTGGGCTCGGCGCGCAAAAACGGCGCGATACGGCTGCCCCGCGATTGTTCGACCTCGCCTACCGTACCGGCGGCGATCACGTTGCCGCCACCTGCTCCGGCAACGGGGCCCATCTCAACCAGATAATCAGCCTCGGCCAGCACGCGCGTGTCGTGGTCGACAACAACCACGGTGTTGCCGTCATCCACCAGATCGCGCATCACGCCCACCAAGCCGTCGACATTGGCGGGATGCAAGCCGATCGAAGGCTCGTCCAGCACATAAAGCACACCTGTCGATCGATTACGCACCACGCGGGCAAGCTGCACGCGCTGGCGCTCACCCGTGGAGAGCGTGGCACCGGCGCGGTCGAGTGAAAGGTAATCGAGTCCCAGGTCGACTAGACGACGGGCCGCGCTCAAAAACGAATCGCAGATATCCGTCACCATGGGCCGCATCTCGGACGGCAAGGATGCGGGCACCCCGCGCACCCACTCAATCGCCTCGCCCAGCGTCATAGCCGCCGCCTGCGCCAGATTGATACCGCGCACCTGGGGCTGGCGTGCAGCCTCGGAGAGACGCGTGCCGCCGCAATCGCGGCATGGGCCCTCGCGCAAAAAGCGCGCAACGCGTTTTAAGCCCTTATCGTCCTTGACCTTGGCGAGCGCATTCTCGACGGTATAGACGGCGTTGTAATAGGTAAAGTCGAGCGGCGTGGCGCCCTCGCCGTTTTTGGGAACGTAGAGAATGTGCTTCTTAACCGCCGGACCGTGGAACACGATATCGCGCTCTTGAGGCGTGAGCTGGTTAAACGGCACGTCGGTGCGCACGCCCATCTCGCCTGCCACCTGCTTCATCAGATCCCACATGAGCGTGCCCCAAGGAAGCACCGCGCCCTCGTTGATAGTCTTCGACTCATCGGGCACCAGGCTCGCTTCGTCCACCTCGCGCATAACGCCTGTGCCGCCACAAGTGGGACACGCGCCGCCGCTATTGAAAGCCAAATCCTCGGCACTCGGCGCGTAGAACTCGCGGTCGCATGTCGGACACGTGAGCGACAGGCCTGCGGCCACGTTAAGGCTCGGCTCCACGCGCGCCCCGCAGTGCGGGCACACGTGATGGGCGCAGCGGCTAAAGAGCAGACGCAGGCTATTGTTGAGCTCGGTCATGGTGCCAAAAGTGGAACGCACGCCCGGCACGCTGGGGCGCTGGTGCAGCGCGAGCGCCGCCGGTACGTGCAGCACCTCGTCCACTTGGGCGTGCTCGGCCTGCGTCAGACGACGGCGGGTATAGGTGCTGAGCGCCTCCAGGTAACGACGCGAGCCCTCGGCATAAAGAACCCCCAGCGCCAGCGAGCTCTTGCCCGAACCCGACACGCCGGCAATACCCACGAGCTTTCCCAGCGGAATATCGATATCGACGTCCTTGAGGTTATGGACACGCGCGCCACGCACCTCGATAGCCTGCGGGCTCATCTTCTGTTCTGTCACCTTTATCACCCTACTCGTGCCATAAAATGCGATCGCTAATGTACGCGCCCAGCATGGGCACGGTAAATCGGACGAGGCCGTATCCGGCAGCCTCGATGACGCGCTCGCGAATCAGGCTTGCGCGATATTTGCTCGCCCAGCTTTGGGTGCGATCGCAACGCTCAATGATATCCGCCATACGCGTCGGTTTACCCTCGTCAGCAGCCATGGCCTCGATAAAGAGGCGTTGCGGACTGCGCAATCCATAATACAGGGGCGCGTCGACCGCTTCGTAGAACTCGGAGGCGGCATCCGCATGGCCATCCTCGACATCGCGCCTTTCGATGACCTGCGAGCCACGCCGGACAGCAGACCGCCACATGTAATAGCCCACCAGCTGAACCATATAGGGATGCCCCATGCTTTTGCGCGCCGCAAGGTCCGCCGTCTCCGCGTCAACGTAAAGACCAGCGTCTTTGACCGTCTGGATATACGAATCGCGCACCTTGGGCAAAGATATCGCCCCCAGCGTACGCTGCTGGGCACGCCGCAAAAACGTCACGCTCGGCTCTTCGAGCAGATCGTCAACCATACTGGGTAAGCCGGCAAAAACAAGCGCAAGGCCGCGCTGGTCGCTATCGGACAAGCCCGTGGCATCCTGGTCTCCGAGCACCTGTTGATAGAGAACGGCAAGAGCCGCCAGCTCCTCGATAGACGCAGATTGAGCCTCGTCAATCGCAAACAGTATGCCCTTGCCTGGACCGAGCTTCTTGAGGCGCTCGTTGACCAGCCCTCGCAACGTCTCGCCCTTTGCTCGCGCCGCCTCGACTGACATCCGCCCAAATGACGGACCGAACTCCATTGACGTTACAACGGGTTTATTCGAGCGAAGCGCGTCGGCCAAGCGGTCGCATAAGCCAAGCGAAGCGGAATCGGAGACAACCGCCCATCCGCGCTCACTGGCCAGACGTTGCAGCTCCCGCAGGAGAACTGTCTTGCCGCAGCCGCGGTTTCCCGTAATGAGCATGAGCCTACCCGGCGCTCCGGCGCCGTTATCGAGCCCTTCCTCGAAATCTTCGATGACCGACTCGCGACCGATGAGTATCGGAGGCCGCTTGCCTGCCGTTGGCTTAAAGGGATTTGGATTCATGTCGGCCTCCTCGGATTGGCAAACCCTGGTAATAGTTATACCAACTTATACCGAGTTATACCAATAGCATGGAACAAAAGGAACTGCCCCTTTGTCACATGTGGCCGAAAAACTCCGCGTCTGCTGCACGCCAGGGGCGGAAGGTGGCGGGATCGACCTTTACGTGTGCCGCGGCGGGTACGTCGTACCATTTGACCGTGTAACCGGCGCCGTGAGAGCAAAAGACCGAGTCGGGCGTGTTGGGCAGATCGGCCTCGGGCTCATAGGCGGCAGTCTCGATGACGCGCTCGGCATCATGGCAAGCCGCATAGCCGGCGAACTCCAGGTACAGATGCCCGCGACCGCTCGTGTAGGCGGCCACCTCCAGCGCGTAATCCTGCACCTCGGATGCTGGCACGCGACCCACAAGCTTTGTCCGGTCTCCCGCCATCGTCGGCGGCTCGTACTCGGCACCCATGCGTGTGGCATCCGAGAGCGCCCGGCCCACGCACTCCCCCGGTACCTCGAGCTCAAAGCGATACCACGGCTCCAGCAGTACCGCCGCGCCGGCCTCACGCGCCTGCATGAGTCCCTGGCGAATCGCACGGTACGTGGCCTGGCGAAAATCACCGCCCTCGGTGTGCTTGGCATGCGCGCGGCCGCCCGTGAGCGTAATGCGCACATCGGTGATGGGCGAGCCAGTCAGCACACCCAGGTGGTCGCGCTCCATGGCGTTGGTGAGTGCCAAACGCTGCCAGTTAAGATCGAGCTCGTCGGTCGAGGTCACGGTGCCAAACTGCACGCCCGAACCCGCTGGCAACGGCTCCAGGCGCAAATGCACCTCGGCATAGTGGCGCAGCGGCTCAAAGTGGCCCACGCCCTCGACCGGCTGCGAAATAGCCTCCTTATAGAGAATGCCGCCAGACTCAAACGCAACCGAAAGGCCAAAACGATCGGCCAACACCCGCTGCACGACCTCGAGTTGCACAGCGCCCATCAACTGCAAATGAATCTGCTCTAGATGCGTATTCCAGCTTACGCCGAGCATGGGATCTTCGTCCGCCAGCTCAGTCAACGCTTTGAACACCGCATGGACATCGTGTTCGCCCGGAAGCACCGTATAGGTGAGGACCGGCGCAATGACGGGCGCATCGCCCGCGGGCTCCGCGCCCAGGGCGTCCCCTGGGCGAACATGCGCAAGACCCGTCACAGCACAAATACCGCCAGCAGCAACTTCTTGGGCAAGCTCATACTTTTCGCCGTTATAGATGCGTACCTGATCGACCTTCTGCTCCCATGCCTCGGCGCCGGAACGTCCGTCAATCATCTGCTTGGCATGCAGCGTGCCGCCGGTCACTTTAACCCAAGCCAAGCGCTCGCCGCGATCCCCGCGGCTGACACGATAGACGCGCGCGGCAAACTCCGGAAGCCATGCCTGTTCACGCATCAGCGCGCATATGCCGTCCAGCAGCTCGTCCACGCCTTGGTCCTTGAGCGCCGACCCGGCAAAGCAGGGAAAGAGTTTGCGCTCGGCAACCATGCGCGACAGCGTTGCGACAGAAAGCTCGCCCGCCTCAAGAAACTCCTCGAGCGCTTCTTCGTCTAACGCGGCAGCGTCCTCCTGAACGGCCCCGCCCGCCAGCAGTTCGCTGGCATCCAAGCAGCCCTCGGAGAGACGTTGCCCAAGTTGTGCCAGCAAAACATCGCGGCCGGGATTCTCCAAATCGATTTTATTGACATAGATGAACGTCGGGATGTCATAGCGCGCAAGCAGGCGCCACAGGGTTTCGGTATGACCCTGTACGCCATCGTTGGCACCCACAACCAAAATCGCGTAGTCGAGCGCGCGCAGCGTGCGCTCCGCCTCGGCAGAAAAATCGACATGCCCCGGCGCATCCACGAGCATGACGTGGGTATCGCCATGGTCGAGCACGGCCTGCGACGAGAAGATCGTAATGCCACGCTCACGCTCGATCGCGTTCGTGTCCAGATGCGAATCGCCATCGTCCACGCGGCCGCGCTTGCGAATGCGACCCGCGTTGAACAACATGGCCTCGGCCAGCGTGGTCTTGCCGGCATCGACATGCGCCAAGATTCCAACGACCGCTTGCTTCGACATGGCTCTCCTCTTATTGCAAGCCCATCGCACGCGGCAACGGGCATCCTCGTTCCACACTGGATGATACAATGTACGGGCCGGCGGGCGAAGCGAGCCCTATCCCCCGACCGAGCTCATCGCCCCGCGTTGCCGCGCAGCGATTTTCGTAGGTTCGCGCCTTGCGAAAGCCGGCTTTCAAAACAGCGTAGTAATCGAAAATGGCCCCACCCGGGGCCATTTTTGGTAAAACGCTGGTATGTGGCTCGGCCTTTATGCCTCGCGCAGCCAATCAAACGCGACGCGCGGCGTACCGTCCGACACATATACGATACCGGCGCGCTTAAACCCGGCCTTGGCGATGGCTCCCTGCATGGGCAGGTTGTCCTGATGCGTGTCGATGCGCAGGTGATCGGCGCGTTCCTTGGCAAAGGCAAACATCGCAGCCGCGATACCGTGCGCGGTGCCATCGGACGCCACACGGTGCAGCACAGCATACGGGGCGTCGCTGCGCCACTGGCCGCCCTCGATCACATCGTAGGAACTGTCCGGCCCCGGCAGAAAGGCAAACGTCGCCACCACGCGTCCGTCTTCCTCGCACACATAGCTGCCACCGGCGGCGATATCGGCAGCCAGCTGCTCGCCCGAAGGCGTGCCCTCGGGCCACTGCGTCGTGTTGCCATGTGCGCGCATAAAGGCGCGGGCCGCGTCATAGATGGCCATGACGGCGGGAATGTCGGTATCGAGGGTTTTTCTGATCATCACGCGGCGACCTCACGTTTATTGGTATCACTTTGATTGAGCAATGATACCAACGTTTGGAGAAGGGCGCGAAGCAGATGGGAAGCAAAAAGCGAGCCGCCTGGTCAAAGGCCAAAAGCGAGTTTTTGAGCGCTGCTACCGGCGGCGATATGAGCGACCTGTTTGCACGCGAGGACGAGCGCCGCGACGCCCTGGACGCCGAGCGCGATGAAGCCTGGCGCTACAAATCGTGCGAGCGCAAAAACCGTTACGACACGCGCGCCGAGGCCGAGGCAGTTATGGCCGACTGCGAAAACCGCGGACGCCGCGGGCTGGCCTGCTACAAATGCGAATACTGCGGCGGCTGGCACTTGACGTCGCACCCTTGGAAATAGGCGCCGCATCGGCACGGCATTGACGGAGCGCCAGCCATCGCACGCAAGCTACGGGCGCGGCGGCACCAACACATCGTAGCGAACGGCCTTGCCCGCAAGTTGATAGCTCGGCTTAACGCCGGCAAGCAGCGGCCCCTTCACCGGCCGCTTGATAACGACCTTGCGCGGGCGCGCCGCAAGCGCAGCTTCGACCAGCGTCTCCTCATCGGCGCACGGCTGCTCCAGATGGTGCAAGAGTTGGAACTTCTTTTTCACCGCCGCGCTCTTGGTGCGTTCGGGAAACATGGGATCCAGATATACCACGTCGGGGGCGGCAAGCTCGCCCCGCCCGATCAGCTCAGCCGTATGGCGAAGGCCGGCAATGCTGTCCTCGCCCGCATGTAAGCGCATGCGCGACACGGCAGCCGCAAGCGCCGGATCATCTGCCGCGCGATCCAGAGCATCCTTGAGGAGCGCCGCGATCACGCAATCCTGCTCATACAGATCGACGGTAAAGCCCGCGGCCGCCAACAGCAGCGAATCCTCGCCAAAGCCTGCCGTGGCATCAATCGCCCATGGGCACTCGATGCCTTTTGCGCGCGCAGCCTTTACCAACAGCTCTTGCTGCAGACGGCCCTGCTTGAGCCGCGGAAGCATGCGGTCAAAATCGGCACGCAGCTCCATCGTGCCGTCGGTGAGCGTGAGGCCCTCGGACTTCCCGATCAGCTCAAGCCCCGCGGCCCGAGCAACAGAAAAGGGATCGACGACGCCCATGGGCACTCCTTAGCAAGCAAAACGAATACGCGAGTGCCGTTTATGCCAGCACCTAACCGTCCGCTATTGTCCCACATGCGACATGGCCCACAGCATCGCAATGCAAAGCACCGCCATCAATCCCGTGCACACGGCAGCGATCACAGAATCACCCATGTGCCTTCCCAACGACTGCGGCTCACGCACTTGCCCTGCTCCGTACATCATGACTCCTCCTTGAGACCAGCTCCTTGTTACGGCCTCATCATCGCAGCGCCGCACATGGGCTGCCATCGATTTGGCTTACGTCCAGCTTTCCTTTTTGAAAGGTTGGGGTGGGCTGCGCGGGGTCAAAGCGCTTTCAGGCGCATGCATCGCCGCGTTGAACTACAATGTGCTTCACCATATGTGCAGCACATGGGGTACGTCAGATTGACGTACTCGTATCGAAAGGACCAGCCATGAGTTCCGCTCGCAAGACTCTCAAAATCCTTGCCCTCGTCTACTTTGTTTTGGGCATCGCCAGCCTCGTCATCGCCGGCGTCGGCATCGCGACCGGCAACCTCGATTCCACGTACGGGTCGAACGCCATGCTCGCCGCGGTCGTGCTGGTCGCCAAGGGCCTCATCGATCTCGCCGCGGGCGTTGCGGGCATCAAGGGCGCCAACAAGCCTTCGCAGGTGGATGGTGCGTTTAAGCTCGGCATCGTTGCCGCAATCGCCACGATTGCGCAGGCCGCGCTCACGCTTCCCGCGCTCGGCGGCAGCTCCGTCAATATCGTCGCCTTTGTCATCGTGGTCTACGACCTGTTCTTTGTTCAGCAGGCACACGCCGTTAAGGCCGAGAACAAGGACCGCCTGTAAGCGCTCGCTTCTCATAACCTCTGCAGCCAAGCAACTAAAAAGGGCCGATCGCGCATCTCCGCGGTCGGCCCTTTACGTTTGCCCAGACAAAACCTACCAAAACAAACCTGTCCCTTTTTGGCAGGTTGTTAGCTGTGGCGGTACTCGGCGATGATGAAGTCGATGTCAGTCTGAAGGGTATCGAGGTTTGCCAGGCGCTCTTTGTCGGCAGGGCGTGTGCGGTAGTAGTACGGCGTCATCTGGAACACTGCCTCGATGTCGGCCTGGGTCTGGAGCGTAATGTTCGCAGACACCCGCTGCGTTCCGATTAACTCAAGCTCGGTAGTCTTCGGCAGCTTCTCGTCGTTAAGGTACGGCGTATCGTAGAGCACTTCCTTAAGCCCAAACAGATGACGGGCACCCGGCACCACGGTGTAGAGCGAGCCCTCCGGCGCCAGCACGCGGGCAAACTCGCGCTCGTTAAAGGGAGCGAAGAGCTCGGTCACCATATCGAAGGCGCCATCGGCCACAGGGATGTCCTTCATGTTGGCTACGAAATAGGTCGCATCGTCGCGCTTGGCGGCAAGGCGCACCATCTCTTTGCCCAGGTCGAAACCGTAAGCATCCACGCCCGGCACCGCGCCCATGGCGCTGGTGTAATAGCCCTCGCCGCAGCAAATATCGAGCAGCGTCATGGGACCGCTCGTAGACGCAGCACGCCCAGACACCTGCTTGCGCACCAGCTCGACCATCGCATCGCGCAACGGCGCGTAGTATCCACGGTTCAGAAAGTCACGACGGCTGCGCGCCTGTGACTTGGGATCGCCCATGGAGTCGCCGCTCTTGGACGAGCGCAATAGATATAGATAGCCCTCGCGCGCACGGTCAAACCGGTGTCCGCCCGCGCATGCAGCACCGCGTTCGTCATCCACCAGCGGCTCATGGCAAACGGGACACAACAACATGGCAACTCCTTAGCGCGAACAACACAACGCCCACCATTGTCGCACGCCTTCCCCGCCTAGTCATTGGGGACGTTCTTGAATGAGTAATCGTTTTAGAACGTCCCCAATGACTAGGCGATTAGGAGTATCATCGTCTGCGCAAATAAGCACAAAAGAGCATGTTAGAGATTGAGAGCGTATGGCTGACACCGTATCTAAGCACATTGACATGACCACCGGATCGCTGTGGCGCAATGTTCCCCTGTTCGCCTTCCCTGTGGCCGCCACGAGCATCTTGGAGCAACTGTCGAACCTCATCGCCACGGTCATCATCGGTAACTTCTCGGGCGACCAGGGAACCCTCGCCATGGCGGCGGTCGGCTCCAATGTTCCGCTTACCAGTCTTATGCTCAACCTGTTTATTGGCATGTCGCTTGGCTCCAACGTGGTCATCGCCAACGCTATCGGCCGCAACGATCAGAACATGGTCAAACGCGCCGTCCACACCTCGATTCTTATGGCACTTGTGGGCTTTGTCGTCATCGCACTGGGCGAGATCTTTGCCGAGCCCATGCTCGCCGCGCTCAACGTTCCCGCCGAAACCATGCCGCTCGCTTCGCTCTACCTACGCGTCTTTTTGCTCAGCATGCCCTCGATCTTGCTTTACAACTTTGAGGCCGCGATCTTCCGCTCCGTCGGCATCACCCGCATGCCGCTGCAGGCGCTTGCCGTGTCCACCGTCCTCAACATTGGCCTGGACCTCATCTTTGTCCCCGTACTCCACTGGGGCGTCGCGGGCGTCGCCATCGCCACCGCCATCGCCTACACCGTCAGCGCCGCTACGCTCTTTATCCGCCTGCTCAAGACCGACTCCGTCGTCCGCGTCACCCCGCGCGACCTGGCTATCGACCCCGTCGCCCTCAAGCGCATCGTCAAGATCGGCCTGCCCGCCGGCATCCAGAGCGCCGTCTTTGCCGTCGCCAACATCATCATCCAGTCTGCTATCAACAGCCTGGGCACCGAGGTCATGGCGGCATCGAGCGCCGCTATGAGCTTGGAGTACGTATGCTACAACCTGCTCAACAGCTTTAGCCAGGCTTGCACCACCTTTGTGGGACAAAACCACGGTGCCCGCCAGATCGACCGCTGCACCAAAACGCTCAAGGTCTGCCTGGTCGAAGGCGGTATCGTTGCACTCACCACGATCATCGTTATTGTCGGCCTGGGGCGCGAGATCTTGTCGCTGTTCAACAGCGATCCCAACATCGTCTCGATCGGCTATATCCGCGTGTGTTCGATCTTCCCGGCGTACGCCTTTAGCATGTTCTACGAAAACATGTCCGGCTACCTACGCGGCTTTGGTATCTCGCTCACGCCCGCCCTCATCACCATGATCTGCGTCTGCGGCATCCGCTTCTATTGGGTGTTCTGCGTGTTCCCGCACTTCCGCACCTTTGCGAACATCATGATGGTCTACCCCATCAGCCTGGGCACCACGGCGTTCTTTATGGTCGTGGCGGTACTACTTTGCCACCCGGCACGCACCTATCGCGCCACCCAAGCCAAAGCGACAGCCCGCTAGACACCGCACTCAACGCCACGCCAGTCATTAATTGACAATATGCGAGCTCATATAGTCGATAAAGCGCCTCGTGGCGATAGGCATGGTATCCCAGCTGCGCCAAGCTGCCACTACGTCGCGCGAGGGAGCATGCACGATGGGTCGCACACGAATATCGGCTCGCATGCCCTCCACAGTACGACGGTAGAGCATGCTCACGCCTAGGCCCTCCTCCACCATCGCCATGATGGTGTAGTCGTCAGTCACCTCACTCGTCACGTGCGGCGACAGCCCATGTGTCGCAAATGCATCGAGCACCAGGCTCTGTTCGCCCTCATCCAGCAGCACAAAGGGCTCGGACGCCAGGTCGGCGAGCGTCACCTTTTCCTTTGCCGCCAGCGGATGCGCAGCCGGCAGCAGCGCCACCAACTCGTCATGATAGACCACACGCTTCTCGAGGCCTGCGGTAAACCCGCGCGCCGTAAAGCAAAAATCCACCACGCCGTCGTGCACCCACTGAGCGTTGCGCGTGTAATCGCCCTGCTTGAGGGTAAAGCGTACGCCCGGGTGCAGCGTACCAAAGTCGCGGATCACACGCGGCAGCACGGTACGGCTCACGTTGGTAAACGTCGCGATGCGAATATCGGTCGACGAAAGCCCCAGCAGCTCCTGGCGCTTGCCCTCGAGCTCGGCCTCGGCGGTCACAATCTGGCGCAGGTACGGCAGATACTGCTTGCCATCGCGCGTAAGCGAAACGCCCTGCTTTCCGCGCTCGATAAGCGTGGTGCCCAGCTCGCGCTCGAGCGCCTTGACGGCCTGGCTCACCGCACTTTGCGTATAGCCCAACTCGTCCGCCGCGCCCTTAAGACTGCCGCGATCGACCACCATACAAACAATCTGATACCGCGATGCCATCGTGCCTCCACATCAATGCAGCCGTAAAACGTTTTGCCAGCGCTTTTCCTAATGACATTAGCATTTCTTAATCATACTGAAGATACATTCGCTTTACTACATCCACATCTGGGAGCAGAATCCTTTTTACGAAACCGTTCTGTAACAAAAGGAGTCCCATGGATCGCAAAAAAGCAATCGCGCTCTCATTTTCCGTTCCCGTCGCATGGGGCTTTTCGTACCCCCTCATGAAGATCGGCATGGACAGCATGAACGCCACGAGCATCGTTGCGCTGCGCTGCATCATCGCCTTTGCGGCTTGCCTGCTGCTCTTCCACAAGCACGCGTTGCGCATCAACCGTGACCTTATGGTCCGCGCCGCCATCATCGGCGCCATTATGGCAACCGAGCTCACCTGCATGTGCCTGGGCTCCAGCCTCACCTCCGCCTCCACCGCCGGCTTTTTGCAGAGCCTGACGGTCGTGATCGTGCCGTTTGCCAACGCCGCCCTGCTGCGTCGTGCCCCCGAGCGCAAAGTGCTCATCGGCACCGCCATCGTCACCTGCGGCATGCTGCTGCTCTCGGGCGCCGACTTCACCAGCCTGAACCCGGGCGCGCTCATCATGCTGCTCTCGGCCTTTATCTATGCCAGCCACATTATCGTGGCCAAGCGCTTTGTCGAAGAAGTCGATCCGCTTGCTCTGGGCGTTTGGCAGCTGGGCTTCGGCGGCTTATTCTCGGGTATCGCCGCATTCACCTTTGGCGGTTTCACGCTTCCCGGCACGCCTAGCGAGATTGTCGTTGTCGTCGCGCTCGCACTCATCTGCTCTGCCTATGGCTTTATCACCCAAACGCTCGTGCAGCCCCACGTGCCTGCCGAGACCACCGGCTTCGCCTTCTCGCTCGAGCCGGTATGCTCCGCCGTCTTCTCGTTCTTCCTGGTCGGCGAGGTCCTCAGCCCCATCGCCTTCATTGGCGCCGCCCTCATCCTCACCGGCGTCATGGTGGCAACCGTCGAACTTCCGCACCTTCGCGCACATGGACAGGCTCGCATGGCAGGAGCGCCCGAGCACGTCTCGTAGACCCCACTCCTCATACAGCCGTGGCATAAAGGCAACCGGTGCGCCTTTACAATAGATGTCAACAGAGCATCTGACGTAAAGGAGCCCCATGGACGCCGCGACCCGCGACCGCAACATAGCAACTTGGTTGGGCGATGCGCCGCAGCCGGTACGTGACACTACGAACCAGCTGCTCGAGCGCATCGCCCTTTTGCGTGCCGAGCAAACCATCTACCCGGCACAAGACGACATCCTCAATGCCCTCGCCTACACGCCGGCCGACCAGGTCAAGGTTGTCATCTTGGGTCAAGACCCCTATCACGGACCCAACCAGGCCATGGGACTGTCGTTCTCGGTCCCAGCGACGCAAACCAAGTTGCCGCCGAGCCTGCGCAACATCTATAAGGAGCTCAAAGCCGATCTGGGCTGCCCCATTCCCGCCACGGGAGACCTAACCCCATGGGCACTGCAGGGCGTCCTGCTCCTCAACACTACACTCACCGTGCGCGAGCATGCCGCGAACTCGCACGCCAAGCTGGGCTGGAGCGCGCTCACCGACTACGTTATCGAACGCTGCTGCCAGCTGCCCCAGCCGGTCGTCTTTTTGGCATGGGGCCGCTTTGCCCAGCAGATGGTCGAAGGCAAGCTCGCCGCGACCGGCGCGGGCAAGGCAACCGGCAAGTTCTGCCTGGCCTCCACGCACCCCTCGCCGCTTTCGGCCAACCGTGCCACGGCAGAACTCCCCGCTTTTATGGGATCGCGCCCCTTCTCGGCAGCCAATCGGCTACTCGAGCAGCACGGCTCGACCCCCGTCAACTGGACTTGCCTCGGCTAAAAATCGATACATCAAAAACGCGCCCGACGGCTTTCCATCGGGCGCGTTTCCTATTCGGGCCAAATAAATTGTGTGCGGCCGGCCTCGCCGCCATCGATCAGCAGGCTCTGCCCGGTCATAAACCGGTTGGTCACGCCCACAAAGTAGATCCACTCGGCGATCTCTTGGGCGGTGGCCCAGCGTTTAAGCGGCGTGAGCTCCATAATCTGGTTCCACAGGTGTTCGTCTTCCATCACGCAACGGTTGAGCGGCGTGATAACGCCGCCCGGGTCCACACTGTTGGCGATGGCCTGCGGTGCCAGGCGGTTTGCAAGGTTCTTGGTGTAGGCGATAACGCCGCCCTTGCTGGCGGCATAGGCGGGGAACTCCGATCCCGTATGCCCGCTCGCCGACCCCACATTGACCACGGATTTGATAGCCGGCACCGGCCTGGCGGCAAGCCCCTCTCCCACAAAGGCGTAGCGCTCGGTCACGTTGATGGTGCCACGCAGGTTGGCGGCGATGTCGTCAGCCGAATCCTGCGTACCGGCAACGTTCACGATTACCTGAGGCTCAAAGTCGCCTGGAAACGAGTCCGGCTTGCGGACATCAACAATCAGATGGCGGTAGCGCTCGTGTTCGATCGCCGCCGGCAGCAGATCAAAGCCCACGACCTCGTGGCCCTCGTCCAAAAAGCGCTGCACGCACGCGGCTCCGATACCGCCCGAAGCGCCCGTGATCAAAACCCGCATATTTGCTCCTTAGGCGGTTGCGTGGCGCTCGAGGTACTCGGAACCCACATTCTCGCGCTCCCAGCCGCGCACGACCTTGTAGCCCACGGGGCTCAGGAAGACCTCGCACAGCAGCTCGGCGACAGCGCCGGTCAGCGAGCACATAAGGACCTGTACCCACGTCCAGCCAAAGAACGTGTGGCTCACCACAATGGCAAAGACCAGGTTGTCGATAAACTGGCCAACACCCGTAGAGACATAGGAGCGGAAGGCGAAGCTCGCAAAATTATTCTTTTTGAGCATACGGCCGAGCGATTGGTTGAGCGTGGAGTTAACCACGGCAGAAACGAGCATGGCAAGCGAAGAGCCCAGCACCACGTACCAGGTGCCGCCGATGGTGGCGTTAAGGGCGGTGTTGACCTCGATCATGCCGGTGTCGTAGTAGGCGCCCCACATACCGGGCGTGAGCGAGCATGCCCAAAAGCACAGACTCACGGCCAGGTTGACCAGCAGCGCGAGGATAGAGATTTTGATGGATGCCTTGGCGCCAAAGCGTTTGCAGATCATGTCCTGGCACAAAAACGAAACCCAGCTCACCACAAAGCCGCAATCGAGTGCCAGATACGGCAGGCTGATGAGCTCTTTGTTGGCCAGCAGGTTCATCATGATGACGCTCACGAAAAACAGCGAAACCGTTGCCGCGGGAATGCTCCGCAACAGGACCTTGTAGTCCTCCATGACCTTCTTGATCATTATGTACTCCTTTGGTTTTAGGTTTAACGAGCAGGATATCGGACCCGAACTGCTCGGACGCCCCGGTCTTGAGACGACGGTGGGTATGATAGCCGCTCACACGGCATCAGGCAAGTAAATGGCGCGGCAGCCCCGCAGGGTCACCGCGCCGATGCGTTAAAAGGCCACGTTGCCAAACTCCGACAGGATAAGGTCGGGGTTGTGGTCGGTTGCCCAATCCACGTTCCACGGACTCGTGAACAGCAGCAGCTTGCCGCCGCGCATGTCCTCGACGCGCAGGGTGTCGCGCGTGAGCGAAAGGCCCGGGATATCGATGGTGTCGGGGTCGTTCTGGATCCAGCGGATGTCCGTATAGGGCAGCGGCTGGCGACGAACCTCAACACGGTACTCGGCCTTGAGGCGGCGCTCGAGTACCTCAAACTGCAGCACGCCGACCACGCCCACGATGACGCTCTCCATACCGGCACCCAGCTCGCGGAAGATCTGGATAGCTCCCTCCTGGGCAAGCTCCTCCATGCCCTTGACGAACTGCTTGCGTTTGAGCGTATCGACCTGCGTAATGCGAGCGAACATCTCGGGGGCAAACGTCGGGATCTGCGGATACTGCACGTGGCGCTTGCCGGAGCACACGGTGTCGCCGATGCTAAAGATACCCGGGTCGAACAGGCCCACGATATCGCCCGCATACGCCTCGTCCACGATGGCGCGGTCATCGGCCATCATCGAGGTACCCGTGGCAAGCTTGAGCTTGCGGTTGCCCTGCACGTGGAAGGCGTCCATGCCGCGCTCGAACTTGCCCGAGCAAATGCGCACAAAGGCGATGCGGTCGCGGTGGTTCTTGTCCATGTTGGCCTGGATCTTAAACACAAAGCCGCTAAAGTCGTCGCGGCAGGGATCGACCGGCTCGTTGGTGAGCGTATCGGTATAGGCGCGCGGCGTCGGGGCCAGGCGCAGGAACTCCTTGAGGAAGGGCTCCACGCCAAAGTTGGTGAGCGCCGAGCCAAAGAACGCCGGGCTTAGCTTGCCGCAGGCCACGGCATCCAAGTCGAGCTCGTCGCCGGCACCATCGAGCAGCTCGATGTCGTCCATCAGGTTCTTATGGTTCTCCTCGCCGATGAGCTCGTCCATAGCGGGGTCGCCCAGCTCGGCCTCGACCTCGGCGACCTTCTTGGTGGCGTTGGCGTGGCCGTCGCCCTCAAAGGCGATAACGCGACGGGTCTGGCGATCGAACACACCGCGGAAGTTGCGGCCGCTGCCGATCGGCCAGTTCATGGGATACGTATTGATGCCCAGGACATTCTCGATCTCTTCCATGAGCTCAAACGGATCGCGAGCCTCGTGGTCGAGCTTGTTCACAAAGGTAAAGATGGGAATGTGGCGCAGCGTGCAGACCTTAAAGAGCTTTTTGGTCTGGGCCTCGACGCCCTTGGCGCCGTCGATGACCATGACCGCGGCGTCGGCGGCCATAAGGGTACGGTAGGTATCCTCCGAGAAGTCCTGGTGGCCGGGGGTATCGAGGATGTTGACGCAGGCGCCGTTGTAGGTGAACTGCAGCACCGAGGAGGTAACGGAAATGCCGCGCTCCTTCTCGATGTCCATCCAGTCCGAAACGGCATGCTTGGCCGAGCTCTTGCCCTTGACCGAGCCGGCGGTCTGGATGCTGCCGGTATAGAGCAGCAGCTTCTCGGTAAGCGTGGTCTTACCGGCGTCCGGGTGGCTGATGATCGCGAATGTGCGGCGCGACGAGATTTCATCCGACAGGCTTGCCATGCGGATCCTTTCTTGCATTGAGTGCATTACGTCGTTGTAACCGCACTATTGTAGCCGCGAAATCCCGCTCTAGGGCGCCTATCAGGACAAATTCATCAGTCAGAACGTGAACGGCTAGTTATCGAAAGTATTCTGCAGCAGACTGTCTCAATCTGTAACAGCAGGCGACTCAAAACGGACCCAGATGTTACAGATTGAGACAAACGAACTTGTCCGCCGGCACAATCTCAATCTGTAACACCTGACCGCCCAAATTGGGTCTAGCTGTTACAAATCGAGATAAACGGAAAGGCAGGCAGCCAATGTCTCGTTCTGTAACATCTAGCCGCGCAAATCGACTCTTACTGTTACAGATTGAGACAAATAGGCAGGCGGGAAAATAACATCTCAATCTGTAACAGCTGGCGACCAAAAACGGACCCAGATGTTACAGATTGAGATTGTTTTGGAGCAAGCGCGGCGTCGATGGGCTATTCCACATTTAGCTCTTGCATAACTGTGCATAGTGTATATATACTGTGCTTACCGGTTATATACACGTGTAGCCAACAGCTAAGGAGCCGCTGTGGACATCATCCTATCCAACTCGAGCGATAAGCCCATATACGAACAGATATCCTCGCAGGTCAAAGCTCAAATCCTTTCGGGCACGCTCACTGCGGGAGCCAAACTCCCCAGCATCCGTGCACTCGCGAGCGACCTGGGTGTGAGCGTCATCACCACCAAGCGCGCCTACGCCGACCTAGAGCAACTCGGGTTTATCTGCACCGTGCAGGGCAAGGGCTGCTTTGTCGCCGAGGGCAACCAGGAACTCTTGCGCGAAAACCAGCTCTGCCATATCGAAGAGCTACTTGCGAAAGCGGCGAGCCAAGCCGAAACCCTGGGCGTCACGCGCGACAAACTGCACGAGATGCTCGACCTGGTAGCCCCCGAAACCATGCAGTAGCCATCTGCAAGAAAGGCTATACCATGCAAAACCTTTTAGAACTCAAAGGCATCTCACGCCGTGTGAGCGACCGCTTTTCACTACGCGACGTCACGCTCGCTGTGGAGCCCGGCCAGATCGTTGGCTTTGTAGGCGCAAACGGCGCCGGCAAGACAACGACCATTCGCGCCGCGCTCGGGCTTATAAAGCTCGATGCCGGCGAGGTGCACCTGTTTGGGCAGCGCTGTGGCGCCGACGCGCCCGATGAATCGCAACGCCATCTACGCTCCCGCGTCGGTCTTGTCCTGGACACGTGCCCCTTCCCCTCCACGCTCAGGGTGGGCCAGATCGAGTCGCTCGTAGGCCCGGCGTACCCCACATGGGACCGCGAAACGTTCGCCGGATTCATCAACCGATTTGGCCTCGATCCCAAGACAAAGGTCAAGGACCTCTCCCGCGGCATGGGCATGAAACTGCAGCTTGCCTGTGCACTCAGCCACAATGCCAAGCTGCTCGTTTTGGACGAAGCCACCGCGGGCCTCGATCCCATGGCACGCGAGGAACTGCTTGATGAGCTGCTTGCCTTTGTCGCCGACGGCCAGCACAGCGTGTTACTCTCGAGCCACATTACGTCCGACCTCGATCGCACCGCTGATCGCGTCATCTGCATCGAAAATGGCTCGATTATTTTTGACCTGCCGCGCGAGGACATTACCGACCGCGCCGGCATCGCCCACTGCACCCAAGCACAGGCCGCCGAGCTTATGGCTTGCGTCGAAGGCGCCCGTGCCGCCCACCACGCCTATAGCGTGGACGTGCTCGTGCCCAACCGTCACGAAGCGCTCGAGGCCTTTCCCGAGATTCCCTGCGATCGGGCAACCATTGATGACTATCTTCGCCTCACGCTGAAAGGGGCTTCGAAATGAAACGCGCCCTTATGTCCGAGCTCGCCATCGTTCGCTCGCTTGCCCCAAGCATTGCGGGTGTCGGCTTGTTCATATTCGTCGTGCTGACCCTTGCCAACGCATCGGACGGCGATTCCGGCATGAGCGCTGGCGCCTGCGCGGTCAGTGCCATGTCACCCATCATGGTCATGAGCTCGCTGGCCGGCTTCGACAATCAAAACGGTTGGGAGCGCTACCGGGCAACGCTGCCCTTCTCGCGCAAAGACATCATCCGCGCACGCTACCTGAGCGTTATTGTCTTCTCCGCCGTCATGGCGTGCGCCGCCGCGCTTCTGAGCATCGTCTCCTTCCCGCTCTTCAACAGCGCGGGTATCCCGTTGACGGGACAGATCGTCTTTGAGATTGCAATAGCCTCAGCAGCATCAATGCTCATCTCCCTCATGATGGTGTTTTTGGCGCAGCCGCTGTTCTTTCGATTTGGTCACATGGAGGCGCTGCGCCTATCCGTTGGCCTGTTTGCCCTGCTTGGTTGCGGCACCATGGCCACGCTGAGCTCCTCCAACCCCATCAGCAACTGGCTCATGTCGATTGCCGGAGCGAATCCCGATCCTGCCGTTCTGAGCTGTCTGTGTGCAGGCATCGCCGCACTTGCCCTCGCGCTATGTGCAATCAGCTGCGCCGTCAGCACCAAGGTCTATCGGGCACGCGACCTGTAATCGACAGCCAAAGGGCTTGGGCTGCACGCCACCTCATTTACTAGATAAGACGAAGCAGCGACAACGTCGCTACCGCCCTTCACGGCATGCCGTTTAAATCTTGGCAACCAAAGAGAAGCCGACAGCATATCGACAATTCGAGCCTCAACCAAATAGTTCCCCGGAACATGGCCCCGTCTCGCCGCGGCCATATCAAACCTTCATGGTGGGGCGGTATCCTCATGTCCATAAAACTCGCAGGATAAACCCATTATCCAAGGAGGCACCGCACCCGTGTCGTGGGTTGTCGCAGCATTTGCGTCAGCATTCTTTGCCGGCATCACATCCATCTTGGCCAAATGCGGCATCAAGCAGACCGACTCCGATGTCGCGACGGCCATTCGCACCTGCGTAGTGCTCGTTTTCGCCTGGGCAATGGCGGGCATTTCTGGATCCATTGGAACCATTGGCAGCATCGAACCCAGATCCTGGCTCTTTCTCGTCCTCTCGGGACTCGCTACCGGTGCTTCGTGGATCTGTTACTTTAAGGCGTTGAGCATCGGAAATGTCAATAAGGTCGTACCGGTCGACAAGATGAGCACCGTGCTCGCCGCGCTGGTCGCCATCGCGCTTTTTGACGAGACGAGCAACCTTGCGGTTAAGCTCGTGGGAACCGCTGTCATCACCCTCGGCACGTTTTTAATGATCGAGAAGAAGCAGTCCGCCGAACCCGAGCAGCAGCAAGACCGAACCTGGCTCGCTTACGCCCTCGGCGCCGCCGTGTTCGCGGCACTCACCTCCGTCCTCGCCAAGATCGGCATCGAAGGCGTCGAGTCAAACCTGGCCACGGCAATCCGCACCTGCGTGGTACTGGTTATGGCATGGGCAATCGTGGCAGCCAAGGGAAAACTGGAGCAGGTCGCGCACGTTGACCGGCGCGAACTCACATTTCTCGCAACATCGGGCATCGCGACTGGAGCATCGTGGCTGCTCTATTACTATGCCATCGCTGCAGGCCAGGTGAGTGTCGTGGTGCAGATCGACAAACTATCGATTGTCGTATCGGTGCTATTTGCGCGCCTGGCATTCAACGAAAAACTCTCCCGCCGCAGCGCCATCGGTCTCGTCCTCATCGTACTGGGCACCGCCGCGCTTGCAATTTGGAAGTAGCGCCGATACCGAACGAAATCCAGTCCACCCGCAAATCCGTGACACAGCGCCCGCACCGGACTTGAGATGTTTGTACTGACCGCGCGCTGCCGCGCTACTTGCGCAGCGGCTTGGGCAGTGGAATGCCAGCGGCAATGGCTGCGGCGATGATCATGCAGACGATACCCTTGAGTGGGAAACACATAAGCAGCAGGCCCACAACCATGACAGGCTGGCGCATGACGGCGCCCATCGTCGATGCCGTGCAGACGGCGACGCAAAAGACCGGATCTGCGCCGGTGAGGATGGCAAGGCCATAGCCCAGGCTTACGCCCGAGAAGATAACGGGGAAGAAGTGGCCGCCGCGCCAACCAAGGTTGATGAGGGCGGGCGTCAGCATGGCCTTAACAAGACCGGTCGCGATAAGCACGCCGGCGGGAATGGTGAGGTAGGTCTCCATAAGTACATCGGCCTGGGTCTCGCCGGCAAACATGGTGTAGGGCAAGACCGTGCCGCAGATGGCGAGCGCCAGACCGGCCAGCATGGCCTTGACGACAGGACGCTCCCCTATTGCATGGGACAGCGCCTCGCTCGCGTGCTCCGAGACAAAGTACAGCCAGCCGCAAACGGTGCCAACCAACGCCAGCGGGATGAGCCAGGCAAGCTCCAGGTTGCCCACCTCGGCGGCCTCGAACCTGGGCATGCCCATGCCGCCGCCCATAACCTGGCCGAGCAGCAGATAGGTGCCCAGGCCGCCGGCAATCGCAATACCGTAGACCACAGTCTTCTGTGCCTTGGGCAGTTTGATGGTGATCTCGCCGGACGCGGACCCATCGCCGGCGTCTTCGCCCTGGCCGTCGGCGCTACCGGCGAGCGGCGCCACAAAGCCAAAGACGGGCGCGGTAAAGAGCGCCGTCAGCGCGGCCTGGGTGCCCAACAGCGTGAGCTCCCTGAACTCGGCGCCAAAGCGGCGCATGCGGTCGCCGACCCAGCTGCACAGACCCGCGATAACGCCGGTCAGGCCGGCCTCCGGTCCAATACTTCCGCCAAACAGCAGCGGCAGCAATGCCGCGAGCGAAAGCTTGCCCAGGTTGTCGTACGGGTAGCGCCCGTCTTGCTTAACCTTAGCCATCACCTGGTTGAGGTCGTCGGTCTTGGTGCCCGTAAGCTTTTCGTACAGGCCGATCAGCAGGCCGCCCAGCAGGCAGACGAAAAACGGATACGGCAGAAAACCGAACGGGCCGCTGGCGAGTTCGGGCGACGCCGCGCCCAGCATGTGGGGGATCTCGGTCCACAGATAGTCGATACCGTGCTCCATCGCAAAAAAGAACAGCCAGACCGCGGCACCTGCGAACGCACCGGTCACGGCAACGCTAACTAAAAACAGCACGCGGTTTGTGGGTTTGGCAAGGTTGTCCATCGGGTCCTCCCGCGGTCAAAGTCGACATAGTTATGTTTTATTGTAGAGCGAGCGTTGCCCAGACAAGCCAACCATCTGCGCCACAAACGGCACCATTGGGAGTCATAGTGGGGCAGGCTCAAGACTTATCCGTTGATAATCGAGACAATCTCGCGCAAATCGTCGGCAAAGTAGATGCCTTGCTGGCGCCTCGGGCTCGAAAGCCCCTTATCAATCATGTGCCCGAGCAGCGCCTTGAGGTCGTTGTAGTAACCGTCAAGGTTATACAGGATGCACGGAGCACTCAGGTGCCCCAACGACACCGCGGACATGACCTCGGCAATCTCCTCGAGCGTGCCCGTCCCACCGGGAAAGGCGATGAACGCATCGCCGAGCTCAATCATCTTGGCTTTGCGCTCGGCCATATCGCTCGTCACGATGAGGTCATCGATGCCGTCGTGCTGAAACTCGGCCTCTATAAAAAAGCTCGGCTCAACGCCCGTCACGTGTCCACCTGCCTCGAGTACGCTATCGGCGAGCGCGCCCATCAGGCCCGATTTGGACCCGCCGTATACCAGCGCGTGCCCGTTGGAGCCAATCCAGTTGCCCAGCTCTTGCACCGCAGGCAGAAACGCCGGGTCATTGCCGACGCTGGCGCCCAGGTATACCGTGATATTCATATTCAGTCCCCCTCGTCGTGACGCGCGGCGCCCGTTCTAGCGTTGGCGTCGGCGATATTCGCGCACACGGCGCGACAGGTCGGCGAGCTCGTCACGATCGAGCTCTTCCAAATGCTCCAGATCGTCCATAAAGCGCGCCATGGTGTCCTTTTGGCGCAGCTTGATGAGCATATTGCAGTAGTTCACCGCCACACCCGTGAGCATGGCGATGTAGAAGATGCTGATAACGCTCAGGACGACGGTAATAGCGCGAGCGACCGGCGTTTCGGCCGGGATATCGCCAAAGCCGATGGTCGAGACCGTCTCAAAGCTAAACCAGAGACCATCGCCAAACGTGAGGGTCGTGGGCTCGGACAGCCAGACAGCCGTCGAGCACAGCAGATAGAAGATAAGAAACAGGCCCGTGATGCGCGCAAAGCCAGCCTGGCGCAACACGTCGGCAAGCGTCCTCAACTTGTTCATCGCGACCCCTTTTCTCAGATGCCCAATCACATTCGCTCGGTATTGTCCCACATCCGGCACTTGAGGACGTTCCTTTTGTGCCGGCAGAAAGGGACTGTCCCCAAGTGCTGGGAGGAACCGTTTAGCGGCGCAACTGCCGGCTAGGTAGGCTGAGCTGGTATCCTTGTGCGGTAACGTCTCGATTCGTTAGGATTGCATGTGAGAGCTTCCGCTGTCCTTCGTTCAGTTATATATCGCACCCTGGCCGTCGCGCTTGCCGCGCTCGCCGTACTGAGCACCATCATGCCCGCCCCCGCCTTTGCCGCCGGCTCCGATCAACAGGTCAAAACGGTCCGCGTTGGTTGGCTCGTCAACAACGAGGGCTTCCAGGACGGCACCCCCGGCGAGCGTCTATCGGGATGGGGTTACGAGTGCCTCCAGACCCTGTCGTACTACACGCCCGGCTGGCGGTACGAATACGTCTCCGGCACCTTCACCGAGCTTATGGACATGCTCGAGGCAGGCGAAATCGACCTCATGCCCAACATCTCCTACTCCGAGGAACGCACCCAAAAGCTGCTCTTTTCCTCGAACCCCGAGGGCACCGAGCGCTACTACATCTACGCCAAGCCCGATCGCGACGACCTGGCCAAGGGTGACCCCCAAGCGCTCCAGGGCCTTACCATCGGTTGCAACTCCGGTGTTATGCAAACCTTCGTTGGCCAGCAGTGGCTCGCCAACGAAGGAATCACCTGCACATACAGGGAGTATGACGGAGGCTCCATGCTCTTTGACGCACTCGCAAACGACGAAGTCGACGCCGTCATCATGAACGACACCATCTCGTCGCCCGATGCGTCGCCCATGTTCTACGTTGGCTCGAGTGACTACTATTTTGCCGTCCCCAAAAGCCGCCCCGACCTGATGAACGACATCAATGCTGCCATGACGGCAATCGCCCGCGTCAACCCACGCTATAACGACGAAGTCAAATCTAACTACTCGACCCAAAACAGCGGTTCATCATCGCTCAACGGCCCCGAACGTTCCTGGCTCAAAGCAAATGACAACACCATCACACTCGGCTACATTACGGGCAAACTCCCCTACTGCAACGAAGACGAAGACGGCAAAATGGAAGGCTCGCTCGCATCGCTTGCGACAACGTTGCACGATAAATTTGGCATTACGGTCAAAACCGTCGCCTTTGATAGCTACAAGATGATGTCAAAGGCCCTGTCAAAGGGAAGCATAGACGTTGCGCTGCCGGTATACCGAGATTACTGGTTTGCCGAGCAAACAGGCGTTGTGCAGTCGATATCGTTGGGGACCATATCCCTCACCGCCATCTACACCGGCAGCAACCTGAACAAAGACCTTCAGAACATCGCCTGTACCAAATCATCGTTTGTCAACAAAAATGCACTTGAAAGCCTGTTCCCCACAGCGACCGTAACCGAATACCAATCCGACGATGAAGCGTTCGACGCCCTCAGGAAGGGAACGGCGCACTGCATCGTCGCTCCCAGTTCACGCGTAAAAACCATCGGTGACCGTTACGATCTCGAGGACTGCGAGACGGTCGAGCTCCCTGACACCTGTGAGCTCTCGTGCTGGATTTCGCGCGGAAAGCCCGAGCTGCTGGGAATCATCAACAAGGGCATCATCAATGCCGGAGAATCGCTCTCCGCAAGCAATTTCTCCTCCACGTCGTACACGGCCCAGGAATCCAACACGCTTCAATTCCTTTATCGCAACCGCACCGCCATTGCAGCTACCCTCATCGGTATGTTGTCGGTCGGCATCGTCCTGCTCATCTGGGCGCTCGTGCGCGCTCGAACCGAGCGCAAAAAAGCCGATGCCGCCAACGCCGCTAAGACGGCATTCCTCACGCGCATGAGCCACGACATCCGTACGCCACTCAACGGCATCCTGGGTCTTATCGAAATTGAGGAATTGAAAGACGGCGACATGCAGGCCGCCCGCGAAAGCCGCGCCAAGGCGCGTGTTGCCGCCAATCACCTACTCTCGCTGATCAACGACATCCTCGAGATGGGCAAAATCGAATACCGCAAGCTAACTCTGGAACATGCGCCTTTTAACCTCAAAGAGCTCTGTGACGATACGCTGGTGCTGTGCAAGCTCCGCGCATCCGATAACGGCATCACAATGCAGGACAATAGTCTGCCGTACGCCACGGGGCCATACATGATCGGCAGTCCCACCCATATCCGACAGATCATAATCAACCTGTTAGACAACAGCATTAAGTACAACAAGCGCGGCGGCTCCGTCACCTTTAGTTCAAAGACCAAGCCACTCGATGATGGGCGCGCGCTCTTTTGCTTTAGCGTTTCGGATACCGGCATTGGCATGGCTCCCGAGTTTTTAAAGCATATCTATGAACCGTTTGCCCAAGAAGGTGACGATGCGCGCAGCAAGTTCCAAGGAACCGGCATGGGCATGCCAATCGTCAAGTCGCTTATTGAACTGATGGGCGGTACGATTGAGATTTCGAGTGAGGTTGGCGTGGGGAGTACGTTCAACGTCCAGATTCCGCTCGATATCGACAAGAACCCTCAGGCGCGGGCAGATACGGTCGAGGGGGTGCTCGACTGCTCGCTCGCCGACATGAACGTGTTGCTCGCCGAAGACAACGAATTGAATGCCGAGATTGCCCAGACGCTGCTAGAATCCGAGGGCGTCGTGGTCACCCGCGCCGCCAATGGCAACGAAGTCGTCGATCTGTACCCGTCACATCCCGCCGGCAGCTTCGATGCGATTCTGATGGACATCATGATGCCGGGCATGGACGGCTATGAGGCAACCCGCGCGATTCGTCTGAGCGAGAAGGTCGATGCAGCCGATATCCCCATCATCGCGCTCACCGCCAACGCCTTTGCCGAGGACGCCAAGGCGGCACACGATGCCGGCATGAACGCCCATCTGTCCAAACCGCTCGACTTTAACAAGCTCAAAAACATACTCGCCCGCATCAAGAAAAACGGATCCGTTTCGCTATAGTTTGTGCTCAACCACCACGCACGACCAGAAAGGAAACCAACGATGTTTAGGCCCTTACGTCGAAAGAAACGCGCCATCACTGACGAGGAAGCGCGCGAACTGCTCGCTACCTGCAAGCGCGGCGTCTTTGCCGTCAACGGCGACGATGGCTACCCGTACGCCATTCCCGTCAACTACTTCTTTGACGCCGAGCACGACAAGATTTATTTCCATGGCGCCAAGGCTGGCCACAAGGTCGACGCACTCAAGCGCGATGACAAGGTCTGCTTTACCGTTTACGGCAACGAGTGGTACCAGGACGGTGACTGGGCTCCATACGTTATGAGTACCGTGGTCTTTGGCCGCTGTCGCCTGGCAAATGACACTCCCGCGTTTATCGAGGACAAAGTCCGCCGGCTCGCGCTTAAGTACTACCCTTCTGCCGAGGAAGTCGAAGAGGAAATCGCCAAAGACATCAAGGGCGTCCAGCTCTACGAGATTACGATTGAGCATCTCTGCGGCAAGCAGATTCAAGAAAAGTAAGCCTCTCAGCAGGTCTGCGCCCAATTGCTACAGATGCTTTACCATGTGGGGCCTTCTAGCCAACTTGGCAGAAGGCCCCACATGCAGCGCACGCTTACCGTGCATTAAAAACGTAGCGGTCCAGGCGGTCGCACGCTTCCCTCACGCGCGAAAGCGGCAGCGCCAGATTCACGCGAATGTGGCAGGGCCCGTGGAACGGACGGCCGTCCTGATATCCCACGCCCACGCGCGCCCCCTCGTCGAGCAACCACTGAATATCGCGGCCATGCTCGCGGCACCACTCGGTACAGTCCAGAAACACCATGTACGTGCCCTGCGGACGTGAGCAGGACACGCCCTCAAAATGCTCGTCCACGTAATTGCAGAAGTACTCGATATTACCGGCAAGCACCTGGTTGAGCTCGTCCACCCACTCGTAGCCTTGCGGCTGGTAAGCACCGATAAGCGCATGCATGGAGAGGACATTCATCTCGTTATAGTGGGTCTTGTTGGACACGGCGCACATGCGGTCACGCAGCGTCTCGTTGTAGACAATGTGGTAGCTGCCGACCAAGCCCGCCAGGTTGAACGTCTTGCTGGGCGCGTAGAGGGCAACCGTGCGCATGCGGGCATCCTCGCTCACCGACTGCGTCGGGATATGCTTGTGACCCGGCAGGATGATATCGGACCAAATCTCATCCGAGATCACCACGCAATCGTGCTGGCGATAGATGTCCATGGCGTGCTCGATCTCGTCGCGCTCCCATACGCGGCCGCGGGGATTGTGCGGCGAGCAGAACACCGCGGCATGGATGTGGTTTTGGACGAGCTTGTGCTCCATGTCCTCAAAGTCCATACGCCACACGCCTTGATCGTCGAGCTTAAGCGGGCTGTGGACAATACGATAGCCCGCGGCTTCGATGGATTTGGTAAAGCCGATGTAGGTGGGGCTATGGACCAGCACCGCATCGCCCGGCTGGACATACGCGCGCAACGTCGACACGACACCGCCCAGCACGCCGTTTTCGTAGCCGATATGCTCCGGTGCCAAGCCCTCAACGCCATTGCGGCGCCTCTGCCATTCGATGATGCGATCGAAGTACTCGGGACGCGGATTGAAGTAGCCAAACATGGGGTGCTGAGCGCGCTTGATGATGTACTCCTGAACCGTGGGCACCGTGGCAAAATTCATGTCGGCCACCCACATGGGAATGCGGTCGAAGCCCTCGTCGGGTGCGTTCGGAGCCATGCCGGGGATCTCGCCCCAGGAGTCAACGGCGATGGAGTCCATGCCGTGGCGGTCGATAAGCGAGCTAAAGTCGTATTTCATGTTGAACTCCCGTGCAAAGTTGATTGTTTTGGTAGGCGTTATTGTCCACCAGCGTGGGCGGTTTTGGCATGGGGTTTGCTGTTGATTTTGACGGATACGGGCGGATGGCAGATTAGTCTTGAGCGTCGTTGATGGCGGTTACCGTCAACCCGGCTCCGTCGACCGTAAACGATATGTCGAGCCCGGCGTAAGCCAAATGGTAAACGCGGTTTGGCTCGTGCTTGCTGCCCGCGCGGCGCGGATCTTGGCGAAGAACCTCGACCAAGCCAGGGAGCTTTGCGGGCGAGACCATATCCTGCAGCGCATGCGGAAACTCTACGTCGAGCTCTTGCCACGGCGCGTCTTCAATCCAGCCGCCCGTCGCATCCGGGTGGCAGTCCGCAAATGGAATGTAGGGCTTAATGTCGTAGATGGGCGTGCCGTCGCGCAGATCGGCCCCCAGCACATGGATGATGGGGCCATCGTCGGTGAGCTCGACACGATCGAGCTTGACGCAGGTAAGCCCGATGGGATTAGGGCGAAACGGACTGCGCGTGGCAAACACGCCCACGCGCTCGGCTCCACCCAGACGCGGCGGGCGCACAGTTTTCGACCACTTGGCATTGGTGCCGGACCTGTCCTGCGTCTTGGCATCGGTAGCTATGTCCTTAGCCGTGCCGCCGGGCGTTCCGTTTTCAAAGCGCCACAGCAGCCACAGGTGAGAGAAGGAGTCTAGACCCTCAACCGCTGCATTGGAGGCAAATTCCGGCTCAAAAACGATGCGTCCCTGCAGATGGGGCGCCAAAAAGCTGTTGCGCGGAATGCCGAACTTCTGCGGCAGGTCGGTATGTATGTGTGCGATAGGTTCCATGCCGGTCATTGTACGGCATGGAGGTGTGGGGCGTTGCGTGCAATTCTTCGCCGCGGTCCCCCGTCGTGCAACCAACGGTTGTTTGGAAGGGCGCCTGCTGCCGCGTATGCTTAAGCCATCAACCAGCAGAAAGGAGCCGTTATGGCCTTTGCAGAAAAGCTCATTGCTGTCCGTCGCGCCCATCACCTTACCCAAGAGCAACTCGCCGCCAAGCTCTTCGTCACACGCCAAGCCATCAGTCGTTGGGAGCGCGGCGAGGTCACACCGGGCATCGACATGATGAAGCTCATTGCCGCCGTGACCGGCGAGCCCCTGTCTCATCTGCTCGAAATGCCCGAGCACTATTGCCAGAGCTGCGGCATGATACTCACGCCCGACGACTGCGGTACCGATGCCCACGGCGCCACGACCGACCATTACTGCAAGTGGTGCTACGACCACGGGCAGTACACCTACGAGACCACGATGGAGGCAATGATCGAGGACTGCGCTCCGCGTCTGGCGCAAAACACCGGCATGTCGCTCGACGAAGCCGTCTCGCTCATGGGCGCCGTCCTGCCGCAACTGGAGCGCTGGCGCACCGTGCAGGAAAACGAGGAACGCTACGGCGCCGAGGCTCGGGCGCGCTATGGCGATGAGGCTATCGATGCAGCAAACGAAGCGCTGCTGGACATGGATCCTCAGACATGGAACGACATGAAGGAACTTGAACGCGCTATTCTGGGCCAGCTCTCGATTGCCATGGGCGACGGCGATGCGGATGGAAGCGAGGCTCGCAAGCTCGTCGCGATGCATCGTCGTTGGATTGGTCTCAACTGGGGACGCGAACCCCAGAACGAAGCGTACCTGGGCCTCGCCCACGACTATCTTGCCGACCAGCGCTTTGCTGACTACTACGACAAGCCCTGCGGCACCGGAGCCACGGCGTTTCTGGTGCAGGCCATCGAGTCGTCGTTGACGCGCGCATAGACCGCGGCAGCTTTGGGTATTTCAATCAAAACCTCAACCGATTGGAGACCTATGGCTACTGATCACGAGCTCGTGCTATTCGTTATGACCGGCTGCCCGTATTGCATAAAGGTCAAGCGCTTTTTGGCCGATAACGGCGTGACCATCCCTGAGCGCAACATCTCGACCGACCCCGATGCCGAGCAGACGCTCATCGCCGTCGGCGGAAAACGCCAGGTTCCCTGCCTGTTCATCGACGGCAAACCGCTTTATGAGTCGAGCGACATCATCGCGTGGGTGCAGGAAAACCTACTCTAGCACGCGCATCCCGTCCGTCCAAGACCCCAACCCATACGGCCCAAACATGTACACCAGCATCCAAAGTCGACATTTTTCGACATCTTTGGATGCTGGCCTACAGCTTTTTGTGGGTAGTCATCGGGGACGTTCTTAAATGACTAGTCGTTAAAAAACGTCCCCAATGACTAGCTAGCTGTGGAAGCGGGCTATGGGCGCAAGTGGCTGCTCGCGAAAGACGCGATCGACGGCGGCGCGGTATTCGTCGACCTTTTTAGTCTTGCGCACGAGCTTGTGGACGGTAGCGGGGTCGGCGAAGGCGCATTTGGCGTAGAACCACCACTCCTTCATGCGAAAGACCGCATTACCGCCAATCTCTTCTGCATATGCCGCAAACAGCGTGTCGTGGAAGCGCTGCAGCTCAGCAGCCGTTGCAGCAGGGCCGCCCTTGACCATGCGAGCCAGCGCGGGGTTCGCAAGCAAGCCACGCCCCAGCATCACATGGCGTGTACCGGGATAGGCCTCAACCAGCGCGTCCATATCCTCAAGATCAAAAATGTCACCGTTATAGGCGACCGGAAACGGCGCGCGCTCCAGCGTCTCGCCATAAAACTCCTTGCGCGGCGTGCCCGTATAGCGGTCCTTTTGTACGCGCGGGTGCACGATCAGCTCTGCCAACGGTATGCGGCAATACAGATCGAGCACGCGCTCGTATTCGTCGTCACTCTCCAGCCCCAGCCTGGTCTTGACCGATACCGGCAACGGCGAGCGTTCGCACACGTCGCTCAAGAACACCTCAAGTTCGTCGAGATTACGCAAGAAACCCGAGCCCTTGCCCTTGGCGACAACCGTCCCCGAGGGGCAACCCAAGTTGAGATTGACCTCGCGATAGCCCATGTCGGCGAGCACCTGTGCCGCCCACACAAACTCGTCCGCGTTCTTGGACATCAGCTGAGGCACTACGTTAAGCCCCTGGTTATTGGCAGGATCGATCTCCTTAAACGCCTTGCCGCCAAAGCGGTTGCCCACCCGCGGCGGCGGCAAAAACGGCGTGTAATAGCAATCGAGTGCGCCGAAGCACTCCGCATGCACGCGACGGAACACATGCCCGGTAATCCCCTCCATGGGGGCCAACGATAGAATCATCAATATCTACCCTCAGATCAATGCGGCAAAGGGACTGCCCCTTTGTCACATGCATTATGCCTTGTCCTTGAGGTGGCCCACAAGGCGGAGGCAGTTACTTGACGCCAACCAGCCCTCCAACCATCCCTGCGCAACGAAGGTGAACGGTGTCCACGAACAGCAAGTAGGGCCGCCCCGCAGCAGCTCCCCCACTCATCTATACTCAAGAGCGTGTGCACATCGCCCCCGAAAAACGATAAGAGTCGAGGCCCCATGCAGCAGCTCACCGAGCAAGAAAAGAAACGTATCCAGCGGTACTGCACATACCCCAAAATCGCAGCGACCGCACTCGTCATGTCGTTCGTAGCATGCCTGTTGATGTTGCCGCTCCAAATGGTCAACGATATCGCGTTCCACCAAAAGGAATTCCTACCCGCGGGCATATATACCGCCATCGCACTCACCGTAATCGAACTCGCCATCTTTTGCTATTGCGCTCTTGCGCCGCGCTTTGGAATGCAGGGCAAACAGTGGAAGGAACTGCAGAGCAGGCTTGCGGTGGCCCAGACCAACAAGGACCATTCCGCGGAGGTCGCCGGCGTGCTTGCCACGCAAGCTGCCGGCCGCCTGCTCAAGAACAGCGATAACGATCTCGCGCGCAACCTGGGCGGTGCCGCCGAGGTTGCCAGCGCCGTAGGGGCAGTCGCCACGGCGGCAGACGTGCTGGCCGAGACCTCGAGCAATGCCGAGGCCATGGCAAACGCATACGGCGTGACGATTCCAAACGTCAATAAGCAGATCATAGCTCTCGCAGTGTTGCCCGCCATTGTGCTGCTTGGCGTCTACATCCCGCAGTTTGTCCAGGGAAATAACGAGCTTCAGGCAAGAAAGGCTGCAGCCGCCGAGCAGCTCGCCATCGCGCAAGATGCCTTGGAGCCCGCGTGCGAACGCGTCGCGGCAGACGACCCATACGAGTCGTATCACGACTACGGCTACCGCATTATCGGCTATCTGCGCGATAATGACCTCGGCGCTCAAGCAGCCTATGTCTACCTTTCTTTCGATGCAGATGGCATGCTCACGGACGTCGATTACGTCAGTCAGATCGACCCCGAGGCAAGCCTCGCAGACAACCTCGCCCGCGCCGAGCAGGATATCGCGACGCTCTGCGCCCCGCTCAACGGGTTGGACATTTCCGTTGCCACACCGGGCCTCCTCACGCCATGCAGCCTGTCGGATGAATTTAAACAGACATTTTTAGCTGGCTCCCTATATGAAGAAATCAGCATCAAGACGGAGGACGAATCTATCAAGTCGTACTACACCTTTGACACCGAGGCCGCAGAAGAATTCGACGAATACACCCATCCGGAAATTAGGCTCATGCTCTCTGCAAAGAAGAACTAAAGGCTTTCGATCTAATTGCCGCTCGCGAACATCGTCTATATCTCGAGGTCTAATACTTTTCCGAGAAGTGAACGACCGTATTTGGACCCCCGAAGCATCAACATTTTCAGACGCCAAAACCGCAGGATTCAACAATCAAAACCACAGGAAATTGCATCTCAAAAGTGTCGACGCTCCGGGGGTCCATTTTGACTCGTTCACTTCTCAGAAAAGTATTAGACCCCAATTTCGCGAGGGCCCAATGTGACAAAGGGGCTGTCCCTTTGTCACATCATTCGGAGCGTAGGGCTTCCACAGGATCCTTTTTGGATGCGCTGCGAGCCGGCAGCAGACCGGCGACGACCGTCAGCAGCACCGAAATTGCAATGAGCACCAGCGCATCCTGCACGGGCAAGCTCATCAGATTGGGGACCTGTTTGACCGCAAGCGCCCAGGCATTGACCGGAAAACTCACGAGCACCACGACGACGATGGCGAAGACGCCAGCAATGAGGCCTTCGATGAAAGTCTCGGCGTTGAACACGTTGGCCACATTGCGCTTCGACGCGCCGATCGCGCGCAGGATGCCAATCTCCTTTTTACGTTCCAGCACGCTGATGTAGGTGATGATGCCGATCATGATGGAGCTGACGACCAAGCTGATGCTCACAAATGCGATGAGCACCAAGCTGATGGTGTTCACGATGTCGGTTACCGAACCCATGATAATGCCCATGTAGTCGGTGTACGAGATTGCCTGCTCGTCGTGGCCGGCGGCTTTGACCTGCTTGTTATACGCATCGATGTGATCGAGTACGCGCTCCTTGGCCTCAAAGTCGCGCGGGAAAATCTTAACCGAGATGGGATCTGCCTCATCCGCATAGCCCAACGTGGTCAGATTGTTATCGTAGGTGAGCTGTGACGCCTTGGCATAGCTCATCATGAGCGAACTCAGGTCCTCGGCGTCCATGTTGAAGTGAATGGCATTGGCAAAGGCGCTCGCATCCACACGCATAGCGCCCGCCAGGTTAGCAATACTCGACGACACCTGCGTAGCCACCTGTCCCATGAGCCCCGCCGCGCCTGCTTTAAGCTGGGACGATACAGTTGTCGCAATCTGCTCGCTAATTGTCTGCATCACCTGATCCATAGCCTGTTGCAGATACGGAGCCAGCTGCTTTTGCGCATAGTCGGTCATCGCGTGCTGCAGGCGCTCTACCAGGGCATCGCCGCCGAGCGCTTTGAGCTGGGTCAGGATTTGCTGGGCTACCGCATCACTCTCAAGATACGTCGAGAACGCGGCGGCGAGCTTCGACGCGTCCTTAAGATCTTCGGGCGACAGCGCCTTAAACTGATCAGACTGCAAAAAGCCCTCAAACAGTTGGTTGGCAAGCGTTCCCACCTGCTGCATTTGCTCGGGCGTGAGCTCCAGACCGTCAAAGATGCCCGAGAAATCTGGGGCCGGTGCTTTTGCCATGATGCTGCTGAAGTCGATGTCCTTGCCAACGCCCGAAAGGTCAATATCCAGGCCCGACAAATCGATGCCCGAAAGATCCATGCCACCGGCAGCACCCGAGAGTGCAGATGCATCGAACGAGAACGCGCTCTTCAACGCCGCCTCGTCCACACTGAACATGCTGCCCAGATCCACGCCCTGCTTGGCCTCGCCCTGCAGTTCATCGAAAGATTTGCCCGTAAAGACATCCGTCTCGGGGTGGACAAGCTGCTCCTGCACGATCTGCGAATCGGCGGCGCGCTTCATAAGCTGGCAAGTCAGCGCATGCGTATAGGCAATGCCCGGAGTCAATGCGCTCGCGTTGGCCGTCTCGTTGGGTCGCACCACGCCCACAATGCGCACGTCAATACCGTCGGCAACCTTGGCCGCCATAAAGTCGGCATCGCCAGACATGTCAGTCCACATGCCGGTCTCTTCGTTTTTGCGATAGGCATCGGACGGCGACAGCACCTTAAACGTCGTGGACAGCGCATCGTCGTAGGTAAAGTCGGTGCCGGCCTTGGGCGTCTCGACCTTGCCGTCGGCCGTCATGGCACTGTTAACCAGGTCGTTGAGCTCATCGATATCCAGCGCACCGATGCTGTAGAGCGTGTAGTCACCCACCGTGCCGCGGCTCGAAAGCACCATCACGGCCTCGTTGGCAGACGTAGGCCAATGGCCGGCAACGACATCGTACTGGCTGTCGAGCAGGCTCTGGTCGTCAATCATCTCGTTAAAGACCGAGGTTCCCATGGAATCCATGCTCACCGTTGCCGCCGAACTTGCGCCGCCGCTCATGGCCTCGGTCATAGCGTTGGGCACCAGCCGGACAGGCTTCTCATCGCCCTTGCCCGCACGATAGACAACCGGCGTCACGCCGTAGCCGTACTGGATAGCGTTGACCTCTTTATTGATACCGTCGCCGTCGTCGTCAAGCCATGCCTTAAAGCTTGTCATATCGTTAGATTTAACACTTGCGAACATGTCCTTTACGGCTGTGACCACAGGGATCTTGTCGGTTCCCTTAGCTTTGCCACCGGTAGCGTCATCGGACGAGCCCTCGCCCTTGGACACCTCCTCATCGGTAGCCCCATGGCCGCCCATCATGGACGACAGGTCGTAGTCTTGTTTGGAAATCGTCAGCGGGTAGCTCGAGAGCGTGTCCTCCTCGACCTTTTTGATGTAGTCGTTTACGCCGTTGGACAGCGCCAGGATCGCCGCAATGCCGATAATGCCAATCGAGCCCGCAAAGGCCGTCATGGCCGTACGGCCCTTCTTGGTCATGAGGTTTCGGGCAGAAAGCCCCAGCGCCGTCACAAAGCTCATCGAGGTTTTGCGCGTGGGCTTGGCCTCGCGACGCGCGGCCTCGGCAGCATCAAAGGGATCTGAATCGTCGGTGACCTTGCCGTCCGCCAGGTTGACGATACGCGTGGCGTACCTGTATGCCAGCTCGGGATTGTGCGTGACCATGATGACCAAACGATCGCGCGCAACGTCCTTGAGCAAATCCATGACCTGCACGGATGTCGTTGAGTCCAAGGCGCCGGTCGGCTCGTCAGCCAGCACAATCTCGGGATCGTTGATCAGGGCGCGGGCAATGGCCACGCGCTGCATCTGCCCGCCCGATAGCTGGCTCGGGCGCTTGTTAACGTGCTCGCCCAGACCAACCGCCTCGAGCGCCTCGCGCGCACGCTGGCGGCGCTCGGCATGCCCCACACCTGTGAGCGTAAGCGCCAGCTCCACGTTTTCCAAGATGGTCTGATGCGGAATGAGGTTATAGCTCTGGAACACAAAGCCGATGCGGTTGTTGCGATAAGCATCCCAATCGCGATCACGGAAGTCCTTGGTCGAAATGCCATCGATGAGCAGGTCGCCAGAATCAAAGTGATCGAGTCCGCCGATAACGTTGAGCATCGTAGTTTTACCCGAACCCGAGGGACCCAGAATGGCCACGAACTCGTTATCGCGAAAAGACAGGCTTACGTTGTCGAGCGCCACCTGCGTAAACGACTGCGTAACGTACCTTTTGCAAATACCTTTGAGCTCCAGCATGGACGGCAACCTCTCCTGCGCAGGCACCCTGCCCGCTCTCCTCCGCCGTTCGTATTCGACGCGTTTGTCCTACTCTATTCCCATTTTTCACCGACACCAGTGAGGAATGTAGGGAACCGCATCAAAAAACGAACGGGACGACGTCCAAAAAAGAGGCCCCAAGTGGGACCTCTAAATGGTGGAGCTTATCTTGAAAGGTAGCGGACTACTTTGCACAGCGACACACGATCCACGCTATGCTTTACGCGTTTTCTACTGCTCGCTATTCGCAATCGCCTGGTCGATAAGCTTATCGAGTGCTGCGCGCTGCTCGGCGGAGCTGATGGCTCCCACGATTGGATCCCCTACGATGTTGCCATTCTGATCGATGACATACGTTGTCGGGAACGAGAACAAATTTGACGTAAACTTACCGGCCTCGCTATCCGACTTGAACCAGATGTTCTTATATGTCACGCCCTTCTTGCTCAGCACGTCCTTGGCATCTGCAATCTCGCCCTTGTTGCCATCGAGCGTAAAGGAATTGACGCCCACGACCTGGCCGCCCTTCTCGGCAAGCTCCTGATTCAGTTTCTCAAGATCGCCCAACTCACCCACGCACGGCTTGCAAGTGGTGAACCAGAAGTTCATGACGGTAACCTTGTTCTTAGAGAACAGCTCGTCGCTGCTCACGTCGTTGCCGTCCAGGTCCTTGCCCATAAAGCTGGGGAACTTCGTCGCCTCGCTCGAAGCATTGGCACCAGCCGTCATGCCAGCGGTCGAAGCGTCGACGCTCTCGCCTGCGCTCGGCGTGCTTCCACAGCCGGGGAACTCCTTCTCCAAGCTCTCGAGCTTGTCCTCGATTTCCTTGATCTGCTGCGCACCGGCCTTGAGCGTCTTAAGCTCATCCGCCGTGAACTCATCCTTGGCGCCGTCGATGGTCTTGAGCAGGAAATCGCCGTAATTGCTGCCGTCCTCAATCATTGTCGAGTCTTTATTTGCCGCATTGAATACCTTTTCCCACAGCGCGTTATCACTCGAAAAGATCTCGTTCTCCTTCTGCATGAGTTTTGCATACAACTCGGCGGCCTCGTCGGCATTGGCCGGCTTCTGCGCAGTGAGCTCTGCGATCTTAGGATCGGAGCTCGCAGATTCGCTCGCATTACCACCGGGCGCCGAACATGCCACAAGGCACAAGGCCAATACCGGCACCATAAACAGGGCCGCAATCTTAGAAAGCTTCATAGTCATTCCTCCGTTTTGTCGAAGCTTGTTTACTTTTTATCAGCGGTCAAGGGAAGCTTTTCCGCCGACACATCCAGGCCATAGCGATAGCTGATGGCATCGACGGGACAGGCCCCGATGCACTTTCCGCACCGGATACATTCGGCATGATTGGGCGCGCGGACCACATCAACGTCCATCTGACAAACCTTTGAGCACTTGCCGCACGAGACACATTTGCACGCGTCAACCTGAATCCCCAACAAGGACACCCTATTCATGAGCGCATAGAATGCGCCGAGTGGGCAAATCCATTTGCAGAAGGGGCGGTAGAACAAAACGCTCAGCACTACCACGGCAATGAGAACGGCAAGTTTCCAAGTAAAGAGATGTCCCAACGCAGATCGAATGCCGGCATTGGCGATGGCCAGCGGAATGGCGCCCTCGAGCACACCCTGCGGACAGATGTACTTGCAAAAGAATGGGTCGCCCATGCCCACGTCGTTAACCATCAAGACGGGCAGCAGCACCACGGCAAACAGCAGCACGACGTACTTGATGTACGTGAGCGGCTTAAGCTTTTTCGTGGAAAGCTTTTTGCCGGGAATCTTATGAAGCAGCTCCTGCAGCCAGCCAAACGGGCACAGAAAGCCGCATACAAAGCGTCCCAGCAGCACGCCGAGCAAAATGAGCGTACCGGTGACATAGTAAGAAAAGTTGAACTTGGATGAACCTACCACCGACTGGAACGACCCGATGGGGCACGCACCCGATGCCGCGGGGCACGAATAGCAATTAAGTCCAGGTACGCAGACTGTTTTCCCCGCGCCCTGATAAATGCCGCCTTTGGCAAAGTTTGGCAGGTGAATATTGGTGACCAGCGTCGCCGCCGCCTGAAAGAATCCGCGAAATCGGGCCAAAACATGCGACGCAGTGTTTTCTCTTTTATCCAATTCCGATACACTCCAAGCACAGCCTAATCGCTTTGGCCAGCACGGCATCCGCCTCGCCACGCATAACACCAAAGCACACCATGGCAATTCCGACGATCAACAAAGCGACCTGTACCATGGGTTTTACCGCTTTGAACAACTCGACCACTCCTTTCGTTACGCGACCATTGGACCATATCGACTATAAAATCCGTGTTAAGCGCGATTTGAAATGTGCAAGGAGACTGTTATGCGTATTTTGATCGTCGAGGACGAGCGGGCGCTGTGTGACGCAATCGCGCGCAGCTTGCGAAACCTGGCATACAGCGTCGACTGCTGTCACGACGGACAGGAGGCGCTCGACCTGCTGGGCGTCGAAGTCTTTGACCTCGTGGTACTCGACCTCAACCTTCCCCGTATCGACGGCATGACCGTACTCAGGGAACTTAGGAAAACCGACTGCGAGACCAAGGTGCTGATTCTGTCCGCGCGTGGCGAAGTATCCGATAAGGTCGACGGACTCGATGCCGGCGCCAACGATTACCTCACCAAGCCGTTTCATCTGGACGAACTTGCGGCAAGGATCCGCAGCCTTACCCTCAGGCGCTTCGCACAAAGCGACATAGTATTAACCTGCGGAAAACTCAGCTTTGACACCAAGGCGCGCATCGCTTCCGTGGGCAGCGAGGCCTTATCTCTTACACGCAAGGAAACGGGAATCTTGGAATACCTGATGCTTAATCAGGGGCGTCCGGTAAGTCAAGAGGAGCTTATCGAGCACGTTTGGGATAGCAGCGTGAACAGCTTTAGCAACGCAACCCGCGTTCACATCTCGTCACTCCGCAAAAAGCTACGCAGCGCTTTGGGATACGACCCGATTCGCAATCGGATTGGAGAGGGCTACGTTATGGAGGATAGCGAATGAAAAGGCTTTCGCTGCAATGGCGCATAACGATTATGACGGCACTGCTCACGTGTGCGGCATGCGTGCTGACGAACTGCCTGGTCGGCTATACGGGCATGCGCTACATGGATGCCATCGGCAGTAACATCTCGGCCTTTAAGGCAACCGGCGAAGATTCGCCCCAGGCATTCGACCCGACGAAAGCGGTCCCCGATGACAGAGTCACGATCGTCGTAAACGACGCACAGGAGTCTTTTGGCACGACAGCCTGGTACATCACGGCTGGAGTCACGCTCCTTGGCGGCGTGCTGGCATACTTTGTGAGCGGCCGTGCACTTAAACCGCTACGGGCTTTTGCAGCCCAGGTTGAGCGCGTGCAGCCTGACAACCTAAGCGAAATCAGACTCAATGAAGATATGCCCACCGAGCTACAACGATGCAGCGCCTCTTTCAACGACATGATCGCTCGTCTTGGCGAAGGGTTCTCTGCACAGCGTCAGTTTACCGGCAACGCCGCACACGAGCTGCGCACCCCGCTCGCCCTTATGCAAGCACAGATTGAACTATTCATCTCCGAGCACTCCGGTTTGCAACCCGAAACAGCCGAGCTGCTCGGCCTGCTACAAGAACAAACTGAGCGCATGTCTCGAATGACCAAGGTATTGCTCGAGATGAGTGAGCTCCGCAGTGTCCCTTGCGGGGACGCTGTTGAACTCGGCCCCCTGTCCGAAGAGGTCCTCACCGATCTTGCGCCACTTGCCGAGGATAAGGGCATAGCCCTCAATTGTGCTGGAGACGCTTTAGTAATCGGGAGCGACACGCTCCTCTATCGGCTGGTGTTTAATCTGGTCGAAAACGCCATCCGTTACAGCCGCTCCGGCTCGACTGTCAACGTCTCCATCAGCGACAGCGACAGCCATGTGTTCCTGCGAGTCGAAGACCAGGGCCCGGGAATACCCAAGCAGTACCGTGAGAGCATCTTCCAACCGTTCTTTCGCCTGGATAAATCCCGCAGCAGGGCATATGGCGGCGCAGGACTCGGACTAGCGCTCGTTTGGGAGATTGCAGCGCTTCACGGTGGCACGGTAGAGGTCGAAGCAAGTTCCGAGAACGGGACCACCATGCTCGTAAGCCTTCCAAAACGATCCGCAGCGTCAACCAAACAGTAAAACGAAAGGGGTCCCGAGCAACAGGAGTACAATTGCTGCTATTGTTGCCAGCTGTTGGGAGATGGAAGATGGACTGCGATGGCTACCCATGCGTTCCCATGCCGTTGATGTGCACTGCCTTTGTGCCGGGGCAGATTGACACTGCGGTTGCAGGCATTTCCGACCCCGATTCACGCACCATCGCCACGGCAGAAGCGCTGTACTTTCGCGGACAGGCCGCCCTCGCTGCCAAGACGGCGCGTCCCTATCTTGACGCCACCGACCCCGCACTGCGCTATTCCGCATGCTTTATCTGCGGATATGCCAGTCTGTCGCTCAACCGTATCGCCGACGCCCGCCGTTGTCTTGCGGGCATCCTCGATACGCCCACCAACGAAGAATCGCTCGCCGTCCATGCCATGCGTATCCTGTTCGCCTCGGCCGCAAGCGTCCTGCTACACTTGCCTTCCCCGTATTCTGCCGAAGAGTTTTATCCGCTTGCGGCGCATCTACCCGAAGGCCTGCGCCTGTTCGCCAGCTACGTGATGGCGCATGCCCTGTACCTGCGCGGCGAATATGGCCGCAGTCTGGGCATGGCGGAAAACGCCCTGATCATGAAACAGGGAAGCTATCCGATCTCGGAACTGTTCCTTCACCTGGCAGCTTCCATGGCATGCATGAGCCTCAAGGACATCGACGCCGCAAAAACGCACTTCGGAATTGCTTGGAACATTGCGCGTCCCGACGGCCTTATCGAGCTCATCGGCGAGCACCACGGCCTTTTGCAGGGGCTTATCGAGGCGTGCCTAAAAACGCAATACCCTGACGACTTCGCGCGCATCATCGAGATCACATACCGCTTCAGCTACGGCTGGCGGCGCATCCACAACCCCGATTCGGGCGAGGACGTTGCCGACGATCTAACGACCACGGAATTCACCATGGCCATGCTCGCCTGTCGTGGGTGGACCAACGCCGAAATCGCACGCCATATGGGAGTATCGCCGGGCACCGTCAAAAACCGCCTATCCGGCGTATACGCAAAGCTTGGCATCGGCACACGCGCCGAGCTGGTCGCGCATATGTTACGTTAGCGACCGGACTACCAAGCGCATCGAACGCGTTCCGGAACCCGGCGCTTCGCTCGATCAATTTGGACATTTTGACCCTTGAACGGCACTACCGCCACGGGGCGCCTTCTCGCAAAATTGGATTATTTCCACCGATACTTGCGGGATGGGAGCCCAAGATGCTTGATCGCCGTTCGTTACTTGTCGCCGGAGCGTCCTCGTTAGCGAGCATTATGATGCCGCGCGTGCCGGGAAGCGCAAACGCCTTCATATTGCCGTTCGCACCCACCGAAGCCCATGCCGACGAAAAAGACCCCTTCAGGGTGCTCGTTCTCTCGCGCACCATGTTCGGTGTGGTCGTGGTCGACGTCGCCAACAAGAATACGCCCATCACGGGTGCCCAGGTCACACTCACATCGCGCTATGCCGCAGGCAAGCAGCTCACCGCCACGACCGATGACGAGGGCACGGCCATCTTTGAGGTCGCGCCGCTTTCGGAAGGCTACGTGGACGAGGCAACGCTCCTTGACGCGTACGACTTTAACGGCGGCATCTCCATTAGCATGGCGGGCTACCGCGATGTCGAGATTCCCCTCGCGCGCGTCCAAGGCGGCACCGCTATAACCGCGCCCACGCGTCCGCTTTCCGACGGCGAGCCGTACTTCCGCCAGCTCACATTCGACGAATGGGACATCCAGTACGCCGACGCCACGTTTATGGCAATGCCAGCGGACGAAGCAGCAAACGACCAGCCCAACACGCACGCTTTTACCGTGCAGGCCCATCTGCCGCAGGGCGGGCAGGCAACGTTGCATATCAATAAAGTGATGCCCGCTGCGGGCAGCTCAACCGAAACCGTCACGCAGATCGGCCAGATCAAGGCCAGCGCATCGGGCGCGGATAATCTGGCGACGTTCACGCTCGAAGACACGTTCCTCGATGCAGCTTCGGGCCTTCTGGAGGAAGGGTGCAAGCTGCGCTTTATGCTCGACTATCAGGGCAAAACCTACACGCTCTCCTCCCCCATGGCCGTTGTCACCGCGCCGGCCGCAAAGGCGGAATCGGGCTCGACCACTATCGTCCCCACCACCATGGACCAAGAGATCACTCCGTTTGATTTCCCCGCGGCGTTTCCCGGCATCGGCGGCAATAAGTTCACGTGCTGGATGCCCACATTTCCGATCCTCTTCGATTTCTCGTTTGCTGGATACGTGCTGTTTGGCGGAGGATACAAACCAGCCAGCTATATGAACGATTCGGGCAACCCTGATCCGGAATACTGGAAGAAATCGCCACGCGAGTCGGGCGCCAAGCAGGCAAACCGCTACCTCGACGAGATGGAGGGGAAGTGGAATCAGTACAAAAGCATGAGTGCCGGTTCGGGCACCGATCCAAGAAACACCAAGCTCCTTCGCCACCATTGCACGCCGCTGTTCACGATGGATATCGCCACACAGCTGTACGGCTCGCTCGCCTACGATTGGGTGGGCAAAACCTGGGGCAACAACAACGACCCCGCATACGGCAATATTAAGGCCCTCTTTCAGGTAAGAACCGATCTCAATTGGACAGAGCAGTTTACCCTAGGACCGGTGCCGTTTTTCCTGAACGTCAACCCCTGGGTGCTGGCAAAACTGGCACTCGCCGTGGGCGCCCACACGCACGGTAGCGACGCGGCGTTTTTTAAAAACATTTCGCTCGACTATTCAAACACCTCAGGCTCATTCACCATCCAAATCGGGCTTGCCGTCACCTTTGGCGCCGGCGTTGCAGGCGTCGCTTCGTCTGCCGTGCGCGGCGCCGCATCCCTCACGCTGTTCATTGGGTACGAGAAGGCAGATGGACACCAGCTTCCGCGACTGCGCGTAGGTGCAGACGTCGATGTCGACGTGATACTCCAGTTCATCATGTTCAAGTGGACCACCAAGGCTTGGTCGGGGTCGTGGCCCACACTCATCGATTCGTGGAATATGTCGGTGGACAACGGCGACCAGTATGTACTCCAGCGCTCTGAGCTGGCCTTGGGTGGAGATACGCCTTATACGCTGGATGCCTGCTTCGGCTCGGCCGGCAACATTGAGGCGGGCGGCGTGCCGCAATTTATCGCATCGGCCACCATCGTCACCAACGCCGAACTGCTCGCACGCGCCGAGGTTAAGGCCACTGCCGTAAACGCCGCGCCTGTCGTGCGCGATTGGGATCAAGCGGTCACGCGCATTGAGCTCGAGGCGGATGCAGAAAGCGACGACACGGGACAGATCGAGCATTTCATCCATGCACTGATAGAGAACGACGAAAACGCCGCGCCGATGTATGAGTACACCTACATCGGTCAGGCAACGAACACCGTTGCCGACCCGAACGCCGATTCTGCCGGCGTGTCGGAGGACGAGCGTGGCGGCATAAAACCCTCGAGCGACAACGTGCTGTTTTCCGGCGTGCTCAGCGAAGCCCACATGAAGCTAACGATGATTGCCGGCGTGGAGTGCCTATTCCGTATCGCCTCGGTGCGCTACGGCAAGAATGGTCGTTCGCGCCTGGTGGTGCATACAAAGACGAACGGCACGTGGTCCGCTCCCACACCCGTGGACTTCCCCCTTGGGTTTGGCGAGGGCGACGTGGAGCGCGACGGCATATACGATTACGACTTCGACGTGGTGGAATATACGGACGGGAGGGGAAACCAGGACGCTTACGTGCTGCTGGTCTCGGGCGAGCGCCCCGACGGCGACAACACCCTTTTCGATACGGCAAGCACAGCCGGCATACTGTCCGTTGTGCGCCTGCGCATAAGCAACGACGGAGTTCGCGTGATATCGCACACGTCATGGCGCAGCATCTCGCGCGGCCGCCTTCAGGAGGATGGCTACCATTGCCTGCAGTGCCCACGCATCACGGTGGGCAAGACGCTGGTCGACGGACGTCTGTCGGGCGCCTACCTCCACCGCCACGGAGCCACCGCAGAAAAGACGCTCGGTAGCGAGGCCGAGGTTGCGCTGGAATGCTTTACCCTGTGGTCGGATGATTTGGGCGACAGTCTCACGTTCCGTCAGGTCCTCCGCTTTCCGCAGGCACCGTCGAGCATCGAGCTGGGCGCGCCCGAGAATATCAACGGCAAAATGGTGGTTCCCGTTGCATACGAGACTGTAAGCGGTTGTGGCTGCGCATCGTACGCCGTGATCGGCCAGTCCATCGCGGGTTGGGGCGTTATGTCGCCAGATGCCACAGTACCCCACGCGGTGCCGTGGCCGCAGCACACGGGCTTTTTGGCTACCGTCAACGAGCAGCTGCAGCATATTACTTGGGCACGAGGCGCATCGGCATTTGCAACGCAGCCCGTGGGTGCCGCAGGCTGTGGCCCGACATCGTTTAGCGTAAGCAACAACGGCAGGTGCGTGCTCTATGTAGAGAACACCGATGGCAAGGTGGGGCAAACCTACGACGAAGAAGGCAACCCGGTAGCAGTGATGGGCAAGCACTTCCGCATCTTCGCCAGCACCTTGGCAGGCGATCTGTTTACGGAGCCGTTCGTGATGTGCGAGCTGGACCATCCCGTCGATCAGATAACGACATTTTTGACGTCGGGGAGCATGCTCTCTGCGCTCGCCACGCACATTGTGAGCGCGGAGAAGAGCGAGGCAGAACTACACGGCATCGAAGTGCCCTTGGTGGCGTGTGCCACTCCGACGGGCGCAGTCGCCACCTCGGGCGCGGTGGTGCCCGGAGCAGCAGGCGAATCCTTCATGGTCACGGTGCGAAACGACGGCAACACCTTGCTGACCGCCGGCACAATCGATCTGTACCGAGAGGGCTCCAGCCAGCCGTTCTCCAGCGCATCCATCGGGTTCGGAGCGAACACACGCATGGCATCGATCTACGATCCAGAGCTTGCCGAGGACGCTTCGGCCAACGACACGGCACACGTGAAGTACGCGCTCGAGACGCTGGGCACACCTTTTGCAACGCACCCGCTGGTAGCCGACAGTGGCAACGCCGTGCTGGCACCGGGTTGCACGGCACAGTTCCGCATGAGCTTCGCCATCCCCGAGAGTTGGAGCGATGAAGTGGGCAAACGTGTAACGCTATATGCGAAGGCGCGTAATCTGGTGGCGCTCGATCCCGTAACGCTCGAGGAAATTCGACCGGGCGCAAACTCGGCGCTGGGTGCCGTGCTGCACGAGCTTCATGTGCCCGACGCGGCATGCGAACGCTCAGAAGTTCAGGTCGGCGTATGCGACAACGCGGACGCCACAGGGCTTCACGATGCCCCGATGACAGCAGACGGCGATGGTGGCTCGAGTGGCAGCGGTACTGACGAGGGCGGCGGCTCCAGCGGAAATAGCTCCGGCAGTGGCAAGGACCACGGCAATAACAAGCGCTCCGGAAAAGCGGGCGCGCTTGCGGGCACGGGCGATGCCAACGCTCCCCTTACGGCAGCCGCTGCAGCACTCGCCGCGGCAGGCGCCGGCCTCATCGCCTACAGCGCCCGCCGCACGGCGCTCGAAAAAGACACCGCCGATGAGGTCAATTCTGATAAGCCTCGCTAGCTCCTAGTTACTTTTGTGAGAGACGCCGACTCGGCTCATCGAACATCAAATGGGCTGGTTCTGGATACCCAGAGCCAGCCCATTACGCATTAGATGTCGTCAGAGGAGTTGAGTTCTGCCTCGAGCTTGGCACGGCGTCTTTTCGCCGTGAAAAACGTTGCGCACAGGACAGCAAACGTGGCCGCGAAAATCGTCGCGCCGCAGAACACGCCCGTGGCCAGGTTCGCCAACCAAAAGACGCTTTCGAGCGGTACGATCTGCGCCTCAGCGATACAGCGCATTGCGGCAATAACAAGCGCGAACGCGGCGCCGCTAAGACCGCTGAGAAGCAGGAAATATCCAACAGGAAGATACTCGGTTTGCCCAAAACGATTGGTATCGACATAGCCCTTCCGCGTTTGCAGTCCTGCGCAAATCAACATCACGAGAACGAGCCACAAATACATGGCTGCCTCAAACGGCGCTGCAAAGCCATGCGGCATTTCACTGGCGTCGCTGTGAACCCACGCAACCTGTCGAGCTATAAACTGGTAGAAAAAGATCATCAACATGCCAAACGAAAGCAGCACGAAACCAATCTTGTAGACCTTCGCGCTCTTAGCCTCCAGGCGCTCATCCTTTGGGCCGGCATATTCACGCCACTTTTGCACGAGTTTTAAATCTTCAAATTTCATAGCGAACTCCTAAAGAGCGTTAGGGTCGACGTCGATCCCGTCTTCCCAAAACAGATCGTTCAACGTAACGCGCAGCGCTTTACAGATTGCCACACACAAGTTGAGCGTGGGGTTGTAGCCGCCCGCCTCGATAAGGCCGATGGTCTGGCGCGTAACGCCCACGGCCTCGGCCAAGTCAGCTTGCGAAAGGCCAACCGCCGCGCGCGCCGCCTTCATGCGTAGGTTCCTTTTGCCCGGCATGGAGTTCCTTTCGTAGTAATGGACAGATATCCGTTGCAACATGACAGAAATATATTGCATCCATCAAAGGATGTCAACTATATCTGTCATTATGAAAACCATGTCTGTCATCGCCATGCGGACATTACAACTTCGGTTCACTATTCAAACTTACTCGGACAGAACCGACTCGGTTTTGTCCGAGTAAACGTGATTGATAGTCGATCGATGTGCCCGCTCGTGCGATCAGCATCGTTCGATTTTGTTTAGTAAAACTAGATCCCTATTAAATAAAATTCATCTGTATCCAAATTTGTTTAACAATGCCGCGCTACCACTAAACACTATCCCTGTTAATCCGAACGATTGTTCGATGGATTTCGTGTTGGTTGGAATCGCCCACGGGCTGGGCTATGCTACCTTGACTATCTATACGACTTAAATACACAAGAGGAAGTACCAAGAGAGCGAGCATGGCAAAAAACACCGCAAACTATGGTAACGACAGTATTCGTCAGCTCAAGGACGAGGAGCGCGTACGCCTGCGCCCCGCCGTCATCTTTGGCTCGGACGGACTCGATGGCTGCGCGCATGCCGCCTTCGAGATCCTGTCCAACGCCGTTGACGAGGCACGCCAGGGCTACGGCAAGCTCATCACCCTTACCGCCTTTCGCGATGGCTCTATCCAGGTAGAGGACAATGGCCGTGGCTGCCCGCTCGACTGGAACCCTTCCGAGAAGCGCTTTAACTGGGAGCTCGTCTTTTGCGAACTCTACGCCGGCGGCAAGTATAACAACAACCAGGGCGGCGACTACGACTTCTCGCTCGGTACCAACGGCCTGGGCTCGTGCGCGACCCAGTACGCATCCGAGTACATGGACGTCACGGTTTGGCGCGACGGCAACAAGTACTCCCTGCACTTTAAGAAAGGCAAGGTCGTTGGCGCCAAAAAGAAAGCGCTTGAGATCGAGCCCAGCGACGAGGACCGCACCGGCACCACCATCAAGTGGCGCCCCGATCTTGAGGTCTTTACCTCGATCAGCATTCCCCACGACTGGTATCGCGAGACCATGCGCCGCCAGGCCGTGGTCAACGCCAACGTGACCTTCCGCCTGCGCATTGAGGGCGACGATGGCGAGTTTTCCGAAGAGGATTTTTGCTATCCCAAGGGCATCGAGGACTACGTGCTCGAGAAGGTCGGTACCGACTACCTTACCGAGCCCTTCTTTATCGAGGCTGACCGTCGCGGTCGCGACCGCGAGGACCTGCCCGATTACAACGTCAAGATCACCGCGTGCATGTGCTTCTCGCGCACCTTCATGATGCAGGAGTACTACCACAACTCGTCATGGCTCGAGAACGGCGGTTCGCCCGAAAAGGCCGCCCGTAGTGCTCTGACCAGCGCCATCGATGCCCACATCAAGCAACAGGGCAAGTACAACAAAAACGAGAGCGGCATTAAGTGGCAGGACGTCCAGGACTGTCTGGTGCTGGTGACCAACTGCTTCTCCACCCAGACGTCCTACGAAAACCAGACTAAGAAGGCCATCAATAACCGCTTTATCCAGCAGGCGATGACGGCATTCTTTAAGGAGCGCCTCTCGACCTATCTGATCGAGAACAAAGACGCCGCCAACAAGATCATGGAGCAGGTGCTCATCAACAAGCGCTCGCGCGAGAACGCCGAGAAGACGCGCCAGAGCATCAAGACCAATCTGCAGCAGAAGACCGACATGGCCAACCGCGTGCAGAAGTTCATCGACTGCCGCTCCAAGGACAAGAGCCGTCGCGAGATCTACATCGTAGAGGGCGACTCGGCAGCAGGCGCCATCCGCACCTCGCGCGATGCCGAGTTCCAGGGTGTTATGCCCGTCCGAGGCAAGATCCTCAACTGTCTGAAAGAGGACTACCCGCGCATCTTTAAGTCCGACATCATCATGGACCTCATGCGCGTGCTGGGCTGCGGTGTGGAGATCAAGGACAAGCGCATCAAGAACCTTGGCGCCTTTGACCTGGACAACCTCAACTGGAACAAGGTCATCATCTGTACGGACGCCGACGTCGACGGTTATCACATCCGCACGCTTGTGCTCACCATGCTCTATCGCCTGGTGCCCACGCTTATCGACGAGGGCTACGTGTATATCGCCGAGTCGCCGCTCTACGAGATCAACTGCAAAGAGAAGACCTACTTTGCCTACACCGAGCTCGAGAAGAACGGCATCCTCAAGGAGATTGGCGACCAGAAGTGCTCGATCAACCGCTCCAAGGGTCTTGGTGAGAACGATCCGGACATGATGTGGCTCACCACCATGAACCCCGAGACGCGCCGCCTGATCAAGGTAGAACCCGAGGACGTCACCAAGATGGAGACCATGTTCAACCTGTTGCTGGGCAACGACGAGACGGGCCGCAAGCGTCACATCTCCGAGCACGGCAAGGAATACCTGGACCAGCTGGACCTGCAGTAGCAGCAAATCGATAACGACGGCCCATAAGAAGTTCAAGAGGAAATCGTGGCAAAGAAGAAGACGAAGAACCAGCCCAAGAAAAAGCAGGTCAACGCCGAGAACGTCATCGGCCTGCACTCCGAGGTCACCGACCAGCCGATTACGCAGACGCTCGAGGTCAACTACATGCCCTACGCTATGAGCGTCAACGTCTCGCGTGCATTCCCCGAGATCGACGGCTTTAAGCCCTCGCACCGCAAGCTGCTCTACACTATGTACAAGATGGGCCTGCTCAAGGGCGAGCGCCAAAAGAGCGCCAACATCGTGGGCCAGACCATGAAGCTCAACCCACACGGCGACGCCGCCATCTACGAGACGATGGTGCGCCTGGCCACGGGCAACGAGGCGCTGCTTGCTCCTTTCGTGGAGTCGAAGGGCAACTTTGGCAAGTACTATTCGGGCGACCTGAGCTACGCCGCCTCGCGCTATACCGAGGCCAAGCTCTCCCCCATTAGCGCCGAGATCTTCAAGGACATCGACAAGGACCCGGTCGACTTCGTCGACAGCTACGACGGCGCCATGAAGGAGCCACGCCTGCTGCCCACCACGTTCCCCAACATCCTCGTCTCGGCCAACAAGGGCATCGGCGTCGCCATGGCATCCGATATCTGCGGTTTCAACCTCAACGAGGTCTGTACCGCCACAATGCATTACCTGCAGGATCCCGACTGCGACCTGCTCGAATACATGCCCATGCCCGACTTCTCGACCGGCGGCGAAATTATCTACCGCCGCGAGGAGATGGAAAAGATAATCGAGACCGGCCTTGGCAGCTTCCAGATCCGCTCCCGCTGGCGCTGGATTCCCGAAGAGCGCATCATCGAGGTCTACGAGATCCCCTACACCACCAAAACCGATGTCATCATCGAGCGCATCGTCAAGCTCTCCAAAGAGGGCAAGGTCAAGGAGATTGCCGACATCCGCGACGAGACCGACCTCTCGGGTCTGCGCATCGCCATCGACCTTAAGCGCGGTGTCGACCCCGACAAGCTCATGGCGAAGCTCTATCGCTCGACCACGCTGCAGGATTCGTTCTCGTGCAACTTTAACGTGCTGGTCGACGGCTATCCCCGCGTTATGGGCGTGCGCCAGATCCTGCACGAGTGGGTCAAGTGGCGTATTGAGTCCACGCGTCGCCGCATTAACTTTGACCTGGGCAAAAAGTCCGAGCGTCTGCACCTGCTGCACGGCCTCGAGGCAATTCTGCTCGACATCGACAAGGCCATCGCCATCATCCGCGGCACTAAGCTCGAGGCCGAGGTCGTGCCCAACCTTATGAAGGGTTTCGACATCGACGAGACCCAGGCCGAGTTTGTTGCCGAGCTCAAGCTCCGCAACATCAACGAAGAGTACATTCTCAACCGCACCAAGGACATCGCCAAGCTCGAGGGCGAGATTGCCGAGCTTGAGGAGATCCTCTCCAGCGAAGAGAACATCAAGAAGGTCATCAGCGACGAGCTGGCAGCGGTCAACAAGAAGTACGTGATGCCGCGCCGCACGGGCAGGATTGAGCCCCATGAGGTCATCGAGGTAAGCTTGGAGCCCGAGGTCGAGGAGTACCCGGTCACCATCATGCTCTCGCGCGACGGCTACCTTAAGAAGATGACGGACCGCGTGCTCAAGAAGGCGACCACGCTCAAGTACAAGGACGGCGACAAACCCTTTATCGAGTTCCCGTCCTCCAACACCCACGAGCTGCTGGTCTTTACCAATAAGAGCCAGGTGTACAAGTGCAAGGTTTCGGCGTTTGAGGACACCAAGTCGGCCCAACTGGGCTCGTACCTGCCGACCGATCTTGAGATGGAACCCGACGAGAGTGTCATCTGGGTCATCGACCCCGAGGATTACAAGGCCGATGTGCTGTTCGTCTTTGAGAACGGCCGCGTGGTGCGCGTCGCGCTTTCTGGATACGTCACCAAGACCAACCGCAAGCGCCTCAAGAACGCCATCTACGGCGGCAGCAAGCTGCTGTATGCGCAGGTGCTCAAGGAAGACCGCGACCTCGCGCTGGTCTCGAGCGACTACCGCCTGATGAACTTCAACACGTCGCTGCTCAAGACCAAGACGACCACCAACACGCAGGGCGTCCAGGCTTTCACGGCCAAGAAGGGCCGCTCGGTCACCACTGTCGGCACGACCGAGGAGATTCTTGGCGCCGGCGTCTCGGCCGAGAAGTTCACCGCGCAGAGCCTGCCCTCTGCCGGTGCCCTCATGAAGGAAAACGACATGCCGAGTTTGTTTGACTAGGACGACGGCGACCAAACCGTCATGGTTTAACTAAGCAGCGGGGCCCGGAGCGCAGTAAACGCTGCGCCCTGGGCCCCATGCATTACACCAGCATCATCCCTATAGACAAAATGCCGCATAAAGTGGAACAGACATAAGCCCATCATTCATTCCAAAGGGCTTAGTCGATAGCCTGATAAGGCGTACGCCCGGATGGGTCTTTTTAAGTGAGGACAGGCTTCGAGATCTTGTGTTCTCTCCCGCCTTGACTTCAATCGCAGACAAGCATCCCTGCTTCTCTACTACAAAGTCGATTTCCGCACGATTATCTCGCGCCCAATAATGCAGCGGATAGCCCATGGCTGAAAGCTGTTGGGCGACGTAGTTTTCGGTAAGTGCACCCATGAATGTGCCGCCGATGCCGGCAAGAATATCGGCGCGTTGAGCACCGGCCTTGGAGACGAGCAGCCCTGTATCCGCCTGATAGATTTTAAAAGCAGAAGGGTTAACGAAGGCCTCTAAAGGGCTTTCGATCTGCCCGACTAGGCTGCAGCGCGCCACCGTACCCGACAATACAAGCCAGTCGAGAGCATCTCCAAAGAGAGACGCATTGCCCCCCGCTCGCACTACCTTGTATTGAAATTTGCGATTCTCTTTGGCAAGCTGCTGTGGAATGGAATCGAAGCACGCACGCGTCTTTGCGCTCAAGCGTTCATCAGCATATTTATTGGTGTCGGCGGAATATCCGTCGAGAATAATCCGATGCTTTTCGGCCACATCAATGATTGACTGATCATCGATATACGTTTGGACCGCCTCGGGCATTCCGCCAACAACAAGATACTGTCGATAGAGCCTAAGCGCCTTTTCATGAAGGCTTGGCGCAAGAGGACCCATTAACTCGAATGACGAGCGTATCTCATCGACCAGCTGATCGTGCCCCATTGCCCAGAGAAACTCCTCGAAATCGAGTGGAGTCATCTCGATCAAGTCGGTCTTTCCGACGGGGAACGAATACGACTGATGGTTAATGGCAACCCCAAGAAGCGACCCGGCAGCCGCAACGTAATACTCGGGAGCATCTTCGCAAAAGTATTTAAGGGAAGTGAGCGCTTCCTCGCATGCCTGGATCTCGTCAATGAACAGTAAGGTTTTGCCAGGCACGATACGCTGTCCCGTACGAGCCTCGATCGCGCGCACAATCGAATGAGGGTCAAGACCGCCCGAAAAATCCGCTCGCGCCGACCGGTCGTTCTCAAGATTAACGTAGACAACCGATTCGAAAAGATCCTGGGCGTACGTTCTGAGCAAATAGGTCTTGCCACACTGGCGCACGCCTTTGACCAGCAAAGGTTTTCTATCAGCTCTGTCTCGCCATTCCCTAAGTAGCTCGTCTGCCTTGCGACGCATACGCAACCTTCCCTCATTAACTTCTGTTTGACAATATTTTAACGCGGATTAATTTGTTTTCAGTTATTTTTCTGCGTTTAAAAATTGTTCTATACGGCGCTTGAGGGAATGCGCCCCTATCTCTCGGTAAGGACAGCAAGCATTTCCACCAACACCGATTGCCATGCGCTCTTCTTGCCCTTAGGCGAGCTTGCGAGCGAGCTCTCGCACCTCTTCCAGCTTGGGCGAGGAGGCCATGCTGTCGCGCTCGGTCATACCGCTGATGGTGACAATGCCCTGGTCCTCCCACTTGCAGTATGCGCACGTGGACTTGTACATGGCGATCGCCGCATCATAGACGCCCTCGCTGTGGCTATCGAGCAAAAGGGCCGTCTTGGTGAACGGGAAGCCCGTAGCACCGAAGGCGTACAGGCGGTCGATGACAGCCTTCTCCTGCGCAGTGATATCGAACCAGTAGATAGGCGAGGCAAAGACGACCATATCTGCGTCTTTCAGCGACTCGATCACGTTGACCATGTCATCCTTCTGCACGCAGACGCCCTCATGAGCGAAGCAGTACTGGCATCCCAAGCAGCCGGCGATCTTCTTGCTGGCAACGCGGACGACCTCGACCGTATTGCCGCCCTCACGCGCGGTCTCGGCAAACGCCTCGACCATGGTATCGGTATTAGCGCCCTTACGCGGGCTGCCGCTCAATACAACGATATTCATAGGATTCCCTCTCCCTCATGCTGCAGGCGCGCAGCATGCTTTCTTGTAACCAAAACGAATGGTGTTAATCAATCGCCAGCAGGCCATATCTCTTGTTCAAGTTCCCTAAAGAAGCTCAAGACGATTGCGATTGCCTTATACAACGTCGAAAATCAAAGAGGGCCCATAGCAACGCCACCTACCTGAAATGACATGCGGTCAAGACGAGCTACGAGGATCGTGACGAGCCGATACCGCCCGCATGCCCCCTTCGGAATAGGCGCTGAGCAGCTCCTGAGCGTGAGCAAACTCGGGCCCTCGCCTCCAACCGAGCAGGCGGTTGACCGCGAGATTTCCCTGGACGTTGTGGACGAAGAGCAGATAGGCGTCCTCGCGCGAAAGCCCAGTCTCCTCCATGATCGAGGGAACCATCTGCTCGGCGCCGCGCTCGACGACGCGCTGTGCCACCCGGGCGTACGCGTCGTCATCCGAGTAGAGCAGATAATAGTCATCGTTTGCCGGCGGACGCTGGCAGAGGGCACCCGCCTCCGTTCCCTCGAGCGGCGGCACCGCCGCCAAGGCCTCGTCGATAAGTGCGTCGAGCAGCGCGAACTTGTCCTCGTAGTGCAGATAAAACGTGCCGCGGTTGATATCGGCGCGGCGGCAGATGTCCGCCACCGTCATCTTCGCGAAGCCGACCTCGGCCAGCAGCGCGAAGAACGCCTCCCGTATGACCGAGAGTGTATAGCGTCGGCGACGATCGATCTTCCCCGCTTCCATTACCCCTCCAATTGCAACGCTCGACAATGCCCGGCAAACGCTCGTTTATCGACAGCAGGCCGAAGCTGTTCATTGCTCTTAAGCAAATCGACATGGATACTTTTTATAGACACCTGTTTATAATAGCTGAAAGAAGGTATCCAGTGACCCTGTACGAGCAGCTCGTTATCGAGCTCACCAACCGATCGTTTTCCCTTCATGCCGCCTACCGCAGCGGCAGCACGCCCTATGAGCTGAGTGACCGCGAGCCCGAGCCCTACGACCAGCAAATCGAGGACTTCGCCCGTATGATCGAAGAAGCCGATTGCGTGCTGGTGGGCGGGGCCTCCGGGCTCTCCGCGGCGGGCGGCGGCGACTTCTACTACGAGGACAACGCGACCTATCGCAAGCATTTCGGCAAATTCGCCGAGCGCTACGGTTTCAAGGGCGCTTTCGAGGGGTCGTTCTACCGCTGGCCCACCGCCGAGGCGCGCTGGGGATACCTCGCCACCTTCCTCGACACCACGCTCAACGCCCCGCTGCGCAAGCCCTACAGGGACCTCGACGCCATTCTCGCCGAGAAGGATTTCTTCGTGCTCACCACCAACCAGGACACGCAGTTTGTGAAGCTCTATCCCTGGGAGAAAGTGGCAGAGATCCAAGGCGACCACCGCTTCTTTCAGTGCTCCCGCTGTTGCACCGACGCGGTGTGGGATGCGGTCGAGCCGGTCTCCAACATGGTAGAGGCCATGGGAGACGGCCTTGAGGTTCCGACAGAGCTCGTGCCGCGCTGCCCGCACTGCGGGGCAGAGGCGTTCCCCTGGGTTCGCGGCTACGGCAACTTCCTGCAGGGCGAACTCTACGAGGAGCAGTACCGCAAGGTGTCCGAATGGCTCGACGCGCACGCACGGCAGAGGATCCTCTTCCTCGAGCTGGGTGTGGGCCGCATGACGCCCGCGTTTATCCAGGAGCCGTTCTGGGCCCTCACGGCGCAGTTACCGCAGGCCAGCTACATCGCCGTAAACAACAAGACGCAGTTTCTCCCCCGCGCGATCGAGGATCGGGGGCTCGCCGTTCGCGCCGACATCGCCGACGTGCTTGCCGACGTGCGCAAGACGCTGGGGAGGTAGCGCATGGAGACGGCGAAAGCAGTTCGCATAGGCAGGGCGCTAGCCGAAGCGGATCTTGTCATCATCGGCGCTAGCAACGGACTCGACATGGCGGAGGGGCTCAACCTTTTCTGCGCCGATGCTCATTTCCAAGAGGCGTACGGGGACCTCGCCCAGGCAGACGGCATCGGCTGCATACTGCAGGGGCTCGCTTCCCCGGATGCCAGCGTGCGACGCCGATGGGCCGAGCGGTTCCATCAAAAGGAGTATCTCGAATATGAGCCCGGCTCGCTCATGAACGGGCTGCGGCGTCTTACGGAGCACGCCGACACCTTCGTGGTCACATGCAACATCGACGGGCACTTCGCGCGCGCCGGGTTCGACGAGAACCGCGTGCTCGAGACGGAGGGGGGCATACGCACGTCGATCGACGAGCGGCGTCTCGCCCATCCAGACGCCCTCGCCACGGCCCAGCTCGAGGAGCTCGAGCGCCTTGTGCAAGCCCATCGCAACGGCAGGGTCGCCATCCTCGAACTTGGCGTGGGACTGCGCAACGGCATCATAAAGCACATGCTCGCCCAGATCGCGAACGTCTGCGAGCACGCCACCTACATCGTGTTCAACTACAGCCAGGCTATGGCGCCCGATGCATCGTGCGAGACGATTCTCGTTGACGGCGATATGGCCCCGGCTTTCGAGGAGATTGCCCAATGCCGTCTCTAGAGAGGGAAGCGTATAGGCTTCGAAGCCTTATCGACGATGCCGACGCCATCATCGTCGGCATCGGCTCGGGCATGTCAAGCGCCGCCGGGTTCAACCATTACAACCGCGCAGGCATGGCGCGCGCCGGAATGACGGACTGGCAGCAAGCCTTTGGCTTCAAGAGCCTTTTCGACGGCTTCTACCACCTCTACCCCAGCCTCGAGCAGCGATG
>CABPDL010000004.1:0-90175 GCA_902406375.1 uncultured Collinsella sp.
GAGCTTTAGCTCCGGCCTCGCTATATAAGGGCTCGGCAATGCCGAGCCACCAAATTTGCATCAGCCCCCAGAACATGTTTGAGAACGGCGCATGGAGTACGTGGACGTAGGCCCCGAATCGGTGCTGCCTCCCGGCGCATTCCGCAGGGGGAGCGATATTTTGCAGCACGAAGTGCGTAGCAAAATATCGCCCATGCCCGAGGACGCGCCGGGAGGCAGCACCGATTCGGGGCCGGACATGCGGATCTACCTGCGCATTTACAAATTCGTAAACTTTTTTGAAAAAAGTGCTTGCACAGTTCTCGAATCATAGGTTATTATCTTCCTCGTTGAACGCGCGGGTCCAAGAAAACGAACCGCGAATCAACAACATAGCATGTCGGAGTGGCGGAATTGGCAGACGCGCTAGCTTGAGGTGCTAGTGACCGCTTTTTGGTCATGCGGGTTCAAGTCCCGCCTCCGACACCATCGCATTTGAGAAGCCTCTTCGGAGGCTTTTTTGTTACCGATAGACGGTGAGGTCCACGATGGAAACGCTTGAGCGCAACGAGTGGGCAGACGTTGCCCAACTGGTCGAGATCACGAGCGATGCTGTCATCATTTGTGAGCTCGACGGAACCATTCTGCATGTGAATAATCGCTTACTTGGTTTGATGTGCGAGGAACGCGCCGACGTCATCGGTGGAGATGTTAAAGACGTCCTGTATTCGTCCGCTTTTGAACGTGCGACGGAACATCGTCTACCATTTGAAACTGATGGCTCCGAGAACGAACTGATGCTCAAGCTGAGTGACGGCTCTTTTATTCCCGTCTTGGTTCGTGCGGGCTCCGTAACGCCTCCACGCATCTTTGGGCGCCGCGCACCACGTGTCCTGGTGGCGCTTCACAGTATCGAAGAGCAGTATTCCCACGATCGTCAGCTCAAACGTGCGCTTTCGGAGCTTAGGGTGGCGAATAAACGCCTTTCGGGTACCCTTTCGGTCATTATGAGTACCGTGGGCTCCAATGAGCTCCCCAGCTTGCTCGATATCGTTTTGAATCAGCTCGTCGGAACGCTCGATGCCTCTGGAGCTGCGATTTATTTTTCTGAGAGCGGCGGCTTTAAGCTTCGCGGTGTTTCCAAGGAGCTGCATGATAGCTACCTGCCCGAGTTTTTGCCGTATGGCGCTGGCATTCCGACGTATGTTCTTCGCGAGTCGCGTGCCTGCCGCCTGTCGATTCAGCAGGACCTTGAGGGCGACCGGGTTGCTTCGGGTATGTTCATGGATTTGGACAATCGTTCCAAGCACTTGCTGCGCGTGCAGGATATGCCCCCGTATCGCAGCGAGATCTGTCTTCCCGTGTTTTACGGCACGCAGGTGCTCGGTGTGTTGGAGGTCGGTTGGAAACGTCCACAGGCGCCACTTGCCTATGACCTTAACGTGCTCGAGGTCATCTGCGATTACCTGTCTATTCAGATGGTCGGCATGGCGTCGAGCTTGCGTTCGCGCCGCACGGCAGAACTTGGTCGTTCGCTCAACGTGCTGCGCGATGAGCTTTTTACCTATCTTGATGATCCGGTCGCTGCTTCGCACGCCGTCTCGTCCGAAATCTGTGCCGTGCTAAATTGCCATTTTTGCCCCGTGGAGTACGATGCGGGCCTCGAAGCCTATGTTATCGATTTTGAGGGCGGTAGCCGTGTGGCGTTGCCGGGCGATCCAGAGTCACTCTTCTTTTCCGTCACGACGCCGGCGGCGCGCCTGGGGACATCTTCTGATGGGTTCGAGACATCGGTGCTGGGCGGGACGAGTGCCGACGATCTCAGGCACGTGCGCCTTACACGTGTGGACGAATCCACGTCTATGGGTGCATGGTTGAGGGCCCACGGCCTACCGTGTCAGGGACTTTATGTCGACTCTGGCATCGAAGCAGGGCGCTACCACTCGGAATCGGATGGCAAGCGAAGCAACGATGCAATTGTTCCCGCTGATATCGCCAAGGGGCCGACGAGGCGTGCTTTGCTGCTCCGCGATGGCAGCCAGGAGCCCATTGATGACCTCGAATACGACTACATGGTGCATTTGGCGCATGACTTTGAGTTGATTTATGAGGGCGAGTCTCAAAAGCGCGAAGAACGTCATATTGCTCAGACGCTTCAGATTGGCATGAGAAATTCGCTTGGTGACGTTCCGGGCATCGCGACCGATTCGGTATACCTGTCAGCCACGAACTCTGCATTGGTCGGTGGTGACTTCTATACGCTCATCCGTCTTCCCGACGATTGCGCCGTCATGATCCTGGGCGATGTGTCCGGCAAGGGCATCGAGGCGGCATCCATGTCTGCACTCGTCAAGACGGCGCTGACGGCCTATGCCTGGGAGGGTGCGGGGCCTGCCCGCATGGCCCGCTCGCTCAATAGCATGCTCATGGGCTTTTCGAGGGTCGAGACGTTCGTGACGGCCTTTATCGCTAAGATTGACCTTAAAGCCGGGCGCGCTACCTATTGCTCTGCGGGACATCCTCCCACTATGGTCATCAGACCGTCGTCGAAGCCGCTTGGCGGCGGAGAAACCCGAGGGGGAGAAGTGGAGCTCCTTGGGTGCCAATCGGGCGTGATCGGTGCCTTTGAGAGCATGGTCTACGAGACGGGCGCCTTTACGTTCGCTCCTGGTGACATGCTATTTATGTATACCGACGGAACGATTGAAGCACGTGATCGCTCGGGTGCTTTCTTTGGCGAACAGCGCCTTCGCGACCTTCTGCTCTCTGTCTCGGGTGAGGGCGTATCGGGCATTTGCGGCAAGGTCTTGGGCGAGCTTGACCGATTTACCGATTCGGCGCTGGACGATGACATTGCATTGGTGTCCCTTGAGTTTTTACGGGGTCGTTCATAGACGACGCTGGGCGGGTTGAATCCGCACGGTTGGGGAAACGAATGCATCGAGTGGGCTTTTTTGGGGAACCATGGTCGTATGAATGAGTGGAATGACATAGCGGTTTTGACGCCACCGGGTGATGTCGACATCGCCTCGGTGCCCGTGCTGCGCCGACGGTTGGACAATTTGATCGACCGGGGCGTTCGTCGCGTTGTCATCAATTGCCAGGCCGTGGGCTTTATCGACTCGACGGGTTTGGCGTTTTTGCTTACACGTGCCAGAGAACTCATGAGGCGAGAGGGCCTGCTTTCGCTCGTTAACGCCTCCGATGAGGTCATCCGCTTTTTGGAGATTGCCCGACTTGTCGACATCCTCCATGTTGCGGGCTTCGCTCGGGAGTCGATTCCTGCCATTCCGGTGGGGGAATTGCCTCGCTGGAGCAAGAGTGTCGAGGTGCGCCAGGGTATCGAGAACCTTCCATACTATCGCCATCGTATTGCCGAGCTACTCGAACCGCTTCCCCTGAGGCGTGATGAGCGCTATGACGTCGCATTGGCATCGGGCGAGGCGCTGGGCAACGCGTATGACCATGCGGGTGGTATCGGATGCATCCTGACGGTTCAGGCCTATGGCGATCGTGTCGTGATTGAGGTTGTCGACCGTGGGGCGGGCTATTCGATCGACGGGTCGAGTGAACCGGTTACGACTGAGGAACGCGGGCGTGGAATCAAGCTCATGCGCATGTTGGTCGACAACGTGGAGGTTGCCCGTCGTACTGATGGTGCCGGTACGCGCGTTCGGATGGTAAAGCTGTTTAGCGGAACGTTGGAATCGTGCGCCTAGTAAATCGTTTTGGCATGTTTATCTGCCAAGAGCATGTGGCGAACAACTTTTTTGAAAAAAGTACTTGCGTCTTTTGGGTAACTCGCGTAAATTAATAACCCGCAAGCGGACATGGCTCAGTTGGTAGAGCACAACCTTGCCAAGGTTGGGGTCGCGGGTTCGAGCCCCGTTGTCCGCTCCATTGCATTTCCGGACCGTCTCAAGCGGTCCTTTTTCGGCGAAGTGGCCAAGTGGTAAGGCAGAGGCCTGCAAAGCCTTTACCCCCGGTTCGAATCCGGGCTTCGCCTCCAGGTAACATCCGGGCGCTCCGGCGCCCGTTTTGTTTTACATATGCGGACATGGCTCAGTTGGTAGAGCACAACCTTGCCAAGGTTGGGGTCGCGGGTTCGAGCCCCGTTGTCCGCTCCAAACGCAACAGCCCGACTACTACGGTAGCCGGGCTTTTTCGTACCCATCGTATGGGCTCGAACCCGAGAGGGAGCGAGCGTTAAGCAAACGCGGAGCGTTTGTAGCGAGCTGGCGAGGACGCCGACAGGCGACCGAAGCCGGTGCGGATCCGCGAAGCGGATACGCAGACGCCCCGTTGTCCGCTCCAACTATCTTACGCGGTTCTGACGAACCGCGTTTTTTGTTGACGCTGCGCGAGCCCCGGGCACCCCATCTTGCCCCTCAATCGTCGGCCGCGTACATAAAGTACGCTTCCCTCCTCTTTCGCGGCAACCTGGGGCACCCGGAGCCCGCTCGCTGTCGTGGCCGGGGGCGTGTGTCTTCCATTCTTTTCGCTAATCGGTCGATTCGTCCCAGGAGGCTCGAACCCGAGAGGGAGCGAGCGTTTTGGGGCGTGGCTGCGGCGTTGTTTGCCGTGAATGTCAGCTTTGGGCGTATCATCGTGGGCATCTCGCAAAACCTCGTTGCAAGGGAGATTCATCCCATGGCTACAGAAAAGTCCTCTTCGCGCTCATGGATGTCCGATGCCGCGATCTATCAGATTTACCCGCGCTCGTTTAAGGACTCGACTGGTTCGGGTTTGGGCGATATCGCGGGCATTACCCAGCAGATGGACTATCTTGAGCGGCTGGGTATCGAGGCCATCTGGCTGAGCCCGTTTTACCCATCGCCTCTTGTCGATGGCGGCTATGACGTGGCGGACTACTGCGATGTCGACCAACGTCTCGGCTCGCTTGACGACTTCGATGACATGATCGCCGCGGCTCACGCGCGCGGCATCAAGGTCATCGTCGACATCGTGCCCAACCATTCGTCCAACCAGCACCCCTGGTTCAAAGCCGCTCTTGCCGCCGGCCCCGGATCGCCCGAGCGCGCCCGCTATATCTTCCGTGATGGTCGCGGCGAGCATGGCGAGCTGCCTCCCACCAATTGGAATGCCAACTTTGGCGGCCCCGCCTGGACGCGTGTTGCGGACGGTCAGTGGTATCTGCACATGTTTACGCCCGAGCAGCCGGACTTTGACTGGTCATGCCCCGAGGTTCGCGCGTTCTTTTGCGACGTCCTGGCGTTTTGGAGCGATCGAGGCGTCGATGGCTTTCGCATTGATGTGGCGCACGGTCTCGCCAAGGATCTCGACCGCGATGATCTCGACCAGTGGCATCTCGCCGAGGGCGATGACATGGTTGACGACGGCACCCATCCGCTGTGGGATCGCAACGAGGTTCACGAGATCTATCGCGAGTGGCGCCGCGCGTTCGACCGCTATAATCCGCCGCGCAGCGCTGTTGCCGAGGCGTGGGTGCTGCCCGAGCGCCAGTATCTCTACGCGCGCCCCAGCGAGCTTGGCCAGACATTTAACTTTGAGTTTGCCAAGGCCACTTGGACCTATGATGACATGCACGCTGCAATCGAGGAGGGCTTGAAGGCAGCTATCGAATCCGATTCCGCCTCAACCTGGGTACTCTCCAACCACGACGTGCCGCGCGTGGCGACGCGCTATGCCCTGCCGCAAATCAAGGCGACGCGCTACCACCAGATTGCGCTCGACTGGCTCTTACGCGACGGGTCGTCTTATGACGAGGACCGTGAACTCGGCGAGCGCCGCGCGCGGGCGGCCCTTTTGCTTGAACTGGCGCTTCCGGGCTCGGCATACGTGTATCAGGGTGAGGAGCTCGGTCTTTTTGAGGTGGCTGATATCCCGTGGACTGCACTCGAAGATCCCAGTGCAACCAATACGCGCGGACCGAAGCGCGAGAAGGGGCGCGACGGCTGTCGTGTGCCCCTGCCGTGGGTAGCGGCGGACGATCCCGCGCAGGGCGGATCGTTTGGGTTTTCGCCGGCGGACGCTGATGCGGCGCCCCATCTGCCGCAGCCTGCATGGTTTTCCGATTATGCTGCCGATAGGGAAGAAACGGACCCGACATCGATGCTTGCGCTCTATCGTGACGCCCTCTGGCTGCGGCGCAAGCTGCGCGGGTGCGCCAACGATCTTGCGTGGCTCGATCTTGACGGGCGCACCGGTCTTGCGGATGGTGCCGAGGGCGCTGAGGGCGGCGTCATCGCCTATCGCCGCGATAACGGCTGGGCGTGCGTGACGAACTTCGGTGCAGCACCCGTGGAGCTGCCGGCGGGCAGGGTCCTGCTCACCTCATCAGCGCTTGCAGACGGCAGACTCGCGCAGGACAGCTCTGCCTGGATCATGCTCGGTGAGATGTAAGGGCCTCTTGCGGCGAGTTTGCGTTTGCCTGCGCCTTCCGTGGTGGCTGATGTCTTCGCGAGGTTCGCGAGGGCGTCGCAAAACTTTTCAAAAAAAGTTCTTGCATAGGATGCGGGCATCACGTAAGATTAACCCTCGTAAGCGGACATGGCTCAGTTGGTAGAGCACAACCTTGCCAAGGTTGGGGTCGCGGGTTCGAGCCCCGTTGTCCGCTCCATTTGGGCGTTTAGCTCAGGGGGAGAGCGCTTCCCTGACACGGAAGAGGTCAGAAGTTCAAATCTTCTAACGCCCACCAAATGTTCGCAGCTCAGAGGCTATGTCCTCTGGGCTGTTTTGTTTTTTGCCACCAAGCGCGCCGCCAAATAAGTCATCAAATATTGATCCAAGGTCCCTACGCGATGGTCTTCGCATCCCGTAGGGGTGCCGGCAGATTGCATGTGTCCTGGCCCATCATGACCGCAACATGTTGGTCAAGCATAATCTTTTGGATTCTTTTGGCGTGAGCGGCTTGGTTTTGGTGCTATTTGGCGGCGGCACGGTTGAGGGGGTTTCAAAACTGCTGTGCAGGTAGTTGGGTTGATAACGTTTTAGCAGTCTGCCAAGAGGCTTTCATTTATAATGCGTCTGCAAATTGACCAATTGCTTTGACCTGCTGAAACACTATATGTTGTGTTTGACCTAAAAAAAGAATACAGGATATAGATGCCTCTTTGTCGTATGATAGATGGCGGACAGAGAACGAGAACCTTATTCGCCCCATTTGGATAGATCTTTGGGCCCCTTGAATGGCTGCGAGGATTGTCCGCATGAGGGCCTATGGTTATCGAGAACACAGATTGCGCGACGGCGCCGCAAGACAGGGGCAAGCCCTGCCGGGCATCGTTTGGCCCTGAAGCGCAATGAGGCTACGATGCGAAAGAGGCAAGAGGATGAAGATCATCAAGCGCAGCGGCACCGAGGTTACCTTTGACATCGATAAGATCGTCAATGCGATCCGCGCCGCAAACTTGGAGGTCGAGGAAGGCTCTCGCCTTACCGACCGCCAGGTGATCTATGCGGCACAAAACGTCGCCGAGGCATGTGAGAAGGCCGGCCACACCGTATCGGTCGAGGAGATCCAGGATCTGGTCGAGGACGAGATTATGCGTCTCGACTGCTACGAGGTCGCTCGCCACTACATCATCTACCGCTATGTTCAGAGCCTGAAGCGCCAAAAGAACACGACCGATGACAAGATCCTGTCGCTGATTGAGTGCAATAACGAAGAGGTCAAGCAGGAGAACTCCAACAAGAACCCGACCGTCAACTCCGTCCAGCGCGACTACATGGCCGGCGAGATTTCCAAGGACCTGACGCAGCGCGTGCTGCTGCCCCAGGAGATCGTGGATGCCCACAACGAGGGCCTGATTCACTTCCACGATTCGGACTACTTTGCCCAGCACATGCATAACTGTGACCTGGTGAACCTGGAGGATATGCTCCAGAACGGCACCGTTATCTCGGGCACGCTGATCGAGAAGCCGCACAGCTTCTCGACTGCTTGCAATATCGCGACGCAGATTATCGCCCAGGTCGCCTCTTCCCAGTATGGCGGCCAGTCGATTTCGCTGACCCACCTGGCTCCGTTTGTCGAGGTGAGCCGTCAGAAGATTCGCGGCGAGGTTGCCCGCGAGCTCGAGGAGCTTGGCGTCTCTGCGTCTGCCGAGAAGGTCCGTGAGGTCGTTGAGGACCGTCTGCGTGACGAGATCCGTCGCGGCGTCCAGACGATTCAGTATCAGGTCGTGACCCTTATGACCACGAATGGCCAGGCGCCGTTCGTGACGGTCTTTATGTATCTCAACGAGGCCCGTACGCCTCAGGAGAAGCACGACCTTGCCATGATCGTGGAGGAGACGCTTCGCCAGCGCTACGAGGGCGTTAAGAACGAGGCTGGCGTGTGGATTACCCCGGCATTCCCCAAGCTTATCTACGTGCTCGAGGACGATAACGTTCACGAGAATTCCCCGTACTTCTACCTGACCCAGCTGGCTGCCAAGTGCACCGCCAAGCGCATGGTGCCCGACTACATCTCTGAGAAGAAGATGCGTGAGCTCAAGCTGTCTAAGGGTGAGACCGCCGGCAATGGCGATTGCTACACCTGCATGGGTTGCCGCAGCTTCCTGACGCCCGACCGTTCGGGCAACGGCTTTAACAATGTTGCCAACGCGCTGAACTATGACCCGACCAAACCTAAGTACTATGGCCGCTTTAACCAGGGTGTTGTGACCATCAACCTGCCCGATGTCGCACTGAGCTCGCATCAGGACATGGACAAGTTCTGGAAGATCTTCGACGAGCGCCTTGAGCTGTGCCATCGTGCCCTGCTGTGCCGTCATGAGCGCCTGATGGGCACGCTTTCGGATGCCGCACCGATTCTGTGGCAGTACGGCGCCCTGGCGCGCCTTAAGAAGGGCGAGACGATCGACAAACTGCTCGTGGGCGGCTATTCCACCATCAGCCTGGGGTATGCCGGTCTGTATGAGTGCGTCAAGTACATGACGGGCCACAGCCACACCGAGAAGGAAGGCACGCCGTTTGCCATGGCCGTCATGCAGCGCATGAACGACAAGTGCGCCGAGTGGAAGGCTGCGAGCGACATCGATTTCTCGCTGTACGGCACCCCGCTTGAGTCGACGACCTACAAGTTCGCCAAGTGCCTGCAGCGCCGTTTTGGCATTATTCCGGGTGTGACGGACAAGGGCTACATTACCAACAGCTACCACGTCCATGTGTCCGAGGAGATTGATGCTTTCGATAAGCTCAAGTTTGAGGGCATGTTCCAGCAGCTTTCGCCGGGCGGTGCCATCTCCTACGTCGAGGTTCCCAACATGCAGGACAACCTTAAGGCTGTCATTCGCGTGATGCAGTACATCTACGACAACATCATGTATGCCGAGCTCAACACCAAGAGCGATTACTGCCAGGTGTGCGGCTATGACGGCGAGATCAAGATTGTCGAGGATGACGGCAAGCTGGTGTGGGAGTGCCCCAACTGCGGCAACCGCGATCAGGAGAAGATGAATGTCGCCCGTCGTACGTGCGGCTACATCGGTACTCAATTCTGGAACCAGGGTCGAACCGAGGAGATCCGCGACCGCGTGCTGCATCTCTAATACCGCTCCGGGGCTGAACCGAGAGGGCCGCTTGGGCATTTGCTCGCTATTTCGGACAGTCCTGCGCAAGACGAAGGCCACATTAAGTGGCCTTCTTTGCGTGCGGAACTCATATCGAGCAAAAGCCCAAGCGGCCCTCTCGGTTCAGCCAAGTTGACGTAGTTGAGATGCAGCATGCGGTCTGCTCACTTCTCGAAGTTCTTAGCGGAAATGAGTTGACTTGCAACAACGTTTTGCTTGCGATGACGGTTGGGCTGCAACAAAGTTTTTATTGGACCTCGAACCCTATACTCGATGTTCGCTTCGTTCATTGAGTTACCCTTTGCATGAGGCCGGGACATATCGTCCCGCCCGCAGTTTCGCAGGCCGCAGGCCGAGAATGTTTGAGGACGGGATGATATGTCCCGGCCTCCCGGGAGAGTTACCTATGAACTACGCGAACATTAAGTATTTCGACATTGCTGATGGGGAAGGTGTTCGTACTTCTCTGTTTGTGAGTGGGTGCCGTCGTGGGTGCAAGAATTGCTTTAACTCCGTCGCGTGGGACTTTGCCGCGGGTGAACCGTTCGACCGTGCCGTCGAGGACAAGATTATCGACAGTCTTGACCATCCCTTTATTGATGGCCTGACGATTCTGGGTGGCGAGCCCATGGAACCCGAGAATCAGGCGGGTCTCGTTGACTTTATCGAACGCGTGCGTGCGGCCTATCCTGTGGAGTCGGGGAAGACCATTTGGTGCTTTACCGGCGACGTGCTCGAGGAACTTATGCCGGGCGGCCGTCATCATACCGAGGTGACGGACCGTATCCTTGCCTGCCTCGATATGTTGGTGGACGGCCCGTTCGTTCAAGACCTGTACGATATCTCCTTGCGTTTTAGGGGTTCGAGTAATCAGCGGGTGATCGACATGAACGCCACGCGCACTCGTGCCGCGCGCGAGGGCGTTTCGCTTTGCGACGCTGTGGAGCTTTGGCGAGACGATCCGGTCTATTCGACCCATACTATGTAGCTTGTGGCCGATGCCGGAGGGCGTGGTACCATAGCGCGAACGCAAAATCGGAAGAGTGAGGCCTAGATGGTCGATCAGGAAAAAGTTGAGACCGCCATAAAGCTGTTGCTTGAGGGCATAGGCGAGGACCCAACTCGTGAGGGCCTGCTGGAGACGCCGGCACGCGTCGCCCGCATGTATGGCGAGATTGCCGGCGGCATGGACCAGAGCGCTGAGGAGCACCTGTCCAAAACTTTTGCCGTCGCTTCGAACGATTTAGTTATCGAGCGCGACATCACGTTTTACTCGCTGTGCGAGCATCATCTGCTGCCGTTTTACGGCAAAGCTGCCATCGGCTATATCCCTAACGGTCGCGTGGCTGGACTCTCCAAGCTTGCCCGCACGGTTGAGGTTTATGCCCGCCGTCTGCAGCTGCAGGAGCAACTGTGTGCACAGGTTGCCGATGCCCTCATGGATTATCTCGCTCCCCAGGGAGCGATTGTGTTGATGGAGGCCGAGCATATGTGCATGACGATGCGTGGCGTGCAAAAGCCCGGCACCAAGACCGTGACGCTCGCTCGCCGCGGCGTCTTTGAGACCGATCCCGCGCTCGAGGAGCGTTTCTTTAGGATGTTGGGCCGCTAACCATGAGAGTCGTCAACGACTTTACATCGAAGACCGATGAGGGGACGTCGCGTCGCGGCTTTATGGCTTCGGGCCTGGCCCCCTTTGGCGCCATGCCTCGCATTGATTACATTTGTGCCAACGGGCTGTTCCGGCGGCACCTGGGCAACATTGCACAGTTGGAATCGGGGCGCATCTTCTGCCGCCACGGTATTGACCATCTGCTCGATGTCGCTCGCATTATGTGGATCAAGAATCTCGAGGAACAGCTCGAATTTGACCGCGAGGTCATCTACGCCACGGCACTTCTTCACGATATCGGCAAAGATGAACAGTATGAATCGGGTATATCCCATGATGTTGCAAGCGAGCGCGTCGCTGATGCGATTCTCGGCGGCATGCCCGATGACGTGGCGTTTGAGCCGGCCGATGCCGCAGCCATTAAGACGGCCATTCTAGGCCATCGAAAGCTGCGCGTGAACAGCCAACCGCTTGAGCGTCTGCTCTATGCAGCCGACAAAGCGTCGCGCGCCTGCTTTGCATGCCCCGCGCGCAATGCTTGCAACTGGAGCGATGATAAAAAGAACCTGTCGATTCGCGTGTAGTTAGTTTGCGCGGTCGGGGTTCTAAACGAAGGAGACGATCGCGATGAGTAACAAGAAATTGCCCGAGAATGCAACCAAGACTGAAGGCGCCGAGCTCGCTCGCCGTGGTAGGGGTGAAATTTCTACTGCGACGGCGGTGCCTCACGTGAACTATGACGATCTGCGCCATGCCGATCGTATTGTCATTGATGGCCTTGAGGTTTTTGCCAACCATGGCGTGTATCCCGAAGAGAACGCGCTGGGCCAGAAGTTCATCGTTTCTCTGGTGCTCTATGCCGACCTGCGCGCGGCGGGGGAGCACGATAACCTGGACGCCTCGATTGACTACGGCTCGGTGTGCCACGATGTCGATGGCTATCTGCGCGAGCATACGTTTAAGCTCATCGAGGCGGCAGCCGAGGGGACAGCCCAGATGCTGCTGCGCCGTTATCCCTCGCTGCTTGGTGTGCGCATAAAGCTCGATAAGCCGTGGGCTCCTGTTGGCCTGCCCCTGGCAAGCTGCGGCGTCGAGATCGAGCGCGTGCGCTAGTCGACGCTAGAGCTTGTTGAGGGGTGGCTGCTTGAGCCGCTGAGACAGTGCTCTATTGTTGGGACAGTACGTGTCGAGCAGGGCGTGAAAGCGCTGATTGTGGCTCGGCTCGAGCAGATGGACGAGCTCGTGGGCGACAACCATGTCGAGGCATTCGACAGGGTAGGCGGCGAGCTCGCGCGCGATGCGAATGGCGCCGGTTTTGGGCGTGCAGGAGCCCCAACGCGTTTTCATGCTGCGCACGGAGACGCGGGCCACGGTGACGCCCATTGCGATTTCGTACGCGTGCACGATGTCGCGTAGCGCTGCGGTGACCTCGGACGCGTAGAGCTGGTCGATGTGGGCTTGGAGCTCGTCGGACGTTAGGCCGTCGAGGATTGCGCGCCGCTTGGCCTGTGGGCTTTCGTCCGATTCGTCGGTACCCATAAAACTTGCGAAGGTGGCCTGCTTGGGTCGCGGTGCGGGCGATGCAAAGTTGTGATCGAGTGCGTCCTGTACCGTGATGGGCTTGCCCCAAAGTGCAATGATGGACGAGGGGCTGAGCGGCTCTCGCGCTGTCGCCTGACGTTGCTCACGTTGGGCAAGTCGGCTGATAATCCAGGCGCTGTTGCGCTTCACAAACGCTTCGATGCGCTCGCGGCTGGCGCCGAGCGGTGCGCTGGCGTGGACCTCGCCGCTCGATGTGACGCGTAGGTTAAAGTTCTTGACGCGCTTTTTGGTAACGACGACGGGGATGAGCGTTCCATCCGGTCGGGGTACGGAAATCGTAAATTGCTGCGTCAAATGTGATCCTTCAGATTGGGGACGGGCCGGCATGTCGACCGCTCGGCATGCCGGCCCGCTCAAGGGATGCGAAATTAATTGCGCTCTTAATAGCGCTCGAAGAAGGCGAGCGCGTTGTCGCTGCAGAGCTTCTGCATCACGGTCTTGCCAAAGTGCTTGGAGAGCATGTTCTGGAATTCGGGCATCTTGCTGGCATCAGAGAGGAAGTCGGGTACCTTGGCGCCGTCCCAGTCGCCGCCGAGTGCGATGACATCTTCGCCGCCCAGGTCGAGCCAGTGCTCGATATGTGCCGCCAGCTGGTCGAAGGTGACGTCTGCGGCGGTTTCGTCGGTTGCGTCGTTGGAAAGGAACTCGCTGCAGTAGTTGAGGCCGACGATGCCACCCATGTCGCGAATGGTGCGGAACTGGTCGTCGGTAAGGTTGCGTTTGACGCCGCAAACCGCACGGGAGTTGGAGTGGCTGGCGACGAAGGGACGCGTGGCGTGGGCGACAACCTCGTCAAAGCACTCATCGTTGAGGTGGGAGACATCAAGTACCATGCCGGCGTGCTCCATCTGCGTAAGTGCCTCGATGCCGGCGGCGGTGAGACCGGCGTGGGTGTCGTGGCCGCTCGCGAGCGGTCCCTGCGCGTTCCAGCTGAGTGATGACATGAGTACGCCCAGGCTCTTGAGCACCTCGATCAGCGCGGGGTCCTCGGCAAAGAACGTGGCGTTTTCGACGGTGTGGATGCAGGCGACCTTGCCGTCTTTGAGCGCGGGGCGAATGTCTGCGGCGTTGCGTACGTTGACCATGCGGTCGTGGTTGAGCATTGCTTGGCCGCTCATGTGTGCCATGATCTGCGCCTGGAAGCGCGCGGCGTGGGCGGTGGGAATCTCGTCGGGGACAAATGTGGCGAAGCACTGTGCCCACGGCGTGTTGCCGATCTTTGCGAGCGAGATGGCGCAGGCATTGCCCTCGATGAGGTCGAAATCTTGCGGATGCGTTTCGTCGCCGGGGAAATAACCGTCGGTGCCGGCGGTAAAGCGCAGGTCGAGATCGAGCGTGGCCCAGCCGATGCGGTCGGCGGTGTCGCAGTGTAGGTCAAATACGGGATATGCCATGGTTCCTCCGGTTGCAGCGTTTCTTTGCAAACTGTCTTTGAATTGTATGACTAGGGTATAGTTAGCGCCATATGTACACGGCGGCCCGCGTTGTGCGCCGCCCTTATCACGGAGGTTACCATGTCCAACCAGGGCAAGAAGGTCAAGACCCATTATCGCGGCACGCTCGACGACGGCACGCAGTTCGATAGCTCCTACGATCGCGGCGAGCCGCTGGAGTTCACCTGCGGCGCCGGCCAGATGATCAAGGGCTTCGACGCCGCCGTGGTCGACATGCAGGTGGGCGAGAAGAAGACTGTGCACATCCCGGCTGCCGATGCCTACGGCGAGCACAATCCCGAGATGGTTCTGACCTTCCCGGCCGAGCAGGTTCCCAACATCGAGCAGATCGAGAAGGGCATGAAGCTCTTCCTGTCCACGCCGAGCGGCATGCCCGTTCCCGCCGTCGTCATTGACGTGACGCCCGAGGCTGTGACGCTCGACGCCAACCACGAGTTGGCCGGCAAGGACCTCAACTTTGATATCGAGCTCGTTGAGGTCGAGGGTTAGAGTATGTCTGAACGCCTGGTTTCGACGACATGCTTGGGAAATCTCAACGATCCGTCCTATGAACTCCTGCTTCGCCGGAAGTTGGGCGGCGTCTTTGAAGTTGACGAGCTGCTGCTCGATTGGGACCAGGCCGATGTATGCGCGTTTGTGGGCGTGACGGAGCCGGGGCGCACGATTGATGTTCGGCTGGATGCTACCGACGGCGGTCGTCTTGCCGATGGCGACGTGCTCGCCATTGACCGTTCGGGCATGGTGCCCGTGGCGGTTGTCGTGCGCCTGCGCAGCGCCGAGGTTTATTTGGTCGAAGTCGACCGCATGGATCCGATTGCGCTCGCGCATGCGTGCTGGGAGATCGGCAACATGCATGCGCCGCTCTTCCGGGGCGACTCGGACGAGCATACCGTGCGCATGTATACGCCGGTGCAGCCTGTTTTGGGCCGTATGCTCCGGGGTGTCGAGGGTGTTCGGCTCTCGGTGGTTACCCGCGAACTCGATGCGGACCGACGCTTTGCATCGAGCACGGCGGATGTCGTCGTGAGCATGGCTCCCGACTTTACCATCGTAAAAAAGACGCGCGGCTAAGCGTGCGTATGCGCAAGACGGGCTTTGAGGGGCGACCAATCAAAGTCCGTCTTGCTGTTGATAGGAGGCTTTGGGGGAAGCATATGGGTCTTGAGGGAATCAAGCTGATTGCATGCGATTTGGACGGCACGTTGCTGCATCCGGGGGAGCGCGAGCCGCGTTCCGAGGCCTTTGAGCTCATTGATGAGCTGCATCGTCGCGGTATCGTGTTTATGCCGGCGAGCGGCCGTCAATATGCGAGCTTGCGCTACCTGTTTGCCCCGGTGGCCGATGAACTCGCCTATGTATGCGAAAACGGAGCCCTGGTGATGAGCGAGGGGCGTGCCGTTGTCAAGCGTTCCATGGAGCGTAGCCTTGCTATGGATATCGCGAATGCCGTGGTTGCGTATCCCCATGCCGACGTGACCCTTTCGTGTGAGGGGCACCTCTACACCATGGGCGGCAACGATGCGTTTGTTGACCACCTGCGTTATGAGGTCCACTGCGATGTGGCGGTAGTCGACCGTCCCGAAGACATCGACGAGGACGTCATTAAGATTGCCTTCCAGACGCCCGAGGCGGAGCAGCAGGCGGCGCTGGAGTATTTCGAGCGCCACTTTAGCGATCGAGTCGATGTCATGACATCGGGAACCGAATGGACGGACTTTATCGGTTTCGATTCGGGCAAGGGCTCCGCGCTTGCCGATTACGGTCGTGCCCTGGGTATTTCGCCCGATGAGATGATGGCGTTTGGCGACAATGAGAACGATCGTGACATGCTCAACGTGGTGGGCCATCCCTATCTGATGGAGAGCTGCAACCCCACCATGCGCGGCATCAACGACCGCGTCCGCTACGCGCGCACGGTCGAAGAAGAACTGCGTCGTCTACTTGCTGTGTAGGCATGTCCCAAACATCTACCGGCAGTCGGGGCAGAGACCCTCGAAGATGGTGTAGTGCGACGTGACGTGCCAGCCGATTTGCTCGGACGCCTTGGCGTCGAGCTGGGCATCGAAGGGGAGCGGTACATCGATGACGCGGCTGCACGAGGTGCAGATGATATGCGCATGCGGCTCGATCGTGCGATCGAAGCGGCTGCCGCCCGGCGTCTTGATGGAGAGGATCTCGCCAGCGTCGGCCAAGAGATTGAGATTGCGGTAGACCGTACCACGGCTGATTTTGTCATCCTGCGCGCGCACGACGTTGTAGATTTCGTCGGCGGTGGGATGGTTATAGCTTTGGCGCACGGCGTCGAGAACCAGCTTTCGCTGCCTGGTATTCCTTCTTTGCACCGCCATGCGCCTCGCCTCTTTTCTATCAACGGTCGTAGGTAAATGATACCGTATTTAGCACACAATACTAATAACGAGGAATGAAACCGTCTTCATTGGCAAGTGGGGCTCGGGTCTGGGCGTCTACGAGGCGAAAACGCGTTCCCATGCGCTCGTAGGAGGCATGAAGCGCCTCGAGATGAGATAGGATGTTTGCCGGAGCCCCCTGTATCTCCATCTCGACTGAGCCGTCTTCCATGTTACGCACCCAGCCGGTGAGTGCGCGTGCCTGCGCGAGGTTGGTGTTGGTAAAGCGAAAACCGACGCCCTGGACTTGCCCTTCCCAGCGCAGGAAATAGCGCAGGGGAGCGTCTTGAGTGGCCTCGTCGCTTGCGAGCACAGTAAGCCTGCGGCGCAGCTCGAGCTCGACGTTTGATGGTTTTTGAGGCTCTCGACTGCCGCCAGTGACGCTGGAGAAGAACGTATCGAAGAGGCCCATCGCTATGCCTGCTTGCCTGCGTCGGCCGGGAAGGTTATGCCGGCCTGCTGGCGCACGGCATCCATGATACGCAGCGAGACGAGCGTGACATCGCGGTAGTGGCCAAGCTCGTGGCGTCCCGCCGGGGTCTCCCAAATCTCTTCCTTAACGTTATCGATGCCGTCGATGGCGGTGATAAAGTCCGCGAGCTCGTATTCCATGGTGTTGCTTGACTTGGGAAGGTCGAGCGCGCGTCCGTTGCCGCCTTGCTCGCGCGGCGCCTCGGTCGCCGATCCGCGTACGACATCGCCGCGATAGTCGATACGGACGTTGCGGGGCGTGGACAGATGGTCAATCTGGATAGTGCCACGCTCGCCTTCGATCTGCGAGGGCAGCAGGTCATTCGTAATTTTGGAGTGCGCGAGCTCGACGGAGATACGGCCACCGCCGTAGCTGGCAAGGATGGAACCGCAGCCATCGATGGGGCCGTGCGTGAGCTGTCGCGTGGTGGGGTCGAGCAGAGTAGTCATGCTCGTAAGGCCGGAGGGCATGCCGAAAATCTCGACCATGGGCTCGACGGTGTAGACGCCAATGTCCATGAGGGAACCCGATGCCATATTGCAGTCGAAGATATTGGTGGCGCGTCCCGCGAGAATCTCGTTGTAGCGCGAGGAATATTTGCCAAAGCGCAATGAGGCGCGGCGGATGGGGGCGATCTCGCCCAGGGCGTCCTCGATGGCGTGGAAGGCGGGATCGTGGAGGGGACGCATGGCCTCGAGGGCCACGACACCTGCTGCCTCGGCAGCGCGGAAGACTTCCAGCGCCTGCGCTTCGGTGGCGCAGAAGGGCTTCTCGACGATGACGTGCTTGCCACCGGCGATGCAGGCAAGGGCCTGCTCGTAGTGAAGTGCGTTGGGGCTGCCGATATAGACGGCGTCGACGTCGGCGGCTGCCGCAAGCTCATCGAGTGAGATAAAGTTTCGCTCGCCATCGCGCTCGGCGGTAAAGGCAGCACCGCGATTGGCATCGCGTGAAAGCGTGCCCACAAACGCGGCTTGGTCGTTGGCGTTGACGACTTGGATAAAGTCGTCGGTGATCATGGATGTGCCGATGGTCGCGATGCGCAGCATACGTCCCCCTTGCGTTGTTTGGTCTACAGGATGAGTGTAGCGCGTGGGGATATAAAGCTGTGCGAAAACGCTATTACAGGTCGCTCTCGTTAAAGCCGGTGTCGATATCGAGGTTGCTGCCGTCGGCCGCCGTGGTGGCGAGCTCATCGCAGCGCTCATTGAGCTCGTGGCCGGCGTGACCCTTAACCCAGATGAACTCAACCTTGTGCTTGCTTTTGGCGGTGAGTAGGCGCTCCCACAGGTCGCGGTTCTTGACGGGCTGCTTGTTGGCGGTTTTCCACCCGCGCTTTTTCCAGCCGTCGATCCAGTGCTTGTTAAAGGCGTTGACGACGTACTGCGAATCGGAATGGACTTCGACCTCGCAGGGGCGGTTGAGTGCCTCGAGCGCCACGATAACGGCCATGAGCTCCATGCGGTTGTTGGTGGTCTTGGCGTAGCCGCGCGAAAGCTCGGAGGTAAAGGTCTTGCCGGCGGGGTTGGTGTATTTGAGCACGGCGCCGTAGCCGCCGCGTCCCGGATTTGATCGGGCCGAGCCGTCGGTATAGATGATGACCTTCACGGGTTTCCTTTCTTTGAGTGCATTTCATGTGAGTGACCATTGTAGCGCCATGCCCGCCGGGGGCCAGCAATCTACGATTTCTGCCCCGTCTTCCGACTGTTAGCTGGCATGGATGATGCGGTTGAGCTCGTCGAGGTATTGCTGCAAGAGGAGAGAGGGCTTGCGCTCGTCGTGCATGATGTAGCCAACGTGCATCGTTGGGGCGTCTGCTAACGGGATCGATGCCATGCCCCATTGCATTTCATTGGAGAGGACACCGGTCGACAGGGTGTAACCGTTCGACGTGATAAGTAAGTTGGTAAGTGTTCCGCGGTCCGAGATTCGTATGTTGCGGTCGCAAGGGATATAGCTAAAGGGTTCCTCGGCGTAATAGAAGGAGTTTGAGGTTCCCTGCTCAAAGCTGTAGCGCGTATAGGGCGTGAGGTCGGCAAGGGACAGTTGAGGGCGGCGTGCGAGCGGATGGCGTTCGCTGACGAAGACGTGGACCGTCGCGTCGAAGAGGGGATGGAAGCTTGCGCGGGCATCGGCGAAGGCCTTCTGCAAGACACGGGTATTAAAGTCGTCCAGATAGAGGATGCCGATGTCGCTGCGAAACGCGCGCACGTCGTCGATGATCTGCGATGTGGTCGTCTCGCGCATGATGAACTCGAACTTGCTGTCGCGGCAGCGCTCGACTACGTTGACAAAGGCCTCGACCGAAAAGGCGTAGTGCTGGGCGGAAATGGCGAGGCGTGCTTGCGGGGTGCCGCCGTCCTCGTAGCGTGCCTCGAGCATGTCGGCCTGCTCTACGACCTGGCGCGCATAGCCCAAAAGCTCGGTGCCGTCGTTGGTGAGCGTGACGCCGCGGCTGGAGCGCGTAAAGATCTCCAGATGGAGCTCCTGTTCCAGGCTTTTGACGGCGTTTGAGATGTTGGACTGAGCAGTATAGAGGCGTTGAGCTGCGGCGTTGATTGAGCCGGACTCTGCCACGGTGATCAGAAAACGAAGCTGCTGAAGGGTCATCGACGCCATCCTTTCGATAGTTATCTATAAAACAGATAACAAGTTAGCGCTTTTAAGTGATTGACCGAGGGAGACAATGCCCGTACTATTCAAAACACACAAAGGCGGTAGGTTATTAAGCCGACTACGGAATCGGGACGCGAAAGGAGGCCCGCATATGAATTGCTTACCAAGACGAATGCCGGGCTCCTGTTTGCGCCCGTCGGCGTGATCAGGAGACAGCGACTTACTTCTCTCTTTTTACTTACTTTCGTTCGATCAAGGAGATCATCATGAGCCAGTTCATCAACAACCCCGAGCACACCTTTGGTTTCGATACCCTGCAGCTGCACGTTGGCCAGGAGAGTGCCGATCCCGCATCCGACTCCCGTGCCGTGCCTATCTACCAGACCACGAGCTATGTGTTCCGCAACTCCCAGCACGCCGCCGACCGCTTTGGTCTTGCCGACGCCGGTAACATCTACGGCCGTCTGACCAACTCCACCCAGGGCGTCTTCGAGGACCGTATCGCCGCGCTCGAGGGCGGCGTGGCAGGTCTTGCCGTCGCCTCCGGCGCTGCTGCCATCACCTATACCCTGCAGGCTCTTGCCCAGGCTGGTGACCACGTGGTGGCTCAGAAGACCATCTACGGTGGCTCCTACAACCTGCTGGAGCATACGCTCTCCCAGTTTGGCGTCGAGACCACGTTTGTCGATGCCCATAACCTGGAAGAGGTTGAGGGTGCCATCAAGGACAGCACCACGGTCATCTATCTCGAGACGCTCGGCAACCCCAACTCCGACATCCCCAACATCGACGCCATCTCCGAGATTGCCAAGAAGCACGGTCTGCCGGTTGTCGTCGACAACACCTTCGGCACCCCGTATCTGTTCCGTCCGCTGGAGCATGGTGCCAACATCGTCGTTCATTCCGCAACCAAGTTCATCGGCGGCCACGGCACCTCGCTGGGCGGTGTGATCGTCGACGGCGGTAACTTCGATTGGAAGGCGAGCGGAAAGTACGCCCAGATCGCTGAGCCCAATCCCTCCTACCACGGTGTTTCGTTTGCCGAGGCTGCCGGTCCCGCGGCCTTCGCAACCTATGTCCGCGCTATCCTGCTGCGTGACGAGGGCGCTTGCATCAGCCCGTTCAACGCCTGGGTCCTGCTCCAGGGCACCGAGACTCTGTCGCTGCGCGTCGACCGTCATGTCGAGAACACCAAGAAGGTCGTTGAGTTCCTGGCTGGTGACAGCCATGTCGCCAAGGTGAACCACCCGAGCCTGTCTGAGCACCCCGATCACGAGCTCTATCAGAAGTACTTCCCCAACGGTGGCGCGTCGATCTTCACCTTTGAGATTAAGGGTGGCCAGGAGGCAGCTTGGAAGTTCATCGATCATCTGCAGGTGTTCTCGCTGCTCGCCAACGTGGCCGACGTCAAGTCGCTCGTCGTGCACCCGGCTACCACCACGCACTCCCAGCTCTCTGCCGAGGAGCTCGCCGAGCAGAACATCACGCCCTCCACGATCCGTCTTTCCATCGGTACCGAGAACGCCGAGGACATCATTTGGGATCTGAAGCAGGCCTTCGCCGCGCTGGACGAGTAAGGCGACTTGTGCAAGGACCCCTTGCGACTCGATAGGTATAACTGCATAAAATGCCTGCTCAAGGCGCCTGCGCAAGCAATGGTTGCGCAGGCGCCTTTTTTGCATAGGAAGGGCGCTATTACAGGGTTTTTGGCATGCTTTATGCATTCGAGTTGTGGAAAACTCCTGTTGAGAGGATGTGAGTTTTACGCAATTGACGTGCGCCTTTTGAGTAAAACCGCAGGTCGCGATTTGCTCGAGGTACTATGCAGCGCGATCGAATCACACGCAGCTCAAACGCAGCAAAAACGCACTACGGAGGTTTCCAGCTACATGAGGATCGATTCACGAAAACCGAAAGCCGCCGCCCTTTCCGCCGCTCTGACCGTGGCGCTTTTGGCGGGCGCCGGCGCAACTGATGCCCACGCGGCAACATTGTCCGATACGGTTGGATCTACGCCGTCCGAGACGACGCTGGTACAGCCCGTTGATTATCGCGGCGATGGTTATGGTTCCATACAGGAGTGGAACGCCTCGATGGAGGCCAAGCGCGATTCCCTTGAGATGCGCGCTCAGATTATCCTAAACATGTATGGTGGCTATGCCACCGATGACGAGCGCGCTGTGCTGCAGGGTTGTATCGATGGTGCGGGCAGCCTTTTGACGATGGGGGAGGTCGACGCGAAGTCGACCGAGCTCGATGAGCTGCGCACTGCGCTTGAGAATGCCAAGCGCGAAGCGCTCGAGGCCGCTGCCGCCGAGGCAGAGGCTGCCGAGGCCGCCCAGGCTTCGTACTACAACGCCGGCTACACTCCGTCCTACGCGTCTGCCGCGTCCTACGCGAACGGATCGGGCCTGACGCGCTCTGCGGGTGTCAATAACTACAACGGGCGCCGCGAGACCTATTACAGCAGCAATGTGCTTTATCACTATCGCACGGGCGAATGGACTCAGGATTCTGAGGGCTTCTGGCGCGATTCCGACGGCTATTACGTTGTTGCCGCGGGCGATATGGCCCAGGGCTCGACCTTTACGGGCTCCAAGGGTGATTGCAAGGTCTATGACTCCGGCTGCGCCGCCGGAACCACCGATTACTACACCGGTTGGTAATCTGCCATCAGAGCAAAATAGGCACATGATGGGCGGGCGTCTTTACTGAGCTTTTAGGCAACGTAAAGCCGCCCTTTCTTTATGTGCGTTTGAGTTAACAGAGCCCTTACCGTGGCGGTACGCTGGGCGTATGCATACGGGGCACACTGGTTCATGAGAAATAAGGTCTTTCTCGTGGAGGAAGTGGTCTCATGAACGCTCGAGATATCGCTATCGCCGCCGTCGCATTGGTACTTGGCTGTCTTGGCCCTACAGCTGCGTTTGTCGCAGGCATGCAGGGCTCGTGCGGGGCTGCTCCTATTGTGGTCGGCGCGCTCATCGCAGCAGCGCTGCTGGGAAGTGCGGGCGTGACCCTTTGTCGCGATGACGAGGACGAGACGCCACAGGTGCGGCGCTAGCCGTTGTGAAGCTGGTTTTGCCCATAGATGAAGAAGGAAGCCGCCGCAAGGGGAGTGCCCTTTGCGGCGGTTTTTGCTATTGAGACTGTTGGATGCGGTGCGGCGGCGTTACCAGCTGGCCTCGATTTCGCGGATGCGCGAATAGAGCCATTCGTTTTGCGGCACCTGGATACCGTGCTTGGCCGCGAGGCGGCAGATGGTACCCGCAAATTCCTCGACCTCGGTTCTGCGTTGAGCGATGCGGTCTTGCGCCATCGAGGGCATGCCGGCGGGATCGAGCCCTTTTATGAGACGCACCATCTGCGTTAGGTCTGCCTCGGTGAGCTCGATGCCCTCGGCATTGGCGACTGCAAGCGTCTCGCGCATGGCGGAGACAAAACTGCGGAGCTGCTCGGAGCCCTGCTCCGTAGCGCTTCCGTAGGTGCCGCCGTAGGCCATACAGGTCTGGTTGATGCCGTCGTTGAGCATGAGTTTGGCCCACATGCGATGTGCGATGTCGTGCTCGACGGTATGGGCGATGCCGCAACGCGTGTAGAGCTCGTCGATGGCGATAACGGTTGCGGGGTCGGTGCCCGCTGCCGCACCAAAGCGGATCTCGCCGGCATTGGTATAGGTGAGCTCCCCGTTGAGGAATACGGCGTCCATGCCCTGGCAGATACCAAGGACGGTGTGCTCCCAGCCAAAGCGCTCGGCAATCTTCTGCTCGCTCGTGATGCCGTTGCACAGCGACGCGATCAGCGTGTCGGGTCCCACGACGCTTTCCAGGGTTTTGAGCGCCACATCGAGCCCGGTTGTCTTGACCGTGAGGATGACCAGGTCGACGGGCGTCGCCTCGCTCGCGCGGACGGACTTGAGCGCGCAGGGCTTGCCGTTGACGGTGAGCGCATCACCCGCGTGGCGCTCAAAGCGCGCGTCGTCCATAACGTATTCGACGGCGTCGTTGCCGAGCGCTTGGGCGATCATGCTGCCGTAGAGCAGGCCCACGCCGCCCTTGCCGATGAAGGCGACCTTGTTGATCTGCATGTGAATCATCTCCCCATAAAAAGGCGCCCGCGTATGGGGCGCCTGATGGATTGTATGCCGCCGGGCCATGTCGCGTGCACCGGATGGCCGTATTTAGAAGAACAAACGCATGGGAACTTATGACGCGGGGCAGACCGCAAAGACACGTGCGGGATATCCGACGCCATCACGCACCTTGGGGAAGGTGCAGAAGATGACGGCGCCCGTGGCGGGAAGCTCGTCTAGATGGTCCATGACCTCGATCTGATAGCGATCGACCGAGAGGATGTACTGTTCGCCGGGGTAGGGGTAGGCGTCCTCACGCGTGGTCACGCTCGCCGGGTCGGTGTCAGCCGGCTCGTGGCCGATGGCGCCGATGTCGCGCTCTTCAACGAGCCACTTGATGGCGTCGAGGTCCCAGCCGGGGTAGTGGGGCTGGCCGTCCTCGTCCTTGTTCTCGAGGTCGGCGAGCTTGGACCAGTCGGAGCGGAAGGCGACGAAAGCGTCCTCGGGAATGCGACCGTGCTCATCCTCCCAAGCTTTGAGGTCCTCGATGGTCAGGATAAAGTCGGGATTCGCGGCGCACTCCTCGTGCTTGTCGATCACGCAGAGCGGATGCATAAACTCGATGGGTTCAATCTCTCCAAGGGAACGGCCGTCAACATGGAAGTGGCGCGGTGCGTCGACATGCGTGCCGTACTGCGAAGCAACCGAATACTGGAAGCAACGCATGGGGGCGAGCATGTCCTCGGGCGTGCCGGGCAGGTAGTCGAAGAGCTTGGTGGACTCAAACGGCTTAAAGCCAAACCAGTGCGGGGTGTCGCATGAGAGCGTGTGGGTGAGGTCGACCCAGCGATAATCGTTGCTTTTGAGCTGGGAGGCGAGGTTCCAAAGGTCGAGCGCGGGCATGGGCGGCTCCTTTCATCGGGCTTTTTGCTGATGTTAAAGCGGTGCCGTGACAGCTCGATTTCTGCTGCGTTACGATACGTTCTCGATTGCGATTCCACGATGTTTCGGCCGCGTGACCATTGTGTTTCGCCTTGCCGGGGCGCTGATGGCGAAAGGAGGGGCCGTGCAATATCGCGTTGACCCCAAAAGTGGTAACCGAATATCCGCTCTGGGTCTGGGCTGCATGAGATTTCCCGGTGCGCCGGGACACCCCGATGCGAAGACAGCCGATGCCATCATTTCCCGTGCGGTGGAGCAGGGGATTAATTATCTGGATACCGCGTATCTCTATCCCGGTAACGAGGTGTGCGTGGGCGCCTCACTTGAGCGCCTGGGTCTGCGCGACCGCGTGTTGCTCGCGACTAAGTTGCCGCACGCTTCGTGCAAGTGCGCGGAGGATTTCGACCGGTTCTTCGACGAGCAACTGCACCGCCTGCGGACCGACCATATCGACTATTACCTTATGCACAACATCACTTCGCCCGCCCAGTGGGAGCGCGTGGTGGCGTTGGGCATCGAAGACTGGATTGCGCACCAAAAGGCTGCGGGGCGTATTCGCCAGATAGGTTTTTCGTATCACGGCAGTGCGGCGGACTTCCTGACGATGCTCGACGCGTATGACTGGGATTTTTGCCAGATTCAGTACAACTACGCTGGAGAGCGCTACCAAGCGGGAACGGCGGGACTTATAGCAGCCGCCGAGCGCGGGCTCGCGGTGTTTGTGATGGAACCGCTTTTGGGCGGACGCCTGGCGGGCAAGCTGCCTCCGCGGGCCCGCGCCGTGCTCGATGACGTACGCGATCCGTACCTGAAGACGCCGGCTGCTTGGGGCCTTTCGTGGGTGTGGAACCATCCTCAAGTCACGATGCTGCTTTCGGGCATGACCGATACCGCGCAGGTGGACGAGAACGCGGTGCTGGCCGATCGGGCCCTGCCGGATTCGATGACAGCCGCTCGGCTCGATACCATCGCACGCGTGCTGGCGGAGTTTGAAAAATCGAATCGCGTGCCCTGCACGGGATGCGGCTACTGCATGCCATGTCCCAAGGGTATTAACATTCCCGGCTGCTTTGCCGCTTACAACGCGAGCTATGCGCACAGCTGGTTTACGGGGCTGTCGCAATACTTTACGGCGAGCGCGGTGCGCACGAGCGAGCCCAAGCTCGTGAGCAATTGCGTCAAGTGCGGCAAATGTGCGCGTCACTGCCCGCAACACATCGATGTCCCCGAGCGTCTCGACGATGTGCGCCGACGTTTCCAGCCTGGCCCCGTAACGGCTGCGCTTAAAGCCTTTTGCAAAACGCGCTCCTCATGACCCTTTTATAACTTGCGGTGGAATAGTTCCTGTTTGCGGCAGAATGGGGCTTAAACAGGAACTATTCCACCGCAACTGAAGGGGGCTGTCGTGGGCCATCGGGATTCATGTGATGATTTGCGCGAGGTTCGTTGGGGCGTTTTGGGCGCTGGGCACATTTCGCATCGATTTGCATCGTCGCTCAAGGAGGTGGACGGGGCGCGGCTTGTGGCTGCCGCCGGTCGCGCCCCTTCGCATGTTGAGGAGTTTTGCAGGGCGTTTTCGATTGATGCCGCGCACAGCTATGCCACGACTGACGATAGCGGCGATGCGGCTTATGATGCGCTGATTGCCGACCCCGATGTCGACGCAATCTACTTGGCTCTTCCACATGGCATGCATGCGCATTGGGTCTGTCGGGCACTGCGCGCGGGAAAGGCCGTGCTGTGCGAAAAACCGGCCGTTTTGAGTGAGGAAGAGGCTCTATCGATTGCCTCCACCTCTCGCGAGCGCGGCGTACTGTTTATGGAGGCGATGAAGAATCGGTTTTGTCCGATGCATACTCGCGTGAAGGGTTTGCTTACGTCGGGCGAGCTTGGCCGTATCGTCTCGATCGAAAGCGTGCAAAAACTCGATTATGGTCAGCCGCCTTCGAGTTATCTGCTCGATCCGTTGCAGGGTGGCTGTCTATATGACATGGGCTGCTACGCGGTCGGGTGGTTTGAGGATCTTCTTGCGGGTGCGTGCGATGTTTCGTCTCGTGAAGTTCGCTGGCGTGACGTATCGGGTGGCCGCGTGGATTGGGCCGATGAGATCCATATGAGTGTCGGCGGTATACCCATTCATATGGTGTGCGACGGCAAAGCAGCATATGAAAGCCGCTTAATGATTGCCTGCGAACGGGGTTCGGTGGAAATCGAGCGCCTCCATCGCCCCGAGCTCGCCCATGTGAAGTACTCCGACGGACGAATGCTCGAAATTAATGCCCCGTTTGAGGTCGATGATTTCTACGGCGAAATTCAGCATGCGACGCAGCTCGTCCAGACGGGAGAGCTTGAAAGCCCCGTTATGCCTCTTGCCGCCACGCAGCGCTGCGCGCAGATTATCGATGCGATTCGCTTGACGCTCTAGGCTGCGGTGCTGGTGCTCAAGGGGGCTCGGCGGACCTTGCCCCTGATGCCCCTTTTATATCTTGCGGTGGAATACGGTCTGTTTGCGCCAAAATAAGGCACCAATAGACCGTATTTCACCGCAACTGATGAGGGGGAGTTGGAGATGCTAACGATCGGGTGTCATCTTTCGACGACGAAGGGCTATCGGGCAATGGGGGAGACGGCGTTGTCCATTGGTGCCAATACCTTTGCGTTCTTTACGCGCAACCCGCGCGGTGGCAAGGCAAAAGACCTTGACATGGATGACGTGGCGGCTCTGCGCGAGCTTATGGCGCAAAACGACTTTGGACCGCTAGTGGCGCATGCCCCGTATACCTATAACCCCTGCTCCGCTAAGGAGCGGGCGCGGGAGTTTGCCTTGGAGGCTATGGCGGAAGATTTGCAGCGTCTGGAAGCACTGCCCGGCAACTACTACAACTTCCATCCCGGTGCGCATGTGGGACAGGGGGCAGACGCCGGCATTCAGATGATTGTCGACACGCTGTGCCAGGTGATGTTTGAGGGACAGCAGACGACGGTATTGCTTGAGACCATGGCGGGCAAGGGCACCGAGGTGGGCCGTAGCTTTGAAGAACTGGCGCGCATTATCGAGGGCGTTGCCGCCAAGTGCCCGGAGCTGTCCGATAAGCTGGGCGTTTGTTTGGACACCTGCCATGTGAGCGATGCTGGCTACGACATCATCCATGACCTGGACGGCGTACTCGACGAGTTCGACCGCGTGGTGGGTATCGAGCGCTTGCGCGCCGTGCATATCAATGACTCCAAGAACCCCTGCGGCGCCCATAAGGATCGCCACGAGTGCATCGGCAAGGGCTACCTGGGTAGTGAAGAGTTTGGCGGCGGTATGCAGGTTATGCAGAATATTGTATCGAATAGCCGCTTGCGTGCACTTCCATTTATTTTGGAGACGCCGAACGAACTTGCAGGTTATGCAGCTGAAATCAAACTGTTAAGGTCATTGCAGCAGTAATGACTGTTGCTAAGTGGAGTATTCCATTCACGTTATGGGTTTGTTTCAATCAGTTTTCTCATTGCAGATTCGTAATTCCAGGTGCATAATAGCCAACAGTTTTTGCAGACCTCTGAATCAAACGGGGTCACTGGAAGGAGACTGATTATGAAGCTCAAGAAGCTTGGCGCGTTTGCAGCCACGGGCGCCATGGCGCTCGCTCTTGCACTGACGGGCTGTGGTTCGTCCAACGCCACCTCTGGTTCCGATGCCGGTTCCAGCAGCTCTGACAACGCGAAGGTCGAGAAGGTCGACGGCTCCAAGGAGTATGCACTCGTCAAGGACGGTACGCTCACCGTCGGCACCTCTGCTGAGTACGCTCCGTTTGAGTACAAGGATGACAACGGCGATTATCAGGGCTTTGACCTTGAGCTCATCAAGGCTATCGGCGACAAGCTGGGCCTGGATGTCGAGTATGTCAACAATGACTTTGACACGCTGGTTCCGGGCGTCGCTTCGGGCGCCAAGTATGATGTTTCCATCGCGGCTATCACCGACACGCCCGAGCGTGAGAAGGAAGTCACTTTCTCTGATTCCTACTACATGGACGATCAGGCTATCGTGACCAAGGTCGATAACACCGACATCACGGCCGACAACTACAGCGAGAAGCTCAACAACGCCGACGCTACCATCATCGTCCAGTCTGGCTCGACCGCCGAGGCCTTTGCCCAGGAGAACTTCCCCAAGGCCAAGATTGTTCCCTACAAGGACGCCACCGAGTGCTTCAGCGCCCTGCAGTCCGATAAGGGTGACGCCGTGGTGACCAACCGCTCCGTCGCCAGCCAGCTGACCGCCGAGCAGTTCAACACCTGCCAGACCATCAAGCAGATCAGCACCGGCGAGGAGTACGCCATCGCCATCAACCAGGGCAACACTAAGCTCAAGGACGACGTCAACCAGGCCATCAAGGACCTGACCGACGACGGTACCGTCGACGCCCTCATGGCTAAGTACAACATCAAGTAAAATAACTACTTGATTGCGCGCGGGCCCTTTCCGTTTTGCGGAGAGGGCCTTTGCGCTTCTCTTGACGGAGAGCGTTTCCGTCTCGTTTTGCCGGCAACTTCTACGATAGGAGCCACCTTGTCTCGACTGAACAAAGGGGCCGCTGAGCAGCGTTTTCCACTGCCCGTCTTGCTCCAAAAGCTAGCCTGCGTCATGGCCGTGGCGCTCGCGCTGGTGTGCGCGGGGGCATATGCGCCCACGACCGCCCAGGCGCTTGAGACCGCAAAGATTACCGCCCGACCCAACACCGGTTCGGGCAGCGATGTGGTCGGCGGCACCGAGACGCGCATTACCTGGGAAGTTCAGGCCGATGCCGACGAGGAGCTGAGCGGTCTTTCTTTGACGTTTGTCGACGGCACGACGTTTGGTACCGATGACACGCGATTGACGATGCTCTCGGGCGAGGACCTCATGGATCGTACGCCCATGAAACCCACGTGCAAGGCTGACGGCCAGACGCTCAAGATTGACTTTGGCGAGACGGCGCCTGCCGGCGGCTTTTTCCGTGTCGAGGTTTACGGCGTGACCTTCCCCGTCGAGGGCGGCGATGAGGCCTTTAGCGGCACCTATACGCTCGCCGACGGGTCGACCAAGAAGATCTCCAAGATTCCGTCGGTGGAGATCAAGGGCGTGACGGCCTTCGATAACTTCTTGGCCGACCTTAAAGAGCAGCCGTGGGTCGAGGCCTGGAACTCCAACATGTTCCTTCGCCTGTTCCTGAACCCGGTCATTTTGGTCCAGAGCCTGCCGATCGTCTTCAAAGGCTTCCTCATGTCGCTCTCGATCGTGCTCGTGGCGTTTCCGCTGGCGATTCCCTTTGGCTTTGCCCTGTCTCTCATGCGCATCTCCAAGTCGCGCATCCTGCGCTGCCTCGCCGGCATCTACGTGAATATCATCCGCGGCACGCCGGCGTTCCTGCAGATCTATATCGCGTTCTTTGGCCTGCCGCTGGCCGGCGTCAAGGTGGACGACTATGTCCTGGGCGTCATCGTCATGGCCATGAACTCGTCTGCGTACCTGTGCGAGATCTTCCGTGCCGGTATTCAGTCGATCCCCAAGGGTCAAAACGAGGCTGCCCGCTCGCTGGGCATGAATGCCTTCCAGACGCTGCTCTACGTGATGATCCCGCAGACGTTCCGCAATGTCCTGCCTACGCTGACCAGCGAGTTTATCCTGCTCTACAAGGATACGTCGCTGCTCGCCGCCGTGGGCGTGGTCGAGATCGTCATGAACGCCCGCACCATCGTGGCCACGACGGGCTCCATCACGCCGTATGTGGTTGCCGCCCTGTTCTACCTGGTCATTACGCTGCCGCTTGCGCGCTTGGTGAGTGGTCTTGAGGCGAGGCTTCTGGGGACGGCCGAAACCAAGAAGAAGCGTCCCGCCAAGAGCGCCGGACAGGTCGTCGCGACGCCCGCCGATCACATCGCCGGTCTGTAAGGAGGTCCTATCATGAGCGAAACCAATAACTCGAACGAGGTCGTCGTCAGCATCAAGAACCTCCAGAAGGCCTTTGGCGATAACGTGGTCCTGCGCGATATCGATCTGGATGTGCACAAGGGCGAGGTCGTCGTAGTCCTGGGTCCTTCGGGCTCGGGCAAGTCGACGATGCTTCGCTGCATCAATCGTCTGGAGCATCCCACGAGTGGCTCGATTATCGTTGAGGGCGTGGATGTGTGCGCCAAGGGTGTCGACCTCAACAAAGTGCGTACACACCTGGGCATGGTCTTTCAGCAGTTCAACCTGTTCCCGCACCTGTCGGTCAAAAAGAACGTCATGCTTGCGCAGCAAAAGGTGCTCAAGCGCAGCAAGGAAGAGGCCGAGAAGATTGCCGTCGAGGAACTCACCAAGGTCGGTCTGGCCGAGCGCATCGATTTTATGCCGAGCCAGCTTTCGGGCGGCCAGCAACAGCGCGTGGCCATCGCCCGCGCCCTGTCGATGAACCCGCACGTGATGCTTTTTGATGAGGCCACGTCCGCGCTCGACCCCGAGCTCGTGCGCGACGTCCTGGGCGTCATGCGCGACTTGGCGCGCGACGGCATGACCATGATCGTCGTGACGCACGAGATGGGCTTTGCCCGCGATGTCGCCGACCGCGTCGTCTTTATGGACGGCGGCGTCATTGTGGAAGAGGGTACGCCGAGCGAGGTCTTCGACCACCCCAAGAGCGAGCGCACCAAGGCGTTCTTGGGCAATATCTCGTAGCTGCTTTGCAAAGCTATCCTTACGGAAAGCGGGGGCTGGATTGATTCCAGCCTCCGCTTTTGTAGGGTGCAGTCGTGTTTTGAGATGGGCCCGATTCGATGAGGCGCGTGGCGCTGCTAGGCCAGCTCGGCTCCGAGGGCCTTGCAGGCCGCCTCGCCCTCATCGTCGGGCGCATCGTAGCAAATGACGGAGTCCACGACGTTGACGCCGGCCTCGTCGGCGTCGGCCTTCCAGTTGTCCATCCACTCGCCCTCGGCCCACGAATAGGAGCCAAAGAGGACGACCTTCTTGTCGCCGAGGGTCTCCTTGACCTCATCCCACATCGGCTGGAACTCATCGTACTCGAGTTCCTCGGAGCCCATGGCGGGGCAGCCGAAGGCGAAGGCATCATATTCGGCGGCCTTGTCGGCGGAGAAGTCGGCGCAGGAGATAGCCTCTGCCTCGGCTCCGGCTGACGTCGCGCCCTCGGCGACGAAGTTGGCCATGGCTTCGGTGTTACCCGTACCGCTCCAATAGACGACGGCAATCTTGCTCATGTTGAGTCCTTTCGGTTGTGCGGCACGCGGCCGCGGTTTATACGTTCTATCGGGTTGCCTGGGCAAGTTGTGCCAGGCTGTAGCCCTGCTGATAGACATAGGTGAGGTATTGCGTGCAGGCGCGATAGGAGTCGAAGGTCGTGAGCGCCTGCTCGACATTCGTGTAGACCTTCCAGGCGCCAAAGACCTTGTAGTTTTCGCCATGCTGGACGATAAACTGATGCACGTCTTCGTAGGGATAGCCCAAAAAGTAGCCAATTTCGTGGGGGAACTCGCAGGTGCAACCCTTATCGCAAGGCCTATCTTGGGCGAGTGCGCAAAGGCTGTCGCCATAAGCGCTTTCTGCGGCATTGCTGCTGGCCTGCGTGATACGCGCGGCGAGATGCACGAGGGATGAGGGCAGGTCGCGGATATCGTAGCCTTCGGCGGCGAGCGCGCTTGCGGCTCGGGGGTCGGATAGGTAGTGCATGAGGTCCGCGGGGCAGTATGCGTAGACGAGCGCCCCACAAGGTCGCCAGACCAAAACGCTCAAGTGGATGCCGAGCGGATCGAGCTCGTGATTGCACTGAGCGATAACGTTGAGCAGACGCGTTCGACGATCTTCGATTGCCGCGGTTGCGCTCGAGCCATCTTGACGGGCGTAGACGCCGGGATAGGTAAAGAGCGAAGCGGGCTTGATGCCCGCGAGCGTGGGGGAGCAGTTGCGCACGAGTGCCGCCTGAAACGTCGGGATGTCAATGGTCCGGGTCACGTTGCTCCTTACGGATCTAAACTGTTAGCCTAGGAAAACTTATACACGAAAGTAAGCCATGGTCAACAAAAAAGTTTGAAAAGGGAAACTAATTGACCGAACTGACATGAGTTTGGGGTAGGATGGTGACACCCCATGGGGGTATCGCTGAAATGGACCATAAGGAAAGGGAGCGCATGGAAGGTCTGCTTAACCCTGCAAATATCATCGTATTGGCCATAATTGCCGTCGGCATGTTCTTTGGGCTGCGCCGCATCGCCGCTTCGACACGTGGAAAGAGCTGCTGCAGCGATGGCGCGAGTGGCAAAAAGACCAAGAGAGTCGCGGTGGCCGATACCGACGAATCGCACTACCCCTACTGCGATGAGTTGCTCATTGGCGGCATGAGCTGCGATGGGTGCGCTCAAAACGTTGAGAATGCCCTCAATGCGCTGGATGGCGTGTGGACCACGGTTTCGTTTGCTGACCACACGGCGCGTGTGCGCTCAAAACATCCGATTGACCGCGAGGCACTTGAGGCCGCGGTGAAGGGCGCGGGCTATTACGTCATGAAGCTGTAGGCTTCGTTTTTGGCATGCGCTTGCACCTAGGCCCTGCCTCGCAGCTCGACGTCTTGGATGTTGTCGAAGTCAATGGCGATATCCCTGAGCTTGAGCAGCTTGAATGCGGGGAGCACTTCGTCGAGAATGCTGGTACGGCTACGGTAGCCGTACGTGTCGTAATAGGTGACGCGGACCAAGTCGCCACGTTTGAGGCCCTCGAGCTTTTTCGAAAGCTCGAGGGCTTTTTCTTCCGTGAGTTCGCATTTGGGCTCGGCAGTGATTTCTTGCTTACGTACGAGCTCGTAGTATCCCGTGAGGGCGGCAAAGGGCATAAACTGCGCGGCACGGCCGGCGCGAACGGCGCCGTTGGCGGTAAGGTTGGGGTCGGCGGCGCGGCGTCTTCCCTCGGGATCCGCCAGGCGCTCGAAAGCGGTCGGCGGGCGCATGGGCTGCTTGGGCTTAGGCACGGTGTCCTCCTACCTGGTCGTTGCGTTCGCGTGCGGTGGCGCCAGCGGTGAAGCTCAATCCCTTGACCAGGGCGTTTTTGCCGTACTTGCCTTTCACGGCCAACACGGCGCGTGCCAGGTCGCGCTCTCGCTCATCGGCCTCGGCATCGCTGAACAGATCGACGGTGGCAAATTCCTCGGGCATGAGATTGCCAAAGCCCAGGTTGATGCGCTTGACCGGTCGTTTGGGATCGACCGTCTGCGCCCAGAGCTCATCGAAATAGCCCATGATCTTCTTAAACGAATTGGTGCGCTCGGGCAGCTTGCGCGAGGCGTTGGAGTGCGCAAAGAGTGCGGCATAGCCACCGCGCGGTTTGCCGCCATGCTCTCCTACAAAGATGCCATCGATTGCCTGCGCCTCGCGCACCAGACGGCGCCGTTCGTCATCGCGCTGGACGGGCTTGGGAGCACGGGGCGCGAGCTCGGGGCCGTCGGTCGCTGCGGGCTCGATGCCCGAGGTGCTCGAGCGCAAGTGTCCGCAGCCGTCTATATACTGCGCCGTGCCGCTGGCGTTGAGCCGGCGTATGTCGGCGCGCTCGCTCGCGTAGCCCACAAAGAGCGAGATGCTGTCGCAGACCACGTGCTTATCGACTAGATCCAACACGGCGTTGTCGACCATTTCGCGCAAGACGGTGTAGGCCTGCTCGTAGGCATAGCCCTTCGAGAGCACCTGTCCTGTGGTGGTCGAGGTCGCTTGCGGGCGATAGGCTTGGATATCGGCGATGGTTGTCGGCTCGCGCCCGAAGGCGTGGTCGATGAGATATTCGGCGTTGACGCCGAGTTCGTCGTAGAGCAGGTTCTCGTCGAGTGCGGCGACGCCCATCAGGTCGTAGACGCCGTATTTCTCGAGACGGGCCGCCACGCCGGGGCCGATGCCCCAGATGTCGGTGATGGGGCGATGGGGCCAGATCTCCTTGCGAAAGATCTCGTCGTCGAGTACGCCAATGCGGCTGGCTACGTGCTTGGCGGTGATGTCGAGCGCCACCTTGGCCTGGAATAGGTTGGGGCCGATACCGACCGTCGCCGTGATGCCGGTGCGCCCCAAGACCTCGTCGCGCAACATGCAGGCGAACCCTTCGGCATCGGTGTGATAAAGGTCCAGATAGGGCGTCACGTCGATAAAGCACTCATCGATGGAGTAGACGTGCACGTCCTGGGGGCTGACGTATTCCAGATAGACGCCGTAGATTTGCGCCGACACCTCCATGTAGTGTTGCATGCGCGGCACTGCTTTGATGTAGTCGATGCCGTCGGGAATCTCGAATAGACGGCAGCGGTTGTGTATCCCGAGGTCCTTCATGGTCTGCGTGATAGCGAGACAGATGGTCGTGCGTCCGCGCGATTCGTCGGCAACGACCAGGTTGGTGGTGAGCGGATCGAGCCCACGATCGACGCACTCGACGCTGGCATAAAACGTCTTGAGGTCGATGCAGATGTAGGTGTGCTGCTCGTGCTCCATCCGAGCCTCCCATCAAACACATGTTCTTATCGAATACCTGTTCGATAATACCTGCTCGACCGGACACCGTCAAAACCTGTCCCTATTTGGCAGGTATGGTCGTGCGGTTGCATCGGGTTTTTAACGCAGCCCTAAAGAACGCGAAACAGCTCGGAAAAGCTCGCTTCGTAGCATGAGGCTAACGATTGATACCACCATAAAGCACGGAAGGGTTGTGGGGATAATGGTCAACTATGGGTTTGGTATGCCGACGCGCTTGGTTGCGGATGGGGATGTGGCTCGCTGGTGCGGGCGATTGGTTGCCCACTATGGCGGCACCAAGGCACTGGTCGTGCTGGGAGGCGACAAGCACACGCGTGATGAGCTCGTTTCGGCGGCGCTGGGCTCGCTCGATCGCGCCCTGCTCGAGCGCGTGCTTTTCCGCTGCGGCTCGGTTGAAGGCGACGGAGGAGATGAGCTGATCGACGAAGCCGTGGCCCTGGCGACCGACGAAGGCGTGGACTTTGTCTTGGCGATTGGCGATGCCGATACTGCCGGCTTTGCGCGCGAGCTCGCCCGTCGCATGGCGGCGCTCGATGTCGGCGAAGACGGTTTTGTCCCTTATGGATGTATCGTCTCGGAGGGCAAGGTGCCTGCCGTCGTGGGGGCCGGCGAGGTTCCCGTTTTTGCCATCATCGCGCCCGAACTGCTGGAGGGCATCGGGTCTCCTCTGCGTGAGTTGCTCGGTAGCGTCTGCGCTGCGGCCTAATATTTGGCATAAAGGGATAGGTTATTTTTGATTGGTAAAGCGTTTGACCTGCCAAATTAAACCTGTCCCTTTTTGGTCGGTTGCCGTTTGGGGGCCGATTGGCAACGCTCGCTGATTATAGTCTTGACCTGCGCTAGAATAGTGGCATCTGAATGTCCGGGCGCATGGAGGCGTGCGCCCGTATGCTGAGGAGGACTCTATGGCAACTGTTGCCGCACCTATCGATGCTACGTCGACTGCCGCTTGGAAGGCGCTCGAGGCCCATCAGGAGAAGCTCGAGGCCGAGGGTATCGACCTCAAGGCCTGGTTCGCCGCCGATGCCGAGCGCGTGAACAAGCTGAGCTTTGACGCCGGTGACCTGCACTTCGACCTGTCCAAGAACCTGGTGACTGATGAGACCGTCAAGCTGCTGTGCGATCTTGCCCGCGAGGTGAAGCTCGAGGAGCGCCGCGACGCCATGTTCTCCGGCGAGCACATCAACACCACCGAGGACCGCGCCGTCCTGCACACCGCGCTGCGCCGCCCGGCAAGCGAGAAGGGCCAACTCATCGTCGACGGCCAGGACGTCGTCGCCGACGTGCACGAGGTTCTCGACCGCATGTATGCCTTCGCCGAGCGCGTGCGCTCCGGTGAGTGGAAGGGTGTTACCGGCAAAAAGATCGAGCACCTGGTGTCCATCGGCATCGGCGGCTCCGATCTGGGCCCGGTCATGGCTTACGAGGCCCTGCGTCCCTATGCCGACGCCGGTATCGATTGCCGCTATATCTCCAACATCGATCCCAACGACCAGGCCGAGAAGCTCAAGGGTCTGGATCCCGAGACCACGCTCGTGATCATCGTCTCCAAGACCTTCGCCACGCTCGAGACCCTCACCAACGCCCGCGAGGTCAAGACCTGGATGCTCGAGCAGCTCAAGGCTCAGGGCGCCATCGATGGCTCCGATGAGCAGAACGCCGAGGCCGTGGCAAAGCACTTCGTTGCCGTTTCCACCGCGCTCGAAAAGGTCGAGGCCTTCGGTATCGACCCCGCCAACGCCTTCGGTTTTTGGAACTGGGTCGGCGGCCGCTATTCCGTCGACTCCGCCGTGGGTCTGTCGCTGATCGTCGTGCTCGGCCCCGAGCGCTTCCAGCAGTTCCTTGAGGGCTTCCACGCCATCGACGAGTACTTCTGCAACACCCCGCTCGAGAACAACGCCGTCGCGCTGATGGGCCTGCTCAACGTCTGGTACGTCAACTTCTTCGGTTCCAAGAGCCACGCCGTGCTGCCGTACTGCCAGTATCTGCACCGCTTCCCGGCCTACCTGCAACAGCTCACCATGGAGTCCAACGGCAAGCACGTCCGCTGGGACGGCAGCGCTGTGACCTCCGATACCGGTGAGATCTTCTGGGGCGAGCCCGGTACCAACGGTCAGCACGCCTTCTACCAGCTGCTGCACCAGGGCACCGTGGTGGTCCCGGCCGACTTTATCGCTTTCGCCAACACTGCCAACCCCGCAACCGACAGCGGCCAGGACGTCCACGAGCTGTTCCTGGGCAACTTCCTGGCCCAGACCAAGGCGCTCGCCTTTGGTAAGACGGCCGCCGAGGTTCGTGCCGAGGGCACGCCCGAGCAGATCGTCCCGGCCCGCTGCTTTGAGGGCAACCGTCCGACGACCTCGATCTTCGGCGACACGCTGACCCCGTTCGCACTCGGCGAGCTCATCGCCCTGTACGAGCACATCACGTTTGTCGAGGGCACGGTCTGGGGCATCGACTCCTACGACCAGTGGGGCGTCGAGCTGGGCAAGCAGCTTGCCAAGCAGATCACCCCGGCCTTCCACGACGACGCCGCCAAGGCCGAGCAGGACGCTTCGACCCAGGCGCTCATCGAGTTCTATCGCGCTCATCGCAAGTAGTTTTTACGGCCGAGTTGGCTTATGGCTGAAAGGGGCCCGTATCCGTTGGGATACGGGCCCCTTGCTATTTGGATAGGATGGAATGTATCGGGAGGCGCCTCGACGGGCATCGCAATCGTCGAAGGCGCGCCGTTCATGTTTGGGACAATATGACATTTTCCCGTTGTAAACAGCGCCGCCGTGGGTGTTCTGTATGATGACTCAGGCAAGGTTGTTCAATGACAGGGAGGCATATATGGCAATCAAAGCCATCGCAATGGATATCGACGGTACGCTCACCAACGACCAAAAGGTCATCAGCCCGCGTACGCGCGAGAAGCTACTCGCGGCGCAGGAGTCGGGCATTAAGCTCATCTTGGCTTCGGGCCGTCCCGCATGGGGGTTGCACGCCTTGGCGCAGGAGCTCGACCTTCAAAACCATGACGGTCTGCTAGTTGCCTTTAATGGCGCGCACGTGGTCGACGCTCAGACCGATGAGGTCCTTTTTGACCAGGCCATGCCGGCTGACGAACTGCACCGTCTGATTGATCATCTGCAAAACTATGACGTGATCCCTATGATTTCGCTCGGTCGCGATTTGCACGTCGAGGACTCGTACCATTGCATGATCACACTGCCGGACGGTTCGCAGAAGAATATCGTCAAGTATGAGCGCGATGCGTGCGATCTTAAGATTCGCGAGGTCGAGAGCTTGCATGAGGTCGTGGACACTTATCCCGTGGACAAGCTGCTGACGGCGGGTGATCCGACCTACCTGCAGGCGCATTACGAGGAGATGTATGCGCCCTTTACCCAGACGCTTTCGGGCATGTTTACGGCCGACTGGTACTTTGAGTACACGGCGCCCGGTATCGACAAAGCCCGTGCGCTCGAGGGTGCCCTGCCCAAGCTCGGTATCGATGCCAGCGAGGTCGTCTCGTTTGGCGACGGCCAGAACGACAAGTCCATGATTGAGTGGGCCGGCACCGGTGTTGCCATGGGCAACGCCGTCGATGAGGTTAAGGCAGTTGCCCAGATGGTAACCGCCAATAACAACGAAGACGGTATTGCAGTGGCGCTGGATAAGCTGCTGGGTTAGAATCGCCGATTAATGCATGGTTTGGGCGCCTGCTTGCGGGCGCCCTTTTGTTAGGGAGGGTGCCGTGTCCGCATTTCCGTTCGACGCCGTTATCTTTGACATGGACGGTGTCATTGTCGATACCGAGTATTACTACCTGGGCGAGACTGCCGCGTTTGCCAAGGAGCTTGGGCTTAACCTGACTCAAGAGGAGTTGAATGGGCAAGTCGGTACCTCGCATCAGTTCTTCTTGCATATGCTGGTCGATTGGTTTGAGCGCGCCGGTAAGGGGCATTTCACTGGCGAGGAAGCGTTGGCCCGTTGGGACGAGTGGGCGCATAAGCGTCCGCGCGACTATCAGGCTTTGATTAACCCAGGCGCTGTGGATACGATTCGAGAGCTGCCGCGCCGTGGCGTTCGCGTGGCGCTTGCCAGCTCGTCTCCCATGGATAGCATCGAGGAAGTGCTCAACGCGTGCGGGCTGTCGGATGCCTTTGAGTATGTGGTGAGCGGCGAGCAGTTTAAGGAGAGTAAGCCCGAGCCCGACATCTACCTGCATGCGCTGGACCTGCTGGGGCTGCCCGCGAATCGCTGCTGCTGCGTTGAGGATTCGGTGCCTGGCATCACTGCCGGCAAGCGCGCCGGTCTGACAGTCATCGCCAAGCGCGAGGAGCGCTTTGGCTTTAGTCAGGACGCCGCGGATAAGATTATCGATCAGCTGCCGGACCTGCTGGAACTCGCGTAAGAGCGCGTTAGTTGCGCGTTTTTCGGGTCCGATGAGTAAATACCCGACATTTTGGTGCGACACCTAGCATACTTTAAGCTAATGCGGGCTTAAGGACTTGTTGAATGCCCTTAAGCCCGTTTTAGACGTAATTGCGCTGGGAGAGGGTATATGCCACCGACTGAAGGGCTAACTGACGGTAAAGCAGCGATACCGCTGTACCAACAGGTCATTGATATCATTAAAAACGAAATCAACTCCGGTGCCTACAAGGCAGGTGCGCGGATACCCAACGAATTCGAATTGGCTGAGAGCTATAAAGTTGGCCGCGTTACCGTGCGACGCGCTATTGAGGAGCTCGTCCAACAGGGCTATCTAACGAAGCGACAGGGGAAAGGCACGTTTGTCAATGCCCCCAAGCTCAAGCGCAAGATTCGCCAGAAGGATGACGTCCAGAGTTTTTCGGACGCATGCCGCGCTAACGGAATGGAACCGGGGGCGTGTGTCATTTCGAGAAAGATACTGCCGGCGGATTCCACCGAAGCACAGTTCTTTGGTGTTCCCGTTGGAACTGACTTGATTTGCGTTGAGCGCGTGCGTACTGCCGATGGCGTCCCTGTCATGCTTGAGAACAACATATACGTTTACGAGGACAACGCCTATCTATCAACGGCGCCTCTATCTAACCAATCCATTTTTGAGTTCGTGCGCAACCGGACGGGGCGGACGCCTGCGTTTACCGACCCGTGCACGCTCGAGATCGCGTGCGCATCGCCCGAGGTCGCTCGGTTGCTGGCGGTTCCCGTTGGCGAACCCTTGTTTTATATGGAAGCCTTCTTCTTTGATGAGCAGCGGCGGCCGTTTATCATCGGTCGTCAGCGGATCGTTGGGTCTCGCTACGTTTTTGACATCTAGGACATTGCGAATGGAGACGCCCGGTGGATCATCTCACCGGGCGTTTCCATACCGTTCACGGCGCAAACGCAACCGTTCAACCGCGTTGCGGCAATCAGTTTGAAATTATCGTGATGACGAGAAAAGCTGCTGGTAATCTATAGAACGTCATAGAACGTTTGCCTTGTGCAAACGTTGAAGCGAGATGCGATGCAGTCTCGAGTTCTTTGGAGGTATCTATGTCAGATACGAAGGCGAAGAAGACAAACAGACGTTTTAAGTTCAAATTACCGCATGTCTATACGATCATGTTCTTGCTGATCGTTGTCTTTGCGGTCCTGACTTGGATCGTTCCCTCTGGTCAGTATCAGCGCAAGACGATTTCGACAGCGGCGGGCGAGCGTGAAGTCGCCGTTGCTGGAACCTATGAACAGGTCGATAAGAACTACACCGATTCCGAGACCGGCGAGACCATCAATCTGGGTCAGGATATCTTCGCGGTCCTGCAAGCGCCCACTAAGGGCATCCAAGAGGCTGCCGACGTCGTTGCGTTCGTCTTATTGATTGGCGGATCGTTCGCAATCATCACCAAGACCAACGCTTTGAATGCCGGCATGAGCCGTGTGATTAAAAAGCTCAAGAACAAGGACATCCTCATCATTCCCATCACGATGACGTTGCTGTCCATTTGCGGCACTACGTTTGGTATGTCTGAGGAAGCCCTGCCGTTCTATGCCATCTTCATTCCCATCATGATGGGTATCGGTTATGACTCGATGACGGCATTCATCATCTGCTTCCTTGGTCCTAACCTGGGATATTGCGCTTCGACCATCGACCCGTTTAACGTCTTGATCGCACAGGGCATTATCGGCATCGAGGGCAATCCGCAACTGTGGCTGCGCGCCGTTTCTTGGGTCATCTTCACTGCCGTCGGTATCGCATGGGCCATGCGCTACGCCATGCGCGTCAAGAAAAACCCCGAGTCGTCCATTACGCACGAGGACGATAAGCTCAAGCGTATCGAGTTTTCCGTGACCGATGCCTCCATCGAGGAAGAGTTCACTATCCGTCAGAAGCTCGTGCTTATCGATTTTGCTTGCGGTATGGGCATTATCGTCTGGGGTCTTGTTACCCAGGGTTGGTACATGAATGAGATTTCCGCCGTGTTCCTTGGCATGGGCTTGCTTGCCGGTATCCTGGGCGGTCTTGACCAGCAGACGATTGCTGAGGAGTTCGTTAAAGGTCTCGCCGACTTTGCGTACGCCGCCATCGTTATTGGTATCGCTCGCGGTATTCTGGTCATCGCCGAGGGCGGCATGATCATCGACACCATTCTCCAGGCGCTCGCTACTGCGCTCGCCGGTGCACCCGCCGCCGTCTACACCACGTTTATGTATATCGTCCTTGGCCTGCTCTCTTTGCTGGTTCCCTCGAGTTCTGGCCTGGCGGCGCTCACCATGCCTGTTATGGGCCCCCTGACCGAGCTTATGGGCCTCAATCCCGAGGCAGCCGTTACCGCGCTCCAGTTTGCTAATCAGACCATCAACACCATCAGTCCCGTGGCGGGCATGACGGTCGCCGGCCTTGCCGTGGCAAAGATCTCGTTTGGCCAATGGTGGAAGACCATTTGGAAGTTCTTCATTTTCATGGTCGTCTTTGGCCTGATCGTAACGGCAATCTCTGGCATGCTTCCGGTGTAGGTGGTTGTGATGTCTGATCGTTTGACGGTCCTGACGTCTAAGAGCGTCTTTACCGGTACGGGGGACCTGCCGTTTGAAGGTTTCGTAGCGGTCCGTGGCAATCGAATTGAGGCTGTTGGCACCAAGTGTGAGGTAGCTTCGTATTTGACCCAAGCGGACGAGGTAGTTGACCTGGGCGACCGCACCGTCATGCCTGGCCTGATCGATGTGCATACCTTCTATACGGGCTGGGCGCTGCGGACGTTGGGGTCTGATCTGTCCGGCGTCGCCGATGCCAAAGAGGCCGTGTCGCTCTTGCGTGCATGGAAAGAAGATCATCCGGATTGCGCGGCGGCTTTTGGCCACAACCTACCCGAAACGCTGGCATCGGATGCCGAGAACGCAAATACGGCGGCTGTGTTTGACGATTGTTTTGGCGATATCCCTGTCGTCTGCTTTACACCGGGTGCGGAGACCTGCGTTCTCAATGCTGCCGCCAGTGCGCGATACGGCTTTACACCGCAGGCGTGCTATGCCGAGAAGATCTGGCGCATGATGAGCGATTTCCTCGCGCTGCCCGAGGTACGTGCGGGGTATTCGGACTACATGAGCATGCTTAACGAGCGCGGCGTTACCGCCATCAAGGAGATGGCGTTTGATGACTACTACGGCTTTGCCGACGAAATGGCTCGCCGTGAGGAATCTGGTGAGCTGACGGTTCGCGTCTCTATGATGTCGCAGCCGGTGGGCGCTGGTGCAAATCTGGCATATGCCCGCGAGGCACGAGAGCGCTTCCGGGGACCGTTCGTTCGTTTTTCTGGCTTCAACCGTATGACCGATCGCGGCGTATGGGCGGGGCTTGCCGAGATGATTGACCCCTATGAGGACACGGCCGATGCGGGAGCCGCCGGCAAGACGGTCGTCGAGGAGCCCGAGTGGGATCTGATTGAGAACGAGCTACGTGCAATTGATGCTGACGGCTTCCGATATTCCTTGCATTGCCAGGGAGATGGCGCCGTTCGTCGCACCGTGGCGCTCTATGCCTCGCTGCCTCGAGACGAACATGGACGGATGCTTCGCCGCCATGCGATTACCGATCTCGAGAACTCTGACCCGACCGATCTTGTCGAGTTTGGCAAGTTAGGTGGAATTTGCGAGGTCTATCCGCAGATTCTGACGCTGGACCGGCGCGAGGATTGCCTATCGATGATGCGTCGACAAATTGGCGAGACGCGACTTTTACACAGCTGGAATCGCCGCGGCATGGAAGATTCCGGATGCACGGTGTGCTGTGGTACGGATTTGCCGCTGCTGATTCCGAGCCTGGGCGAGTCAATCTACAGCGCGTGCGGCGGATACTTCGACGATGGACTGCCCGTGAATGAGGCCAACGTGCTGACGCTTGTCGAGCTCTTGCGCGCTTGGACTGCCGGGGGCGCGTACGATCTGATGCGCGAAGACGAGCTGGGTACGCTTGAGGTTGGCAAGCTTGCCGATATCTGCGTGCTCGATCGGGATGTGTTCGACCTCGATTATCGCGACGCACGCGATCTTGCGGTTGATATGACGATGTCGGACGGACAAATCGTGTTCGATCGAAATAAGGAGGCATAAGGTGTCTGAATCCAAACCGACGCTGCGCCGCGAACAGATTGCGGGCATGAATATCCACTACATCATGTGGTCGCTCGATTACTTCCTTGACGCGCAGCAGCGTTTGGGCTTTGAGTCCATTGAGCTGTGGTGTGCGGAGCCGCATGTGACGCTCGACCACACGGGCTACTTTGAGGCTGAGGTCCTGGCGAAAAAGGCTGCAGACCGTGGGCTTAGGTATCGTACTCTGTGCCCCGAGAATGTTGTCTATCCTTGGCAATACTGCGCACGCAAGCCGCTGCATGAACAGCGCAGCCTGGCGTACTTTAAGCACGGCATTGAGCTTGCCGAGGTACTTGGGTGCGACCGTATGTCCGTCAACTCGGGCTGGGGCGACTGGGACGAGGATCGCGAGGAAGCCTGGAAGCGCAGCCGCGAGCACTTGTCCATTCTGGCGGAGTATGCCGGCGAGCACGGTCTGGTGCTTACGATGGAAAGCCTGCGTCCCGAGGAGAGCAACCTTGTGACGACGGTTTCCGATGCGAAGCGCATGATTGACGAGGTCGCGAGCCCGTACTTACAGCCCATGGTTGATACAACCGCGATGGGCGTTGCAGGCGAGACGCTCGAGGACTGGTTTGCCGCCTTTGGTGATGGGGCAATTCACGAGATGCACTTTATCGACGGTGACCCGTATGGCCATCTGGTGTGGGGCGATGGCAAGCACGATATGGACGCCTTCGTCGCCACGCTCAACGCCCATGGTTTTGACGGCATGCTGGGCCAGGAAATCACGGACGGTCGTTACTACGATGACCCGGCGGCGGCAGATGCCAAGAATATGGCCGCATTCGAGAAATATCTGATTGACTAAAACAACTATCGGCCACGCAGCCAACGTCATTGATTGCGGACCAAACAAGAAAGGAACTGGATATGAACGCACACGATCTGATCAAAGAGGCAATTGCCGAGAAGGGCAAGTTCGACAGCGTCTACTGGATTGCTTGCGGTGGCTCCATGATCGATTTGATCCCGGCTCATGAGCTTCTGCAGCGCGAGGCAACCACCTTCACTTCGTATATCTATACGGCTCGCGAGTTTGATATCATGCGCCCGCGCCGCTTGGGTGAGAAATCCCTGGTCATTGCTTGCAGCCACAGCGGCAACACCCCCGAGGTCGTCGAGGGCTGTGAGATTGCCCTTGCTGCCGGCGCTACGGTGATCGCCCAGACCGACAACGCTGGATCCAAGATTGACTCCGGCAAGTGGACCACGTGGGTCTACCCGTGGGGCGAGGGCGTGCCGCAGGCCGAGGTCCCCGCTGGCATTTCGCTGTCGCTTGCGGCCGAGCTGCTCGATCAGCAGGAGGGCTACGCCGATCTTGCCGATATGTATGCCGGTATCGCCGAGATGGATAAGATTCTTCCCCCGGCACGTGAGAAGGTAAATGCCGAGCTAGGCGATCGTTTTGCCAAGCTTTGCCAGGAGCACGAGTTCTTCTACATTCTGGGCAGCGGTCCCAACTTTAGCCAGACCTACGGTTTCGCTATCTGCTCTCTTATGGAGATGCAGTGGCAGCACTGCAGCTACATCCACTCTGCCGAGTACTTCCACGGCCCCTTCGAGGCTACTCAGGATGGCGTTTTTTACTTCCTGCAGATGGGCTCCAGCGAGTGCCGTGCTATGGACGAGCGCGCCCTTGCGTTCCTTAAGACGCATACCGATACGCTGATGGTGCTCGATGCCAAGGAGTACGGTATGGAAGCCGTGCCGGCGAGCGTCCGTGCCTATCTGGACCCGGTGCTGTTCTACGCCATGAACTGCGAGCTGCGTGCTGCACGCGGCAAGGTGTTTGATCACGATCCCGATTTCCGTCGCTATATGGGTGTTGTCGAGTACTAGAAGGGGCAAAGGCCATGGCATTTAACGTTAACGCGCTCGGATTTGGCGACAACGTCGTCGATCGCTACGAGCATATCCACACCATGTATCCCGGCGGCAATGCGGTGAACTTCGCCGTTTATGCCAAGAAATGCGGTGCCGCACGCTCTGCATACATGGGCATTTTTGGCAATGACGCCGCTGCCGAGCATGTCATTGCAAGCCTCGAGGATGAGGGTATCGAGCTTGACAAGTGCGAGCAGATGATTGGCGAGAACGGAGCGGCTCGCGTGACCGTCGTTGACGGTGACCGTGTCTTCCTTGGCTCCAACGAGGGCGGTATCCGTGGCGATGCGCGCTATGTTCTCGATCGCTTTGACCTTTCGTACATGAAGCAGTTCGATGTGGTTCATTCGGGCAACTATTGCTTCACCGAGCGCGAGCTGCCCAAGTTGAAGGCTGCGGGCGTCACGGTCTCTTTTGACTTTTCGGACGACTCCACCGACGAGTACTACGAGCAGATTGCGCCCTACGTCGATTTTGCTTTCTTTAGTGCGGCGGATGCCGCGAGTGAGGACGAGATTCGCGAGCGTCTGGCATGGGTGAAGGGTCTGGGTCCGCGTTTTGTGTCGGCTACGGCGGGCGCCGAGGGCTGCATCGCTTACGACGGCGAGCGTTATTACCGCCAGCTGGCTAAACCGGTAACGGACATGAAGGACACCATGGGGGCGGGCGACTCGTTCCTCACCTCGTTTTTGATGTGCTATCTCGATTCCGCCAAGCGTGGTGAGGGTGGCGCCGAGGCCATCGAGCGCGCGCTCGACTTTGCTGCCGGGTTTGCCTCGACCGTCTGCGGCATGGAAGGTTCTTGGGGCCACGGAGCACCAATCGTCGAATAGCTTAAGAAAGCGTACGGCGGTCTGGCTATGAGGCCTTGGACAGCCGATGCAAAACAATAAGCGAAACGCGAAAAGGGGGCTCGCCATGTGGTGGGTCCCCTTTTGAACATTGGAGAAGACCATGGGTATTAAAGCGTGTGCGGCTGGTTTTTGCTGTGCGGACGTCTATCAAAACATCGGCGTGTTCTATCCGACTGGTAATGGCATTGACTGGGGTATCCATCTTGCACGAATGGGCGTTTCGGTATCCGCCGTGTCGGTTGTCGGCAAGGACGAGTACGGAGACAAGATGGGAGAGGCGCTGGCCGCCGAGGGGTTTGATATCTCTCATCTGCGGGTGGAGGATGGCGACACCTCGGTGATGCTCATGGCATTGAAAGACGGCGTCGATCGCGTGCATCTCGAGGCAATCGATGGCGTAATGGAGACATATCGTCCGAATGAAGATGACCGGGCGTTTATCCTAGAGCATGACATCATTCATACCGACCTGTTTGGCAATTGTTTGGACCTCCTGCCCGAATGGCATGATGCGGGCAAGACGGTGGTTATGGACTTCTCGGTGTTCAGCCAGGATCCCGAATATGCATGCGAGGCTCATTTTCCTTACGTAGATTATGCGTTCATGTCGTTTGAAGAGGACACTCCGGAGCTGCGGGACTGGGTACGCCACGTGCAGGAATTGGGACCGCGCGTTGCGGTTGCCACGCTTGGCGAGAAGGGGAGCATTGCCTATGACGGTGAGCGCTTCTATGAGTGCGGGATCGTACCGGCGGAGAGGGTCGTTAATACCGTGGGTGCCGGCGATTCGTATATTGCCGGGTTTACCAAGGGCGTGATCGATGGTCTTGATATTCCGGCGTGTATGAAGACGGGCGCTGAGCTGTCGTCCCGAGTGATTGGTTCGTTTGAGCCGTACTAGGGTCAAATGCCTGGAAAGGAGTACGAAATGGTTATCGACATGTTGGTCCAGCCCATGCTCTACGGCGAGATCTGTACGCCGGGTGATGAGCCTGATGGATTCGGTTTTTGGTCACGAGAATTTGGTATGGGGCATATGGGCCCTATGGATTGGGATGAGCTTCAAGTCGAGATGGACGTCTGCGACGTGCAGAAGAGCGTGCTCATGCCGCTCGATGTAACCACGGCATGCGGAGGGCACTTTGGCACCAATGACCAGATTGCCATGCTGGTTGCCGCGCATCCCGATCGTCTGTGGGGATTTGCGAGCGTAGATCCGCAGGTGAGCGGTGCCGCAGGCGAATTGGAGCGCGCCTTTACCGAGTTGGGGGCAAAGGGGCTTTGCCTGCATCCGGCAAAGCAGGGTTTTGCCCCCGAAGATGCCGTGGCCGAGCCGCTTTACGAGCTGTGCGAGCGCTATAACAAGCCGGTGGTTTTTCATGCCGGTATGTCTTGGGAGCCGGGTGCAGAGCTCTCGCGCAGTAACCCGCTTGCATTTGAGCACACAATCGCAACGCATCCAAATGTGCGTTTTAGTTTGACCCACTTTGGCTGGCCCTGGGTGCGCGAGACCGTGGCGATGCTGCTCAAGTATCCCAACTGCTACACGGACACTTCTATCACTTACATCGATTCGCCCGAGGAGATGATGCAGCGTCTTTTCACGGTCGATATGGGGCCGCTGTGGCATGAGCGCGCGCTATCGCATCAAGTGATGTTCGCCAGCAATACGCCGCGCTTCCGTGCATTCAAACTCAAGCGGGCGCTCGATACCGTGCCCATGCGCGATGATGCGCGAGAAAGGCTCTACTGGGGTAATGCCCTGCGTTTTCTTGAAGGAGATGAGTAAACATGGTGACGCTCGAGACATTGAGCTATCTATCGACTGCTCCGGACCAGTTCATCGATATTACCGAAGACGTGCACGCTGCCATCGAACGCAGCTCGGTGACCAATGGCTTGGCGGCGATTATTATGTCGCATACGACCTGTGGAATCGTGGTAAACGAGGGGCTGCCCTGCGTGGAGACGGATCTTATGGAGACGCTTGATCGCATCGCCCCACTCGATGCCCCCTATGCGCATGCACACTTCCTGCCGAGCTATGGAGCCACCGGCAACAACTCCTGTGGGCATATCAAGAGCATGATTTGTGGAAACAGTTGCTTCTTTCCCGTCCAAGATGGCCACATCGTGTGCGGAAGTGCCCAGAACATCTATCTTGCGGAGTTTGACGGTCCGCAGAAGCGAAAAGTGTACGTCGAGGTGCTGGGGGAGTAACGTCCCTGCAATAACCCTATGAAGGAGCACGTTATGTCGTTTCTAACTTCGATGTTCAAGAACGAAAAGCCGGTTATCGGAATGCTGCACCTGCGTCCTCTGCCGGGCGATCCGCTGTATTACCCGGGCGGAAGCGTATCGCAGGTCGTGGAAGCCGCCAAGCGCGATCTCGAGGCGTTGCAGCAGGGCGGTGTCGATGGCATTTTGATTACCAATGAGCTCTCGATGCCCTATGAGCAGCACGTTTCTCCCTCAACCCTTGCATCGATGGGCCATGTAATCGGGACTCTGTCCCATGATTTGTCGACCCCTTGGGGAGCTGAGGCAATTTACGATGGTGATGCCACAATCGAGCTGTGCGCTGCCGTCGATGCGCAGTTCACGCGCTGCAATTTTTGCGGTGCCTGGGCCGGTGATCTCGGGCTGATTAACCGAGATTTCGCTCACACCATGCGTCGCAAGGCGGCGCTGCGCCTGGACGACCTCAAGCTTTTTCATTTCATCACGAGCGAGGGGGAGGTTTATCTCAACGACCGCACGACTGCGGACATTGCCGATTCACTTCTCTTTAATTGCCTACCGGATGCGATGGTCATCGGCGGTTCGGCTGCCGGTCGTGGCGCTTCGGGCGAGCTTGCCGATGAGGTCCGCGAGCGTGTTGGCGAAGTACCTGTGGTATGTGGCACCGGTTGTCGCGAAAATACCGTGGCTGACGTATTTGCTCACTACGATGGCGCGTTTGTCGGCACGTGCTTAAAGCGCGACGGAAAGCTGGATGCCCCGGTTGATGTTGAGCGGGTAGTTCGTTTTATGGCTGCCGCTCGTGCGGCGCGAGGGGAGTAGGCACCTATGGCGCTCTATCTGGGTATTGATATTGGGACAAGCGCCTCTAAAGGCGTTTTAATCGATGATCGATGCAACATCGTTTGCCAAGCCTCTTGTGGACACGAGACGGACAACCCGCGTGATGGATGGTATCAGCATGATGCGGAGGCAGTTTGGTGGGGCGATTTTTGCCGCTTGTCGCGCGAGCTGGTGGTGCGATCGGGGGTTAACGCGGCGCAGATTGGATGCGTGGGCCTTTCCGCATTGGGTTGCGACTGCGTGCCGGTCGATACCGAGTGCAACGCGCTGGCGCCCGCGATTTTGTATGGAGTCGATGCACGTTCGAAGCCGCAGATTGACGAGCTCCTTTCCGAATATGGGTCAGATCGTGCACGCGAGCTTTTCGGGCACGATCCCTGTTCGTCAGATATTGCTCCCAAGATCTTGTGGTTTAAGCAGAATATGCCCGAGGTGCACGAACGTGCCGCGAAGTTCCTGACGGCGTCATCGTTTCTATGCGCAAAGTTGACGGGGCGTTTTACGGTGGACCGTTATTTAGCGGAGGATTTTCTTCCCCTATATGACCGCTACACTTGGAAGGTTGATGCTCGGGAATGTGCTCGTTTCTGCCGGCCTGACCAGATGGCGGAGGTAATGTCGGCTACCGATATTGCCGGGGTGATTACGCAGTGTGCGGCTGAGGCGACGGGGCTCGCGGCAGGGACACCTGTCTTAGTGGGAACGGGCGACTCTGGTGCCGAGGCCATTTCGACGGGTGTATTTCGTCCCGGCGATATGATGGTTCAGTTGGGGAGCACGGCGTATTTCATCTACCTAGCTGATCATATGGTCGATGATGCCCGCCTGTGGCCAGGGACGTTTATCATTCCCGGAACTTACGGGATCTGCGCGGGGACCAATACGGCGGGTGCGCTCACATCGTGGTTGCGCCAAGAGCTGTATCGCGACGCCGTGGAGGCCGAGGGCCACGGTGGCCCCGATGCATATTCGGTTATGGCGCATGATGCCGCCGATGTGGCGCCGGGTGCCGATGGGCTCGTGTGTCTGCCGTACTTTGCGGGGGAGCGTACTCCGCTCAACGATCCCGAGGCGCGTGGCGTCTTCTTTGGCCTGACCGGAAGGCATACGCGAGCCCATATGGTTCGCGCCGCCTTGGAAGGCGTCGCGTATACCGTTGCATCCCATGTCGACATTATCGAGCGAGAGCATGGACTGCCAATTGGGCGCATTATGCTTGTCGGAGGTGGAACCAAGAATCCAATTTGGATGCAAGCTATCGCCGACGTATGCGGGCGCGAGGTCTCGGTTGCCAAGGTTACGGTGGGCGCATGCTTCGGTGATGCTATTATGGCAGCTCTCGCAGGTGGCGCCTATACATCATGGGATGAACTCGCCCGAGTCCTTGGCGTTGCGCAAACAATCGTGCCCGATATGACTGCCCACGAGCTATATGCGTCGCGTCGTCATATCTTTGACGAATTGTATACACGCAACCGTGATCTCATGCACGAATTGGTGTAATGCCGCCGAACTGTACCGCCTTCCAATAAGGACTGCGTTGTGCGATTCGCATGTCCCTTGGCATTTTTGCCCACAGGGGTTAGCGAAGGTCAAAAACAGAGCGCGCATTTGCTAAAACTGCCGATTCGATGTGCTTTATGTCACATTTTTTGAGCGAGGCGATGCGTTCTGAGGTCCTTGTGAGCGATCTGATGAGCGATTGCGCGCTTGTTTCTGTGTTTGGCTCGGCCGGCGCATCGGTCTCGAGCAGTAGACGGTCGAGTGGAATCTGTCGTGTGTATTCGCGTCCTCGTTTAGATGCGAGCATGCGTTCGTTGACGGAAAAATAGCAGCCCGCATTACGCGCGCGGACGAGTTCGTCCGAAGTGCCGCTAAACCAGTGGAAGATGATAACGGGGGAGTCGGAGTTTGGGATGAGTAGTCCATGCGATTCGAGGACGTCCAGTACGGTTCCCGCCGAACGAACGGCGTGAATTGATATTACGCGCCCGGTAAGAGGATGCTGCACGAGCGCATCGCAGAGCCGGTCAAATGTCTGTATTTGTAGCGGTTCGCTTCCGGCAAAGCGCGCGGAAAAGTCGAGTCCTACCTCGCCGATATAGCGCTCTTGGTCAGCGACTTCGCAAAGCAGATTGACTTCGGCAGGACCACATCGTCCGTCGGCGAGCCACCAGGGATGGAGGCCGATGCCGGCAAAAATATTTGAACGGCTGCAGGCGCGCTTCTTGGCGCGTGCAAAGTCGTGCGGATCGACGCCGCAGTCAAATAGAACCAGGCCCAGCGCCGTTGCCTCATCGGCAACGGCGTCCGGGTGAGCCATTAAATCGAGATGACAGTGCACATCAAACAGCTGCAGCTTCATCGTGGCGCACCCTGCTAGTCCAAGCGCTGGCCATCGGCGCGCACGCGCTCGCACCCGCGCCCGCTAATCTGGCGGATAACCTCGCCGGCAATCATCTGACCCATGATGGGCGGCATAAAGCTGGCGGTTCCCAGCTCGGTGCGCTCGTGGATGTTGGAAGGATCGCGGGGCTGTGTCTTAACCGATTCCTCGCAGCTAAACAGTACGTGTAGGCTCTTGATTCCGCGCTTCTTACATTCTTTGCGCATAATGCGGCTCATGGGGTCACGTACCGTATCGAAGATGTCGGCAAAGCGGAGGCACTCGGGATGGAGCTTGTTGGCCCCGCCCATGGAACTAACCAAACGAATGCCGTGGTCCTGAGCATATTTGGCAATGGTGAGCTTGGCCGAGATGGTGTCGATGGCGTCGACGACGTAGTCGAGCTTGCCGCCCGTCTGCTCCAAAACGCTCGCGAAGAAATCATCGATGTTGTCGCTCAGCAGGTATTCGGTACGCTTGATGACGGTGGCGGCAGGATTGATATCGTGGATCATGGCTTCCATCACGTCAACCTTGCGCTTGCCGACGGTGCTATGAAAGGCGATGGCCTGGCGATTGATATTGCTGGGCGCGATGATGTCCTTGTCCAGAATGACGAAATGACCAATGCCGCCACGGGCAAGTGCCTCGCAGCAGTTAGAGCCCACACCTCCGCAGCCGAGTACCAGCACCGTGGCATCGGCGAGCTTGTCGAGTGCCTCGCGGCCCATGATGATTTCGAGCTTGGTGTCGCGTGTCTCGACGAGTGCAGCAGTTTCGGTCATAGACATCCTCCGATGGGGAAGCGAATCGTGTTTTAGCTATCGCCATTATAGGTATTATCGCGATTCCATTTGAGCCCTAGGGGCTTGTTGAAATGAGGCAGTGATTCGCATAAGATGAAGCAGATGGCACCCGTTGCAGCGGGTTGGCCAACTCCCAAACACGTTTGTAGCGTGAGAAGTGGCCGTCTTCGCATTACGCGGGGGCGGCTATTTCATTCGACCTCCAATGTGGATGCCGAGCTCCACAGCCGCGATTACAAGCAACAACAACGTCAGGACATCGTTAATACTCATAGTCCATCTCCTTCTTGGGAAGAGGGAGCTGGCCCATCTGCTTCTGGACCCATTGTATCTAAAAACGAACGAATGTTCTATACATAACATTGCTATTAGATAATTAGACAAACATCTAAATATCGAGTATAGTGTGCACGTCGCGAGAGATAGCGAGAGGAGGTTCTATGCCGGGAGAAGGTTTTAAGGCGCTGGCGGATCCAACGCGGCGGCGCATTTTAGAACTGCTGCGCGAGGGCAATTGCACGGCGGGGGAGCTCGCCGAGCATTTCGACATAAGCAAACCGTCGCTCAGCCATCATCTGGCAACGCTTAAAAACGCCGGGCTGGTGACCGATGAGCGCCATGGCCAAAACATCGTTTACAGCTTAAATACCACCGTCATGCAGGACTTGATTGGCTGGTTTATGGGCTTTACAAACACTGAAGGTGATAAGGATGAATAACGAAAACAAGGGCATTCACGTCACGGGGGTATCGTCGCGCGTGTGGATTGCACTGGTCGCTCTGTGCGTTGCCAATGTCGCAGCGCATCTGATAGTGATGCCGAGCCTGCCGGCGCAGATTCCCACGCACTGGGGCGCGAATGGCGCCGTCGACGGTTGGGGCCCTAGCTGGATGGCCTCCGCGCTCGGCGTGTTGCCTCTGGCACTTCTCGCGATGTTCTACGTCGTGCCACGCATTGACCCCAAGGGCGAGGCGTATCGGACCTCGGGTAAGTTCTATCAGGGCTTCGTAATCGCCTTCACGCTGCTCATGTGTGCCATAAGCTGGCTGGGGGAGCTAACGGTGTGGGGCATCGTGCCGGTGGTAGGAACGGTCAATTTGCTGGTATCAGGCGCTATCGGCTTGCTCTTTATTGGTATGGGCAACTACTTACCGCGCGTAAAGCAGAACTACACGCTCGGTATCAAGACGCCCTGGGCGCTTGCCGATCCCGAGAACTGGCGCCGTACGCAGCGTTTTGGCGGTGCCTGCTTTATGGTGCTGGGCGTTGGCCTGATTGTGATGGGCGTGGCGGGTAGCGTGCTTTCGAGTGAAGTCGTCGCCGCGGTGATTGCGGTTCTGGCGTTTGGTTCAGCTGGAGCTGCCTACGTCTATTCGTATCTGCTGTGGCGCAAATCGCAGCGAGCCGCTCGTTAAGGTTGCGGAAAACTAGCGTACGCAGTTCATAGTATGTTCCGAGGGACTTTTCCCAGGTAGTATTAGGGGGTGTGGGCAACCATGCCCCTTTTTCGTTTAGTTTCAGAGCTGGTTTCCTCATTTCGTTTCCACTAAAGCGAATCAAGAATAGGGAAACAGAAGGTAGAAAGGATAAAATAGGCAAATGGCGGAGTTTATCTACCAGATGTATCAGGCTCGTAAGGCCCATGGCGACAAGGTGATTCTTGACGACGTGACCCTGAGCTTCTATCCCGGTGCCAAGATCGGCGTCGTGGGCCCCAACGGCATGGGTAAGTCGACCCTGCTCAAGATCATGGCCGGTATCGAGGAGGTCTCCAACGGCGATGCAAGGCTTACCCCCGGCTACACCGTGGGCATCCTGCAGCAGGAGCCGCCGCTCGATGACGACAAGACCGTCATCGAGAACGTGCGCATGGCGTTTGGCGATATGATCGCCAAGGTCGATCGCTTCAACAAGATCGGCGAGGAGATGTGCGACCCGGACTGCGACATGGACGCCCTCATGGCCGAGATGGGCAAGCTTCAGGACGAGATCGATGCCGCCGATGGCTGGGATATCGATTCCAAGCTCGGCCAGGCCATGGACGCCCTGCAGCTGCCCGATTCCGACATGCCGGTTAACGTGCTCTCTGGCGGCGAGCGCCGCCGCGTGGCCCTGTGCAAGCTGCTGCTCGAGGCTCCCGACCTGCTGCTGCTCGACGAGCCCACGAACCATCTGGACGCCGAGTCGATCCTGTGGCTCGAGCACTTCCTGCACAACTACCAGGGTGCAGTGCTGGCCGTCACACACGATCGCTACTTCCTGGATAACGTTGCCGAGTGGATCTGCGAGGTCGACCGCGGTCACCTCTATCCCTACAAGGGCAACTACTCCACGTATCTGGAGACCAAGGCCGCGCGTATCGAGGCTCAGGGCAACCGCGATGCCAAGCTCGCCAAGCGCATGGAGGCCGAGCTCGAGTGGGTGCGCAGCTCGCCCAAGGCTCGTCAGGCCAAGAACAAGGCCCGTCTGGCTCGCTACGAGGAGATGGAGGCCGAGGCCCGCGCAAGCCAGAAGCTCGACTGGACCGATATCCGCATCCCTGTGGGCCCGCGTCTGGGCAACAAGGTGCTCGAGGCCCATCACCTGCACAAGGAGTTCGACGGTCGCGTGCTCATCGATGACCTATCGTTCACCCTGCCGCGCAACGGCATCGTGGGCGTTATCGGCCCCAACGGTGTCGGTAAGACCACGCTGTTCAAGACGATTGTGGGTCTGGAGCCGCTGACTTCGGGCGAGTTCGAGGTGGGCGAGACCGTCAAGATTTCTTACGTCGATCAGAATCGCTCTGGCATCGACCCCGACAAGAACCTGTGGGAGGTCGTCTCGGACGGCCTGGACCACATGATGGTCGGCGAGACCGAGGTCCCGAGCCGCGCCTATGTGGCGAGCTTTGGCTTTAAGGGCCAGGACCAGCAGAAGCGTGCCGGCGTGCTTTCCGGCGGCGAGCGCAACCGTCTGAACCTGGCGCTTACGCTCAAGCAGGGCGGCAACCTGCTGCTCCTCGACGAGCCCACGAACGACCTCGACGTCGAGACGCTTTCCTCGCTCGAGGCCGCGCTGCTCGAGTTCCCGGGCTGTTCGGTGGTCATTAGCCACGACCGTATGTTCCTGGACCGCGTCGCCACGCACATCCTGGCGTGGGAGGGCACCGACGAGAACCCGGGCAACTGGTATTGGTTTGAGGGCAACTTTGAGGCCTATCAGGCCAACCGTATCGAGCGCCTGGGCGAGGACGCAGCCCAGCCGCATCGTATCCACAGGAAACTAACCAGGGACTAGTTTGATGTGGCAAAGGGACAGCCCCTTTGTCACACGAACTTATGCTCAACCTGGGAAAATAAAAAAATGCGGCGAACGTTTTTGTGACGTTCGCCGCATTTTGCTATTCGTTGGATTCTTCAACCTTGTCGACGGTCCAGGTGGCTCCGAGGCCTCCGGTGGTGTTGCGGCGGATGCGCACGGTGACTTCGTGGCGCTCGCCGGCCTGCGTGTAGCGCAGGGGGAAGATTGCGCGGTTTCGCGCGGCCTCGATGGTGCCGCGTTCGCGGGCGATCCAGTAGTACTCGCCGACGATGCCGAGCGTGTCGGCGCCGTAGGGGAGATAGGTCGACAGCTGGTGTAGCAACGGGCCGGGGCAGAAGACCTCGGTTGCGAAATCGACGGGGAAGTCCTCGGGGATGGTCGGTGCTGTGGGTGCGGGGGCCGGTGCTGCTGCGGGTACCGAAGCCGGTACCGGTGCGGGAATTTGGTCATAGACAGGTGCGGATGCGGACTCGATGACGGGTGCAGACTCGGGCGCCGGTTCTGGCTTAACTGCGGAATCTGTCGGTTCCACGGAGACGGATGTGTCTTCAGTCTCGGTTTTGGCGTCGGCTTGCGGGGCGTCCTCTGCCTCGACAGACGGCTTTGCCTCGATCGGTGTGGAGGCCATGGTGGTGATGCCGGCGTTGGCGTTCTCGGGGTCATAGACGACCGTGAGCGAGATGGCGGGCAGCGGCGTCTCGGGCTCCGGTGCCGATTCGGTAGCGCCTTGATCGGCGGGCTCGTCGGACTGATCGTCCTCGGCCTCGTTGCCAAAGACATCGCTGTTTTGGAACGCAGGCGTCTCGGGTTGGTTGGCGGCTTCTTCGGTTGTCGACTTGGGGGTCTCGTTGAGCTCCGCAGCGGCTTCCTGCTTTGACATGGCTTTGGGATCGGTCGTGGCGGCGATTTCGGTTTCGGCTTCTGCTGCTACCTCAATAGCGACTTCGATCTCTGTCTCGGGCTCGGGCTCCGGAGCGACTTCGGCCACGGACTCGGGCTCGGGAAGCTTAACGTGCTTGGGACGCACGGCCTTCAGGTCCTTCTCGCCGCGCTTTTTCTTTTTGTAGGACTGCTTGGCGCCCTTGGTGGCCTTGGGCTTGTCCTCGCCCTTGGCAAGTGCGGCATCCCATGCCTCGTTGGCGATGACCGTGGCATACAGGCGACCGCCCTTAAAGACAGTCAGCTTAATGCAGTCGTCGAGTTCCTCGAGCAATTCGCGCGTGGACTCGAAGCCCAGGTCATAAGCAGCCATGTCGCCAGCGGCGAGAGCCTCCTCGACCTGCGTCATAAACGTTTGCTTACCGCATCCGATTGCATCGCGCAGCAGGCGATACAGATAGATGTGGTTGCCCAGCGAAAGCGTGGGCGTAACTATTGTCTTGCTCATGGCAAATCTCCTCTTTACACATGTAAAGCATCTTACCATCGCATGGCGCTCGCCATGACGGCGCCCAAGGCAAACGGGCGCGAACCGCTTTCGATTCGCGCCCGTTGTACAGGTCGGTTATCTGTGAGAGGCAAATGTGCTTAGTTGCCCGATGCCGTGCCTTGGCTCGAGTTGCCAGATGCCGTGCCGGACGCGGTTCCGCTCGAGCTGTTCGAGCTGTTGGTGTTACTGCTGTCTGCTGTGCCCGTTCCCGAAGTGGTGTCGCTCGTCTGACCGCCCGTGCTCGGCTGCGAACCGTCAGTCGTTTGGCTTGAGTCGGTCGTGCCGGACGGCGTGCCACTGTTGGCCGTAGAGGAATCGGTACCCTGCGATTGGTTTTGGGTGTTCGCGGACGAATCGGCAGAGGTAGAACTGTCTTGCGTGTCGTCCGTCTGTGCCTGCTGATTCTGCGACTGGGTGGTGCCATTTGCATCGCTCTCGGTCGTGCGCGACGAAAGGATTGGCTCGGGGCGCTCGCCCAGACCCTCACCGGCGGTGGTAATAAGGATGGCGCCGGTACAGGCGATGACCGCGACGATGGCGATGGCGATCGAGAAGACGATGACCTTCTTTTGCGTCTGGCTGCGCTCTGCCGCCGCCTTGGCGCGCAGACTGTTAGGGGCGACGCGCGCCGTGGTCGCGCGTCCCGCAACCTGGCGCATTTCCTGCGTGGTCGCGGCGCCACCTAGGTGCTCCTCGACATCGGGTTCAACGGGCTCGTAGGCGCCGGCAGGGTAGTCGACAGCGGCATGCGTGCCCTTGATTGCTTCGGCGCTGGCAGAGATAAAGTGGCGGTAGACCTGCGAGGACACAACGGTGATGACCGAGCTCACGGCGGCGCCAATTACTGAACCAGCGATACCAATCTTGGAGGCAAGCGCGACGCTCGTGGCGGCAGCTGCGGCGCCGGCGATGATCTGGGGAATGGAAATGTCGTCAAACAGGCCCTTTTTGGGTGCGATGGCCATGGTCTGTCCGATGGAATGGTTCTCGTGCACGCCGTTGTTGAGCGATGCCGGCGTCATGACGCGCGTGCGCGGCGCGTCGGTATATTCAGTCGTCATACGGGGTCCTCCCGGTTCGTTTAGTGCTGCGACAGGTTGTTCAGCCCTCAGGGTACCCAGTCGGTGTGAACCGGAGATGGATTCGCCCGCAACACCATCAACTCACCAAAGCGCGAAACTTCTTCTCAGGCTGATCGAATGAAGACGGGGCGAATCGTTCGGATGTCGAAAGGAAGGTTGACCGGATTTGAAATCCCGTGGAATAATCGGGCTCGCGGCGCTGTTGCTTGCGCCGGGTAGGGAGCGTCATGAAAATCCTTAAGCGGATCAACAACAATACGGTTATCTGCGTAAACGCCAAGGGCCGTGAACTCGTGGCAATTGGCCGCGGTATCGGGTTTCCCAATGGCCCCGATGAGGTCACACTCGATAAGATCGAGCGAACCTTCTACGGTGTCGACTCGCGCTACCTAGCGCTGCTCGACGAGATCGATCCTCAGGTGATGGAGTTCTCCGCCCAGATTGCCGATATCGCTCGCTCCAACATCTCGCGCGAGCTCTCGGCAAACCTTCCCTTTACCATGGCTGACCATATCGCCTTTGCCATCAAACGCTGCCGCGAGCATATGTTTGTGCAGATGCCGCTCTCCTATGATGTGCAGCAGATGTACCCCATTGAGTACAAGATCGCCAAGTTCGCGATCGAGGGCATCAATCGCGGCTTCAACGTCAAGATGCCGCGGGGGGAGGCGAGCGGTATCGCGCTCTGTATCGTCAACAGCGTGGTCGCCTCGTCTTCAAAGGCCAAATCCAATACGGTGCGTAAGGACGAGGTGATGCTCGAGAGCTTCACCAAGATTATCGAATCCGAGCTGGGGGTTTGCGTGGACCGCGACGGCTTTGACTTTTGCCGTTATGCCACGCACGTGCGCTACCTGTTAGAACGCGTGCAGACAGGAGAGCCCCTCAACACGGAGAACGGCGCGCTTTACGGACCGCTCTGCGAGCAGCATCCCGACGTGGCCGTGTGCGTCGACCGCATGGCCGCGCTTATCGAAGAGCGCTTTGACGCCGGGCTCGCCGATGAAGAGAAGGTCTACCTGATGCTCCACGTCAATCGCGTCTGCGCGGGATCTAGGTCCTAATCGACCGCTCGCCGCTGAAGTTTGACCGTTGGCCGGTTTCGACTTTCGTAAAAGCAACTGTTGGATGTAGTTTCATAGTCACATAAGGTGTTATTCGAGAAGAGCCTCGAAGCATGACGTAGACAGTTCCCTGTCCGCTTTGTGCTTTGGGGCTCTTCTGTTTTTGTCTTCTTCTTGCTTTTCTCGATTTGCCTCGTGTCAGGCCTGCCGTAATCGGTTCTTCGCGTGTGCGCAAACGGGAAGACAGAAAAGCAAGGGAGTTCAGCTATGACTGACAATAAGAAAATCGCCGCGGACGTGCTCGAGGCCGTCGGTGGCAAGGAGAACGTGACGTTTGTTGCGCACTGTATGACGCGCCTGCGTTTTAACCTCAAAGATATCGATGCCCCCGATATCAAAGAAGTGAAGAAGATTGGCGGTGTGTTGGGTGCTCAAATCTCCGGAGGGCAGTTCCAGGTAATCGTGGGCCAAAACGTGCCCAAGGTTTATGACGAGCTCTGCAAGATCGGCGGCTTTGCCAAGCAGGACGCCATCGACGAGAACCTTGATGCTCCTAAGCAGAAGCTCACACCTAAGGTTATTGGCAATAACATCCTCAACTACCTGTCAAGCTCCATGGTGCCTATGATCCCCGTCCTAATGTGTGCTGGCCTGTTCAAGACCGTAGCGGTGGTGCTGGGACCTACGATGGCGGGCGTGCTGTCCGACACAAGCGACCTTTATGTTCTGATGAACATGGTTTATGACGCAGCGTTCTATTTTATCCCCATCTACCTTGGCTATAATGCGGCTAAGAACATTGGCGTAACGCCTGTCCTCGGTGCCTTTATGGGCGGCATTCTTATCGACCCGACCATGATTCAGCTTGCGACCGATGGAGCTCAGTTCTCCGTTTATGGCATTCCCTGCGTCGCCGCAAACTACACAAAGACGGTCCTTCCCATTCTTCTGTCCGTGTGGGCGATGAGTTATATCGAGCGCTTCTTCCGCAAATATGTGCCAGATACCCTTTCAACGGTTTTCGCGCCTTTCCTTACCATGGTCGTCGCTGTTCCTGTGTCTCTCTGCGCTCTCGCCCCTGTTGGTTCATGGGCCGGTAATGCCCTCGCCGCCGGTTTTGAGTTCCTTGGTACTTCCGGTGGTATCGCCGCCATCCTCGGAGGAGGTATTCTGGCGGGTCTTTGGTGCCCAATGATTATTACCGGCATGCATGTGGCGGTTGCGATGATTGCCATCGCTAACTATATGACTGTGGGAACCGACAGCTTTGTTTTGGTTGCGACGGGCGTTAGCCTTTGGGCGACCTTCGGCTGCGAGGTGGCGACCTGGCTCAAGCTGTGCGATAAAGACGAGAAGAGCATGGCATTCGGCTATTTGGTCGCAAACATTGTCGGAGGCGTCGGCGAGCCTTTCATCTACGGCATGATGCTGCGCTATCGCCGCGTGTTTGTCTGGAAGATTATCGGATCCTTTGTTGCCGGTGCGCTTGCAATCGCTCTCGGAGCCACGGTTTATACTGCCGGCGCGGCATCTAACTTCTTGGAGTTCCTCGCGTTTGCGGGCGGCGGGACCCAGAATCTCATCAACTTTGGAATCGCTGCTGGTGCAGGCTTCCTTGTGAGCGCCTTGGGCACGTATTTCCTGGGCTTTACGGCGGATGAGCTCGAGAATGGTCCCGTTTCCGAGCGTTAAGTTTTCTACGGCCTGCGTGTGGCAGGACGCATTGGAAGGGCGTCCATGACGCCCTTCTCTTTTTGTATTTCTATTTCCGATGTTTGGGCGGCGTGTGCCGCGAAGAGTTGGAGTTGGAATGAACATAGAGTTTGGAATCTCGAAGATTGACGTAACACCCCAGTCTCCTTGCCGCATGGGCGGCTACAACAGAAAAGGTGCCTGGACGGATGTTCTTGATCCTATTGAGGTCAACGCTAGCGCTGTCTGTGTTGATCTTGTCCCGTTTATTCTTATCGAGCTCGATTCAATAATGGTGTCGAAAGATTTTTCCCTTTCGGTCAAGAACGCCGTATCGTCAAAAACGGGCATCGATTCGAGCAATATCGTCGTCGCATGCATTCATACCCATTCTGCACCATGCTATTTTAAGCTTGCCTACGAGGACACGTTACCTGAAACCGAATTGACGAGTGATTTGATTGGCTTGGCTACCGAGGCGGCGGTATCTGCATGGGCGTCCAGGTCGAAGGCGACCGTATCGATGGAGATGTTAGGCATCGAGGGACTGTACGGGAATCGAAATGTTCAGGGCGGTCCGGCCGATAAACAGGTAAGTATTTTCTCGTTTGAGGACGCTCAAGGTGGTCGCCCAATTGGAAAAATGCTGTTCATGTCCGCTCATCCTACCATCCTTAATGGGAAAAGCGCCGTCCTCTCTGCTGATTTGATTGGGCATGTCAGGCAGCGTTTGGAGAGGAAATATGGCTGTCCTGTACTTTGCGTCAACGGAACGTGCGGGGATGTGTCGACGCGTTTCTATCGGCAAGGGGAGGGAGTTGCCGAACTCGAGCGTACGGCTAACGAACTTTGCGCTCAAATTGAATCCAAGCGTGAGCGCGCGGCACTCAGAGTTGATACTCCGCGTTGGGGCTCTATCAGCATGAAGAGTGTCTACGATGCAAAAACAGATCCGGATTGGATCGAGATGACCAATCGGATAGAGGCTATGGATGCGAGCCCGATGCGAGACTTTCTCCTTAAGCGGCAACAGCTTAAGCTCTCGATGGGGAAAATCGAGCTTGAGCTTCCGAGCCAGTTTGCGGTAATTGGTAACTGCATTTTTATCACGATGCCATGCGATACGTGTAGCACATTAGGCTTGGATTTTAAGAGGGCGTTTAGCCAATACAACGTCTTTGTTATCGGCTATGCGAACACGTACTGCAACTACCTTGTGCCTCAGGAAGACTACGGCAAGTATTTTGAAACCTACAACTCGCGAACGCCGCGCGGGGTTGCCGATGCGTTCGTTGCGCGAATCATTCAGGCGGTCGGTGCCGCGCTATAGCAGGCGCTATAGACCATCGTGGTAGATGAACCGGTCAGGATTATACGGAGCATGTATTGTGTCAATCATTGAACCTCTCATCCAACAAGTCCTTATCATGTTTTTGCTCATGGGAATGGGCTACGCTCTAAACCGCTTGGGCATATTGAGCGAGCAGGCTGCAATAGAATTCGGAAAGTTGCTCATCAACCTTGTGATTCCCGCAATCATTCTCAAATCATTTTGGATCGAGTATTCGTTTCAGAGGATGTATGAGTTGGGAATGACCTTAATGCTGTCGGCGGCGATGTTGTTGCTCGCTTGCGTTGTTGCCCGCCTGTTGTTCAGGGGCCGTCCCATCGACATTTTTGCTGCGGCATTCTCGAATGCTGGATTTGTGGGAATACCCCTTGTTGAAGCGGCGCTTGGAAAAGATGCCGTGTTTTTCATCACGTGCATGATCGCTCTTCTCAATGCCATGCAATGGACATACGGGCAGTATCTGCTGTCGGGGTCTAAAAAATGTATGAGTCCTAAAGCGATCCTGACAAGTCCAATGGTCATGGCTTTATTGGGCGGTTTCTTGATTTTTATCCTTCGTGTCCCAACGGTCCCTCTGGCACAGTCAGTGCTTTCGTATATCTCGGGGCTCAACACTCCGCTAGCAATGATGACTCTCGGTATCTATCTTGCTCAGTCTGATTTGATGGCGCTCCTGAGGGCGAAAAGCTTGTTTGCCGTCTCATCGGTCAGGCTGCTTGTCATTCCGATTCTTTCGCTCCTGTTCCTATGTCTCTTTCCATGTGATAGGTCAATTAAGATGGCGCTGCTGATTGCGGCTGCGACCCCCACCGGCGCGAATGTAGCTATCTTTGCCCAGCAGCATAATAAGGACTATCGATATGCATGTGGAACAGTCTGTGTTACCACCCTTCTGTCTATGTTCACTATGCCAGCGATAGTGTCCTTGTCTCAGCTAGTGTTCTAGGCGCTATGCCACGCACCTGCGGATGAACGCTTCGTGGCGGTCGATTATGGCCGGGGCCCAACAATCCGGACCGCCGTCGATCGTGCTGGCAACAGATGCCATCAACTCATCAAGGGGGCTTGCTATCATTGGTGCACTAGCTTGATGCTAAACTGAATTAATGATTGCGAGGTGGTTTACGTGATGTACCCGTATATGACATTCGAAGATGGTACCGAGGTCATTCATTCTGACCTGATCACAGATGGCGATATCGAAAAGGTCATCGTGCATTTTGAACGACCGACGGCAGAGGGTTTCGACTCCGCTCGTTGCGAGTTGCCTTCTTACAATTGGACCATGTGGGAGGGGCGTTTTACCGACGAGGAGAAGCGAGGTTTTGAGACTTTTCTGAGCAATAACGCCCATCTACTGTATCGCTACGCCGCAAACGGAGGAGCTAAAGTTGCCTAGCCTTTTTCTTATTGGCGGCTATAGGGTCTTCTTTTGGTCCAACGAAGCGGGCGAGCCAATCCATGTCCATGTTTGCAAGGGAGCGCCTTCAGATAACTCGGCCAAAATCTGGCTGACTCGCAGGGGAGGTTGCATTGTCGCTAATAACAAAGCGAAGATTCCCCGGAGCACGCTTGACGACCTCTGTGAAATTATCGCCGCTCAGCATGAATTGATTTGCTCTAAATGGAAGGCATTTTTCCTTGTGGACGAGATCTCGTTCTACTGCTAAACGCCATTCTGACTTCTCTTTTCAATTTTTATCATGAGTCTGCCCCACCAGCGCTGATTGAACTTGACAGTACAATGGAGGCGGACTTTATCGCCGCCGCTCGTTGCGGCTAAACGGATGTGTTGGAGCTCGCATGAACGATTTTCTAAACGGTCAAGTTAAGAACGATGGCTTTTTGCGTGTGGCGGCGGCGTCGCCGCAGATTCGCGTGGCCGATGTCGAGGGCAATGCCGAGGTTGCGCTGGCGGCTGTTCGCGAGGCTACCGAGCGCGGCGTTCGCGCACTGGCGCTGCCCGAGCTTAACCTGACCGGCTATACCGCGGCCGATCTGTTCCATAACCGCACATTGCTGCATGCCTGCGAGGCTGCTCTGGTGCATATCCTCGATGAAACCCGCGAGCTGCCGATTGTCTTTACCGTCGGCCTTCCCGTTGCGGTGGCCGAAAACATCTACAACTGCGCGGCCGTGTGCTGTGCGGGCGAGCTTTTGGGCCTTACGGCTAAGAAGTATCTGCCCAACTATGGCGAGTTCTACGAGCGCCGCTGGTTTGCCCCGGCGCCTGCCGATCCCGTGTGGGTTGAATTTGCCGGTCAGGGTCCGGTGCCGCTTGGCTCGGGGCTTGTCTACCGCTGCTGTGATGAGGGCGCCGAGGACCTGGTGCTGGGCGTTGAGGTCTGTGAGGACCTGTGGGTGCCGGCGCCCCCTTCGACCGAGATGGCGCTTGCCGGTGCGACGGTGATTCTCAACCCGTCGGCCTCGGACGAGATTATCGGTAAGGCAGATTACCGCCGCAGCCTTATCTCTAACCAAAGCGCGCGCCTGTACTGTGCCTATGCCTACGCGGATGCGAGTGAGGGCGAGTCCACGACCGACATGGTCTTTGCGGGCGAGAACCTTATCTACGAAAACGGCTCCAAGCTCGCCGCCACCAAACTGCTTACATGTGATATGGCCATCGCCGACGTTGATCTTGACCGCCTGGTTGCCGAGCGCCGCCGCTCGACGACGTGGACGCGCGCGGACGATGCACCGGAGTCCACGACCGTTGATTTTTCGTTTGGGGGCGTGCTGACAGACGAACCTGTCCTGCGCGATGCACTCGGCATCGACCGTGTCTTCCCCCGCGCGCCTTTTGTGCCGGCAGACCATGGTGACCTGGCCGAGCGCTGCGAGACCATCCTCGACCTGCAGACCGCGGGCCTCAAGACGCGCCTTGCCCATACGGGTACCAAGGCGGCGGTCATCGGCCTTTCGGGCGGCCTTGATTCTACACTGGCACTGCTCGTGACGGTGCGTGCCTTCGATGCACTGGGGCTGCCGCGCACGGGTATCACGGCGGTCTCCATGCCCGGCTTTGGCACGACGCATCGCACTAAGTCCAACGCCGAGTCGCTCGCGCGCGACCTGGGCGTGAGCTTCCGCGAGGTCTCGATTCACGCGGCCGTGGAGCAGCACTTCAAGGACATTGAGCACGATCCGGCCGTGCAGGACGTGACTTACGAGAACAGCCAGGCCCGCGAGCGTACGCAGATTCTGATGGATCTGGCCAACCAGGCTGGCGGCTTTGTCATCGGCACGGGCGACCTGTCGGAGCTGGCGCTCGGCTGGGCTACCTATAACGGCGACCACATGAGCATGTACGCCGTCAACGCGAGTGTGCCCAAGACGCTTGTGCGCCATCTGGTGCGCTATGCCGCTGATGTTTTTGGCGGGCGTATTGCCGAGGTCTTGCTCGATATCCTCGATACGCCGGTGTCCCCCGAGCTTCTGCCGCCCACGGGCGACGGCGAGATTGCGCAGAAGACCGAGGATTTGGTGGGGCCGTACGAGCTGCACGATTACTTCCTCTATTACCTGCTGCGTTTTGGCTTTGAGCCAGGCAAGATTTACCGCATGGCGCTCAAGAGCTTCGAGGGCGTCTACGACGCCAAGACCGTCCACACGTGGTTGCGTACGTTCTATCGTCGCTTCTTTGCCCAGCAGTTTAAACGCAGTTGCCTGCCCGATGGTCCCAAGGTTGGCTCGGTGACGCTCAGCCCGCGCGGCGATTGGCGCATGCCGAGTGACGCCAGCTCGCGACTGTGGCTTGCGCAGATCGACGCGCTCAATCCAATTGACTAAGGTTGGCTAAATTGAACCAATGCGGGGGTTGCAAGCGTTACACTTTTGCAATCTGATGGCCCGTATCGCGCGGCGCTCTTGTCGGAGCGCCGCGTTTTTCATATCGAAAGGTGGCACCATGCAGGCATCGCAGCGTCTCGACCGCTTTGGCGCGGAGGTCTTCGCCTCGCTCAACAACAAGCTTCTTGCGCTGAAGGCTCAGGGCAAGACCATTTACAACATGAGCGTGGGCACGCCCGACTTTAAGCCGTACGACCACGTGGTCGAGGCGCTCACGCAAGCGGCCCAGGACCCCGAGATGTGGAAGTATGCCCTGCGCGACCTGCCCGAACTCAAGCAAGCCGTGTGCGATTACTATGAGCGTCGCTTTGGTGTCTCCGGCATTACGCCGTCTATGGTGCAGTCGTGCAACGGCACGCAGGAGGGCGTGGGCCATTTGGGCCTGGCCCTGCTCGATCCGGGTGACACTATTTTGGTTCCCGATCCGTGCTACCCGGTCTTTGAGGCGGGCGCCAAGATCGCCGATGCCAAGCTCGAGTACTATCCGTTGGTCGCCGAGCATAATTACCTGCCCTATGTGGCGGGTATCGATCCCGAGGTGGCCGATCGTGCCAAGTATATGATCGTGTCGCTGCCCGCCAACCCGGTGGGCTCGGTGGGCACGCCCGAGGTCTACGAGGAGATCATCGCCTTTGCCCGTGAGCACGACCTGCTGATTGTGCACGACAACGCATACTCCGACATCGTGTTTGACGGCGAGCCGGGCGGAAGCTTTTTGCAGTATCCCGGCGCGCTCGAGGTGGGCGTGGAGTTTTTCTCGCTCTCCAAGTCGTTTAACGTCACCGGTGCCCGCATCGGCTTTTTGGTCGGTCGCGAAGACGTTGTCTCGGCCTTTGCCAAGCTGCGCAGCCAGATCGACTTTGGCATGTTCTTCCCGATCCAAAAGGCTGCCATCGCCTGCTTGAACGGTCCGCGCGATGAGGTCGAGGCGCAGCGCCTGAAGTACCAGGAGCGCCGCGATGCCCTGTGCGACGGTCTGGAGGGTCTGGGTTGGGAGCGCCCCAATGCGCATGGTTCCATGTTTGTGTGGGCCAAGCTTCCCGGCGGCCGTACCGATTCCATGGCGTTTTGCGAGGAGCTCATGGAGAAGGCCGGCGTTGTGGTAACGCCGGGTGCGAGCTTTGGTCCTTCGGGCGAGGGACACGTGCGCATGGCGCTGGTCTTGCCGCCCGACCAGATTGCTTTGGCTGTCGAGGCCATTCGCGAGGCGGGCCTGTATTAGAAAGGTATTTCGGCTCGTCAATAGCTCGAAACCGATTTCGTGCAGTTATTTTACGAATCCTGCAAACAATTTCGGTAAACGGTCGATTTTTGGCTGCGAATAGGAGCATAATCAAAGTCCCGATTGGATGTATTGGGATTACGGCAAGCCGCTCGGGTCGTTCCCGGGCGGCTTGCTTGTGGAGAGAGATGGGAGTTTCTAATGGTTAACGAGAAGAAGGTCGCTATTGTCGGCTGCGGTTTCGTTGGTTCGTCTTCGGCGTTCGCGCTGATGCAGAGTGGTCTGTTCTCCGAGATGGTCCTCATCGACGTGGACAAGAACCGCGCCGAGGGTGAGGCCCTGGATATCGCGCACGGCATGACGTTTGCCGAGCCGATGAAGATCTACGCCGGCGATTATTCCGATGTCGCCGACGCCGCCATGATCGTCGTCACCGCTGGCGCTGCCCAGAAGCCCGGTGAGACTCGCCTGGACCTGGTCAACAAGAACGTCAGCATCTTTAAGTCCATTATCCCCGAGATTAAGAAGTCCGGCTTCGACGGCATTCTGCTCATCGTCTCCAACCCGGTCGATGTTCTGACCTACGCCGCCATCAAGATGTCCGGCCTGCCCGAGGGCCACGTCATCGGTTCCGGTACCGTGCTCGACACCGGCCGTCTGCAGCAGATGCTTGGTGCCCATGTCGAGGTCGACCCGCGCGATGTCCAGGCCTATGTCATGGGTGAGCACGGCGATTCCGAGTTTGTCGCTTGGTCCAGCGCTCAGGTTGCCGGCGTTCCGCTGAACACCTTCTGCGAGCTTCACGGTCATCTGGAGCATGAGGCTGCCGAGAAGCGCATCGCCGAGGACGTCAAGAACTCCGCCTACACCATCATCGAGAAGAAGCACGCCACCTACTATGGCGTCGCCATGGCCGTCAAGCGCATCTGCACTGCCGTCATGCGTGACGAGCAGACCGTTCTGCCCGTTTCCTCGCTCATGGTGGGCGAGTACGGCCTGTCCGATCTTGCCATCTCCATGCCGACCGTCGTTGGCCGCGACGGCGTTGTCTGCCGCGTCCCCGTGCCGCTGAACGATGACGAGCAGCATGAGCTTACCGCCTCCGCCAAGGCCCTCAAGGACATCATCGACAGCGTCGACTTCTCCTGCTAAATCGACTTCTCCTGCTAAATCAAGCTCGCTAGAGCGAAAAGCTACAATGAAGGCGTCCGGGTCCACGCGGCCCGGGCGCCTTTTTGATGCAAAGTAACCTGACCCCAATGCACCATAGTTGATGGGAGGGCCATGTCGGATTCCTCTAATTTTTTGACCTATGCCCAGACGACGTTTGATTCGTTTGAGGAGCAGCCGTTCTGTGCGGTGGATAGCCTGGTCTTTGCGTGGCTGTCCTATTTGCGTTTGCCGGGTGATATGGCGGAGCTGACGAACTGGCAGGGCCTAGACGTACGCGAGCTGCTGCGTGCCGAGTGCTACCGGGACATGATTGGCGACCTGTGGGATCCGGAGGGGAGCAGGGCCTTGTTGGAGGCCGTGGCAGCAAGCCCTCGCTACCGTGGCGTGCACGTTTGCGGTTATCGTGCCGTGAGCGATGTGGTGGCGACAGAGCAGTTTGCAGCCATGGCGTTCCGGTTTCCGGCGGGGTTTAGCTATCTTTCCTTCCGGGGGACCGACAGTACGATTGTGGGCTGGAAAGAGGACTTTAACATGGCGTTCCGGTGTCCTGTGCCGGCCCAGGAATCCGCGGCGCGTTATGTAGACGAGGCGGCGGACGCGATTGACGGGCCGCTTTTGTGCGGAGGTCATTCCAAGGGTGGAAACCTTGCGGTGTACGGTGCGGCGATGTGCTCCGATGTCGCCCGTGAGCGAATCGAACGGGTGTATTCCCATGATGGTCCTGGCTTCGTCGAGGAGTTCCTGAACGGCAACGCCTTTGCCGATCTTTCCGGCCGCATCGATAAGACGCTACCTCGGTCGTCGATCTTTGGCATGATGTTCGAGACACAGGAGGACTATGCCATCGTTGAGAGCACCGAGTTCAGCCTGCTGCAGCACAATCCCTTTAGCTGGGTGGTTGATGGTCGCGACTTCGTGTACTGTGAGCGCCTGTCCGCCGGTGCTCGATACGTTGATGGCTCCATTCGCGAGATGCTGCTTGCAGTGGGGCCTGCCGAGCGCGAGCGTTTTGTAGATGCATTGTTCTCCGTGTTTGAGGCTACGGGTGCTGAGCGGTTTGCGGATATCGCTGGGAATCTGCGCGAGAGCCTGCCCGTGATGCTCCAGGCTGCGCAAGGTTTCGACAAGGATACGCGACGCTTTGTCTCGCAGACCATCGTGGCAATCCTTAAATGCGCGCTGCTGCCCAAACGACCCCAGATCGACATGTCCACTGCCGGTAAGAGTCTGGCAGAACAGCTCGAGGCTTGGCAGTCCGAGCTTCTGCGCTAGCCATTGGTGCAAAGCAACCTGTCCCCGATGCACCAATCTTCGATGCGCTCGGGGAGGGCTCGACCGCTATACTGGTTCGTGCCGAAATCGATCTAGAACGGAATGCCGTATATGAAAATCAATCACGCGATTCTGCATATCCTGGACTTTGACTCTGCCGTCAACGTTATGAGCCAGCGCGAGCTCGATATCGAGAGTCGTACCGTGCGCAACTTCGTGACCACGCATCTGCGCCGCGCACGTACCTCGGCCGACAATAAACGCGCCACGTTTGCCGAGAACTCTGCGTTTGGCGGCGAGCTCAAGGGCTATTTCTTTGGCGAGCGCGAGTTCGTGGACCTGTCGCAGCAGATTGCGGAGTTTATCTCCTCCGAGCTCACCAAAGCCGAGAAAGCCGAGTCCACCGACGTGCTCGTGGCCGATTTTGACGACGATGAGGATGCCCGCTGGTTTGCCGTGATGCTGCTGGGCTCCAAGCAGGCTTTTATGCACGAAGTGGGCTGCGAGGAGGGAGAGGTGCGCAACGACATCGCGCGCCACTACGCCATTCTGCCGAACCCCTCGCAAAAGGTGCCGAGCTATGCCATCGTGCGCGCGAGTACCATGGAGATTGGCTACGTGGACAAGAAGCGCAAGATTGCCGGCGAGGACCGTATGCTTATCCCCGATGGCCTGCTGCAGTGCGACACGGGCGTATCGGGCAAGGAGGTCATCGACACCGTGACGCGTGTGGTCGAGGAAGTCGCCGAGGAGCACGGCGCCAACACGGCCGTGGCGCTCGCCAAGGTTAAGGCCGCTGTGGCCGAGAAGGTCGAGGATGACGAGGAGCTTCCGCCCTGGGATATCGTCGATGAGGTCTTTGAGGACGAACCGGTCATCAAGGAAAGTGTGCGCGCGGCGCTGACCGAAGAGAAGGTGCCCGAGCGTGTGCCCGTGGAGCGCAAGCAGGTCGAGCGTGCGGCCGTGCGCAACCACAAGATTCGTACCGACACGGGCATCGAGATCAGCTTTCCGGCCGAGATGGGCTCGAACTCCGAGTACATCGAGTTCGTCAACGAACCCAACGGCCTCATCTCCATCGAGCTCAAAAACATCGGCAGCATCGAGAACCGATAAACTGCTCTTGGACGCTGCAGAAAAACAAAGGCCGAAGCCTCGGATGAGGGCTTCGGCCTTTTTTGCTTGGAGCTGAATTGCGCTACTGGTTGAGCATAAGTCAGCGAAAACGCCCCAGAGCGAGCAAGGTGACGTGAAAGAGGAGGGCATCGACCTTCTGGTCATGCCCGACGATTGAACGTCAGATTGCCGCTCTGGGGCATTTGCAGCGTCGGCTAGTTACGCGGTTTGGTAAAACCGCGTAACCCTACAGTTGACGTAAGCCCTCTTCCAGGCCGGTCTTGCTGTCGGTCTGGGCGTCGCGCATCTTGATGACGCGGGCGGGGACACCGGCCACGACGGCGCCGGCGGGGACGTCCTCGACGCATACGGCGCCGGCGGCAACGACAGCACCCTTGCCCACGCGCACGCCCTCCAGGACCACGGCGTTGGCGCCAATCATGACATCATCCTCGATGATGACGGGCGTGGCGCTCGCAGGCTCAACGACGCCTGCCAGTACGGTGCCGGCGCCGATATGGCAGTTCTTGCCCACGGTTGCGCGGCCGCCCAGGACGGCGCCCATATCAATCATAGAGCCCTCGCCGATAACGGAGCCGATGTTGATGATGGCGCCCATCATGATGACGGCGCGGTCGCCGATCTCGACGCGGTCGCGGATGATTGCGCCCGGCTCGATGCGGGCATTGATGCCCTTAAGGTCGAGCATGGGGACGGCGGAGTTGCGGCAGTCATTCTCGACGTCGTAGTAGTCGATGGAGTCGGCATTGGCATCGAGGATGACCTTGAGCTCATCCCAGTCACCAAAGACGGTCTTGCCACGACGACCGCCGTAGACGTGCGCATTGCCCCACTGGACCTTCATGCCCGGCTTTTCGCGCACGTACAGTTTGACGGGCGTTTTCTTGGGCGCGGTGGCGATGTAGTCGATAATCTCCTGTGCATCCATCTCGGCTGCGTTGCTCATTTGCTATCTCTCCTTTGGGCGGATTCGGTTGATACCTGGTTAGGCAAACATGACCTGGTCGAACGTATAGAAGCCGGGTTCACGGGCGACGAGCTTCTGCGCGGCTGCCAGGGCGCCGTTGACAAAGATCTGACGGCTCGTGGCGCGGTGGGTGAGCGTGACTTCCTCGTCCTGGCCAAAGAAACCCACCTCGTGCACACCGGCTACGGTGCCGCCGCGCAGCGAGTGCATGCCGATTTCCTTGGGGTCGCGCGCTCCGCACATGCCCTCGCGGCCATAGACGGGGTGGTAGCCTGCCTCGGGCTCGGCTTCGACGACGGCGTCGAGCAGCAGCTTTGCGGTGCCGCTGGGGGCATCGACTTTTTGGTTATGGTGCGTCTCGACGATTTCGCAGTCAAAGCCGGGCAGCTCGCGCGTGGCCTGTGCTACCAGATGACGCAGGGCTGCGATGCCGATGGAGTAATTGCCCGAGTGCATAACGCGGGCGTTCTGGCCCAGCTCACGCAGGCGGTCCATCTGCTCGGGGGTGTAGCCTGTGGTGCCCGAGACTAACGCCGCGCCCGTGCGCTCGACATAGGCGACGACGGCATCGAAGGTCACGACGTTCGAGAAGTCGATGATGACGTCGGCTGCCGGGGTGCTCTCGAGCTCGGACAGGTCAAAACCGATCTGGGCCACGATATCAAAAACGGGCTCTCCAGCGGCGTTGACAATGCCCTCGGCGGTAGTGCGGATCAGCGAGCCCATGCGGCCCGTTCCCATAATGACGGTCTTAATCAAGCAGACCAGCTCCCTTCAGAGCATCGGTAAGTGCGGCGCGCGTGTTATCGGCCATGGGGCACAGCGGCATGCGGTAGTTGGCTTCGATCATGCCCATCTGGGCGAGTGCCTCCTTGACGGGGATGGGGTTGACCTCGCTAAAGAGGGCATTGATGAGCGGCTGGCCGGCAATTTGGATATCGCGGGCGCGCTCCACGTCGCCGTCCAGATAGGCGCGGCACATGTCGTGCACGAGCTGCGGCTGAACATCGGCCCACACGCTGATGGTGCCCGATGCGCCCAGGCTCATGAGCGGCACGGTGAGCGTGTCTTCGCCCGAGTACATACGGAAGTCGTCGGACAGCAGGTGGGCGATCTTGGCCGCGTAGGCGACGTTGCCCGAGGCTTCCTTAATACCCATGATGTTGGGGTGCGCGGCCAAGCGCTCTACGTTGCGCTCGCTGATGCCGCAGCCGCAGCGGCCGGGGATGTTGTACAGGATGCAGGGGATATCTACGGCATCGGCAACGGTCTTAAAGTGCTGGTAGATGCCCTCTTCATTAGACTTGTTGTAGTAGGGGGTAATGAGCAGCAGGCCGTCGGCGCCCAGGCCCTGATAGGTGAGCGACTTGGTGAGCATGGTTTGCGTGGAGTTGGAGCCCGAGCCGGCGATGACGGGGACGCGGCCTGCAACCTGCTTGACCACGGCGGCGACGACGGAGTTGTCCTCGTCATCGGTCATCGTGGCGCTCTCGCCGGTGGTGCCCAGGGTGAGGATGGCGTCGGTGCCATTTTGCAGGTGGAAATCGATAAGGCGCTCGAGTGCGTCAAAGTCGACGCTGCCGTCCTTTTTAAACGGCGTAACAAGGGCGACGATCGAGCCCTCGAGGTTGCGGATATCCATGTTCTTCTCCTTCGCTTCCGCGATCTGGATGCGTTTGTTCCATTGGACGGCGACGGCCAGGCGCTCGTCCTGAGCGCGACGACGAGCGCTTTCGGCGCGCGACTTGGCCAGCAGCTCTCGGCCGCTCGGCAACACGTCGAGCGTGGCAAAATAATCGCCCGGGCGCTCGGCGCGGCGGATAAGGTCGGCCGAGCCGTCGGGGCGCAGCAGCACCTCGGCGGAGCGCAGACGGCCGTTGTAGTTGTAGCCCATGGAGTAGCCATGCGCGCCGGTGTCGTGAATCACGAGCAGGTCGCCCATGTCGATATGCGGCAGCTCGCGATTGATGGCGAACTTGTCGTTGTTCTCGCACAGATTGCCCGTGATGTCGTAGGTGTCCGTAACGGGTGCTGCGGTCTTGTCGGCGCCACCCGGCTGTCCCATCACCGTAATGTGGTGGTAAGCGCCATACATGGCAGGACGGATTAGATCGACGGCGCTTGCGTCCACGCCGATATAGTCCTTGTAGATCTGCTTTTCGTGGATGGCCTTGGTCACCAGGCAGCCGTAGGGGCCCATCATAAAGCGGCCCATCTCGGTGCAGATGGCCACGTCGCTCATGCCGGCGGGAACCAGGATCTCGTCGTAGGCAGCGTGTACCCCCTCGCCGATGGCGTGGATGTCGTTTGCCTGCTGCTCCGGCAGGTAGGGGATACCGACGCCGCCGGACAGATTGATGAAGGCGACGTGTGCACCGGTCTCGCGCTCCAGGCGTACGGCAAGCTCAAAGAGGATGCGCGCGAGCTTGGGGTAGTAGTCGTTGGTGACGGTGTTGCTGGCAAGGAATGCGTGGATACCAAAGTCCTCGGCGCCCTTGGCCTTGAGTATGCGGAAGGCCTCGAAGAGCTGCTCGGTGGTCATGCCATATTTGGAGTCGCCCGGGTTGTCCATGATGCCGTTGGAGAGCTGAAATAGTCCGCCCGGATTAAAGCGGCAACTGACCGTCTTGGGGATGGGCCCCGCAACACGCTCAAAGAACTCAATGTGGCTGATGTCGTCAAAGTTGACGATGGCACCCAGCTTGTCGGCGAGCTCAAAGTCGGCAGCCGGCGTGTCATTGGACGAGAACATGATGTCATGCCCCGTGATGCCCAACGAGCGGGCGATCATGAGCTCGGTATAGCTCGAGCAATCGCAGCCGCAGCCGTATTCGTTGAGAATGGAGATGAGCGCCGGGTTGGGATTGGCCTTGACGGCAAAGTATTCCTTAAAGCCGGGGTTCCATGCAAAGGCGTCGCGCACCTCTTGCATATTGCGGCGGATGCCCGCCTCGTCATATAGATGAAACGGAGTGGGGAACTGCTCGACGATATGCTCGAGCGTCTCCTTGTCCACAAACGGCTGCTTGGCCGCATATGCCTCGTTGGGAGTCAGTGCCATGTCCCGTAAACCTCGCTATCCAGACGGCGCTACCTGCGCATCGAATCCGCATAGCGTGGACCCAATGTCCGGATAGCGCTCCCGCATTGCTGCAGACAGTCCTGCGGGTGTTTCCCGCAGGCCCACCAGGTTGTTCGTGCCCGAAAAACCCAGTTCGGCGGGTTTCGCCTCCCCACGGGGTCAAAGCCTGCCGGCTCGCCCGCGGATCTTCGTGCCCGCGCCTCTATCAAGTGGTAAAGACCCTATCACGTTGCACTTTACCAAACAAGAGTATTCGTATATAACGTTTAAAAAATGCAGGGATATGCTGGAAACAAGGGTGTCATAATTCTGCATCAAAATAGTGTGTGAATGGATATGCCCCATGAAAGGATCCTTTATGACCGAGCTCCAAGAACTTCGTCGCTATCGTCGCGACCTGCATCGCATTCCGGAGCTCGATTTCGATCTTCCTCAAACCATTGCCTATATCGAGGGCGTGCTGGCACCGCTCACCTGCGAAGTGACCCATCCGTGCCCCAGCTGCGTCTGCGCTTTCTTCGACGCCGGCGTTGATGCCGCGCATGCCACGGCGATTCGCGCCGATATGGATGCGCTGCCCATCGCGGAGGCGACGGGAGCGGCCTTTGCCTCGACCCATCCCGGCAAGACGCACGCTTGCGGACATGACGGACACATGGCCATGGCGCTTGCCGCCGCGACGTATGTCGACCGTACGATTCGCGAACAGCCGGGCGCCATTAGGCGCAACGTTCTCTTTGTGTTCCAGCCGGCCGAGGAAACGACCGGTGGTGCCAAGACGGTATGCGAGAGTGGTGTGTTCGAGCGCTATGGGGCCGACCGCATTTTTGGCTTCCATGTGTGGCCCGATCTGCCTGCCGGCACGTTGGCGAGTTGTTCCGGTCCGCTGCTGGCGCGTTCGAGCGAGACGCATATCCATATTCACGGTACGAGCATCCACATCGCTAAGACCTATGGTGTGCCGGTTGGGGAGTCGCACGATGCCGCGTTGGCGGCAGCAAAGTTTTTGGTTGCCGAGCGCGAGCTGATGGACGAGCTGGGCACCGACGAGCCCTGTATCGGTAAGTTTGGTCTGCTGCAGGCCGGTACGGTTTGTAACGCGGTGGCGGGGGAGGCCCATGTGGCCGGAAGCCTGCGTGTGTTTACGGACGACATGTTCGACCGTGCACGCGAGGGTGTGTGCCGCGTGCTTGATGAGGCATGCGCTGCAACGGGCTGCACGTACGATCTCGACTTTGCCGAGGGCTATCCGCCGGTCGACAACGACCCCGAGTTGTTTGCTCGAATCGCGCCTGCTCTGCCCGAGTTACAGCTCGTGGACGAGCCGCTGCTGATTGCCGAGGATTTTGCGTTCTACCAACGCCATCTGCCGGGCGTGTTTTTCCTGCTGGGCACGGGTATGCCAGACGGGCAAGAAAACCCGAGCGACGCCGAGGGCTGTCCCGCCTATGCCACGAGCGCCCTTCACACTGATACCATGCTCTTTGACGAGGAAATCCTACTCAAGGGCCTCGATGTCTACAAACGATTGCTTGACTTGGAGTGATGATGAAGCGTCGACAGACTGCCGTGTATAGTCCTGGTGGGTGCGGGTGTGGCTTGCTGCTGCTCCCGGTTATTGCTGTGAGCATTGGCGTGATGTTTGCGCTTGCCGGGTTGGCCGCGGCGGCGCTCGTGCTGCTGATTGTGGCCATTGGCGTGACGGTCTGGCTGTGCCGTTCTCGCGAGCAGCGCCGCGCCGACGGTAAGACCAATGTCGGCTGGGTCGTCTTCCTGATCATTGCGTACCTATTGAGCATCAGCTACCTGGTGTTCTTTGTCCTAATGATGATCAGTGCCTTTACCGGGAAATCCGTCACGGTGGGTTGATGCGCTGCCAGCAGACGGTCACGCAAAGTGCGTTTGCTCGGCGTCTGGATAGCTGCATTGGCCGTTTACCGCAACCTTAGCCCTCAGCTAATGAATTCAAGTTCAATCCTTTCTACGATGTGCTGTGTGCCGGCACGGTAGCCGGATCGTAGGAAGGATGAATAATGGCAAAAGAGGGAAAGAAGCCGATCGGCAAGATTGTCCTAGGCGTCATCGTGGTGCTGGTTATCGTCGGTGCCGTGGGCTCTATGGGTGGCAATTCAACCGATTCGTCTGCGAGCGATTCGGCAAAACCTGCCGAGGCGACACAGCAGGCTGAGGAGCAAAAAGAATCGCAAGAACCGTATACCATTGCTGACGAGGCTGAAGACACCTCCAGTCAGTTTGCCTATAAGATCACGGGCACGCTTACCAATAACACGGACAAGGAAAAGAGCTACATTCAGATTGAGTATGTTCTGTATGATGCCGATGGCAACCAGGTTGGAACGGCTCTTGCAAACACCAATCATCTGAAGGCAGGCGGCTCCTGGAAGTTCGAGGCGCTGGGTACGGTGTCTCCCGACCAGGTTGCTAGCTGGGAGCGTTCGGACGTAAGCGGTTTCTAGCATGTTGCATGCACTGGGGGAGGTGAAGTCGTATGCCCGATAAAAAGCTGACCGAGGAGCTGCTCAATGAGCTTCTCGATGCGCCGAACATCGATGGCTATATCAGGGAGCACGACTTTGCCGCCCCGTCGCTTTCGGACTACCTGAAGCAGCTGCTGCAGGAAAAGGGCTTGGAGCGCTCGCGCGTGGTTCGTATGGCCGATCTCAATGAGACCTTCGGCTATCAGATCTTTACCGGTGCGCGTCACCCGAGTCGCAATAAGGTGCTGCAGATTGCCTTTGCGATGGCGCTGACGCTCAAAGAGGCCAACCGTGCACTGACGGCTGCCGGGGTAAGCGTCCTCAACTGCAAGGATCGCCGTGATGCGATTATCATCTTTTGCATCGATCGCGGGTGCAGCCTCCAAAAGGTCAACGAGGAGCTGTATCGCTTTGGCGAGGAGACGGTGAGTTAGCGGCTGATATCTGAGCCGGCGGAGCTGCCGAACAACGATGCAAACGAACGGGGCGCGGATGCCATGGGGTGTCTGCGCCCTGCGCTATGATGGAGGCTATGGATACTCAGACCACAACATATTCCGATGACGAGCTGACCGCAGCGCTTGCCGAACAGCTGGCGTCGCTCGATCGCGACGACAGCTATCGAGTGGAGCGTGTACTTAAGCGCTCGTCCGTTGAAACAACCGAGCTCGTGTACTTTGAAGGAACCGGCGGTGGTTCGCTCGGCCCCTTTGTCCGTAAACGCATCGATGCTTCGGCTCAAATCGGCGGGGCATACGAGCGTCTGTTTGCCGCCCAGCGGGCAGGCAGGCGTTTTGAGTACCTGCCCAGAATCGTCGATTGTCGTCGTGTGGGCGACGAGCTCAACGTGGTTATGGAATACATCGAAGGGGAGACGCTCGGGGTGCTGGTGGACCGTCTGGGAACCACCCCCGATTATGCGCGTGAATTGTATCCTGCCCTATGCGATGCCGTGGGCGAGCTCCACGCCGGTTTTGCAATGGCGGGGGAGACGTCGGCGCCGGTGATCCATCGCGACCTCAAACCGTCGAATATCATCGTGACGGGTGCGAACTGTACGCTCGATGAGGGCCTGACGTTTTCGTCGCTGGTGATTATCGACTTGGGGATCGCGCGCGTATGGCGCGATGGCGCCGATGCCGACACCGTCAAGTTTGGCACGCGACCCTATGCGCCGCCCGAGCAGTATGGGTTTGGGCAGACGAGTGTGCGCAGCGACGTCTACGCACTTGGCGCCCTGTTGTTCTTCTGCTTGACGGGAGTCGACCCTAAACCAGGGCTCGACATGCGCGAGCAATGCGAGGCGCGTGGCATTCCCACTCCACTTGCCGATGCCGTCTGCATGTCGATGGCGCTCGACCCGGCCAAGCGTTTTGCGAGTGCGGAAGCGTTGGGACGGGCGACGCGCTCGGCATACGATCTGAGCCGCCCCGTGCGGCCTTCTACACCTGCGCCCGTCCGTACTCCGGCCTCGGAGACGGTGTTGACGCTCCAAGGGCTCCAGAACCCCGCAGGGCTTCCTAGGCCTGCCGCCTCCGCTGCATGCGGTCCGCTCTCTCGCGTTCCGGAGTCTCTGGGGCGCATTTGGAATACGCTTGTCTGCTTCTCCCTACTTGTGTTCTTTGCCGGAAGTCACTTTGCCGTCTTTCACCCCACGGGAGCAAACCAAAGCTACCCGACGTGGTTTCTCATAATCGAGTATTTTTTCTTTGTCGATGGCCTTATGGTGCTTATGCATTTTGCGCTGCTCGATAAGCGCCGTCTTCGTCGGCGATTCGCACTGCTCGACAGCTATCGCGGCAAGAAACTCGCGAAACTCTGGCTCAAGGCATTGGGTGTGCTGCTCCTATGCATGATCGTCATAGTCGCGATTGCCAATGCGACCGGCGTCGTCGATACCTCCGCTACCTAAAAGAAAAGGGCCCCATTGGGGCCCTTTGCAGTTGCGCTTAGATGCGGTTCATCTGAGCGGCGACTTTGTTGTACCAGTCCTGCCACGTGGGCGGGCAGTACTTTTTGGCCGCTGCCGGGGTAAGGGTGGAGCCGTAGTTGGCGCCCAGATAGGCAACGTGAGCGGAGATGCCCTCGCTCCAGCTGCCAAAGCTGCGCCAACCGCCGCCACGTGCACTCCAGCCCCAGGCGTTGTAAGAATTGGCGCAATAAGCACCCTTGGTGCTCTCGATACAGGCGATGGCGGGGGACCAACGGGGGTCGACACCGGTATTCCAGGCGGCGACGGCAAAGTTATAGCCCTGGCCTGCCATGGGGGAGCCGGCGAGATAATTGTCGATGCGGCTCGTCCACTCATTAATGAACGAATCGTAATCGGAGCTACCGGTATTGGCGTTGTTCACCGTGGTGTCGATGGTGGTGTTGGTGTTGGTGGCCTGGCTGCTGGAATTGCTGCCGCTTACGCCCTCGCCCGAGAGCTTCTCGGCGGCAGCGGCCTTATCGGCCTCAAGCTTGGCAAGCTCGGCGGCATTTTCCTGCTCGGCTTTTGCCTGTGCCTCGCTGCGGAGCTGCTGGGCCTGCGCCAGCGCATCCTCGGCGTTTTTCTGCTCTGCCTCAAGCTGTGACTTGGCCTGCTGGAGCTCGGCCTTGTTCTGCTCGAGTTCGGTTTGCATATTATTGAGCTCTTCGATCTCGTCGACGCTCGAGCTCGTGATCTGGTTGGTGTATTTGCAGGTCGTGATGAACTCACCCAGGCTCTGCGCATTGACCAGGAAGCTCACGATGGGATTGGTGCCCTTCTGATACTTGTACAGATCGCGCATGGCGGAGCTTGCCTTGGCCTGCTGCTCGGGAAGCTTAGCCTCGATTTCCTCGATGCTTGCCTCGTTGGAGTCAATCTGCTTTTGCAGGTCATCGAGTTTGGTGCGGGCGTCGTTGTAGGCGCTCGTGGCGGCTTCGATCTTCTGCTGGGCTGCGGAAAGCTGGTCCTGCGTTGCCTGCGAGGCGGCATACGCCGCAACGGGGGAGAGCATCGGCGTGGCCGTCAGCGCAACGGCGAGCGCGGCGCTCGTGATGATACGAGCCGGCTTCGACGCAATGAGCGCTGCGGTGCGATGATTCGAATGCTGCATCCAGTCCCTCTGCAATCAATCGTAGGTTATGGTTCGAACGGTATTCTACTACTGCTTTCGACCTCAACTTGAACCTTAAAGGTTCCAAAGGGTCAAGTTGAACTTGACCCTTTGGCTTTGACCTGCAGTTATGATGAATTGTTGAGAAACCATAGAGTTCAACTTTAACGTTACAGAGCCCTGTTTGAGAGGTGTTTTGGGCTGTAAAAGCTATCTCAACGTGGGGTTTTACAACTACAGCGTGCCTTTCTGACGAGCCTGCTCAATCTCTCCGAGGGCCTCGGCAGGGGTGAACGAGCAGGTGCCGTCGCCGAGCTTGACCACCTGGATGTCGTCGCCGATATGGACCTCTCCGCCCTTTAGCACCACGCCAAAAACGCCCTCGTGGGGAAAGATGCAGTCGCCGGTGAGATAGTAGATGGCACAGCGTGTGTGGCAGACCTTGCCGATTTGGCTGATTTCGACAAGCACCTCGCTGCCAAGCTTGAGCTGCGTGCCCAAGGGGAGCGAGAGTAGATTGATGCCTTGCGTGGTGAAATTCTCCCCAAAGTCACCCTGGCGCACATCGAGTCCGCGGGCCTGCGCCGTCTGGATGGACTCTGCGGCCAAAAAGGAAACCTGACGGTGCCAATGCCCGGCGTGTGCGTCGGAGGCGAGGCCAAATTGTTCTATAACGGTGTCGTGTCCATCCGCGACGGGCGACTTGCGTGTGCCCTTGTGCGCCGACGTGTTGATTGAGACGATGCGGGCGGGCCTGTCGTAGGCATCGTTTGCCGTGCGTAGGGGAACGGCCGTTTGTGCGCGTTCCGCCAGCCCGCGCTTCGTGGCATTGAGGATAGGATTATCGGTCGGATGGTCTTGGGGCACGTGCGCGCCTTTCGTTCGAGGATGTCAATACGCTGAATCCTACAACAATGGTAGGTTCATTGCCCATTGTCATACAACGGTGAGCGCCGTCTTCGTGCTGGACGATTGCGTCGATTGCCATAGATACGGTGGAGCTTTGGGCGCCGGCGGCTTGGCACGCTAGAATAAACCAGTTGCGCAAAGACCGCCCGTTGTGTGGGCAGTTCATGATAGGAAGTTTCCATGGCATTGCAGTTTACAGAGCGCGAGTTCATTCCCGTGCTGCTCGGTGGCGACATCAACGCCTATTCGGTGGCGCGCGCCTTCTATGAGGAGTACCAGGTCAAGAGTCTGGTCTTTGGCAAGTATCAGACGGGTCCCGCGTACCGCAGCCAGATTATCGACTACACGCCCAACGTGGATATCGATACCATGCCCGTGATGCTCAGGACCGTCAACGGCATTGCCCAAGCGCATGCCGATAAGACGATTGTCCTTGTGGGCTGTGGCGATAACTATGTTGCCCTCGTGGCTCAGGCCAAGGATGCCCATGAGTTGGCGGATAACATCGTCGCGCCTTACGCTCCCTATAGCATGCTTGAACAGTGTCAGAAGAAGGAGATCTTCTACGAGCTGTGCGAGAAGCATGGCGTGCCCTATCCGCATACCTTTACCTTCACCATGGCGATGCTGAACGCCCAAGGCGAGGCGCCTGCCGAAGTGCTCGACCAGATCGATTTTCCCTACCCGATGATTCTGAAGCCTTCTGACGGCATCATGTGGTGGCAGCATGAGTTCGAGGGCCAGAAAAAGGCCTATGAGATTGCCGACCGTGCCGAGCTGGAACAGGTCATTCGCGACTCGTATGCCAGCGGCTACACCGACGACCTGATCTTGCAGGATCGCGTGCCCGGCAATGACGAGTACATGCGCGTACTCACCAGTTATTCCGACCGCAACGGCAAGGTGCGCATGATGTGCCTGGGTCACGTGCTGCTCGAGGAGCATCAGCCTCACGGTGTCGGCAACCACGCCTGTATCATCACCGAGCCCAATGACGAGCTCATGGGCGGCGTGCGCAAGTTGCTCGAGGACCTTCACTTTGTGGGCTATTCCAACTTTGACGTTAAGTACGACGAGCGCGACGGCTCGTTTAAGTTCTTCGATTTCAACACGCGCCAAGGTCGCAGCAACTACTACGTCACTAACAGCGGCTTTAACGTTGCCAAGTATGTGGTGGACGAGTATGTGTTCAACCGCCCGTTTGAGCCGGAGTTTGTGACGGCGCAGGACGAGGCGCTGTGGATGGTCGTTCCCATGGGCGTCGTCGACAAGTACGTCAAGGATCCCGAGCTGCGCGCTAAGGTGCATCGCCTGGACAAGGAAGGCAAGGGCGCCGACCCTTCGTTTATGAAGGGCGACTTTGTCTTTAACCGCTGGCTGCGCATGTGGCACACCAAGCTGCGCCACTTTAAGCTGTTCAAGACGTATTACAAGTAGATGAGTGCGGCGCCCGTCCGGTTTACATCGGGCGGGCGCGGGTATGATACGCGCAATTGCGCAAGCGTCACCAAGGAGGCGGCGATGGAAAAGCTGGGAGTTATCGGCGGCATGGGCGCCGAGGCCACGTCGTATTACTACGACCAGGTGGTGCGCCATACGGCTGCTGCCTGCGATCAGGAACATATCGACATGGTGGTGCTCTCCAAGTCGACCATGCCCGACCGCACGCTTGCCATTAAGACCGGCGAGCATGCCAAGCTGCTGGCGACCATGAAAGAGTGTGCCCAGGCACTCGAGTCGCTGGGCTGTGCGCACATTGCCATTCCCTGCAACACGTCGCACTACTTCTACGACCAGATCCAGTCGTTTACGAAGGTGCCGATTATCCACATGCCGCGTGAGTCGGTGCGCTATGCCCTTGCGGGTGCGGTGATGGGGGAGTGCGAGTTCGACCCCAACCTGAGTATGCCGGCCGAGCCGGTGCACAAGATTGGCATTATGGGCACCGACGGAACCGTGGGCGCGGGCGTCTACGGCCGCGAATGCGAGGCTGCGGGTGTTGAGGTCGTCTATCCCAGCGAGAAACGTCAGAACGATGTGATGTCGCTTATCTACGATGATGTGAAAGCCGGACGTGAGCCCGATATGGATAAGTTCGACCGCGTGATGTGGGAGTTCGCCCGTAGCGGCTGCGACCGTGTCATTCTGGCCTGCACCGAGCTATCGGTGCTGCAGAAGTATCGAGAGATGCCCGAGATCACCCTCGATGCCATGGATGTCCTGGTGCGCGAATCCATCATCCGCAGCGGCGCCCCCTACCGCCTCTAGCTTCCGACCTGTCAAAAAGGGACAGGTTAATTTTGGTAGGTTTTATCTGATGAAACAGTAAAGGCCTCGGCTCGTTTGGTGCGAGCCGAGGCCTTTTGCGTTGGGCGGTTGCTGCCGGTGGCGAACTAGAACAGGAAGCCGATGGCGATGAGGGCGATGCTGACGATGAGCACGGCGATGTCCAGGCCCTTGATGGGGTAGCGCTTGTACGAGCTGGCGCGTGTACGCAGATAGAAGCCGCGCTGTTCTGCCGCCAAGGCTGTGGCATCGGTCTTGCCCACGCTCGAGATGAGCAGTGGCACGCACAGTGGCAGCATGAGCTTAAGCTTCTTGATGGGGTTCTTGGTGTCGTACTCGACGCCGCGTGCGGTCTGCGCTTCCATGATGGCGTTCATCTCCTGACCAAACACCGGCACAAAGCGTAGCGCCGTGGTAAAGGTGAAGGCATAGCGATACGGCACGTGCAGCACCTCGACGCAGGCGTTGGCAAGGTCGTTGAGCTTGGTCACTATGAGCATGAGGATGAGCGGTAACGCCACACCCAGCAGGCGCAGACAGGCCTTCGATCCTGTGATGAGGCCCGTGTCGGTGATAAAGCCCCACACAACGTTGCCATCGCGCATAAAGGCCAGCTGGAGCACCAGCATGATAAGCGCGAGCGGAATCAGCAACTTGAGCAGCGAGAACAGACGGTCGACGACACCGGCATAGGCACCCAGCGCAAGGGTGAGTGCCAAAAAGCCCAGCAGCGCCACGTAGGTGTCGGACAAGAAGATGCCGACGATGATGGCGGCGGCGAGGCCCAGTTTGACGACGGGGTTCAGGCGATGCAGTAGCGTATCGCCCGGCATGTAGTCGATGACGTTAACCACGGCGGACCATCTCCTTGGTAATTCGAACGACATCGGTGACCTCGCTCACCTGCGCAAAAGCGGGCGAGACGGAAGATGCCAGACGGCGCGAGAGTTCAATAACCTGGGGAGGCTCCACGTAGGCACGCCGCATGAGATCGATGTTCGAGAATAGCTCGTGCGTGCGGCCGCGGCCGAGGATGCGACCGTCGGCCATTACTACGATACGCTCGGCAAAATCCGAGACGACTTCCATATCGTGGCAGACCATAATCACGGCGCAACCGCGCTCGGCCATGGTGCGCACTGTTTCCATGACGGTCATGCACTCGCGGTAATCAAGGCCGCTCGTGGGCTCGTCGAGCACGACGATCTTGGGCTCAACCACTACGACGGAGGCAAGCGCCACCATTTGTCGCTGGCCGCGCGAAAGCGAGAAAGGTGCCTCATCGGCAGGCAGGCCAAAGCGGTCGATAACAAGTTGAGCACGACGCAGAGCCTCGGCACGGTCGATGCCGGCAAGCTCCAGGCCAAAAGCGACCTCGTCGAGTACGGTATCCTTGCAGATCTGGCGGTCGGGGTTTTGGAAGAGGGTTGCGACTTCGCGGGCGATGCGGCTCGTGGGAACGGCTGCGGTGTCCAGCCCCGTAACGCGCACGCTGCCCGAGGCGGGCTTAAGCAGGCCTGTGAGCAGCTTGGTGAGCGTGGTCTTGCCGGCACCGTTCTGGCCGACGATGCCCACGAGCTCGCCGGGATAGAGGGTCAGGTTGAGGTCGTGTACGGCGGCGCCGCCATTGGGATAGGCAAACTCAACGTGATCGAAGGTGAGCACGGGCTCGGCGTCCTTGGCGTGCGGGCGCAACGACGGTGCATGCGGGGAGCCGGCGGGCGCCTGGGCTTCGCTGGCCGCGTGTGCGGGGTCGACGATGCCCGAAATCAGGCGCTCGGCCTCATCGACATCCAAGCAAGGGGTACCGCTTACCAGGCCATCGGCCTCGAGGCTATTGAAGATACGCGTGACGCGAGGGCAGTCGACGCCGATGGCACGGAGCTCGTCGGTATGCCCGAAAACCTCGTGTGGCTCGCCCTGCAGCGCGATTTCGCCATGGTTGAGCACGAGCACGCGGTTGCAGTACTCCGAGAGCAGGGCGACCTTTTGCTCAACGACGACGATGGTGATTCCAAGCGCGCGGTTTGCCTCACGCAGCGTCTCGAAGACCAACGTGGAGCTGGCGGGGTCGAGTGCCGCGGTGGGCTCGTCGAGAACCAAGACGCGCGGACGCATGGCGAGGATGGCAGCGATGGCCACCTTTTGCTTCTGTCCGCCCGAGAGGGTGGCGATCTCGCGGTCACGCAGGTCGCTGATGCCGACGGTCTCGAGCGTTTCACTCACGCGCCGCTCGATCTGGTCGTGGGGAACGCCAAAGTTCTCGAGGCCAAAGAGCATCTCGTCCTCGACGACCGAGGCGACCATCTGCGTGTCGATATCCTGCAGCACGCTGCCGACGATTTGCGACACGTCGGTCAACGAGACCTCGCAGGTGTCGTGGCCGTCAACCATGACGGACCCAAAGAACGTGCCGGTGTAGTGGTGGGGCACGGCGCCCGACAGGCAGGCGGCAAGCGTGGACTTGCCGGCGCCCGAGGGCCCGATAATGCCGATGAAATCTCCCTTGTTCACGCTGAGTGAGATGTGGCTGAGCGCCTGCTCGGTCTGCGTGCCATAGGAGAACGAGACATCGTCGACGTTGATGATCGTTTCCATGGATACCTTTCATAGTCATCGGGGACGTTCTTTAATGACTAGTCGTTTAAGAACGTCCCCAAGAGCTAGTTGTCTGGGACAGTCTTTGGTGGTGGAGCACGGAGACGGCTTTACGAGGGGCCCCAGGTTGGCGCGAAAGAGGAGCGAAGCGTACTTGGGTACGCGAGCGACGAATGAACGCCAAGATGGGGTGGCTCGTAAAGCCGAGCGGGTTAGTTGAGCCTAAGGGCCTTCTGGATGGGCAGGTAGAGGGCGCCGACCAGAATGGCGTTAAAGACGGCGGTCATGGCGACGACGGGCAACATGGCGGCGGCGAGCTCGCCGACCACGCCGAGCATGGCCATCTTGATGACCATGAAGATGGCGCCGGAGACAAAGGTGGTCACGAAGGTTGCGACGATGGCGACGGCAGGCTTGACCTGACCGTTCTTGCCGGCGGCGTTGACGATGCCGGCCATGAGCATGGCGGCGATGCCCTCGGCGGCAAAATCGACGAACGGCGAAGTGGTGGTGATCTGGATCACGGCAGCCGAGATGAGGCCAATGACGAGCGCCTGGCCGATGTTGGGGCGAACGACCAGGATGGTGAGGCAGAAGGCCGAGATGATGAACTCGGGGCTGATCATGCCGCCCGAGATGCCCGAGATTGCCTTGCCGACGGTGAAGTTGAGGATGAAGCCGGCGGCGAGCAGGATGGCGAGCAGGACGAGGGCGCGGACATCGAGTTTGCCGCGATCGGCGGTATGGACGGTGCGGGGCTGGGTGGCGGTGGTGTTCTGAGGCATGGTGAAAATCCTTTCGGAAGGGGATTGCAAGAGAAAAGCGGAGGCGCGTGATGCGAATGCGATCGGGCTCGAGATAGAAAAAGGCCCCCGGTCGAAACCGGAGGCCTTCCAATCACCTAGAGCGCAAAAACAGGCGTGAGGGACTCACTGTCGACCGATCGTATTCGCATCACGCCACCACCAGTTGTTGAGAGATTTCATCGTGTTCTTCATGTTGGTGGCTCCTTTCGTGATGCCGTGGCGCGGTCGCACCTAGTTGCTGTTGCGCTGCACTATAGCACAGCGAAGTGTGTGCGGGGAAATCTTTTTTAAAAAGATTTCAGGCGGGTTTCCCGTCGGTCAAAAGAGCGGGCTAAGCGGGCGAGGCTGCCATTGCTGCCTTGTCCGCTCAGCTAAGACATGAGGGCCTTAGGCCTTCTTGCGACGATAGATCACGTAGGCGCAGACACCGATGATGACGACGGCGCCAACGGCCATGGCGGCCATGTTGTTGCCCTCGGACTTCTCCTCGGTGACCTCTTCCTCTTCGGCCTCGGGCTCGGCCACGTCCTCATCGGAAAGGGCCTCGTCGGCGTAGGTGATGGACTCGACCAGGCAGTCGTTGTCAGCATCGTAGTCACTCGGGACGAACTCCTCGGAGAAATCGCCCTCCTGGAGGTAGTCGCGCATCTCCTCGAGCATGGCCTTGCACTTAACATAGGTGTTCTTGGTTGCAGCCTTGCCGGCCTTGTTGGCCAGGGCGGTGCGGGCTTCGGTGCCTTCTTCGGCCTGCATGGCCTCGTCGACGGTCAGGTTCTGCTCGATGAGCTCCTTCTGCAGGGCGTCGAGATAGGCGCGGACGCCGGTGGCGCAGTGGTCGCGGTTCTCATAGGCGAGCGTGTTGATGTCCATGAGGACGTAGTTGATGGAGTTCTCGGGCTCCTCGTTGTTCACGACGTCTTCCTCTTCGCAGTGATCGAAGGAGACATCCTGATCGCTGAAGTAGGGGCTGACCTCGGTGAGCAGTGCGGAATAGAGGGGGATAGCGACGGAGAACTCGGCGTTGGAGAGCATCTCCCACTGGATGGTCGCGATCTCGGGGTCCATGCCGTGACGGATCTGGAAGGTGTGGATTTCGGTGTTGCGGTTGGAGCCGATGGCATACGCGCCGTCGGTGTTGGCGTTGAGGCCGGCGACATTCTCGCCGCGAGCGGCGAAGGAACGAATCATCTCAAAGGTGTTCCAGTCGGACTTGCCGGGCGTAAAGAACAGCGGCTGCATTTCGTGGACCAGGGCGCCGGTCGTCGCGCGAGCGTCTTCGCGCTCGTCCTTGACGATCTCGTAGTCGGTGCCCTCAGCAAGCGGAGCCATGAAGTAATCGCGGCCCTGGATATAGCGCGACCACTGGTGCATGCCGGCCTCGCCAATCTCCTCGCCGTAGGTCTTGGCGACGTCGAACTTGCCGTCGGTGTACTCGGCAAAGCCCTTCTCCTTAGGCATAGACTCGATGCCCTCGGAGTGGAGGCAGTTCTCGGTGTCGTCGAGGTCGACGTCATAGGTGAGGTTGCCGATGTTGGGGTTGAGCGAGGCGATATCGTCAGTGAGCCTCATGGCGATCCACTGATGGCCGGAAAGCGCTGCAAACAACCAGGTCTCGTTGTTGTCGGCAATGATGATCTGGTCGTTGGAGCAGACGCCCTGCTCGTCAATCAGGCTGCCGAGGAGCTCGACACCCTCGCGGGCCGTGGCACTCTCGCCCAGAATGACGCTGGCGTAGTTGTATTCGCCAATGCCAGTCTCCTCGGTGATGGGGTCGGCCTCTTCGGCCTTCTCGTTATAGGAGGTGCTCAACGTGGCAGAGCAGGAGACACCCTTCTCGTTGATGCCTGCCTCGGAATATGCGTCGTAGCGATCTTCCCACTGCGAGGGGTTGTCGCGAACGAAGGTGTAGCGGTAGGTTGCGCCCTTGGACTTGTACTCAAAACCGGACTCGACCGAGGTGTACTCGTTGCCGTCCTTGTGTGCGGGCTCAATGCCAAAGTGCTTGATGTAGCGCGGACCGAAGTCCTCGGAACGGCCGTAGTACGTGTTGCCGTCTGCCGTGAGCTTGCTGCCCATGTAGATCTGGGTGCAGGCGAGTGCCGAAGTCGGCATGGCCATGATAGCCGCTGCTCCAAACGCAAGGCCGCAGCCGAGCTTCTTGAGCGTGTTGACAGGATGAGTAAACCTCATAATCCCTCCCAACTGTTGAAACCCCGCGAAACCGTACGGAGTTTCAGCTAATAAATACATCTACTAGCCTAAAGGAAGTGTAAAGAGTATTCACTCGACAACAGCCTTTGCTCGATGAGCGTGAAGAAATATACGATGAACGGATAATAATACTCATTTTATGGCTTTAGTTAAATAAAGGCACCCTGCATTTACTGTAGCTGAATAAAGCATTAGACGGCGGTCAAAAAGAAAACTCTCCCGCTGTTTAGGATTTGCATAAACAGCGGGAGAGTCGATAACTGGATGAATATCATACCAATGTGGATTT
>CABPDL010000005.1:0-67049 GCA_902406375.1 uncultured Collinsella sp.
GTAGCGGGTGGTTTAAAGCTGGGCGCTGCGCGGCCAGCAGACTAAAGTCTTGAAAACAAAAACCACCACAAAGGTCTCCTTTGTGGTGGTTGAGCATCAGAAGTGAATGTGTCGCTACTTGGACAGCTCGTCGGCGAGAACCTCGATCTGAGCGCGCGAGGCGTCGTTGAGCGAACCCAGGACGGTCACCTTATTCTGCGTCAGCGTGATGTCTTTCATACCCTCGAGCTCCTTGGTCATAACCTTAGCGGCGGCAGGTGCCCAGGAACCGGCCTCGACGAGCGCCACGGTGCGGTTCTGGTAGGCATGCTCGGCGAGCGTGTGGATGAAGGTGCTCATAAACGGGAAGATCTCGCCCTGATAGGTGATGGAGGCGAGCACCAGACGGTCATAGCGGAACGCGTCCTCAACGGCCTCGGCCATGTCGTCGCGAGCCAGGTCAAAGACGGAAACCTTCTGGCCGCGAGCCTCAAGCGCAGATGCAAGCTCCTCAACGGCAGCCTTCAGATGGCCGTAGACGCTCGCGTAGGCAATGGTGATGCCCTCGTCCTCGGGCTGATAGCTCGACCAGGTGTTGTAGGTGTCGAGGTAGTAGCCCAGGTTCTCGGTCAGCACGGGGCCGTGGAGCGGGCAGATGATCTGGATGTCCAGATCATCTGCCTTCTTGAGCACGGCCTGCACGAACTTGCCGAACTTACCAACGATGCCAAAGTAGTAGCGGCGAGCCTCGCAAGCCCAACCCTCGGGATCCTCGATGTCGTTAGCGCCAAACTTGCCAAAGCCGTCGGCACTAAAGAGCACCTTGTCGGTAGACTCGTAGGAGAAGATCACCTCGGGCCAGTGAACGTTGGGGGCGCCGACAAACGTTAGGCTGTGACCGCCCAGATCGAGCACGTCGCCCTCTTTGACGACCATCTTGCGCTCGGGGTAGTCGGTGCCAAAGTAGTTGACCATCATGCGGAAGGCGCCCATGCTGGCCACAATCTGTGCCTGGGGATAGCGCTCCATAAAGGCGGCGATGCCGGCGGAGTGATCGGGCTCCATATGGTGAACGACCAGGTAATCGGGCGTGCGACCGTCGAGCACGGCTTCGATGTTACCGAGCCACTCGTCGACAAAACCGCCGTCGACTGAATCGGCGACAGCAATCTTTTCGCCCAAGATAACGTAGCTGTTGTATGCCATACCGTTCTCGGACACATCGTACTGGCCCTCGAACAGGTCAATGTCGTGATCGTCGACGCCAACGTAGCGGATATCCTTGGTGATCTCCATCAGGCAAAGCCTCCTAGATAGACAAAAGAACCCGTCTATCATAACACTCGGTAGTATCCCAGCTGTTATCTGCCGGCATCCATACCGATTGTTATTGAAATACGATAAATCGCCGTTTACCTGCGCAAACTATGAGCGTGGTATCGCCGTGCTATGTCGAATAATGAGCTGACCGGGAATACGAATGGCAACGGTTTTGCCCGCCGTACCCGCCTCGGGAACCGCATGCTCGAATACCTCGCGCCCGCGCTGATGTAGATCGAATCGCACGGTCGTGAGCTCGTTATGCGCGACAAAATCATCGAGCGAGTCATCGACGCCTACCACGCTCACGTCCTCAGGCACGCGCAGACCGCTATCACGCAGCGCGGCAATCGCGCCATTTGCCATCTGATCGTTTGCCGCATAGATCGCCGTCATGGTGCGATCGTGCTCGGCCAGGTACCTGCCGGCCTCGTAGCCGCTGTTGGCAGACCAGTCGCCCTCGAGCGGCTCTGCCGGCTCGATGTGTTTACGCTCGAGCGCATCCTGCCAACCGGCTCGACGAAATTGCTCGTCGACCGAGAACGACGGGCCGCCAATATAGCGAATCTGTTCGTGCCCCAGCTCAAACAGATGGTCCATAAGCAACAGCGAGCAGCCGTAATGGTCGGAATCGACTGTGGTCACGCGCGGATGCACATACATGGTAACGATGACCGTGCCAATGCCCGGCAGTGGATCAAACGTCTCAAAATCGGGCGCCATGCGGCTCATGCCGATGATGATGCCGTCCACCGGCAATGCGGCCATACGACGCGTTGCCTCGGCAAGCGAGAACTCCTCGGTCTTGGACATCTCGACCAGCGTGATGGCGCAATTACGCTCGCGAGCAGCGCTGGCGATGCCGTCGATCATTGAAAGGTTGCCAAACTTGGTGACATCGTTGATGCACAGGCCGACCGAATGGTAACGGCCATCGCGCAGCGAGCGACCGGCATAACTCGGACGAAAGCCGAGCTCTTGCATAGCGGCCTGCACGCGCTGGCGCGTCTGCTCGTTAACGTTGGGCAAGCCGTTGGCGACGCGCGAAACCGTCTGCTGCGAAACGCCAGCAGCGCGGGCGACGTCGGCCATGGAGACCGGACGCGTACCTGTATCGTTGGACGGGCGCCTTGCCACAGGATCACCTTCACCCTTGCGAGATCTGAATAGCGTGAATGCCGGCCCGGGCAGTAATACATCCCGCGCCGAGGCCCGCTATCGTCGGACGCATGTTAACGTACTCTACTTTTTCTATCTGCATCTCTTCTGCTTTATAAGTCCATACGGCAGTACCGTTCACGGCTGTATTTCTACCGATTACCAGATTCTCAAAAAGTGACAAGCGATGTGTTATGAGTACGTTAACATAGCCCGTAACGTGCGGTATCGTGAACACTTGGTTCATGCCGCTACAAGTTGTTAACGTACTCATAACGACGCAAAACTCACCCGTGCGCGCCAAGGAAAGGACCCTCATGACCACCCCCGACGAAAAGACACTCGCCACGCTCACCAAGCTGTTTGAGGAGGAGTTTGGCCCCATCGGCGATCGCCAGGTGCTCTATGTGCACGCGCCCGGCCGTTCCGAGATCAGCGGCAACCACACCGACCACGAGGGTGGCCACGTTATCGCCGGCTCGCTCGATGTCGCCGTTGACGGCATCGCCGTGGCAACCGACTCCAACAAGATTCGCGTCGCCGACGAGGGCTATCCTACGTTTGAGATCACGCTCGACACGCTGGATATTCAAGAGTCCGAGAAAGGCACGTCCGCAAGCCTCGTGCGTGGTATGGCCCACGAGGTCGCAGCGCTTGGTGTTGAGCCCCAAGGCTTCGACTTCGCCTTCACCTGCTCCGTTCCCTCGGGCGGCGGCCTTTCCAGCTCCGCTGCCGTCGAGGCCGCATACGGTCGTGCCATGGAAACCCTCTGGGGCGCGCCCGCCATTGAGCCCGTCGCGCTTGCGCAGATGAGCCAGCGCACCGAGAACAACTACTACGGCAAGCCCTGCGGTCTGATGGACCAAGCCGCCGTGTGCCTGGGCGGCCTTGCCTACATGAACTTTGAGGATCAGGCTCAGCCTAAGACCCAGAAGCTCGAGCTCAACTTTGAGGATCACGGCTATGCGCTCGTGCTCGTTAAAGTGGGCGCCGACCACGTGGCAGCCACCGATGACTACGCCGCCGTTCCGCGCGAGATGCAGGACGTCGCCGCCGAGTTTGGCAAGGCGCGCCTGTGCGAGGTCGACGTCGCCGACTTTGACGCCAAGCTCCCTGAGCTGCGCGCCAAGCTGGGCGACCGCGCCTGCCTGCGCGCCGTTCACTACTGGTACGAGAACGGCCTGGTCGACAAGCGCTGGGCAGCTCTGAACGCCGGCGACATTGACCAGTTCCTGGTCCTGACGCGCGAATCCGGCGCCAGCTCCGCCATGTACCTGCAGAATGTTGTTGCCAAGCTGGGTTCCGAGCAGCCTTCCATGTATGCCTTGGCACTGGCCGAGCATGTGCTCGACGGCCGTGGCGCCGTTCGTATTCACGGCGGCGGCTTCGGCGGCACCATCCAGGCCTTCGTGCCGCTCGATCTGGTCGACACCTTCATTGCCAAGATGAACAGCTGGCTGGGCGAGGGCTCTGCCCGTCACTACGCCATCTCTGACAAGGGGGCTTATGCGGCATGGCTGTAATGACCGACGTGCGCGAGGCTGCACAGAGCCTCATCGAATATGCCATCCACCGATCGATGATCGGACAGGACGATCGCATCTGGGCATACAACACTATTTTGGAGTGCATCGGCGCCACGGGCCCCGCGCTCGACATGGCTTGGGCGCTCAAGACCGAGAAGATTTCGCTCTTGCACCCCGATACGCTCCCCGACTTTGACCTGGAGGGCACGCTTGCCGCGCTTTCCGAGGCCGCCGTTACCAACGGTGCCGCCGAGGACACGGCGTCGGGCCGCGACCGCATCGCCATGCACATCATGGGCGTACTCATGCCGAGGCCTTCGGTTGTAAACGAGGAGTTCAACGGACGTATGGGCGTCAACGAGCCCCGCGCCGCGACCGACTGGTTCTACGGCCTGTGCTGCGACGCCGGCTACGTGCGCCGTGCCGCCATCGCGCGCAACATCAAATGGAGCACCCCCACCAACTGGGGCGATCTTGAGATCACCATCAACCTGTCCAAGCCCGAGAAGGACCCGCGCGATATCGCCGCGGCAGGTGCAGCTAAGAACACGGGCGAGAAGTATCCCGCCTGCCAGCTCTGCATCGAAAACGAGGGCTATCCCGGACGCTCCGCCGCAGCCGACGGCGGCGCTCACCCCGCTCGCCAGAACCTGCGCATTATCCCCATCCAGCTCAACGGCGAGCGCTGGGGTTTCCAGTACAGCCCGTACGCGTACTTTAACGAGCATTGCATTGCCATGAGCTCCGAGCATCGTCCGATGCACGTCGACCGCAAGGGCCTGACCTGCCTGCTCGACTTTGTGGACCTGTTCCCGCATTACTTCATCGGCTCCAACGCCGACCTGCCTATCGTGGGCGGCTCGATCTTGTCGCACGACCACTTCCAGGGCGGCGCGCACGAGTTCCCCATGATGCATGCCGCCGAGGTCTCGCAGTTTAGCGTGCCCGGTTTTGACCAGGTCACTGGCACTGTGCTGCAGTGGCCGCTCTCGGTGCTGCGCCTGCGCTCGCATGACCGCGCTCAGCTGCTCGACGCTGCCGAGAAGATTATCCTCGCCTGGCGCGAGTGGACCGACGAGTCTGTGGGCGTTATCGCGCACACGGCCGACGGCGTAGCGCACAACACCGTGACGCCCGTCATCCGCCGCGTCGACTCCCGCGGCAACGCCGGCGGCGAGATTTACGAGGCCTACCTGGCGCTTCGCTGCAACATCACGACCGACGAGCATCCGCTGGGCGTTTTCCACCCGCATGCCGAGTACCATCACATTAAGAAGGAGAACATCGGCCTGATCGAGGTCATGGGCCTGGCCATTCTGCCGCCGCGCTTGGTTCCCGAGCTCGGCGCTGTCCGCGAGCACCTGCTGGCGGCCAAGGCCGATGCCAGCTACGATCTCGCCGGTGCGCTCGAGGGCGATGATCTTTGCCGCAGCCACGCTGCATGGGCCGAGGACGTTTTTGCCCGCCGCGCCGACGAGCTTACGGCCGACAACGCCATCGATATCCTGCACGAGGAGGTCGGCGTGGTGTTTGGCCACGTACTCGACAACGCCGGCGTCTTTAAGTGGGACGAAGCCGGCCGCGCCGCCCAGCAGCGCTTTATCGACTCGCTGTAGCATACGAGTTCGAGCCTCATCAGCGGCCACGACACAACCGCCCACACGACAACGGCGCCCGCCGGCAACATCGCCGACGGGCGCCGTTTTTTGAGTGTAGTCATCGGGGACGTTCTTAAACGACTAGTCATTAAAGAACGTCCCCGATGACTACTTGCGACAAGGCAACGCCGATGTTTTGGCAACGACAGCGAAAACCCGCCAGAGCGAGCAAGGTGCCTTGAAACAAGGCGGCATTGACCTTCTGGTCATGCCGCCGAAGTTGAAAGGCAGATTGCCGCTCTGGCGGGTTTGCAGCGTCGAGCCGTTACGGCGTTTGGTAAAACGCCGTAACCTTAAAGTTCAGTCACGACAACGTTGTTGAAGATCTCGTCCCAGCGGTCCATGACCAGGTGGCCGGTCTTGGGATCCATGGCGTTGAGCTTGCCGCAGGTATTGGCGGTCTTGAGCACCGTGACGTCGTCGGCGCCAGCAGCAATGGCATGTGCAAAGCCGGCGATGGTCGAGTCGCCGGAACCCGTTGCGTTCACAGCCGCAATCGCGGGCGTCTTGGCGCGGAACGCGCGACCCTCATGGAAGCCCACCGAACCGGCAGCGCCCATCGAAACGACAACCCAGGGGATACCGGCAAAACGGTCATCGGCGGCAAGCGCCTCGCGCAGGGCATCGACATCATCGGTCGTAAAGGACGTACCCAGTAGGCCGTTAATCTCGGTCAGGTTGGGCTTTACGAGCTCAGGCTTAGCGTCGGACTCCAGCGCGGCCTCCAGCGATGCACCCGAAGTGTCGAGCAGCACCTTGGCGCCCGCCTCCTCGGCGATCTTGACGAGCTCGGCATAGTAGCCGGCATCGACGCCACGCGGCAGCGAGCCCGAAAGCGTCACAACGTCCGCCTTCGCTGCAAGCTCGGCAAACTTGGCCGTAAAGGCCTCGAGCTCGGCCGGAGCGATCTGCGGGCCGCTCTCCAGCAGCTCGGTCTGATTACCCTCGTGCAGAATATTCAGGCAAATGCGCGTCTCACCGGCGATGGGCACAAAGTCGTTCTTGACGCCGTCGGCATCCATAAGCTCGGCCATATAGGCACCCATGTGTCCGCCGAGCAGACCGGTCGCGAGCACATCGTCGCCCAACTGCAGCAGCACACGGCTCACGTTGAGGCCCTTGCCGCCAGCGGTCTTTTCGGGCGTCACACGGTTCACGTCGTCGATGATCAACTTGTCGAGCTGATAGCGCGTATCAATCGACGGGTTCATGGTAACGGTCAGAATCATGTTGAACTCCTGTTCCGGGGCGGCATAACCCGCCCCAAACATACGATAACTCGTTAAAGGATCTCGATCTCAAAGCCGCGGGTGACGGTCTCTCCCGGCTTGGCCTCCAGGCAGCCACGCTTGTGCTCCAGAATATCGTCCTCGTCGGAGCAGGTGGACAGGCCGCCCCACGGTTCCACGGCCACAAAGTCACCCTCGGGCTTGCTCCACACAATCAGGTACGGCATATCGGGGAACGTCAGGCGCACGCCCTTGTCCTCGGTCTTCTTGGTCAGCGTAACCACGCGGCTCTCGAGCACGTCAAAGATGGTCTCCGCGAAGTCGAAGAGTTCGTGGGTAAGCGGCAGGTCATGGCCGATCATGGGGTTCTTGCTGCGATGCTCAACATCAATCAGGCCCGTCGAGGGAACGGCAGTACAGAGCTCGGTGGCCTCACGCTGCTCAAAACGAAGCTCGTAGTCGTCGTAGGACTCGCCCTCGTCAAGCGGGCACTTAAAGCCAGGGTGACCGCCCACAAAGAACGGCATGTCCTCGGTGCCCTCATTGGTCACCTCGTACGACACGGCCACCTTCTCCGCATCGATCGTGTAACGAGCAACGATCTTAAACGGATACGGGTACTGCTCGAGCAACTCGGCATGGTCGGCAGAGCTTAAGCTCAGCGCAACCATGTTGTCGCTCTGCTCCTCGAGCTTCCACTCCTGCTTGCGAGCAAAGCCGTGGCGGGCGAGCTTGACCTCGCGGCCGCCCGTGGTCATTGCGCGACCGTCACGAAGGCCGCCGCAGATCGGGAAACAAATGGGTGCCTGGCCCGACCAGACCGCCGGGTCACCCTGCCACAGGTACTCACGGCCGTTGGCCGCAATAGAAGTGAACGACCCGCCCGCCGTGCTCAGTGCTACGCGGATAGAACCGTTATCAAGAACAAACTCCATAGGAGCCTTCCCTTTCTTACGACAGCCCGCCAAGTCAATAGGGCTGATAGAAAACCGGCCCGCGCCCCCTCACAGAAACGCGAGCCGTCAATTGAAAAGCTGCAAATCGCCAAGTACAGCCAAGAGCGAAGCACTCAAGCCAAGCAAGCAAACGTGTTATCGGAGCAGCTCGCCGTATCGGAAATCTTCGCAACAACAGCGGTAACCCCACAGGTCACCTCAACGTCAGCGAGAAGCCAGCTGGTGAGGCAAGGTGCCGTGAAGCGAGGCGGCATTGACCTTCTGGTCATGCCGCCGAAGCTGAACGGCAGATTGCCCACCAGATGGCTTCGCAGCGTCGACCCGTTACGCGGTTTGGTAAAACCGCGTAACCTCCTTAGTCGTGGTACTCGCCGCGGTCCCACTTCTCGAGGAACTCGTCAAAGAAGTGCGGGTCAGCCTGAGCCTCGGCGTCGGCCTTATTGCAGGCATCGATCTTGGCGATCAGGGCATCGTGCTCGGGGGTCTTCTCGTAGGGCTCCTCCAGGAAGGCAAGCATGATATCGGCCATCAGGAACTCGCCGGTAATCTTGCCGCCAAAGCCCACGATGTTGGCGTTGAGCTCGCGACGGGCATACAGGGCAGAGGTCATGTCGCGGACCAGGGCGCAGCGGGCGCCGGGAACCTTGTTGACGGCGTTGGTGATGCCGATGCCGGTGCCGCACAGGGCCACGCCAAAGTCGGCCTTGCCGCTGGCAACAGCCTCGCCCACGGCCTTACCGTAGATGGGATAGTGCGTACGGGTGTGGCTGTAGGTGCCGCAGTCGAGCACCTTGTAACCAGCCTGCTCCAGGCGGTCGGCCAGATAGATCTTCTCGTCCGTAACGATATGGTCGCAACCGATTGCGATGGTCTTCTTCATCAGAACGTCCTTTCGTCTGAATTCACAAGTTGAGGTAGAAGTTCGAGTTCTCGGTGGCTCTCGTTAGGCCATCTTGTTGAGCATGTCGACACGGATCTGGTGACGGCCGCCGGCGTACTGTGCACGCAGGAACTCGCGGGCGATCTTCTTGGCGACCTCGGTGCCCACAACGCCCGGGCCCATGGTGACCATGCGCGAGCCGTTGTGCTCGCGGGTCATGTAAGCGGAACGCTCGTCGGAAATGTTGGCGACGACCATGCCCTTGATCTTGACGGCGGCCATATAGGAGCCGACGCCGTACTTATCGAATGCGAAGCCCTGGGAATCCTTGTGCTCCAGCAGGTCCTTGGCAACGGCGGTCGCGGAATCGACAAAGTCCGCGGCAGGGGTCTCGGAATAGTCGACGACCTCGTGACCGTCGGCGATGAGCATCTCCTTGATGGACTCCTTCATCGACATACCGTCGGCATCGGAAGCGATTACAACCCTCATGACATCCTCCTTGAGAGATACGCAGGTGCGTAGTTTCTGTTTGGAAGTGTTGAATCGCGTTCAGGTCCGGGCATCTGAATGTGCGGTTCTTCACTGTTCATGTTTATTTGAACACATTCGAACAGTAACTGCAACAACTATTTGTTTATCTTTGTTCTTTTTTGAACAAATATCGTTCACGGATGATTGCTGACCGTTTGAGCCGGGCGCGGACGTAGCGACCATGTGTTCAACAAACAAAAGGGCGGCCAAGAACGTGTCTCGGCCGCCCTTCGGCGGTATTCCCCGGTATATACAGCTGTTTTAGCTACTCGGACTGCCCACCCTATTTGGCGTGCTTGGACGGAGCACTCAGAAAGCGGCCCGTCAAATAGTTCGCCGGGCCGGAAATATCGATCCCCAGCAGTACGTGTCCCAGCCACAGGAACGCCACGAGCACCAGCAGCGGGATAACGCACGAAGTCACGATCATCACGATGACGCCTTCGATGAGGTCGGTCACCTGCTGCACGATCTCGTCGGTCATCTGCTTGGCACCGCTGGTCACCGACGTAACAAGGCTCGAGGCCCCATCAGTCAACTGCTCGAGCACGTTTTTGGACTCCGTGGCCTCGGATTTTTTCTTGTTCGATTTTGAGCTGGTCTCGGCTGACTTGTCCGTGGTGTCGGCCGCGTCCGCAGCGTCCGCAGCCTTTTGCTCAGCTTGCTCAATACTTACGCGATACGTTTCATCGACCTTCTGCGACACCCAAACGCTTGCAGGCACCAACGCCATGCCGATCACGGCAACTACCAGCACGCGTGTCGCCACACGGCGCAGGACAGCGCTCGTGCTCCAGCGCCCGTGAATGCCGAGCGACACCGCAAAGAGCACCAACGCAAACGGGATTAAGATGCCCAAGCCAACCGACCACAAAATGGTTAGCAGGTATTTCTCGAGGTAGAGCACGGCAAGCACGATACCAAGGTTGCCTGAAAGCTGCGCGAGCTGCTCGGCAACCGGCGTTCCCGTATCACCCGGCAGCGCGGTAATGCCCGCAGACAGCGCCACGCACGAGGTCGTGAGCGCCAGTACGTTACCCTTCTTTTGGTCGATGACCTCGATGGTGGAGTCCCAAGTTTTGGTATCGGCGAAATGCGGACGAGCTACAAAGCCCGACAGCAGCGCCAGGACCACGAGCGCAACGATAAAGCCAATCTGCAGCTTTTTGTTTGCGCACACGACATCGGACAGACTGGGCTGCAGCTCGGTTACCGCCGTGTGCTCGGTTATCTGGACAGGACGCCCATGAGCCATCTCGTGCGCATCTTTCTTTTGAATCAATCCGTTGTCCGGCATTTGGATACCTCCTCATTCCGGCCTGTATTGCGGATGGAAGTATACCCACCGAGCAAAAATCGAACGGGAGGACGAACGGAGCGCACCAAGACTGTCCCCAATGACCAGTCGTTTAAGAACGTCCCCAATGACTATCTCGGGATGAGTTGCGGTGGAATAGGGATTGTTTTGCGCCCGCCGGCCCCTATTCAGTCCTTATTTCACCGCAACTTGGAGGAGGACAGAAAAAGCCCTGTCGCGGGTGCGGCAGGGCTTTTGGAAGGGAACTTGGTTGTGAGGGCTCGTTAGGCGAGCTTGGCCTCGAGCTCAGCGATGCGCTTGTAGGCATCGATGGTAAAGCGGGCCTGCTTCTCCAGGATCATAGTGGTCATGAGAGTGTCCTGAGCGTGAGCCATGATGAAGGTCATCTCCATCTCGCCACCGCCGGCCTCCTGCGAAAGCAGCTTGGTCTGCGTGTCGTGGGCGCCGATAAGTGCATCGCTGGCATCCTTGTGCAGCTGTTCGGCCTTCTCAAAGTCACCCTCGCGAGCAGCATCGAGCGCTGCAAGCAGATCGGTCTGGGCGTCACCTGCGTATGCGACAATCTCGAATCCAACCATCGAGATTTCTTCTTTGGTTGCCATATTGCGTTCCTTTCACATATGAACCAATGGAGAGCATCGCGTCCGGGCATACGCGCTGCGTTGTGTATGACAGAAACAATAACATTCAAACAAAAAAGAACAGCGCAAAACGTAATTTTGAGCTATGAACGGTCACTATTCGTCCGTGAACGGTTTTTAAACCAATCTGAACAATATCGAACACAATTAGCGGCAACCCAAACAGACCCGCGCCCTAGCGTACATCGCGCACCGTATCGCCCTCGACGAGCACGCCCGGAAACAGCATGTGCTCCACACCGGGTGCAGCGCCCTCGGCGCCGGCAATCTTGTCGACCGCCCACATGCCGACGCGTTTGTTGTCAAAGCGCACCGTGGTCAGGCGACGGTCGGGCACGATATCGCCCAGGCTGTCATCAACACCCACCACACTCACGTCCTCGGGCACGCGCTTTCCGCGCGACTCGAGTCCGCGAATGCAGCCGTAGGCCATGGCGTCGTTGGAAGCATAAATGGCCGTACAGGTCGGATCGTCCGCCAGAGCCTGACCGGCAGCATACCCGCTCTGTGCCGTCCAATCGCCACGAACGAGTCGCGGTGGCTCAATGCCATGCGCGCGCAATGTCTCGCGCCACCCCTCCTCGCGCTGCATGCCCGAAAGCGAGCGCTCGGGACACGAGATAAAGTGCACGGTCTTGTGTCCCTGCCCCAGCAAGTACTCGACAACCTGGCGTGAGCAATCGAGCTGATCGTTATCGACCGTCGAGCACAGTGGGTGCTCCAGCATGGTAACGAGCACCGTCTGCATACCGGGCAGCGGCTCAAAGGTGCCAAAGTCCGCCGGCATGCGGTTCATGATCACAACCATGCCGTCTACCGGCAGCGCGCTCATGCGCGACGATGCGCTCTCGAGGGTATACGGATGCCCGTCTACTTTAGTGAGGGTGATGGCATAGCCATGTTTGTCGGCCGCGGCGGCAAAGCCCTCCATACGGTCGAGGTTGCCAGTACCGGTAATGTTGAACATGGCGACGCCGACGGTCTTAAACTTGCCACGGCGCAGCGATCGACCGGCAAAATTGGGGCGATACCCCAGCTCGCGCATGGCGGCACGCACCCGCTCCTTGGTCTCGGGGCGCACGCTGGGCGAATCGTGCACGGTGCGCGAGACCGTCTGCTCCGAGACGCCCGCGAGGCGCGCTACGTCTTTGACGGATACCGATTTTTTAACAGCGGCCATAGGTCGATCTTTCCGTGTCAACGATGCCATTGACGGCATCCTGCGCAGTCATATTAAACGCCTTCAAGTATATCCAACGCCGCCCCTGCAATACGCTCACCACCCAAAACCTACCGTTCACCGACATTTCTGCTTCCCCGAACGGCTTTTGTCGCCCAAATGTTAACGTTGCCATTGTGCAAACACAGAGCCACCGGGCGGCTCAAACGTTTACGCGCAAGGAATCGACGGTTCGCAGACACAGGAACCACCGGTTCGCGTCTTTTTGGTGTCCCAAAATGGCAACGTCAACATTTTGGCAAGCAAACGTCAAAAGCTACCATCGTTGCTAACCCACCGACTCTTAGGAGCTTTGCATGGAGCAACTCATCGCCACTATCGAAAAGGGCCAGCCCTTTTTCAACGCGATCGCCCGCAACAAGTACCTCAAGGCGATCCGCGACGGTTTTATCTCCGTCATCCCCATCATCATCTTCTCGTCCATCTTCTGCCTCGTAGCCTCGGTCCCCAACATCTGGGGTTTCTACTGGCCCAATGACATCAACAACGCCTTGTGGAAGTGCTACAACTACTCCATGGGCATCCTGGCCATCGCCTGCGCCGCCACCACGGCCAAGCACTTCGCCGACGCCCAGAACCGCGATCTGCCCAAGAATAACCAGATCAACTTTATCTCGTGCATGTGCGCGGCCATCATCGGCTTCCTGCTCCTTTCGAGCGACACGATCGCCACGGACGCCGCCAGCGGCTTCAACACCACCTACCTTGGTTCCAAGGGCCTGCTGACCGCCTTCATCGCTGCGTTTGTGACCGGCATCATCTACAAGTTCTTCATTAAGCGCAACATCACCGTCAAGATGCCCGAGCAGGTTCCGCCCAACATCTCGCAGACCTTTAAGGACATCATCCCCTTCTCCGTCTGCATCACCGTCTTTTGGGTCTTTGACATCGTCTTCCGCGCTGCCTTTGGCTTCTGCTTTGCCCAGGGCGTCATCCAGGTGTTCCAGCCCCTGTTCACCGCTGCCGACGGCTACATCGGCCTTGCTGTGATCTACGGCGCCATGAGCCTCTTCTGGTTCGTGGGCGTCCACGGCCCCTCGATCGTCGAGCCCGCCATCGCCGCCGCCCTCGTTGCCAACATGACCGACAACCTGGCTGCGTTCCAGGCCGGCCAGCACGCTTCCGCTGTCCTGACCCAGGGTGCCCAGTACTTCGTCGTCTGCATGGGCGGCACCGGCGCCACGCTTGTCCTGGTCTTTATGTTCTGCTTCCTGGCCAAGTCCCAGGAGATGCGCGCCGTCGGTAAGGCCGCCATCGTTCCCGTGTGCTTTGCCGTTAACGAGCCGCTGCTGTTCGCCGCGCCCATCGTGCTCAACCCCGTCTTCTTTGTCCCGTTTGTCTTTGCCCCGATCGCCAACATCTGGATCCTCAAGATCTTTATCGACTTCTTGGGCATGAACGGCTTTATGTACACCCTGCCCTGGACCGTCCCCGGCCCCATCGGCACCATCATGGGCCTGGGCTTCCAGCCGCTCGCCTTTGTGATGCTCGCCCTTATCCTGGTCGTCGACTTTGCCCTGTACTACCCGTTCTTCCGTGCCTATGACGCCCAGAAGTGCACCGAGGAGGCCGAGATCTCCCAGGAGGAGCTCGCCGCCAAGAACGCTGAGAAGGCCGCCAAGCTCAACGACGCCTTCCAGGGCAAGGCTGACGCCAAGAGCGTTGCCGCCGGCGCTGCTGCCGAGGCCGTGAAGGCCGATGCCCCCGCCGCTTCCGCGGCGCCCGCCACCGAGGCAACGACCGCCAGCGACCTCAACGGCAAGCGCGTACTCGTGCTCTGCCAGGGTGGCGGAACCTCGGGCCTGCTCGCCAACGCGCTGGCCAAGGCCGCCAAGGAGCGCGGCATTGATCTTGAGACCGCTGCCGAGGCCTATGGCAACCACGTGGACATGCTCCCCGACTTCGATCTGGTCGTCCTGGCCCCGCAGGCCGCAAGCTACCTGGCCGACCTGCAGAAGGACTGCGAGCGCGTGGGCAACAAGTGCGTCGCCTGCCGTGGCAAGCAGTACATCGAGCTCTCCCAGAACGGCGATAAGTCTCTCGCCTTCGTCTCCGAGCAGCTTTCGAAGTAAGTAACGCCCAGGGCCAGCCGACCATCCAAGACCGGCTGGCCCTTCGATTTAGACGATTGGATCATCATGTCCGTTAACCCTGCTAGCGTCACTAACCCGCCTGCGCAGTTTCCCGAGGACTTTGTCTTTGGCGGCGCCACTGCTGCCTACCAGGTAGAGGGCGAGACCCGCACTCACGGTAAGGGCAAGGTTGCCTGGGACGACTTCTTGGAGGCCCAGGGCCGTTTCTCCCCCGATCCCGCTTCGGACTTCTACAACCAGTACCCCGTCGATCTGGAGCTGTGCGAGGAGTTTGGCATCAACGGCATTCGCCTCTCCATCGCCTGGAGCCGCATCTTCCCCAACGGTATCGGTGAGATTAACCCCGAGGGTGTCCAGTTCTATCACGATCTCTTCGCCGAATGCCACAAGCACCACGTTGAGCCGTTTGTCACGCTGCATCACTTCGATACGCCGCTTCCCCTCTTTGAGAAGGGCGACTTCCTCAACCGCGAGACCATCGACGCCTTTGTGGACTTTGCCACCTTCTGCTTTAAGGAGTACGCCGACCAGGTGGCCTACTGGTTCACCTTTAACGAGATCTGGGCCGACGCCTCCAACACCTACATCGAGGGCACCTTCCCCGGTGGCGTCAAGGCGCATCTGGCCGAGGCCTTCCAGTGCGAGCACAACATGATGCTCGCCCATGCCAAGGCAGTACTGGCCTTCCACAACGGCGGTTTTAAGGGCAAGATCGGCGTCATTCAGTCGCTGGAGTTTAAGTATCCGCTCAACGAGAACGACCCCGCCGACATCAAAGCCGCCAACAACGAGCACGTGCTGCAAAACCAGTTCTTGCTCGACGCCACCTTCCGCGGCGACTACGCGCCCGACACCCTCGAGTGCGCCAACCGCCTGGCCGCCGTCTCGGGCGGTACCATCGAGATCCTAGACGAGGATCTGGAAATCATGCGCGAGGCCGCCCTCTACAACGACTACCTGGGCGTTAACAACTACCAGTGCCGCTTCTTGAAGGCTTACGATGGCGAGAACGACCTGCACCACAACGGTACGGGCGAGAAGGGCACCGGCCGCTGGCGCGTCAAGGGCATTGGCGAGCACGTGAACAAGCCCGGCATCCCCACCACCGACTGGGACTGGATCATCTATCCCGAGGGTCTGTTCGATCTGCTCGTCTACATTAAACAGCGCTACCCCAACTACAAGCAGATCTTCATCACCGAAAACGGCATGGGCTACAAGGACCCCTACAAGGACGGTTTTGTGGACGACCAGCCGCGCATTGACTACATCGAGCAGCACCTACGCTGGTTGCTCAAGGCCATGGAGGTGGGCGTCAACGTGGGCGGCTACTTCCTGTGGAGCCTGCAGGATCAGTTCTCCTGGACCAATGGCTACAACAAGCGTTACGGCTTCTTCTACGTTGACTTTGAAACCCAGAAGCGCACGCCCAAGGCAAGCGCCTACTGGTATAAGCACGTAGCGCAGACCCGTCGTCTGGACTAGCGGCTTGCGACCAGCGGAATTGCCCCGCTCACATAACCTGTCCCCATTTCTCAGCCGGGGGCGGCACGTCACACGACGCGCCGCCCCCGGCCTTTTTTGGGCAGACCGTACCGCACGTTTGTCTCAATCTGTAACATCTAGCTGAGTTTTTCGCTCCAAGCTGTTACAGATCGAGACAAACAGAACGCCCGAGCAGAGATATCTCAATCTGTAACATCTAGCTGAGATTTTCGGCCCTACCTGTTACAGGTTGAGATGAACGAGCCGAGCACGTCTATGCCCGCAGGTCCTTTACGCTGGAACGCTCGACCAACACGCCCGAGACGAGCGTGCGGCTTCTGGAGCTCGGGGCTTCCAGACCTGCGACGACCTCGTTAAGCGCACGGATGCCCAGCTCGCGGTGGCGAAACTTCACCGACGTCAGAATCGAATTGGGTATCGTCTTGTAAAGCTCATCGTCGAAGCCGATCACGGACACGTCTTCGGGCACACTGAGCCCTTTGTCACGTAGAGCCATCATCACGCCGTTTGCCATGCAGTCGTTAGCAGCGAGGACCGCCGTGCAATCGGGTTTATCGGCAAGCACAAGGCCCGCGGCATAGCCACTATCCGCATTCCAATCGCCTTGCAGAGGCTCGGGCGGCTCAATGCCACGCGCCTCGAGTGCCGCACGCCAACCTTTCATACGACACTGGCTCGACAGCGATTCTTTCTTACCAGAGACGAAGTACACGTTCTTGTGCCCGTGATTCAAGAAGTACTCACACGCCATGCGCGCGCCGCCCTCTTGATCGTCACTGACGGTGGAGCAGGTAGGATGCTCCATCGGTGTGATAATCACCGTCTTGAGGTCTTTCGGCGCCTCAAAGGTATCAAAGTCATCGACCATCTGGCGCAGGTTGAAAATCATGCCGTCGACGGGAAGCTGCGACATCCTATGCGCCGCTTCGGCAAGGGTCATCTTCTCCCCCGCCCGCTTTTTGATCACCGTGAGAGCAAAGCCTCGCTCTTCGGCGGCATCGGCGATACCGTCGATCATGTCCACGGCGCCGCCCGACAAGTGGAACACCACCACGCCGATGCACCCGTAACGGCCCAACTTGAGTGAACGCGCGGCAAAGTTCGCCCGGAACCCAAGCTCCTCCATGGCCGCATGGACCCTATCGCGCGTCGACTCTCGCACACTATCGGGCTCGTTGATCACGCGCGACACCGTCTTGAGAGAAACGCCCGCGGCAACTGCCACATCGTTCATCGAGACATTTTTCTTGTCCATCGTTGCCACTACTTCTCCAGTTGGTTTTGCATCGCTTGTTTTTTGTGTTCTAGCATACACTACCTGCCCGACTGACAAATCAGCCGTTTATCGGACAATATCGACCGTTCACCCGTAAATCCTTGTTGCTCTTCCAAAAATGTCTTACGTTGTCATTAACGAAATGACAACGTTGTCATTTCGCAATGCCTTCCTTAAGCAGGAAGGTTTCCGGGCAGTCCTGACCATCCATCGACGACCAGTTCCATCCACATGCATCGCGCATCAAGCAGCAAAGGAGCTCTATGGACGCCATCGTAAAGATGCTCGAAAAGCATCAACCGTTCTTTGAGAAGATCTCGAGGAACATCTACCTCCAGGCCATCAAGGACGGATTCCTTGGGTGCATGCCCATTGTCCTCACCTCTTCGATCTTCCTGCTGATCGCCACGCTTCCCGGCGTGGTCGGCATCACGCTGCCCCAGCCGCTCCTCGACTGGTGCAACAAGCTGTACAACTTCACCATGGGCGTCATGGGCATCATGGTTGCCGGCACCACCGCCAAGAACTTCACGGCATCCATGAACCGTCGCATGCCCGCCGGCAAAGTGCTCAACGACGGTTCCACCATGGTGGCCGCCCAATGCAGTATGCTGCTGCTCGCAGTCACACAGTTCACCACCAAGCTCGACGGCTCCGAGCTTTCGGTCTTCGATTGCACCAGCATGGGTACGCGCGGTCTGTTCTCGGCCTATATCGCCGCGTTCATTACCGTGTGGGTCTATAAGTTCTGCGTCTCGCGCGATCTGACCATCAAGCTGCCCAAGGAGGTCCCGGGCGCCATCGCTCAGAACTTCCGCGACATCATCCCCTTTGGCGGCGCCGTCATCATCTGCGGCATCATCGATGTCATCGTGCGCAACCTCATGGGCGTTCCGTTCTCCGAGCTGCTTATCAAACTGCTCTCCCCGCTCTTTACCGCTGCAGAAACCTATCCTGGCCTTATCCTTATCCAGGCAGCCACCGCGTTCTTCTGGTTCATCGGTGTCCACGGCCCCTCGATCGTCCAGCCGGGCATCGACCCCATCCGTCTTGCCAACCAGGCCGAGAACCTGCAGGTTCTGCTGGCAGGCGGCCACCCCGCCCACTCCCTCACCTTTAACATGTCGCTCGTGGGTGAGTTCGGAGGCACCGGCGCCACGTTCATCGTGCCGCTTCTGCTGATTCTCTTTATGAAGTCCAAGCAGCTCAAGGCCGTCGGTAAGGCCTCGATTGTTCCTGTTGCCTTCGCCGTCAACGAACCGCTGCTCTTTGGCGCGCCGATGATCCTTAACCCCTACATGCTCATCCCCTTTGTTACCGCCGGCTGCGTCAACGTGAGTGTTGCCAAGTTCTTTATCGATAACGTGGGCATGAACGGCTTCTCCTTCGTGGTGCCTTGGGCCACCCCCGCCCCCATCGGCATTTTCATCACCACGAACTTCCAGCTTATTGCCCTGGTATTTGTCGCGATCATCATTTTGCTGGACGCCATCATCTACCTGCCGTTCTTGAAGGCATACGATAAGCTGCTCTGCGACCAGGAGGCCGAGCGCGCCGCCGAGCTGGGTCTTGAGCCCAACGGTACCGCTGCCATCGCCGCCAAGCCCTCTGCGCCCGCTGTCGAGCAGGCTACCGCTTCCGTCGAGACGACTGTTGCCGCCGCTGACAGCAAGCCTGTCGCCGATCAGCCCAAGCCCGCTGCCGATGCATCCGCCAAGAAGGATGTCGATGGCCTGAAGGTCCTCGTCCTGTGCGCCGGCGCCGGCACCTCCGCCATGCTCGCCAACGCCATCAAGGAAGGTGCCGCACAGACCGGAGAGAACATCGCTTCCTCCGCCGGTGCCTATGGTCAGCACACTGCCATCATGGATCAGTACGACGTTATCGTGCTTGCCCCGCAGGTTCGTAGCTACTACAACGACATGAAGGCCGACACCGATCGTCTGGGCATTAAGCTGCTCGCTCCCCGCGGTAAGGAATATATCGACCTTACTCGCGACCCCGCTGGCGCCATCAAGTGGCTCCGCGAGAACCTCGACTAGTTCCTTCCTCTGTTGGTGCCCGGACCCCCAGTTTGGGCACCTCTCCCTATTCATATCCCACAGAAAGGATGACTCATGACCAACCCCATGCAGTTCCCCGACGGCTTTGTGTTTGGCGGCGCCACCGCCGCTTACCAGGTTGAGGGCGAGACCCGCACGCACGGCAAGGGCAAAGTGCCCTGGGACGATTTCCTGGCCGCACAGGGTCGCTTCTCCCCCGATCCTGCAAGCGACTTCTACAACAAGTATCCGGTCGATATCGACCTGTGCCAGCGCTTCGGCATCAACGGTATTCGCGTCTCCATCGCTTGGAGCCGTATCTTCCCCAGTGGCACCGGCGAGATTAACCCCGAGGGCGTCGCCTTCTATCACGAGCTTTTCGCCACCTGCAACAAAGCTGGTGTTATCCCCTATGTCACGCTCGATCACTTCGATACGCCGGAGGCCTTCTATCAGGACGGCGGCGAGGGATTCCTGACGCGCACGACCATCGACGCCTTTGTCGAGTACGCCAAGTTCTGCTTTGCCGAGTTCACCGAGGTCAAGCACTGGTTCACCTTTAACGAGATTCCCGCGACCGCCGAGGGCAGCTTTATCGTTGGCAACTGGCCGCACGGCGAGAAGTATCGCCTGGACAAGGCCTTCCAGCTTATGCACAACATGATGGTGGCCCATGCCAAGGCCGTCGTCGCCTTCCACGAGGGCGACTTTGAGGGCGAGATCGGCATTGTCCAGAACCTGGAGCCCAAGTATCCCCTCGACCCCAACAACGCCGCCGACTGCGAGGCAGCTCGCATGGCCGACGTCATCAACAACCGCTGGGTACTCGACGCCACCTTCCGCGGCCACTATGCAGCCGACACCATGGAGGCTGCGACCAAGCTGGCCCATATCGCCGGCGGCGAGCTCGACGTCCGCGACGAGGACATCGCCGCGCTGACTGCCGCGCTCCCCTACAACGATTGCCTGGGCGTCAACACCTACAAGTGCCAGTTCCTGCGTGCCGCCGAGGGCGAAAACGACATCAACCACAATGGCACCGGCGACAAGGGCTCCTCGCGCTGGTTCCTCAAGGGCGTGGGCGAGTCATGCGTGCGCGAAGGCGTACCCACCACCGATTGGGACTGGATCATCTATCCCGAGGGCCTCTACGACCTGCTGCTCCGCATTAAGAACGATTACCCCAACTACAAGAAGATCTACATCACCGAGAACGGCATGGGCTATAAGGATGACTTCGAGGACGGCTTTATCGACGACGCCCCTCGCATCGACTACATGCGCCAGCATCTCGCATGGATCCTCAAGGCAATCGACGGCGGCGTAAACGTCGACGGTTACTTTGTGTGGTCGCTGCAGGACCAGTTCTCCTGGACCAACGGCTACAACAAGCGCTACGGCCTGTTCTACATCGACTTCGAGACCCAGAAGCGCTATCCCAAGGCGAGCGCGTACTGGTACAAGAACGTCGCGGAGACCGGCCTGCTCATGGCCTAATTCAAGCCGCATACCCCCTGTCGGCCGCATGCGAATCCCTCCACGGGTTCGCATGCGGCTTTTTTGTTTTGGCTCGACCCGAGCAGGCCGTTTGTCTCGATTTGTAACATCTAGCAGGGATTTTCGGCCCCAATTGTTACAGATTGAGATGAACGGGGGCACCCGGTTCGAAATATCTAGATCTGTAATACCTAAGCTAGCAGATGACCTGCGTGTGTTCCTCGATGGCGGCACGATTCTCGGCGGCGATACCCGGTTCGCACACCACGGCATCCAGGCTGTCCAAGCGACAGAAGGTGTAGAAGTCGCGCTTGCCGATCTTGCTGGAATCGGCGATCAGATAGCGTGAGTCGGCCTTGCTAAAGGCGAGCTGCTGGATACGGCCCTCGTCCATGTTGGACGTAGATACGTCGCCATCCAGAATGCCGTTGGCGCCGATAAACGCCGCGTCGATGCCCAACGCACGCAGGGTATCCTCGGCCGTTGGTCCCACAAAAGCGGCGGTGCGGCGACGGTACATACCGCCCACGAGGCACAGGTCGCAGTCTTCGCGCGCCTCGAGCAGGTTAAACACCGAAAGCGAGTTGGTCACAATGCGCAGGCGACACGCCGGCAGCATCGAGGCCATCTGTTCCACCGTAGTGCCCGTACCCAAAAAGATGGTCGAGCCCTCCTCGATAAGCTCCACAGCACGGCGCGCAATCTGCAGCTTTTCCTCGGCATGCTTAGTGCGCTTTTCGCTGTGCGAATACTCATGGCGCAACATGGCATGGGGACGTCCCTGTGCGCTACGGGCGCCACCGTGCACGCGCTCGATCTCGCCCAGGCTCGCAAGTTCTTCGAGGTCGCGGCGAATCGTCATATCCGAAACGCCCAGCGCATCCGAAATCTCCTTGACCGAAACCGTGCCCTGCTCTTCGAGCAGCTGACGAACCTTATCCTGTCGCTCTGCCTTAATCACGATGAATCCTCGCCGTTCTTTGCGCGCATATCATTCAAACAGTAACGAACAAATTGTATCAGACTCGTGCGCGTCAAAAATGAACACCCGCACAGCTCCAATCATCACTTTTTTGAGAAAAATACCCCCTGCTTTAGTGGGGTGTAGTGATAATCTCACCTGTTCGCGCTACAGTTTGTCCGAAATACCTCGATGTTAGGAACCAAATGATCACTTCCGAGCTTTTCGGCACCGCGCCGTGCGGCACCTCCGTTCATCGTTATACCCTCAACGGGCCCGAGATCTGCGTTCGCATTATGGACTATGGCGCCACCGTGCTGGGTATCGATGTGCCCGATATTCCCGGCAACGTGCGCGATGTGGTGCTGGGCTTCGATAAGCTCGAGGATTACTTTGACAACCCCGCCTGCTTTGGCGCGACCATCGGCCCCGTGGCAAACCGCACCGCGGGCGCCACGATCACCATCGACGGCACGGACTGGCACATGCCGGCCAACGAAGGCGTCAACAACCTGCACAGCGATCTTGAGCATGGTCTGCACAAGCGCGTATGGGACGTTGAGCTCGACGAGACTCACAACGCCGTGCGCATGACCACCTCGCTTAAGGATGGCGAGCTGAGCCTGCCCGGCAACCGAATCTTTACGGCTGTGTTTACCGTTACGCGCACCGGCGTCTTCCGCATCGAGTATGGTTGCGAGAGCGACCGCGCCACCTACGTGTCCATGACCAACCACACGTACTTTAACCTTGCCGGCCATAACGCCGGCATGGACTGTGAGCACTTCTTTATCGCCAACGCTGCCCACTACTTGCCCATTAACGAGCAGAACATCCCCACCGGCGAAATCGCTCCGGTCGAGGGAACACCGTTTGACTTTCGCGAGCTGCGCCCCGTCGCACCCGGCATGGAGGCCGACGACCCGCAGATTAAGCAGGCCCGTGGCTACGATCACTGCCTGTGCATCGATGGCTATCAGTACGGCCGCAACCTGCGTCGCGCCCTACATGTCGAGGAGATGTGGACCGGTCGTGAGCTGGACTACTACACCACCGCCCCGGGCGTGCAACTCTACACCGGCAACTGGCTGGGCGACGAGCACGCCAAGGACGATGCCAACTATGGCTGGGGCGCCGGCTTTGCCCTCGAGGCCGAGATGTACCCCGACACGCCGCACCAGCCGCTGTTCCCGCAGGGCATTGTGGGTCCGGGTCACCCCTACAGCAATATGATCGAATACCACTTTATGAGGCACTAGGCCCACAACGCGACATCTCGCACAGCAACGCCCGCCGGCACCACCGCCAACGGGCGCTGCTTCATGCCTAAATCCTTCTTTTCGATGCCACCGAATTGGTGACATAACAAAACTATGCCGAATTACTACGATGAACCCACTATGTCCGACCACGCGCTGGTTTATAAAAAATTAGCAACTCGTCTACCTGCGGTTTTATTCTCTGCAAATTTGGCATGCTCGGCGATAAGCAATTCATCGTAGTAAACCGGCATAGTTTTGGCGGACAGCGCCACACAGATCCCCTACGAAGGCAAAATGATCCGTTTTCCTCCGTCCCCAAGGGATCAGTTGAACAGATTGCCGATGGGGTCGGGGGCGGAACTGGGGAGATAGCGGATTTCTAGTTCTATGCCGAGCTTTTGCAGCTCTCTGAGAACAGCGACGTCTGTGTCGTCTACGGCAACTGCGGGCGTTGCGGGACGCTTGCCCTCCCCTGCCTGCATATGACCAATGCTGATCTTGGTGATCGGCACACCGCCCTTAACCAGCGCGAGCGCATCGGAGGGTGAGGCCACCATGATCAGAATCAATTGGCGAGGCGTTGCGGTATGAATGACGTCGATGGTCCTTTGCACCGAGAAAAACCGCGTCCAAACGCCTTCTGGCGCCGCCACCCTCATGGGTGCCCATTGGCGCGAATCTGCCGCGATCTCATCGTTGACGATTAGGACAAGGTTGGAACCCACGGCTTCGTTCCACAGCTCAACGTCTTGTCCGTAAATGAAACGGTCGTCGATGCGTGCGAGAAGAATCTTGGGTTGAGTCATCGCTGCCCCATTCTGTTTGAGACCCGTAAGAGCAAGACATCGCGTCTCCAATATTAGTGCATTTAAAGTGAGAAAAGCCGTCAGAACACTTGCGCGGATTTGCGATGTCCCGTATCATAGACAGCCGTTGACGCCTCAGTTGCGTCACCATATGGCCGCCAGCGTAGCTCAGTTGGTAGAGCACCGCTCTCGTAAAGCGGGGGTCACCGGTTCGAGCCCGGTCGCTGGCTCCATTGCACAAGATAGCCGCCTTCGGGCGGCTTTTTTGTTGCCAATTTCGGGCGCATATCCGCCAATCCAAGCACAACGCCGCCGGCAACTCCCCTACTCAACAAAAAGCCCCGCCAACCGCAATCCCCAAGGGAACCGCGATTAACGGGGCTCAAGCGCGCCCCTCAATGGAATCACGCCAGCATACGAACAACTCAGCCGAGTAGCTCGCTACTCCTCCCAGTAAGCATCTGCAAGCAGCTTAAAGCAAATCTTTTTGACCGGCTGTGCGCCATCGCCCGGAAACTCGAGCGTGGGCATGTGAGGCTCGCCGGCAACAAACAGCGCGAACTTGTCGTCGGCAAGATCGCCGGCGATCGAAGCGTCGGAATCGACCAGATCGTAGTCGTCCTTCTCGTCAAACTCCTGAACCAGCGTCAGGCTGCCCGTGGCAACCTTAAAGGCCTCGCGACCCTCGACGTCGATCTGCAGGTCGTGATAGCGCTGATGCGTCTCATAGTGAGCCTCGCCTTCGGGACGCGTCGTGGGAGCCATGACGTTCGCAAAGACCTTGTCGCCCAGAATCGGATGGCTGCCGACCTCGAGCTTCGCCGGATCGTTCTCCTCGAACCAGTCAATCAGCACATCGAGGCCCTTGAGCATTCCGCGGTATTCCTCGATATCGCCCAATGCACCGTAAATCATCTAAATCCCCTCTCGGATCGTTTCTTTGGCGGCTACTCGATAAACGCGTTACCGACGCTGTTGCCGCCCACATACGTCTCGACCAGGGTAAGGTCGGGATTGAACACGACAACGTCGGCGTCGCGCCCCGACATAATGCTATCGCACTTGTCGTCGACATGAGCTAGCAAGCGATGCCGGGGCCGACGCCCAAGCCCTTACAGCTCGGTCACGACAACGCCGTTGTAGACCTCGTCCCAACGGTCCATGACCAGATGGCCGGTCATGGGATCCATGGCATTGAGCTTGCCGCAGGTGTTGGCGGTACGCAGCACCGTCTCGTCGTCCGCGCCAGCAGCAATGGCATGCGCGAAGCCAGCGATAGTGGAGTCACCAGAGCCCGTGGCGTTAACGGCAGGGATATCGGGCGTCTTTGCGCGGAACGCACGGCCATTGTGGAAGCCAACGGAGCCGGCAGCGCCCATGGACACGACGACCCAGGGGATATCGGAGAAGCGGGCATCAGAGGCGAGCGCGGCGCGGAGCTCGTCCACATCGTCGGTGGTAAAGCTCGTACCCAAAAGGCCGTTGATCTCGGTCAGGTTAGGCTTGACCAGCTCGGGCTTAATTTCGGACTTAAGGGCGGCCTCGAGCGAAGCACCCGAGGTATCGAGCAGCACCTTGGCGCCGGCGTTCTCGGCAATGCCCGTGATCTTGGCATAGTAGTCTGCCTCGACACCGCGGGGCAACGAACCCGAGATGGTGACGACGTCGGCCTTGCTCGCAAGCTCGGCGAACTTTGCGGTAAAGGCATCGAGCTCCTCGGGGGCAATCGTCGGGCCGCTCTCGAGCAGCTCGGTCTGGTTGCCGGCGTGGAGGATGTTGAGGCAAATGCGAGTCTCGCCCTTGATGGGCACAAAATCATTCTTAATGCCGTTAGCGTCCATGAGCTCGGCCATATAGGCGCCCATATGGCCACCAAGCAGGCCGGTTGCCACAACATCGTCGCCCAACTGACCAAGGACGCGGGCTACGTTAAGGCCCTTGCCGCCGGCGGTCTTTTCGGGCGTCACACGGTTGACGTCGTCGATGACGAGCTCATCGAGCTGATAGCGCGTATCGACAGACGGGTTCATCGTAACGGTGAGGATCATTTTTAGCTCCTTATCTCGCAGGCTCCTTGTGCCTCGCGATACGAGTCGACAAAACGGAATTACAGAATCTCAATCGTGAACGAGCGAACGACGGTCTCCTTGGGCTTGGCGATAAGGCAGCCGCGCTTGTGCTCAAGCACGTCGTCCTCATCGGAGCAGGTCGAAAGGCCGCCCCAGGGTTCAACTGCCACAAAATCGCCCTCGGGCTTGCTCCACACAATGAGATATGGGAAGCCCTCAAAGCTCAGGCGAACACCCTTGTCCTCGCCCTTTTTGGAAAGCGTGACCTGACGGCTCTCGAGCACGTCAAAGATGGTCTCCGCAAAATCGAAGAGCTCATGTGACAGAGGCAGCGTCTTTCCCACCATGGGGTTCTTGGAGCGGTTGGTCACGTCAATCAAGCCAGTCGAGGGGACGGCAGCGCAAAGCTCAGCAGCCTCGTCTTTCTCAAAACGCAACTCGTAGTCCGTATAGGCCTCGCCCTCATCGAGCGGGCACCTAAAGCCGGGGTGTCCACCGATAAAGAAAGGCATGTCCTCGGTGCCCTCGTTGGTAACCTCATAGGAGACGCGCACGGCGGCGTCCTCGAGCGTATAGCGGGCGACAAGCTTAAACGGATACGGATAATCGCTCAGCAGCGCGGCGTTATCCTCCGAAGCCAGGCACATCGCCAGCTCGTTCTCGCTCTGGCTCAGCAGCTTCCACTCCTGTTTGCGCGCAAACCCATGGCGGGCGAGCTTCACATGATGTCCGGCAAACGTCATGGCGCTGTTATCGCGCAAACCTCCGCAAATCGGGAAGCAAATCGGTGCCTGGCCGGACCACACGGCGGGATCGCCCTGCCACAAGTACTCGCGACCTCCAGCCTCAATCGAGGTAAACGAACCACCGGCCGTGGAGACCTTGATAGAAATCGAATCGTTGGAGAGAGCGTATTCCATTGTCCATCCTTTCGAACAACTGCTTTTTGCTCGCAAGAACCCGTCTCGGCCCTGACCAAAGGACAAACCCGCACGTTCATCGATGCGTCCGGTTTCCCAGCCATGCAACGGGGTACCATACAGACATTGATGCAATTACAGCTGAAAGGCCTTCTTATGCGAACCATCATCCTTTATGCCTCACACCACCACGGCAATACGAAAAAGCTCGTGGACGCCATCGTCGAGGCGCACCCCGAGATCGATACCCTCGACGTGAAGTCACTCGGTAAAAACGAGTACCCCGACCTGCACGAATACCATCTGATCGGTGTCGCCACGGGCATCTATTACTCCGAGATCGACAAGGACATGGCACGCGTGCTCACGAACGTGCTGCAGCCGCAGGACAAGGTGTTTGGCCTTATGACCTACGGTGGCAAAAACAAGTGGTACGGCAAGGATATCGATGGCATCTGCCGCATGAGGCAGGCCATCTTTATGGGCGTCTACGGCTGTCCCGGCTTTGATACGTGGGGGCCGTTCAAACTCACCGGCGGCGTCCAGAAGGGACACCCGACCGCTGAGGAAATTAAGGGCGCCGTCGACTTCTTCGACAAGATCGAAGACGAGTATGGCGACATCATCGTCGAAGAGTACGCCAAGCGCGAGAAGCGTCTAGCATACGAAAAGGAGCATCCCGCGGGGGGTCTTGTGGCCGGCGTCAAGCGCACGGCAAAGAAGATCGTTAACAAGCTGTAACTGTTAAGGTGCTTTTGAGCGTTTAACCCATACGGCGGGTCCGAGCAGATTCGGGCCCGCCGTCTTTTTCTATCGTTAATCGGTAAAGGCGTTGCCGACGCTCTGGCCGCCAACATACGTCTCGACGAGGGTGAGCTCATGGTCGAACACGACAAAGTCGGCGTCGCGACCCGGCATGATGCTGCCGCACTTATCCTCGATGTGCGCAGAGCGAGCCGGCACCTCGGTTGCCATGCGAATGGCGATATCAGCGCTGGCGATGCCCCAATCGACAATGTTCTTGACGCCCTGGGCAAGCGTGAGCACCGAGCCGGCAATGCTTTTGCCGTCGGCGAGCCAGCACAGGTTGTCCTTCATGATGACGTCCATGCCACCACTGGTGTAGCTGCCCTCGGGCATGCCGCCGCAGCCCAGGCAGTCGGTGATGAGCACCGTGTGCTGCCAGCCCTTTGCCTGCAGCAGTGCCTTGATGGCGGCAGGGTTTACGTGCTTGCCGTCACAGATGATCTCGGCGTAGGTCTCGGGCGTGGACATGGCAGCACCCACGACACCGGGCTCACGGTGATGCAGACCGCGCTGGCCGTTATAGGTATGCGTAAAGCAGCTGGCACCGGCATTGATAGCGGCGATGCACTCATCGTAGGTGGCGTCGGAGTGACCGATGCTGGTCACCACGCCCTTGGCGTTCAGAGCAGCCGCATAAGCAGCGGCACCGTCGCGCTCGGCGGCCATGGCGCTCTTAACGATGCGACCGCCCGCAGCCTCCTGCCACTGGTCGAAAACCTCCTCGGAGGGGTCAATCAGGTAAGCGGGGTTCTGCGCGCCCACGTGCTTCATGGTAAAGAAGGGGCCCTCCAGGTAGATGCCCTGAATGCGGGCACCGCAGAAGTCGGGGCCGCGGCCCTCGTCCGCCTTGGCGATAGCAGCGCAGGCGTCCTTGATCTGTTCGACGCCATCGGTGAACGTCGTGGGCAGCCAGCTGGTGGTACCGCGACGGGCGAGCTCGGTTGAGCTGATATCGATGCCCTCGGGATCGTTATCGGTAGTTGAGTGGTTGTAGAAGCCATGGATGTGAGTATCGACCATACCCGGTGCGATCCACGATCCCGTATAGTCCTTAATCTCGCAAGAGGGCTCGTCGGCCTGCCAGGCGCCAAAAACGCCATCCTCGACCATAAGATAGCCGCCCAGTTGCGGGCCTGCCGGCAAGAAGAACTTGTCAGCCTTAATTGCGTACGTGCTCATATGCACTCCTCGCTTCTAAAGCAGTTGACTGTGGTAATGCTTATACCCAGCTCACGTAAAACAAAAAGCGCCCGCCCGCCGTTATGAGCGGACGGGCGCCCTTACAGGGGGACGCGATTAAGCGGTGAAGGGGTGAATCGTCACGCCCTTAACCACGCGGTTGACCGTGCCGGTGGGGCTCGGCGTATCGGGCGTGTTGCCCACGCGGACGGAGTTGAGCAGGCTGATAGCCTGGGCAAACATCACGAACGGCAGAGCAAGGTAACCCTCGGGAAGTGCCTCGTAGCCCTTAAAGGTGAAGGACTCACCCTCATAGACGGTGGCACCTTCCTGCTGAACGGCGATGGTGTGCTGAGCGATCTCGTCGCCACCGATCTCGTTTAGAATGTCGATGTCGTACTGACGGGTGTAGGCGTCGTTGTTGACGAACACGAAGACGAGCGTCTTATCGTCGACGAAGGACTTAGGTCCGTGACGATAGCCCATGGAGGTGTCGTAGGAAGTAGCGACCAGACCGTGAGCGAGCTCGAGGATCTTGAGCTGGCTCTCCTGAGCAAGGCCACCGAAGGAGCCAGAACCCAAGTAGGTCACGCGGTTGAAATCGCCAGCCAGGTAATCGGCGATCTCGGGCTCACGGGAGATGACCTCCTCGCCCATCTTGGCAATCGTCTCGACCCACTCGGCCTTCTGCTCGTCAGAGGCAGTGTCGAAAATAAGGGTGGAGAGCAGGGTCATGCAGGAATAAGAACCGGTCATGGCGAAGCCCTTGTCGTTGGCGCGCGGAATGAGCAGCGTCAGCGCATTGGGATCATCGGCAGACTCGACGGCAAGCTTGCCCTCGGGAGCGCAGGTGATGTTGAGGAACTTGACGTTGTGGACGAGCTCCTTGGCAACGGCAACGGCGGCAAGGCTCTCGGGGCTGTTGCCAGAGCGGGCAAAGGAAACCACGAGCGTGGGATCCTCGGCGCGCAGGAAGTCGCGCGGGGCGCTCACGATGTCGGTCGTGGCGATGGGCTTAAAGTCGTAGAGATCAGTGTTGCCAGCGTGACGCAGGTACGGGGCGCAGGTATCGCCAACGTAGTCGGACGTACCGGCACCGGTGAAGACAACGGACAGACGACCCTCGCCCATAGCGCGAGCCTCGGCCAGGAAGGCCTCGATGGCCTCCTTGTTCTCGCGATAGATGTTGAGCGTATCACGCCAAAGCTCGGGCTGCTGAGCAATCTCGGCCGTGGTGATCTGGGCGCCGAGCTCGGTGAGCTCCTCGACACTCTTCTCGAACATTTCTAATACCTCTCTCTAGAAGTAATCCTCTGACGTGCAATTATACACTTCGGTTGGTTATCTGGTAGTAACCAGTTAAATGCAAAGAATCACCATATGGAAACGATGCGAGCACTAGTTACTGCGCTGGTGGTAAACCTTGTATTTAAACTGATCGGCACGAGCAACCGAGAGTGTGTACTCCACTACCTCGTTTGACTCGTTATACGTAGTCCTGACCAAATCGAGCACAGGCGAGCCCTCGACAATTCCCAAAAGGTGGGCATCGGTGGGACGGGCTATGCTCGCATAGAACTCCTCTTCGGCCACGCGAATCTTTTGCTGAAAGTCCTGCTCAATCACATCGTAAAGCGGCTTACGCTCCAGCAGCGGTCGCTTTAGGGACAGAAATTGACGAACCGGTAGATAGCTGCGTTCGACCATCATGGGCATGTTGTCGGCAGAGCGAAGACGCTTGAGCTTAAAAATGCGATCACCGATGCGCAATCCCATATGCTCGGCCAGATTCTTATCGGCCTCCATCTCGCAAAACTCGAGAATCGTGGTCTCGGGTTCTCGACCCATCGCGCGCATCTGCTCGGTAAAGCTGTAGGACTGCATAAGATTGGTTGCTTTTGCCGAACGGTCGGTCACAAAGGTACCGCGACCGTGCTGCCGAACCACCAGTCCTAAACGCTCCAGTTCCTGCAGAGCCAGGCGTACCGTAGTGCGCGAGAGACCATAGCGCTCCGAAAGTTCGCGCTCGGAAGGAATCATGTCACCGGCGCGATATTCATGGTCAATCTTTTCGGTCAGAATATCGACCAGCTGATCGTACAGCGGTTGCTTACGCGCTCCGATCGCCATCCTATCCTCCCTTTTGCTCGAATTCGGCTAACTACCTAGGGTGTTATGCATTATCTGTCTGCCACACCCGAATCATTAAGAAAACAAAAGCCGCGCGCTCTTTCGAGCACGCGGCTTTTAACATACACATGGCTTAAGGGGTCGGGGTGTGAGCCGCGTAGGGACACACCCCTCAAGCTAGAGCCTTACCAGATGCTCGGCCAGAGACCAAGCGGGCCAGCGCCCAGGATGCCAAGGACGAAGAGCAGGAGAATGCCCTTGGTCGGGGTCCAGCTGTGCTTAGCGAACATGTAGTAAAGCAGCAGCGTAAGCATAAGCGGGACGAGCTTCGGGACGATGGTGTTGAGGGTGTCGGCAACAGAGAAGTTGACCGGATCCTCGGTAACGGTGCCGTAGGTCACGGACTCCATGCCGTTACCCAGATCGGTGACGCCGCACTCGACAGCGTTGCCGTCGGCATCGGAAGCGGTAAGGGCGTTGCCGTCCTTATCGGTCATGGCGATGGTACCGGCCTCAGCGGTCTCGGTATCGATGCCCTCCATACCGGTGAAGTTCTCGGCCTCCTTCTCGGAGACGATCACGGTAGTAGCGGAGAGACCACGGGTGGTGCCGTTGGGGATCTGGAGGTTGATCTGGGTGCCACCCATGGTGACGACCAGGCAACCGACGACGAAGACGCCCATGATGGAAGCGGCACGCGTGAAGGCCTGCATGTTGGCGGTCAGAGCGTCAATAGCGCTGGTGCCAAGCTTGTAGGACCAGTTCATGAGCCAGAAGCGCAGAGCGAACTGGACGACGTTGAAGATCACCAGGAAGATGATCGGTGCAGCGGCGTTGCCGTTGATGGCCATGTTGGAGGTGATGCCGGCCGTGATAGGCACGAGCGTCAGCCAGAACAGGGCGTCACCGATACCACCGAGCGGGCCCATTGCGGCGACGCGGACGGCGCGGATCGTGGGGATGTCAACCTTGTTCTGCTCGAGCGAAAGCACGATGCCCATAACAAAGGTGACAAGGAACGGGTGGGTGTTGAAGAACTCCAGGTTGTGGCTCATGGAAGCCGCGAGGTCGTTCTTGTTGGTGTGGATCTTCTCCAGACCGGGGATGATGGAGTAAAGCCAGCCAGCGGCCTGCATGCGCTCGTAGTTGAACGATGCCTGCAGGAAGCAGGAGCGCCAAGCCATCTTGTTGAGGGTCTTCTGGTCGAGCTGCGGAGCAGGAGTGAGATCCTCGTAGTGCTCCGGGATCACATACTCATTAGATGCCATCTTCGAAGTCACCTCCGTCAGAAACAGCTGCACCCTTCAGCTCGGTCTGCTGCTGGAAGTCCCAGAAAGCGATGCCGAAGCCGATGAGAGCGAGGATGAGCAGAGCAGGGGTTGCCAGCGAATCGTTGGCAACGGTGATGAGCGCGAGGCCAAAGCCCATGAGGAAGAAGCCCCACATATCGCGGTTCATCATAACCTTGAGCAGGACGGCGAAGCCGACGAAGCGCATCATGCCGCCTGCAGCGGAGAGACCGGTCTGCAGCCAAGTCGGGATGGCAGAAGCGATGGTCTGACCGATGGTAGCGCCAGCGATGAAGAACAGGGTGACGACGACAGCGAAGATCAGGCCGAGCAGAGCCATGGCGAAGTAGTTCAGGCGCTCGATGCCCTTGGTGTCCGCGTTGTGAGCCATGTTATCGGCCGTGGACATAAGCGGGGACATAAGCGTGAAGACCAGGGTAACGCCAAGCTGGCCAAGCAGAGCGAACGGAATGGCGAGGCCGACTGCCGCGTTGGGCTCGAGGCCCGTGGCGATAGCGAGAATGGCTGCCATGATGCCGCCGATGACGGCGTTAGGCGGCTGAGCGCCTCCGATCGGCATGTTGCCGATCGTCATGAGCTGATAGGTACCACCCACGAGAAGACCGGTGTTAAGGTCGCCAAGGATAAGACCGATGACGGCGCCGGTGACGATGGGCTGATAGAGAGACTCGAGGAAGTCAAACTGGTCGATTGCCGCGATGAACGTGACGACGAAGACCAGAGCGATCTGGATGATCGAGTATTCCATCTTGCTCCTCCTTTCAAAATGTATGTACGCACTTTGGATTTCACGTACAGAACGTCAGGGTTTCACTCCTGACAACGTGGATCACGAGGATTACGAGAAGAGCTTGCTCGTGTCCTCAACAGGCGTGCTCGGAACGCGCCTGATCTCCAACTCCACCCCCAATTCCTGCAGCTCTTTAAACGCAGCGACATCCTCGTCGTTAACTGCGACGGAGGTGGCGACTTGGCGCTTTCCTTCCGACATGTGCATGTTGCCGATGTTTACCTTCTTTATAGGCACACCGCCCTTGACGAGCGTAAGCACGTCTTCCGGTGTTTCGGCCACGATGAAGATCTTCTGGCGCGGGCTCGCCTTGCCAATGACGTCGATGGTCTTCTGCAGAGAGAAGAAACGCGTAGCGACGCCGGCGGGAGCGGCCATCTTCATGAGGTTCTGGCGCATGGTGTTGGACGCCACGTCGTCGTTGGCGACGAGGATGAGGTTGGAGCCCAGGGTGGAGTTCCACTGGGTGGCAACCTGACCATGAACCAGTCGGTTATCGATGCGGGTAAGAAGAATGTTGGGTTCTGCCATGTTGATCAGCTTCCTTTCGTTATTTGCTGACGACAGTTACTTGATCTCCTGAATCGCGTAACGCGAAACATCTACGACGGCTCCGGATCGGACTTTGATCTGGACCTTCTCGCCTTCGATGCCTTTGACGGTTCCGTAGATACCGCCGGCGAAAAGAACCTCTTGACCCGGCTTGAGCTCGGTGTGCAGCTCCTTGAAGTACTTCTGCTTCTTCTTCATGTTGATTTGCGACCAGATGGTGTAAATCAAGCCCATGATGACAAGCAGGCCTAAAAGGGCGACCGAGGAGCTCAGGACGTTGGCTCCGAAATCGGCCATTAGATGCCGTCCTCGTCGCCGAAGATATCCTCTTCCTCGGAGCCGGCAACGGATGCGACCGTCTGGGCGGTGACGCCCGTCTGTCCAACGGTCACGGCCTGCTCGCCAAGCTCGGCGAGCGTGGCATTGCCTCGGAGGAACAGAAGCTCAATAACCATGGGAAGGTTGGTGCCAGTCAGAACCTCGACGTTGTCGACATCCTGGGCAATCATCATCGACTGGTTGAACGGGGTGCCGCCAAGCAGGTCGGTAAAGACGAGCACGCCATCGCACTCCTCGCGCATGGCGGTAATAGCGGCGCGGAGATCCTCACCGTAGGATGCGGCCTGGTCGCCCTCAAAAGGAACGACGGTAAAAGCAGGCTGGTCGCCGGCAACCATCGCGATAGCGCTTGCAAGGCCGGGTGCGAACTGTCCATGACCGGTAAGAATAAAGCCAACCATTCAAATTTCCCTTCCGAAGGTGTGTACAATCTGAGTCCGATGATTTTCGGAAGCCAGCGGGCGCTCGCCCTTAAAGCTTCTTGGAAAGCGTTCTTTGAAGACCAGTGGTTTCTAAACTGGTAGTAACCACGTGACGTGTTGTTGTCACTATATCACCCCAGAAGAGGTCGCTTTCCTTGATTCATACGGTAAAACGTTTTTGCACCGCTCACGGTGATAAATCGACCGTTTACCGGTCGTTAACACTTCTACCTGCGGTTTTGAAACCGTTTCGAAATGCTTTGGCAAAAGATCGGAACCTTTTCTGTGTCTAAACAACGCAGGGTGGCCAAAAAAGGCATGTAGAAAAAATGCAGGTCATTGTGAAGATTTGTGAATTGGTCTTTTTGACTTAATACCAGTTAGAACCAGTTTAGAAATTATCGGTGAACGGTAGTTTTCGACCGCTCAGCGGTTATTTCCAATCGTTTGCAGCTCCTTTTCCATATGAATTAGGGAGACCCGATGAAGCACTTGCGCGGTTGCGGGAAATTTCGATACTCGTCCATCCCCCCACGTGCCAAACTCTCACTCCCTAAATATGCCATAAGCTCTCGCTATTCGTCTTACAAACATAACTTACTCTAATCTGTAATTGTTTATCGTTTATCATTAAGTATGTTATAAGATTTAAATATCATCCTAAACATTGGTTGGAGGAGCTATGATCCGCTGGAACGTATCCAAATCGAATGAACCCATCAACCGCGAACAGGCAATAGCCGATCTGAGGAAGCTCGCTCACATCTGCAAATGGGCCACAATCTGCACCGCCGTAGCGCTCGCTCTGGGACTTCTCGCAGTCATTGCAATCGAGCTTCTACTCATATTGCCTAGCCTCTCCCAAGGGTTCTGCCTCCAATCCGTAGAGCTTAATGCCGGCGAAGGGCCATCTCTCGCTCTCGTCGGCGCCAATGAACAGACCCCTCTTATGCTTGTCGCGCACGACGGTCATACTGCCATAGGGAGCGCCATGATGACATGCCTTGCGCTTGCCATTGTGCTAAGCGCATACAGGTTTTTCTCCGCCATTGAAAAGGCGGGCAGGCCCTTTGACCTCGAATGCATCCGCATACTACGTCAAGTAGGACATTTGTTCCTTATTGGCGGCGTTGCTGTGAAGCTTCTTGGTGCCATAGTCACGGGGCTGATACTCTCAGGATTTGGCGGCAACTTTACGGATGCGCTTGGCGGCCAGCACCTCGACCTCTCTATGGTCTTTGCAGGCCTGATTATTAGCCTGATTGCCAGCGTCTTCCAGTACGGGTGTATCCTGCAAATACAAGATGACGAGTTGCTCTAGGGGGAATCCATGATTATTCTGCGGCTCGACCGCATGCTCGCCGAACGCAAGATCTCATCCAAAGAGCTTGCGGAACGCGTGGGCATCTCCCAGGTCAATATGTCGCGCATCAAGACGGGCAAGGTTTCTGCCGTGCGCTTTTCAACTCTTGACGCGATATGCCGGGCACTCGACTGCCAACCGGGCGATGTACTGGAATATATGCCTGACGATGAAGCCGATAACCTCTTTGGACTTAAAGATTAATTGAGATTATTTAACTACCGGTACCTCCGACGTAATAAGCCCGCTAGAACGGATATCGTTCTAGCGGGCTTATTCAGATAGTTCGGCTACGCGATCGGTAAGCTCAGGCAGATCTTACGCAAACAGGCCGTAAATGCTGATGTTGGCCTTGGCGTACAGGCTGTTGGCGTACTCGGTCCACTTGGAGCTGGCGCTCGAAGCCTGCGAGGAGTACTGCTGATAGGCGGTGTAATAGGCGGTCATGGCCTGCTTATAGGTAGCGCTATCGGCAGTAAAGGCATCGTCGGCAAAGGCCTTAGCGTAGGTGCCATCGGCGTCCTTCCAGGTGCCCTTCTCGCTATCCCACTCGTCGCCGGCAAGGTTGATGATGTAGTCGGCGTAGTCCTTACTCGCGGTCTCCTCGTTGCCGTCAGAAGGCTCGGTCGGGGCGGTTGGCATGCTTGCGGAGCTATCGCCCACCTTCTTCTTGTAGAGCTTCTGCAGCGTCGCGGACTGACGGACGATCTGCTTGGCCTGGTCCTTGGACACGCCGTACTGCGTGGCCATGGTCTTGTAGTCGGAGGTGCCGATGGACTCCTCGGCGTACTGCTTCATCTCCTTGGAAGAGACGGTAATGCCCTCGTCCTCGGCAGCATCGAGCAGGATCTTGTTGCGCACGTAGGACAGGATGACATCGGCAGAAGGAGCGGTGTAGTTGCCATCACTATCCTTGACGGTATCAAGGCTGTACTGGCTTTCGATGGCCTCGCGCGCAGTGATGTCGCTCTTCTTGCCGTTATAGCTATAGCTTGCCACGGTCGAATCGAGCTGATCCTCGGTCAGGGTCGACGAACCGACGCCCTTGCCACCAAAGCCACCATTGCCAATAAAGAAGCCGACCACGGCAGCGATCACGACTGCGACCACAAAGGCGGCAATCATCGTCTTCTTGTGCTTGGATGCGCAACCGCCCTCATTAGATGCCGGGATATCGTCGTCCTCATCCTGGGCCTCGGGCATGAGGTTCTCGTCGGCGGCGTCCGCGGCGATCTGAGCCTCCAGACGGGCGTCCTCCTCCTCGGCCGTCGTGCCGGCGGCAATGTGCTCGGCAGACGTACCGGCGACCAGATCGATCTTCTCGTCCTCGTCACCGTTGGGGCCTTCGCCGCGCTCGATGATCTGGATGCCGTCGATCTCGTCCTTTTCGTCCTTCTTCTGAATCAGACCCATATCAATTACTCCTTGTTAGGAAACATAGTCCCCAATAGAATACGCCCGACGAGGCGCCGGGCGTATTGATTCTTAGGTTATACGCAAACACTTAAGTACTATTTAGGCGTTTGCAGCGCGCATACCTTAGGCCAGGTGCGCGATAACGGCATCGGCAAAGGCCTGCGTGCCCACGGCCCCCTCGACGGAGCCGGTCTGGGCACGCCGCACGTCGCCGGTAACCTGCTTGCCCTCGTCGAGCGTGGCGGACACGGCGGCACGAATGCGATTGGCAGCGTCGTTCTCGCCCAGATGATCGAGCATCATCGCAGCAGAGAGAATCTCGGCCGTGGGGTTGGCGATATCCTGGCCAGCGATATCGGGCGCGGAGCCGTGCGTAGCCTCGAAGATGGCGCAGTCGGCACCGATGTTGGAGCCGGGGGCCATTCCTAAGCCGCCCACCAGGCCGGCACACAGGTCGCTCACGATGTCGCCGTACAGGTTGGGCAGCACCAGGACATCGAAGTCGTTGGGGTTCTGGACCAGACCCATGCAGGTGGCGTCGACGATCTTGTCGTTGAACTCGATATCAGGATAGTTGGCTGCCACCTCGCGCGCCACGCGCAGGAACAGGCCGTCGGTCGCCTTCATGATGTTGGCCTTGTGCACGGCCGTCACCTTTTTGCGGCCGCAGCGGCGGGCATACTCAAAGGCATACTCCACAATGCGACGGCTCTTGGCGATGGAGATCGGCTTGATCGAAATCGCGGAATCGGCGGCGAAGGTCTTTTGGCCCGAACGCTCAACAAGCTGCGAGAGCTCCTCGACCTCGGCAGCACCCTCGTCGAACTCGATGCCGGCGTAGAGGTCCTCGGTGTTCTCGCGCACGATAACCAGGTCGACGTCGCAGAAACGCGAGCCGTCGCCCGGCTGCGACAGGCAGGGGCGCACGCAGGCGTACAGGTCGAAGTGCTTGCGCAGCGCCACGTTAACGCTGCGAAAGCCCGTGCCGACCGGCGTAGTGATGGGGCCCTTGATGGCAACCTTGGTCTCGGCGACCGCATCGAGCACATGTTGGGGCAGCGGCGTGCCAAACTCGTCCATGACGCCGGCGCCGGCCTCCTGGACGTTCCAGTTGATCTGGACACCGGTGGCCTCGACCACGCGGCGCATGGCCTGCGTAATCTCGGGACCGATACCGTCACCGGGAATCAGGACTACATCGTGCGCCATAATCTGTTACTCCTCGTCTTCGGCGTCGTCAGATTTTTTAACGCTAGCACGCTTCTTCTTTTTGGAGAGATCCAGGCCAAAACGTTTAACAAGCATTTCGCAAATCTCGCTCGAACGGGCCTTGAGATAGCTGCCCTTGCCGTTTTCGGCGTCGAACTTAAGGCGCAGCGCGAGCTTCTCGGCAACCTCGGCGTCGATCTCACCCTGGCAAAACTCGTACAGGCAACCGAGCATGTCGCGATACTCAAGGTCGCCGTGGTAGCACTGGATGGCCTCGTCCAGGATAGGCCAAGCCTCGCGCGAACGCTCGACACTCGTGGCGCCCCACACGCACAGCAGGCGGAAGGCGGCATAGCGCAGCGTGGAGGAGATCTCGTCGAACAGTGCGGTCTCGGCGCCCTCAAAGGCATCGCCCAGCTGCTCGGGGCAGGTGGTGGCGAGCGCCGTCAGGGCATCGAGGGCCTCCCAGCGGGTCTGCGCCTCGGGGCGGTCGAGCGCCTCGATCAGCGCGGGTACGCAGGGCACGACGCGCTGCGGATCGCGCTCGGCAAGCAGGTGCAGCACGCGGGCGGCAAACTGGCGGATGCGGCGCGTGGGGCAGCCGAGCTCCTGGACCAGACGGTCGACGGCGTTCTCGTTCTCCTCTGCCAGCTGAAGCTGTGCCAGCTCCTCATCGGTGAGCTGTTCGTCTTTATTATCTGCCATAGTTACCTCTTCTTACTATTTCTTAGCGTGCTTGCCAGCACCCTTGCTGTCATCGGTGACCGAGATGAGCTGTCGGTCGGCCGCGCCATTGCGACGTGCACGGCGGCGTTCCTCGGCATCGCCCGCGTCGGCGGCGGCGCGGTGAGCCTTGTTGACGTTAAAGACCTCGTCGTGCTTGCGCCACGGGCCGACGGACTCGCCAAAGCTCATCTTAAGGCCGGCGATAAAGCCGCCGAGCCAACCGATCGGCGCAAACTGCACCAGCGGGAACAGCGAAAACACCCAGGTCAGTAGGACGACTGCCGCCGCTCCCGCAAAGTTGGCAATCCAGTAGTCGCGCTTGGTGATGACGCGCTTTTCGCACGCCCACTGGCCGCACAAAAAGCCAATGTAAATCGCAAAGAGAAAGAGCACCAGCGCAAGCACCACGAACGTCCAGCTCATGGGCGCTACTCCCCGTGATGGTGGCCGCAGCAGCACTCGTGGCCGTCGTCATGGCCGTGACCGCCGCAGCACTCGTGGTCCTCACCGTGGTGGTGACCACAACCGCACTCGTAGTCGTCACCATGCTCGCCGCAAGCGCAGCCGTCCTCGTGAGCACCGTGCTCCTCGGGGCGATACTGCGACCAGTCCAGACCGGCGGCGATGGCGTCGGCCTCCTCCTTGTAGAGGACCGCGATGGCCTGGGTGCCCAGCTTGGCGCCACCGATGGCGTCGAGCATGTCGTAGAGCGTAAAGGCCACGTCGGCGCCGGGCAGCGCAAGCTCGCGGTCGTCGGCATAGGCGAGCGCCAGGCGCAGGTCCTTAATGAAGTGCTCGACCATAAAGCCGGGCTTGTAGTCGCCGTCAAGCGCCTTGGGTGCCAGGCTCTCCATGGCGCCGGACTTGCCGGTGCCGCCCAGGATCATCTGACGGGTCTTCTCCAGATCAAGGCCGCTCAGCTCGGCAAACGCCAGCGCATCGGCCATGCCGACCATGCAGGCGCCCAGCGACACCTGGTTGGCAAGCTTGGCAGCCTGGCCCTTGCCGGCGCCATCGAAGCAGCAGATGGTTGCCGCGAAGGTGGAAAGGATGTCGCGGACCGGCGCGATGTCGTTCTCGGTGGCGCCCACGATAGCCGTGAGCGTGCCGGCGATAGCACCCGACTCGCCGCCGGTGACGGGGCAGTCAAACGCCATGCGGCCGGAAACCTGGGCGGCCTCGGCAATGTCGCGCGCGAGCTCGGGCGAGCTCGTGGTGAGGTCGATCAAGACCGCACCCGGCTTGGTGCACGCGAGCAGGCCATCGCCCGCCAGGTAGAGCTCCTCGACCTCGGAGGGATAGCCCACCATGGTAAAGACGACATCGGCGTTCGCCGCGGCATCTGCCGGCGTATCGGCCCAGACGGCACCGCGCTCGATAAGCGCGGCAGCCTTGGACTTAGTGCGGTTGTTGACCATGACGGGATAGCCGGCGTCCAAAATGTGGCCGGCGATGGGGGCACCCATGATTCCGGTGCCGATAAATGCGACAGAGAGCTTGTTTGCCATGAAACCTTTCCTTTTGGGTTGGGTGTTATTACCAGGTTGAATACTCGGTGCCAGCGTTTGGGCTGTGAGTTGGGATCGATTACGGCCGCGTTACTTGCCTACTGACCGCGCACGCGGCGGGCGATGCGGTCGGAAAGCGACGCCTTGTCGGCGCGGTTCTTACCCCAAAACGCGCAGGCCACCATGCCGGGGCCCACGTGCGAGCCGATGGTGGGGCCCACGGAGCTTCGAATGATCGTGACGTCGGCGCAGCCCTCCTCCTTGCGGATGGCGGCTTCGAGCCAGTCGCCGTCCTTGTCGGAATCAGCCGTCATGATGGCGATGGGCATGGTGCGGTCGGGCACGTAGTTCTCGCGAAACGACTTGAGGATGGACTTGAGCGCCTTCTTGCGGCCGCGGTTGACGCCGATCAGCGACAGCGAGCCGGCAAGGTCGTAGGAGAGCTCGGGCTTGACATCGAGCTTTGCCGTGAGCTGCGCCGCCGCGGGCGGAATGCGGCCGCCGGCAGCCAGTGCGTCGAAGCTCTCGAGCGTAAAGTAGCCGTGGACGTAGGTCTTTGCCTCGTTTGCCCAATCGACCAGCTGCTTGGCGGTCAGTCCCGCCGAACGCTGGCGCACGGCCTCGAGCGCCAAGAGCGCGCCGGTCGCGCAGGGTAGAGCGTTGTCGACCACGTAGAGCTCAAAGTTGGGATACTCGGCGCGCACGGCATCTGCCGCCTGGCACGCGGAGTTGTAGCTCGACGACAGCGCCGAGGTAAAGCACAGGTAGACCGTGGGCGTACCCTCTTTGGCGCACTCGGTAAAGAACTCGATATAGCGACCGAGTGACACGGCGGAAGTAGACACGCGAGCGCCGGCGCGCATGCGGTCGTAGAACTCCTTAGGGCTCATGCTCGACCAGATATCGTCCGTGTGCTCCTCGCCATCGATGATAAAGGGGAAGCCCAAGATATCGACATCGAGGTTCGCGGCGACCTCGGGGCTAAAGTCGCAGCAGGTATCGACGACGATGCGGCAGCGGTCAGAATGGCCGGTAGATGCAGCCTTGTCCATCAAAGCGACTCCTTACGTAAAAAAGGCGGCCATCCGCATGGGATGGCCGCCAGCCGTTAACTCATGCAAGTTAACGTATTTTACTCGTCAAGTGTTTCGATACGGGGCTTGATGATGCCATATCCACCATTCTTACGGTGATACACCACATTGATGAGGCCAGTCGTCGCGTTCTCGAACACGTAGAAGTCGTGGCCGAGCAGATCGGTCTGCACCAGCGCCTGCTCCTCAGTCATCGGGGTGACATCGATGACCTTCTCGCGGACGAGCAGGTCATCGTCCTCCTCGGGCAGCAGCAGGTCGGCCAGATCCTCAACGCGCTCGACCGGCGCGACATCCGCGGCACTGGCACCACCCTGGCGGTTGTCCACGACCTTGGTCTTGAACTTGCGCAGCTGGCGGGTGACCTTATCGGCGGAGAGGTCGATGGCAGCATACATATCTGCGCCGTGCTCGGCAACGCGAATCACCGAACCGCGGGCACGAGCCGTGACCTCGACGATTGCCGGGTTGGGGTTCGAGGGGTTCTTCTCATAACGAAGCACGACGTCGACTGTCATGGGCTCGATGTCGAAAACCTTGAGCGCCTCGCCGATTTTCTCATCCACATGCGCACGCAGAGCATCGGTTACCGTCGTCTTGCGTCCAGAAACCTTGATATCCATACGTGGCTCCAATCTGCCTCGGGGACTTACTGTACTGGCTATGTACCCATTGCCGTGCATTTAATCACGCGAATTCCCAAAGACCCGAATAACGACTGCTTGATACCGCATACCGAAGTCTCGCACTTTTCCGTGGCAAAGTGCGCTATAGAAGGGAGCCGACGGCTTTGTATTTGGTCCCGAAAATTGGCTTTGACCTGCTGGTTTTATAGGGATGAAAAAGCCGGGCTCCCCTATTGGGGAAGCCCGGCAGTGCGTGTTGAAACCGTGAAGAGGCGTCCTTTCCAACGTATAGGAGACACCACCCCTAGCAATAACTAGCTATTAAGTTTGTTAATGTCGTCGTCGGTGATGGTGCCTTCCTGGCTGGACGATTTGTCCTCGGAGGATGCGGTCTCATTGTTGGAATCGGAGGACTCGCTGCCGGAAGACGTGGTCTCACTGGACTCAGAGTCACCCGGCTGCACGTTAGCGCCCGAAACCGTCTTAGTAGTGAGGTCGTAGGGCATCCTGCCATACCAGACAGAGTGGACCGCCTCGAGCGTGCCGTCGGCCGTAATACCGTCGAGGGCATCGCTCACGGCACGGCACAGTTCGTCATTGGACGAGAGGCCCGCAACACCAAGCGTCGAGGGCGCCTCGAGCGAACCGGCATAGGAGACCTCGCTCATCAGGCGTGCAAGGTAGCCGCCGGCCGTGGAGTCGCAGATTACATAGTCGACCTCGCCGGACTCGAGTGCCTCAAAGCACTCGTTGATGTTGGAGTAAGTCTTTTGGTTGGCGGCGATGCTCTGCTTAGCAAGCGCCTCCTGCGAGGCCGAGGACATCTGGACACCCAGAGTAGACGTGTTAAGGGTATCGGTGGAAACGCTTAGCGACCCACCATCGCTGGTTTTACCGAACACGGAAGCGGCATCGTACAGGCAGGTGCCGAGCGAGCTAACGTCCCCGTCCGTGGAGTTGATCTCGCCGATAAAGATATCAGCCTTTTTGTCGCCGAGCGCGGAACCTGCCGAGGACGCATCGACAAAGGCGACCTTAAGGCCCATGCGGCTTGCAAGGGCGCGGGCGGCGTCAACCGCATACCCCGTGAGCTCGCCGTCGGCGTCCTGCATGGCCTGCGGCGCATCGGAGGTATCGAGGGCAACCGTCAGGGTTCCGGGAGTGACCAGAGCATCGTCCGACACCGCCGGCGTGACGGTCTCGTACTCGATCTGGTCGATCGTGGGAGTCGTGAACGTAGACAGCGGGTTGAACGCGCATCCGCTCAGGCCCAAAACGGCGATGACCGCTGCGGTCCCAGCACCTAACCGAGCCGCGTGCATCAAGCTGCCCCTCACCATGTCCACTACCCTGCCTTCTGTGTCGTATACGATCCGTGCGTTGCGCGGAATATCAGGTTGTTCCCACCAGCTGACCTGGTATTTGACCCCACACTTGCGCACCGGGGCGTTTGCTCGGGAGGCCGCAGCCACCTTCACGACTGGCCCGCTCGCCCGCGAGGCGGTATTGCCCCAAAGAAAGTAGAACGGACGGTGCGGCTTACATCTAGGACGCGCCATGATTGCGCCGCGCGCACGCGGTCGCTTACGTGGATCCCTTTGACCGCGTCTGTCTTGGACTAGGACGGGCATTTCGTCCGTCCGCAACCACAGCCTGGTAGGAACGTAGCGCATTATAGCTAAGTTCAAGCTAAAGTTTAAGGTTAGGGGCGTCATTCGCATCGCGAGTACAGATTTCGCAGGTCGGAGTGGGCTATTCGTGCCTCTGTGAAGCCCGGAGCTCCCCTATGGGGAGCTCCGGGGCACCCTTCCTAGGGTGCCGTGGCCAAAAAATGGCAAATATGAGTACTGTCACCAATTTAGTAACAGGCAATTTTGGCCTCTCGGACAGATTTTGCGCTCAGTGTCGCCAACCTGATGCTTAGTTATTCTACATTTGTTTATTATCTTCTTACTTTATGACGCCTCCGAGTCCTAAATTCCTTGATTTTGCTGTTACTGATTTAGTGACAGTACTCATATTTGCCATATTTTGGCCAGGGCATATGATTAACCCCCTATTTTCGACGTGAATTAGACCGGCTTAAGCCCAAAACACGCCCGCAGCGTGTTAAGCAACGCCTCTTGCTTCTTCCTGCGGGCATCGACACGATTCCGGTACCGCTTTCGCATACGCTGGTGCATGCGCCATGCGAGCGCTTCCATCGCTTCCATGTCACAGAGCATTTCGTTGTTGACCGTCGCGACCTCGATTCCCATAGTAATCAAGCCCGTGTTGCGCTTTTCATCATGGATACGTCCCCTTCGAGAGGAATGGCCCAGCTCACCGTTGTATTCCAGGTCAAACCGGGCTGCCTCCTGATATGCATCGCAAACTGCATGGGGCATCCCCGAGATTGCCTGCGCACGGTCATCGAACTCGATCTTGTAGTCGGTCTTAAAAGGTCCGCAGGCAAACCCGCCATAGGAAAACGGAAGCGAAAACAGGGCGAGCATGATGCACTCCATGGGCGAGAGCAGGTTTTCCGAAAGATAGGGACACAGACGCAGCAGCTGTTTGGCCACATTCCCCTTGCATGCCGCAAGGTAATCTGCCAGACGATCGGGCATCAGCACCGGCTCGACTTCAAAGTAGCCCACGTCTGCTGGCTGGTCCTTGTCCTTTGCAAGTTTATTCGTAACAGGCGAGGTGTAGGGAGGCAGATACTTCCCGCGGTCGCTCAGTGAAATCTTAGAGCACAGCTCCTGGGCCAGGGCAAACGCCTGGATGCAGCCGACCTCACGCGCAACGGCAACACAAAGGGCCTCGGGAGATAGGCTGTACACCCCCGGTTCCACCTCTAGAATCGAGCCGGCGGGCAACCCGGAACACACGGACCAGCCTACGCCAGGCATGCGGCGGCGCTGCGCCGCAGATCCCACCAACAAGCACAGATCTTCCTGCACCTCGCCACTTTTGGCTCCAATTCGCACCAAGTCAGGAAGATAGATATCCTCGGTCGAGGGCGACGACGTGCGCAGCACACGGCGCTCTTCATCGGGATTAAGGTCCTTCCAGCTGATATAGCCCATCTGCCGGCGCTCGGCGCGCATCATGCGAAGCGCCGAGGCACCTGTTAGGATTACGGAAGCCGCTAGCTGTTCGCCTGTCGGCTCGTTGCGCCGCTCAATCTTCACTGCCACAAAACCACCCCTACCAAACACGTGCGATAGCAAGGCCATCGACTGCCGCAGCGCCGGCACGCTTGAGCTCCGCCGAGGCTGCTGCCATGGTCGCGCCCGTGGTGATAACGTCATCGATAAGCAGTAGGCGGCGGCCGCGCACGTCCTCAACCGTCTCGTACATGCCTTGGGCACGCTCGCGACGCTCCTCACGACCGAGTTCGCGCTGGTCGCCATGCCCGTACTTGACGAGGGCATCGAGCAGGGGAACACCCGACAGCTCGCAAAATGGGCGCGCAATGGCCTCCATATGATCGAAACCGCGCCGCCGAAACGCTGCCGCCGTCGCAGGCACAAACACCACCGCATCCGCACCGGACAGCACACCTCCTAAGCGTTCGGGCGCTACGACCTGGGCATGCAGGGCGGTGTCGTAGAGCAGCTCCGCCAGATACGGCGCCAGGCGTCGCTCGCCCGCGTCCTTGTACGCTTTAATGATGCGCGGCAGCGGATGCGCATAGACGGAGCACGCCAGGCAGCGGTCGAGCGCCTCCGCCATTGCCGAGGACGTGCCCTCGACCGAACACTCAGTGCACAGCAAATCCCCAAACGGGGCGCCGCATCGGGTACAGCTATGACGTGGGTCGATGAGCGTGAGCGCAGCCAGGCAGTCTTGGCAAATAAGCGTACCGGCGCGCTCGCAGCCGGCACATCGTGTTGGCGACAACGCCTCAAGCGCCTCGTGCGCCGCCTGCTCGGCAAACGATAGCGATTCGTCCGCAAACGGTAGGATGCCGGCACCTTGCAGACGGCTCAATTTGTTCAGATGGCTCTTCAAGACACAACCCTCCCTACGTTCGGTCGCAGGGAGGGTTGTTGATTCAGCGCTATGGTACCCCGACGCGATTGGGGTAAGGCGGGTTAAATCCGCTCGCGGGCGCTATTCGCCGGCGGGCGGTTGTGGTGCGGACGAAGACGGGGTCGAGCCCTCGCCACCATCCTGGCGCGGCTTGCGGGAACGGCGACGGCGACGGCGCTTTTGACCCTGGTCGGCCGAGCCCTCGCCACCGCGATCCTCGCGCGGCTCGCGCTCGTCGCGAGCCGCGCCACGCGAAGCCTTGGCAGCCGCTCCCCCGCCATCTCCGGGACGGCGGCGCGTGACCTTGACCTCGCCATCCGAGACCTGATCGGCAACGGAGGGCACTGAGGGCTTCTGTTGCGTGCCCGAGGAATGGCGACGGCGCGGACGCGGCGCGCGCTCATCCTCGCCACGTGACTTGCCGCCCTTGTCGGCAGGCGCATCGGAACCCGAGGGACCCTTGGAAGCGGCACCGGCCTCGCGAGCAGCTGCGGCGCGGAAGGCATCCTCGCGCTCCTCGCTCGACAGGTGACGGCGGCGACGACGCGTGGGGTTCATACCACCGCCGCGATTCTGCTGCTCGGGCTGCTGAACCTCGCGCTCGCGAGAGGCGTTCTTGCCTGCAGCTGCAGCCTCGCCGACATCGCCCGAGCCCGCGCGCTTGCGACGACGACGGCCACCGGCGGCCTCCTCGGCCTCAGGCGTTGCGGCATTGCCACGGCCCTTTCCGCGGCCACGACCCTCGCCCTGCCCCTGACCGGCGCGGGCATCGGAATCGGCATCGCGACGACGGCGCTTGGGCATCGACGTGCCAGCAAGACGGTCGGCGCTCGACAGGCCATCGCCCACGTCGACGCCGTTCTCGCGGTCGAGCTCCATGAGCGCCAGGCGCATCTCGGGCGACTCGATGCGCTCGAGCACGTCGCGCGTCACGCAGTCGGGGCGGCAGTTGCAGCCCTGCTCGGCGGCCTTCTTTTTGCAGCCCTCCGAGCAGGTCATATCGGCCAGGTTGACCTTAAAGACCTTGCCGTTCTCCAGGCGCAGCACCAGCTGCTCACGCGGCGTGTCATATTCCTGAATACGCGCCTTGCCGAGCGGCGTATCGATGAGCGTCTTCTTTTTGGGCGCACGGCTCTTAAAGTCCTTGTACGCTTCGAACTCATAGCGCAGGCAGCACATCAGGCGGCCGCAAACGCCGCTGATCTTGGAGGAATTGAGCGGCAGGTCCTGCTCTTTTGCCATGCGGATCGAGACGGGCTCAAACTGTCCGCCAAAGCGCGTGCAACAGAGCTCCTGGCCGCACTGGGCATAGCCGCCCACCAGGCGAGTCTCGTCGCGCACGCCGATCTGGCGCATGTCGACGCGAATGTGCAGCGTCGAGGACAGATCCTTGACGAGCTGGCGAAAATCGACGCGCTCCTCGGCCGCAAAGTAGAACACGGCCTTCTCGCCGCCAAACAGGTACTCGACGCCGACCGGCTTCATCTCGAGGTCGAGTTCTTTGACCAGACGGCGGAAATCGACCATGGCCTCGTCGCCCTGGATGGCAAGATCGTCGGCAAGCTGCAGGTCAATGTCGCTCGCCACGCGCAGCACGGGCTTGAGCGGCTGACCGATCTCGTCTTGCGGCACCTCGAAGGGATCGGCCGTAACCAAGCCGATCTCGGTTCCGCGCTCGGTGGAGCAAATGGCATAATCGGCCTCGAGGATATCCAGGTCCTGCGGGTCAAACCACAGGTCGCGCGAGGCGTAGGTAAACTTAACGGGTACGACTAACGGCATTTCAGTGCCTTCCTGATATCGAACAGCATGACCTCGATGGCCAGCTGGGGAGTAACGTTTCTGGCGATGTTGCGCTCGGCGGTCGCGACCGCCTCGAGCGCCTGGGTGGCACCCGCAACATTGGTCGCGGCGGCAAGCCGACCGATCGTGTCGCGCACGTCTTCGTTCACCACGTCGGCTGCCTCGTCCTGAAGTGTCAGCAGCACGTCGCGCATGAGCGTCCGCGCGCTCGCCAGCGCTTCCATGATACCCGAACGCTCGCGCGCGTTGAGTTCGCGCTTGTTGCGGTCCTCAAGCTGCTTCAATGCTCCACGCGACAGGTAGTCGGCGTTTTGCTCGAGTACCTTTTCCTGCGTGGACTTGACCTCGGCGAGCGGCGCCTTAACGGCGACGATGAGCGACTTGGCGCGACTGAGCACGTCGGCCTCGTCGGCGGCAATGAGTGAGTCGATGGCACGGACCATCTGACGGCGGGCGTCTTGGCGCTCGGCGCTCTTAAGAAACTCGATGCCGCGTGTGGGGCTTCCCGCCACGGCGACCGCCATGCGGCAACGCGCAGGGTCCTGACCGGTGGCGCGGCTCACGGCCTGCGCGGCGACGGCGGGCGATACCAGCCGAAACGGCACGCACTGGCAGCGGCTCACGATGGTGGGCAGCATCACGTCTGCCGAGGTGCCCAGCAAGATGAACATAACGCCCTCGGGCGGCTCCTCGAGTGTCTTGAGCAGTGCGTTGGCGGTGTTGGCGCGCAGTTGCTCGGCACGGTCGATGATGTAGACCTTGGCCTTGGCGCGAATGGGTGCCAGCGGCACGTCATCGAGCAGCTCGCGGGTCTGGGCAATAAGATAGCCCGTGGCGCTCTCGGGCGTGTAATAGTGCACGTCGGGATGCGTATGCCGAGAGACGCGCACGCAACTGTCGCATGCGCCGCAGCCGTCCTGCTCGCACAGGAAGGCTTGGGCGAGCGCCCACGCGGCATCGAGCTTGCCCGCGCCGGGCGCGCCCAAAAACAGGTAGGCGTGCGATGCACGGCCGCTGGCGACGGCATTGGTCAAAAAGTCGCGCACGCGCTCTTGGGTGTCGAGCTTGGCCAGCAGGCTTGCCTGAGCGGGGGCCATGTTACTCGGCCTCCTTGGCAAGCGCGGCGGCGACAGCATCCTGGGGGATATCGAGACCGTACGCGCGAACCTGCTCGACCGTCTTCTCGAAAACTACCTCGACGGTCGTAGTGGCGTCGATGAGCTTTACGCGGTTTGGCTCCTCGGCAGCAATGGCGCAAAACCCCTCGTAGACACGCTCCTGGAATGCCATGCCCTTAGCCTCCATGCGATCTGCCGCGCCACGGGCTGCCATGCGTAGCGCCGCCTGCTCGGGCGTGATGTGGTAGACGAGTGTGAGCGCCGGGTGCGTTCCCGCGACGGCCAGGTTGTTGGCGTCGCGCACCATCTGGCGATCGAGGCCGTCGGCAAACGCCTGGTAGCAGGTCGTGGAATCGTAGAAGCGATCGCACAGGACCACCTTGCCGGCAGCGAGGGCGGGCGCGATGACCTCGTGCACCAGCTGGGCACGCGCGGCCTCGTAGAGCAACAGCTCGCAGGTATCGCCCATCGCCATATTGGCGGGGTCGAGCAGCAGGGCGCGGATCTTTTCGCTGATGGCGGTGCCGCCCGGTTCGCGCAGGCTCACAACCTGGTGGCCAGCGAGCTCGAGCGCGCGAGCAAGCAGGCGCGCCTGCGTGGACTTGCCGGCACCGTCGACGCCCTCGAGCGTGATAAAGCTATGTTGAGCGGGCTCAAAAGCCATGGACGCAGCCCCTTCCTACAAGGCGCGTAAATGCGGATATATCAACCAAGCCATGATACCCCAGTGCTCGGCGCGTCCCCAATGGCTAAAGGCGCCTTTCCAAAGTTGCGGTGAAATAGGGACTGATTGAAGCTCTGAGACCGCCAAACAGTCCCTATTTCACCGCAACTTATGATGGGGAATTTTGGATGCTGGGTATAATCGTCGTATTGCATTGAAATGTGGCGAAAGGAGTGGCAATGTCTCGGTATTGCGCCTCGTGCGGCAAGCTTCTTGCAGATGATGCCAAGTTCTGCACCTCGTGCGGTGCACCCGTTGAGCAAACAGCCGCGAGCGATAGCCAGCCCGCTTTTGAGCAGACCGGCTCCCTTGATACGCCGCAAGCCAAGGCGGACGACTCCCTCGCCTATAGCCCCGACCCCGCCGCAAGGACCGAGGCCGTCGAGACCACGCAGCGCATGCTCGTCGCGAGCGGCTCGCCCCAACAGCAGCCGGCTCCCGCATACGCGCCCGCTTCGCCACAGACCCCCGCTCCCAAAAAGAGCGGCACCGGGCCGCTTATCGCCGTTATCGTTGTGCTGGTGGCGATCATCATCGCCCTGGTCATCTTCTTTGCGATCAGACCGTTCGACAACGCCGCCACGCAGACGACTGCCGAGGTAGCTAAGCTGCACCATGACGTCGACGACGATGACCTAAAGCCTCTCGGCAATCCCAACAGCCTGTACGACGATGATGACGATGACGACGAGGATGGCGGCGAAGCAACGCTCTCCGAGCAGAACCTCTACCGTCGCCTGAGCGAATACTACGACCTGCTCGAAGATCTCGACAGTCAGGTCCGTGGCTGCGCGCAGAACTTCAACGGCAACTATCTGGAAGAGGATCGAACCACCCGTCAAAATCTCGCCGACGTCGCCGAGCGCACGGAGGACACCATCGAGCAGTATTACGACATCGTCGAGGACCTGGACGTCCCGACGAGCTCCAAGAACTACAGCTCCTGGAAGGATATCATCGCCCTGTACGACGACCTGGATCACCGCATTGACGCAATCTGTGATGCCTGGGAGATCAGCCTGAAATACGCCAAGCCTGCGGACCACAAGAATGAGATCGTGGCGCCGCTGTCGCGCGACAACGTGGCGGGCACCAATGACAATAAGTACCGCCTAGACTTTGAGGAGCGCTATCCCGGCGCTAAGCCTGTCGAGGTGAACTAGCGCTTTGTCGTTCCCGAGCCGGCAGTTAGGGACGTTCCTAAACTGCCGGCAGAAAAGGAACGTCCCTAACTGCCGGTCAAAAAAACGAGCGAGGATCGCGGGGCCCTCGCTCGTTTTTTTGGGCAATGTTTCGACTGCGCCGTTACTTGTCGGCGGCTGCTTTCTTGGCAGTCGACTTCTTCGCGGTCGTCTTCTTGGCGGCAGTGGCTTTCTTAGCCGTCGTCTTCTTTGCCGTGCTCGCCTTGGTTGTGGTCTTGCGACCGCGGGCGGGCTTCTTCTCCTTGGTCGGGCAGTCCATGTTGACGCAGATACGCCACGGACCGCGCGCCGTGTTGACCACCACGATGGGGGCGCCGCACTCGGGGCAGGTCTCGCCCGTCGCCTCGAGCTTGCCGCGCGCCGGCAGCGGATAGCTCACGCCGCAGTCATCGTAGTTGGTGCAGCGGATAAAGCGCTTGCCGCTCTTCTCGCTCTTGTGCGCGATCAGGTCGCCGTGACGTCCGGCCTCGGCACACACCTTGCACTCGCCCACCTTAAGATCGGGCTCGTAGTTGGTGGGGCACGTGGGGTTCACGCAGATCTCGAAGGCCTTCTGGCGGAATGGCTGGCACTTGATGCGCGGCGCGCCGCACTCGGGGCACACGGCGGCCTCGCCCTCGAGCGGGCTCACCTTGACGCCACTCGGCACCGGATAGGTCACGTCGCAGTCGGGCCAGCCCATGCAGCCAATGAAGCTGCCACGGGTCTTGGCGCTCGTCTTCATAACCAGGTCCTTGCCGCACTTGGGGCAGGCGCCCACGCGCGCATCGGCCGTGACGGCGTCGCTGATGGCGTCGCCGAGCTCCTGCGTATGCTTGAGCAGCTCGTCGAGCACGCCGGCCAGCAGCGCACGCGAGTGCGTCACGACATGCTCTTCGGTGTCCTCGCCGCGCTCCACGCGAGTCATGTCGCCGTCGAGCTCGCTGGTCATATCGGGGCTCGTGATGCGCGGGGCAAACTGCGTCAGCGCGTCGATGATGGCGATGCCCAGCTGGCTCGGCTCAACGGGATCGTTTTTGAGGTAGCGCACGGCGTACAGGCGCTCGATGATGCTCGCGCGCGTGGACTTGGTACCCAGGCCGCGCTTTTCCATCTCCTGCACGAGCTTGCCCTGGCTGTAGCGCGCGGGCGGCTCGGTCTGCTTGGCCTCAAGCTTAATGTCGAACACGTCGACCGTGTCGCCCTGCTCCAGCGGCGGCATCTGCTCGTCGCGCTTGAGTCCGTACGGGTACGCCTCGCGGAAACCCGGGGTCACGAGCACATCGCCCGAAGCCACGAACGGCTCACCGTTCACGTCGAGCTCGAGCTTGGTGTTCTCGATGGTCGCGGGCCCCATAAGCGTCGCCAGGAAGCGGCGGGCGATGAGGTCGTAGAGCTTGCGCTGGCCGCCATCGAGCGTGGACGGATCGCCTTCGCCCGTGGGGTAGATGGGCGGGTGGTCGGTGGTCTCGACTTTGCCGCGCGTGGGCTTCATGGGGCCGGCAAGCACCTTTTTGCACACGGGCGCCAATGCCGGGTTGATCTTTGCCAGGTCGCTCACCACGGCGCCCAAATCGAGCGTCGCAGGGTACACGGTGTTGTCGACACGCGGATAGCTGATGAGGCCCGCCATGTAGAGAGACTCGGCGATGCGCATGGTACGCGCAGGTGAGATGCCCTCGGCCGCGGCGGCAGCCTGCAGCGAGGTCGTCGCAAACGGCGTGGGCGGCTGCTGCTTGCGGGAGCGCTTGGTCACCGCGGCGACGGTTGCCGTCGTAGCGCCGTCGACGTGGCTGTACGCCGTCTCGGCAGCATCTTTGTCGGTAAAACGCGCTGTTTTGTGCGCAATCTTAAAGCGGTCGTCCTCGGCGGCACCCTGCGCAGCACCCATGCCGCGAATCTGCCAATAGTCCTCGGGCACAAACGCCATGCGCTCGCGCTCGCGCTCGACCACCAGGGCGAGCGTCGGCGTCTGCACGCGGCCGGCGGAACGCACGTTGCCAAAGCCGCCAAACTTGGCGAGCGTCAGGTAGCGCGTGAGCACCGCACCCCAAATGAGGTCGATGTGCTGACGGCTCTCGCCGGCGTCGGCCAGGTTCTGGTCGAGCGAGACAAGGTTATCGAAGGCCTGCGTGATCTCGGCCTTGGTAAACGAAGAATACTGGGCGCGGGCGACCGGCAAGTCGGGCGCCACCTCGCGCACCTTGTTGAGGGCGTCCGAACCGATCAGCTCGCCCTCGCGATCGAAGTCCGTGGCGATGATGACGCTGTCGGACTTTTTGGCGAGGTTCTTAAGCGAGCGGATGAGCTCTTTCTCGGCCGGAAGCTTAATGACGGGCGCCCAGGTGAGATAGGGCAGGCTCTCGAGCTTCCAGCCCTTGATGGAAATGCCATCGGCAAGGAACGGCTTGCGCTTGGTGTCGTACGGCGGGCGGGCCAGGCCATCGGGCATATCGGCCGGCAGCATTTCGCCGTCCTCCGTGACCGAATACCAGCCCAACTTTTTATCGAACAGCACACTGTCGCAAAAATCGGGTGCCAGGATGTGACCGGCAAGGCCGATCGTCACGCACTCCTCGCCCTTCCACTCAAAACGGTAGATAGCGGTGTTGTACACCTTGTCCTTTTTGGGCTTGCCCGTGGACAGACGCTCGGCGATCTGACGCGCGGCGTCGTTTTTCTCAGCGATGATGAGCTTCAAAAGAGGCTCCTATCTCGTGTGTCTGCGGCTGCGCCCGCCCTCTTGGCGGCCGACTTACGCCCTTGCTTGCTCAATCTGCCCGATGAGCCAATCGCACCAGGCATCCATGCCCTCGCCCTTGCGCGCGCTCACGGCAAACCGCGGCGCTTGCGGATTGAGGTCATCAAGGGTCTTAGTATACCTATCCATGTCAAAATCGAAAGCCGGGGCCACGTCGACCTTGTTGAGCAGCTGCGCGCCGGCGTGTTGGAAGATGCCCGGGTACTTGATGGGCTTGTCGTCGCCCTCGGGCACCGAGAGGATCATGATGGACAGGTTCTCGCCCAGGTCAAAGTCGACTGGGCAGACCAGGTTACCCACGTTTTCGATAAAGATGACGTCGATGTTTTCCAGACCCACAGCTTGGTCGAACGCGTCAACGGCCTCCATGATCATGTTGCCCTCGAGGTGGCACAGGCCGCCCGTGTTGATCTGGATGGCGGGCATGCCGGCTTCCTTCATGGTGATGGCGTCGACGTCCGAGGCGATATCGCCCTCGATAACGGCACAGCGCAGGCTGGCTTTGTCACGCAGGCGCTCGTTGGTGCCCAGAATCGTGGTGGTCTTACCCGAGCCAGGGCTCGACAGCACATTGATCACGTAGGTGTCCGTCTGCTCAAACCGCTTACGCAGCTGATCTGCCAGGCGCTCGTTGCGCGACAGAATCGGCGACGCGATATCAATCGTTTTCTCGGCCATACTTAGCGCTCCTTACTTTGGCCCTTTTATACCCCATCGCTAGATGGCGAGCGTGCTAATCGTCGGGGGTCTCGATCTCGATACTTGCGATGTCAAGTTCGCGGCCATGCAGCAGACGCACGTTGGCACCGCCACATTGGGGACAACGGCAATGGAAACGGTCGTGCTCAAAGACCTCACCGCAGTCCAGACACTCGCTTTGTGGATGGACCTCCTCCACGGCAAGCTCGCAGCCTCGCGTGAGCGGATCCTCGTCGCGAAATGTCTCCCACGCAAAGTCAAGCGCCTCGCGCACGACCTCGGTCATATCCCCGATACGCAGCGTTACCAAAACGGCGCGCGAGGCCCCCGCCCCACGCGCCGCGCGAATCACTGTATCGAGTATGCCGTTGACAATGCCAACCTCGTGCATACCGATTTACTCCTCGTCGTCCTCGTCGTCCGAGAACAGGTCCAGACGGCTCACGAACAGGCCCTCCTTGCCCTCGCGCGCGGTAATGACCACGCGAGCGATGGCGAGCGAAATCTCGTAGAGCGAGAGCAGGGCGCCATACATGAGACCCAGCGTAACGGGCGAGCCGTCGGGCGTAATCACAGCCGAGCCCACAAGCAGGCCTACGTACACGTAGCGCCAGGCGCTGCGGAAGGCCGCATAGGACACGATGTGAAAGACGGACAGATAGAAGATGATGAGCGGCAGCTCAAACGCCACACCAAAGCCGATCATAAAGAGCAGCTCCATGTTGACGTAGTTCTCCAGGTCGGGCAGCGCCGTAGCGACGGCCGAGGTCTCGCCGATGAGCCACTCAAAGCCCGCCGGGATAATGATGAAGTAGCAGAAGATGGCGCCCAGGAAGAACAGCACCGTCGAGGCGAGCACCGTGGGTACGACCCATTTGCGCTCGTTGGGGCGCAGTGCCGGCAGGAAAAATGCCAGAATCTGCCAGATGATCATGGGCGTGCACATGACCACGGCCATCTTGATGGCCAGCGAGAAGCGCAGGCCAAAACCGCCGAGCGTGGTGGTGATGTAGAACTTACCGTCCGGCACAAACGAGCGGATGGGATCCTCGAGGATATCGAGCACCACGGGCGTGGCAAAGTACAGCACGATGGCGGCGGCAAACACCGACACGACCACGATGGTCAGGCGGCGACGGAGCTCTCCCAAGTGATCGAAGAGCGGCATACGAGCAGGTCCGATAGGCATTACTCATCGCCTCCCTTCGGGGCGTCGGCGGCAGCAGTCTCGGCAGCGTCCTCGGCCTCGAGCTCGCGAGCGAGCTGGTCGACGACGGCCTTGCGCTTCCGGGGACGACGGGCGTAGAGGTCAGCCGTCGTGGGCTCTGCCGGCTCGGGCTCGGGCTCTGCAGCAGGCTCGGGCTCGACGGCAGGCTCGGCGGCAGCGGCAGGCTCGGCCTCGGCACCCTCGGCCTCGGACTCCTCAGCAGCACCCTCGCCCTCGGCGGCAGCCTCGCTCGCGGCCTTCTCGGCAGCAAGGCGGGCACGACGCTCGGCAAAGGTCTCCTTCTTGGCGGGCGCTACCGTCTCGGCGGCATCCTCGTCCGCATCGGAATCGTCATCGACGGCAGCCTTCTTGGGCTTGACCGGAGCCGAAGCGGCCTCGCTTACCGGATCGATGATCTCGGACTGGACAACCGCCGTCATCTTTTCCTGCGTCTCGCGGAACTGACGGATGGCACGGCCGATCGTACGGCCCATCTGCGGGAGCTTATCCGGGCCAAACAGCAAAAAGCCGAAGACCACGATGATTGCCAGCTCACCTTCTCCAATACCAAACACACATACCTCCAAGGCTCGATGTGATTCGAGCCCGCACCGCGCCATTCGGCCGGAACTCGTCTATTCATTCGGTCAAGTATAGCGCCCGGACGCCAAAACGTCCGAGCGCATCACAAACATATGCCAAACGGCACGCCCTTTTGGGGCAAAGATTATGCAGCGGTGATCGAAATCTCCTGGTCGACACCCAACAGCTGAACCACGCGCATCACCGGGGGCTGCACATTGGTGCAGCTAAAGCGCTTACCGTGGTCGACCGCGTGGTGCGCGGCGCCCACGAGCACGCCAATGCCCGTCGAATCGATGTAGCTCACCTGGGCAAAATCGAGCTCAACGGCCTCAGTGGGCTGCTCGAGCGCCAGGTCGATGGCATTGCGCAGGCTATCGGCGTTAGAGATATCGATCTCACCGGTCACCTTAATGGTGTAGAGCTCTGGCGTGGGGTTTGTGGAAATACCCAAATCCATGTATACGCTCCTTTACGTATCGAAAGTGCGGATAGTACTAGGCGCGGACTTGCGGGGCCCTACGCGTTAGGCGCGCTCGGCACGCGCAAGCTCGGCAGCGACAAGCTTCACAGCCAGCACCAGCACATCGAGCGCGGCCTCCAGGTCCTCGACCGTGGGATAGCTCGGCGCGATGCGGATGTTGGTGTCGCGCGGGTCCTTGCCATAGGGCCAAGTGGCACCGGCCGGCGTGAGCTTGACGCCCAGGTCGGCGCAAAGCGCGGCGACCTTTTGGGCCGAGCCCTCGGGACCATCGAAGCTTACAAAGTAGCCGCCGCGGGGGTGCGTCCAGGTGGCGCAGCCCGTGTCGCCCAGGCCCTCGGTGAGCTTGCGCTCGACGGCCTCAAAGCGCGGGCGCAGGAACTCGGCATGCTTTTTCATGTGCTCCTTAACCGCCTCGATGGTGGGAAGGAAGCGCACGTGACGCAGCTGGTTGAGCTTGTCGGCGCTGATGAGGCCAGCCTTCAGGCGCTTGGAGAACTCCGCGATAACCGCGGGGCTCGCACCGATAAAGCCGATGCCGGCGCCCGGGAAGGTGATCTTGGACGTCGAGGCAAAGGCCACCACACGGTCCTCGGTGCCCGCCGCGCGAGCGAGGTCAAAGATGTTTGCGAGCTCGTCGGTCTCGTCGTACAGGTCGTGCACGCAGTAGGCGTTGTCCCAGAAGATGCGAAAATCGGGCGCGGCCGTGGGCATCTCGACCAGGCGACGCACGGTGTCCTCGCTAAAGGTGATGCCCGTGGGGTTGGAATACTTGGGCACGCACCAGATACCCTTGATGGAATCATCGGCGGCAACGAGGCGCTCAATCTCGTCCATATCGGGGCCGTTGTCGGTCATCGCGACGGGAACGTTCTCGATGCCCAGGTCGGCGGTGATGCCAAAATGACGGTCGTAGCCGGGGACGGGGCACAGGAACTTGACCTTCTTGCCGTCGTGCGCGGCCTCGTAGGCATCCCAGGGCTCGCTGCCGCACGAGCCGCAGCGCCAGAACATGCCGGCGATGTCATGCTCGATCAGGAGGCTCGATGAGCCCAGCACGAGCGTCTGCTCGGCGGGGCAGCCCAGGAACTCCCCTGCCAGCTTGCGAGCCGAGGGAATGCCCTCGAAGCAGCCGTAGTTGGAGCAGTCGACATTGCCGTCGTGCAGATCGGCATCGGCATTGAGGATATCGAGCATGGGTCGAGAGATGTCCACCTGGGAGGGCGACGGCTTGCCGCGGGCCATGTCGAGCGCCAGGCCCTTGGCCTTGACCTCGGCGACCTCGGCTTTGAGCGCCTCGATGGCGGCATCGAGTTCGGTGGTTTCCATCTTCTGGTAGATCGTCTGCATGGGGTGCGACCTTTCGCGAAGCGGTACGTTGCAGTTCGTCTAAGTATAGACCGCCATCGTCGCAACGTTATGAAGCCGTGATAGATTAAGTTCATCGCAATCAATTACGAATCGCCGCGCATGCCGGCGTGGGGCGCCCAAGGAGGCACTATGGAGTACGGATCGTTTCAGGCCGAGGAATTCGGCGACTTGCAGCGCCTGGTCGACGGACTGTTTTACGACCGCCACGCCATCGACCGCCTGGATCTGATCGTACAGGCCGAAATCTTGGACCTGGCGCCCGACCTCATGGAGATCGTGAACCTTTTGCCGCCCGGCTACTACGACCGCCAGTCACTTTGCGACCAGCTCAACTCCGCCTTGGCCGCCCACGGCTGGGGCGCCGTCTACGGAACGGTGGAATAAGCCTCGAGGCCGGCGATTTGGCCCGCTTCCCGACCTTGGCGAGGCTTGTTTTAGGGCTTGTGGCCAAAAAAGGGCAAATATGAGTACTGTTACCTTTTTAGTAGCAGCGATTCTTGGTCGAAATCGGCAAAACTCGACTTGAAACTTCCTAATCACCGTCAGCTAGCGCCAAATTGGAAGTCGATGGTCACTCATTAACGTACAGTTCTTATAACTTTGTTCATTATTTTCCGCACCTAAAATGATACGCCGTTTGTGACAGTACTCACAAACGGCGTTTTTTGACCACTGGCGTGTCTGGCAGGCGGCAAGCACCGCCCGAATCCGCATTTTGAACGCGCCCGAATCGGTTCTGGAGCCGGTTTTCGCGCTCTTACTCGTCTTTGGGCGAGGGATGCTTGCAGACCACGCTCATGTAGATCATGCCGAGCACGGCTGCGGTGACCGAACCGGCGAGAATAGCGGCCTTGGCTGCAAGAACCTCAAACTGGGCCGTCGGGAAGGCGAGGCCGCTGATGAGGATCGACATGGTAAAGCCGATACCGCCCAAAATGCCCACACCGGCGATCATGTGCCAGTTGACATTATGCGGCAACTCGGAAATCTTGAGTTTAACCAGGGCAAACGTCATGCCAAAGATACCGATCGGCTTGCCCAGCAGCATGCCAAAGTACACGCCGAGCGTCACCGGGTCGGTGAGCAGCGTGCTCATGTCCACGCCCACCAGGCGAACCTGCGCGTTCACGAACGCAAAGATCGGCAGGATCACGAAGTTGACCGGCGTGGAGATCAGACGCTCCATGCGGATGAGCGGCGGGGTTACGCGGTGCATGACGCGCTCGACCTTGGTGGTCGAGACGGTAAAGTCATGCTGGCCCAGGATGTGCGCCTCGTCGTCGTAGCGATCATCGAGCAGCGGCAGGCACTCGCCCAGCCAATCGGTGAGGCTATCGAGCTTGACACCGCACTTGGCCGGGATGGTAAAGGCCAAGATGACGCCAGCAAGCGTAGCGTGCACGCCGCTCTTGAACATGCAAAACCACAACAGCAGACCCAGTACCGAATACGGGGCAAGGCGGTAGTGCTGCGTCTTGTTGAGCCACACGAGCGCGCAGGTCACAAGCGCGGCGGCGCCCAACCAAAACGGATTGGGGCTCTGACCGTAGAAGATGGCGATGGCGGCGATGGAGATGAGGTCGTCGGCGATAGCGAGCGTCGAGAAGAACACGCGCACGCCGTTGGGCACGCGATTGCCCAAAAGCGACAGCACGCCCAGCGCAAAGGCAATATCGGTTGCCATGGGGATGGCCCAACCGTTGCGGGCGCCGGCATGGTTAAAGATCAGGTAGATGCAGGCGGGAACGACAACGCCGCCCACGGCCGCCAGCATGGGAAGCATGGCCTGACGCGGATTCTTGAGCTCACCGACCGTCATCTCGTACTTAAGCTCGATGCCCACCAACAAAAAGAAAATCGCCATGAGGAAGTCGTTGACGAAAAGCTCAACGGTGAGACCGGCCGTAAGGTTGCCCAGACCCACATACAGCGGGGTCTCCAAAAAGTGATGGATGGCCTCGTAGGCATCGGTATTGGCGCAAATGACGGCGGCGATGGCGGCGAAGACCATGACGGCGGCGGAAATCGTACCGTTCTCGGCGATGCGCTCCCAGATGTCGTGACGTTCAAAGCGCTTGCGCTCACGAACGTTGAACAGCTGCTCAGTTGCTGCCATGGGCGGCTCCTTTCACGGGAAAGCTCCCGTCTTAAAAAAGCACGGCCCGCCCAAGTGGCGGCGCCGCGCTCTAACGTATTACGCTTGCATCTAGCCTACCCTGCACGACAAGCACGCAGGCGTGGCCGAAAAGCGGAACCACAGGTTGAACATTATTTGCTCAACGGCACGGGCACGCCTGTCCAAGAGACGACGCGGCGCCGTGCACAAAAAACGACCGGAGCGCGGGACGTCCGCGATCCGGTCGTGGCGTTTGGTCAACTAAACCTAGCAGGCGGCCATGATGGGGGCAGCGACCTGCTTCTTACGGGAGAGGACACCCGGCATCCAGATGCCGTCGTGCTCGTCGGCAATGCCCAGGCCCTTCTGAGCGGCCTCGGTCTCGCCCTCGAGCAGGACCTGCGAGCCCTCCTCCATGATGTCGGTGATGCACAGGACAATGCCATCGGCACCCTTCTCGGCGGCGTAGGCACGCATGGCCTCGCGAATCTCGTCGATCATGCCGAGAGCACGACTCTTGTCGACGGTCTCGTACTGGCCGATGAGCAGCTTCTTGCCGGCGGGCTCGAACATCTTGATGTCGTTGCCGACCATCTCGGCTGCGGTGAAGGAGCCGGACGGACGGGTGAGGAAGACCTCCATGCCAAACTTGACCGGGTCGACACCCACCTGCTCGCCGAGCTTGGCGGCGACAGCGCGGTCGACATCGGTGGTGGTGGGACTCTTGAGCATGAGCGTGTCGGTCATCATGGCCGAGAGCAGCAGCTTGGCCTGGACGTCGGAAAGCTCAATGCCGAGCACGCCGGCGAGCTTGGTGACGATGGTGCAGCTGGAACCCCAGGGCAGGCAGATGTAGTGCAGCGGGCCGGCGGTCTCGAAATCGCCGATGCGGTGATGATCGACGACGCCAAAGACCGTGGCGTCCTTAAGGCCGGCGACAGACTGGGCGGACTCGTTGTGGTCGGTGAGGACGACGAGCTGGCCGGCCTCGACGGACTCGATCACGCGGGGCTCGGCAATGCCGGCGTCGGCAAGCAGCTTGGCGGACTCGGCCGGAAGCTGACCAAGGGCGCAGGCCTCGTAGGTGTTGCCGGCATACTCAACCTGGTTGAGCAGCTGGGACAGGACGACGGCGCTCATGATGGCGTCGTTATCGGGGTTCTGGTGACCAAAGACAAGAACGTTTGCCATGGATATCCTCCACTTGATATGTGTACTTGGACGTAGCTATGGTAGCACGCTGGCGCCGAACCTTATGAGACGCAAGGGCCGCGGCGCAATTTGGGGCGAGCCTGGGGGCGAAGTCTGCCCCCTTGTACCACCGCCCTCCTGCACCGACTATTTACCGGCGGCGCGCAGGGCTACGTAGGCGGCACCGATGATGCCGGCGTCGTTTCCGAGCGAAGCGACCTTAATGGGCGTCTCGCGCGAGGCAGAGAGCGCGTACTGCTTAAAGTGCTCGCGAACCTTGTCGAGATAAACATCGGCCGAAGCGGACGCGCCGCCACCGATCAGGAACATCTCGGGGTCGACCACGTTGGCGATAAGCGCCAGGGCGCGGCCAAGGTAGTCGGCCATGGTGTCGGCTGCGGCCAGCGCGAGCTTGTCGCCCTCGCGGCAGGCCTGGAACACGTCCTTGGAATCGGAGGGGCCGGTGAGCTCAATGGGCTCGACGCCCGCCTTCTTGCACTCGGCAAGGTAGTTGCTCACCACGCCGGTGGCGCTGGAATACTGCTCCAGATGGCCATGGCCGCCACAGCCGCAGGTGCGCTCCTCGGCCGGGTTCAGGCACATGTGGCCAATCTCGCCGCCGGCACCCACAACGCCCGATACCACGTCGCCGTTAACGATAACGCCGCCGCCCACGCCGGTACCGATGGTGACCGTCACCACGTTCTGCACGCCCTTGGCAGAACCGAGCCAGGCCTCGCCCATGGCAGCGGCGTTGGCATCGTTCTCATACTTAACGACCGCATCGGGGCAGTGCTCCTGAATGGCGACCCTCAGCTCGGGCAGGTTAATGGCAATGTTGGCCTTGACCTTGGCATCGCCCGACGCCGGGATGGGGCACGGAACGGCCAGGCCAATGCCTGCCACAAAGGCACGCGGAATCTGCGCCTTGGCGACCACCTGGTCGATAGCCTCGGTCACCGCGGCAAAGCCCGCAGCGTCAACGATGGGAGGCGTGGGCACGCTGGCCTTGGCAAGCAGGTTTCCGTCCTCGTCGAACAGGCCCTCCTTAACCGAAGTGCCGCCGACGTCGATGCCGATGTAGTACTGTTTAGGTTCCATGGGAGCCCACCTTTCTCGTTTAAACATTGCCTGTATGGTACCGCTCCCAAGGCAAAAACCTACCAAAAAGAGACAGGTTTGTTTTGGCAGGTTTTATCTGGGAAAACGCAAATGGCTGCCCAACAGGCCACGCAAGACCATTCCCAAAAATAAGGGCGCCGGGAGGCGGTGACTCCCGGCGCCCGTCAAAGGGACTATGTTGTCTGTTGGACCGCACGGTCCATCGCGGCGATAACGCCGACTAGGCCTGAAGTGCCTGCAGCTGCTTGTGAACCTCGATGAGCTCCGTCGCCATGACTCGCATGGTCTCGGTACCGGCCATCTGGTCCTCGGCATGCAGCAGAATCAACGGGGCCTCGCCGTTACGCTCGCCGTTGGCCTCCTTCTTCAGAAGCCCCATGTGAACATCGTGACCACCGTTATAGGCCTCGTCGCCCTGCTTGATAAGCTCCTCGGCGGCGTCAAAATCGCCCTCCTTGGCCTTTTGCACGGCATTGATGTACATGCTCTTGGCGGTACCGACGTAGCTGATGATCTCAAAGCAGGTCATCTGCAGTTCGTTCATATCGTCCATGCGGAGCACCTAGCCCATCACGCTGACGCAGTGGTCGATGATGCCGGCAGCGTTCATGCGGCCGTAGTCGACCATGTTGATGACTTCGACCGGAAAACGACCGGCGGCCTCCTTCTCAAAATCGCCCTTGGTGTAGCCGATCTGCGGGCCAAGCAGCAACATGTCGCACTCGTCCAGGTGATCGTGGGCCTCGTTCATGGGACGAGCCTCGACCTCAATATCCAGACCACGGTTCGCAACCTCGGCCTGCATCTTCTGGACCAGCAGGCTCGTGGACATACCGGCATTGCAGCAGAGCATGATCTTCTTCATGGTTTCCTCCTTATAACTGCGCGGCGCGCAGACGACGACTGGTTGTATTCCTTGCGGTTATTGTGCCCTCCTTCTGCGCCCTTACGCAAAAGAGAGGTGCGGGCACCGGCACCGCGTACCGGCGCCCGCAAAGGTGAAAGGGAAAACGAACGTTTAGGCGTTCTGCTCGGCAAGGGCCTCCTGCTTGGCGATGGCCTTCTCGGAGATCCTCATAAAGGGCAGGTAGACAGCCATACCGATGACAAGCTCGATAGCCTGCCACACGCCGGCGCGCCAGTCAAAGCCCGTAGCGAGCAGGGCATTGATGACGGGAGGCATGGTCCAGGGCACCTGGGCGATGCAGGGGCTGATGATGCCTGCGCAGGTAAGGCCATAGGTGATGCCGATGAACAGATCGGGAAGAAGGACGAACGGGATCATGAGCGGCAGGTTGTACACGATGGGGTAACCGTAGATAACCGGCTCGTTGATGTTGAACAGACCAGGCAGGATAGCCATCTTGGAAACGGTCTCGGAAGCCTTGTTCTTGGAGAACAGGAGCGTGTCGAGCAGAAGCATGAGGGTGCAGCCCGAGCCGCCGATGAGGGCGAAGCTGTTAACGATCTGCATGTTCATGTAGTGATCGGGCTGGATGGTGCCACCGGCGGCAAAGGTAGCCATGTTGTCGACGATGAGCATGGTCAGGATCGGCTCGACGGTAGCGCCAGAGATGGTGGACTGGTGAATACCGACGCAGAACAGCAGGTTAGCAAGGGTGTAGATGAGGATAACAGCCCACGGACCGGCGTTCATGATGCTCTTGAGCGGGTTGGAGATGCACGTGGAGATGATGGTGCACAGATCGGTGCCGGCAAACACGGCGAGCAGAGCCGCGGCAATGGCGAAGATCGAGAGGTTGAGCAGCATCGGGATCATGACGTTAAAGGAGTTGGAGACCGCGGGAGGCACACCCTCGCCCAGCTTGACCTTGAGCTTCTCGACGCCGGAAATCTTAATGAAGAGCGTAACGGAGAGCAGGGCGATGATAATGGCCGCGAACAGACCGTTGGTACCGGTGTTGGCAGTCGAAAGGGCGCCCGTGACCTCGGCAGAGGTAATCTTGTCGGTGAGCAGCGGACTCGTGGCGGCAAGCGTGGCGGTGATCTGCTGCGGCATCATGATGACGAAAGCGGAGATGGCGACGACCACGCAAGCGAGCGGGTTATCGAAGCGCTCGTTCTTAGCGAGGCTGTAGCCAATCAGTCCAGCCAAGATGATGGCAGAGACGTTGAGGGTGCCCAGCGTAATTGCCGAACCCCACGTCTGAAGGTTGGCAAGGCCCGCCGCATCGAGCGGGAACAGAGGGAACACGACGTTGTTAATAAGAACCGCGATACCCGCAAGGATATAGAGCGGCGTGATGGTCGCGAAGGCGTCACGCAGGGAACGCAGGTGAACCTGGTTTCCCACCTTCGCAGAGACCTCGGCAAACTTGTCGAGGAAGCTCTTTCCGTTGTCACTGGCCATGATTGCTCCTAACTTTCAAATCCGGCCTTTTCCTATGCGCACGGTGGTCTGTCGCCCTCTGCCACCAGATGTGCCATGTGTTGCGCGCAGCGGCGCGCGGTCTGGGCGTTCGCCCGTTCGCTAATCAACCACGTGAGTCGTGGCGACCTGCTTGAGCCAAGCTGCCGACTTCTTAAGGCGGCGCTTGTAGCCGTCCATAAGGTCGACCTCGACAAAACCGTAACGGTTCTTAAAGGCATTCGCCCAAGACCAGTTATCGATGACGGCCCAATAATGGTATCCACGACACTTGGCGCCCTCGGCAATTGCCTTGGCAACCCACTCCAGGTGCTGGCGTACAAAGTCGACGCGGTAGTCATCCTGGATGGTTCCTTCGGCGTCTCGGTTCTTGTATTCGTCCATGATGCCGATGCCGTTCTCGGAAACGAACCACTCAAGATCGGGGTAGTTCTTAGCGCAGTCCATGCCAAAGTCGTAGAGGCCCTGCGGGTAGATCTCCCAGCCGCGGCTCTCGTTCATAACGGCGTCGGGCCACACGTACTCGTCGGCAAAGTGCGGCAGACCGTACTGGTCGATCTTGCTCGCCGGCGCCTGAACGCGCGTGGGGTGGTAGTAGTTGCAACCGAGCCAGTCGACAACACCCTGCTTAAGAATCTCTTGGTCGCCGGCACGGAACGGAAGCTTAACGCCGCCCTCGGCCAGGCTGTCGAGCACGTCGGCGGGAAGCTCGCCCTTGGTAATGAGGTCGAGCCACCAGCGGTTGTTGATGCCGCTGGTCATACGCACGGCCTCGAGGTCCGCCTCGCTGGGGTTCTCCTTGGTGTAGACCGGGGTAAAGCAGTTGATCATGCCGATCTTGGCATCGCTGCGAACGGCGCCCTCGTCATAGGCGCGACGGTAGTTGGCCACGGCCAGCGCATGTGCCAGCGAGATGTGATACTGCACGGTGCGAGCGCGGCTAAAGTCGTGGAGCTGCGGGAACCACACGCCCTCCTGATAGCGCTGCTCGGGCTCGACGATGGGCTCGTTAAAGGTGAACCAGTACTTGATCTCCTGGCCAAACTCGTGGAAGGCAACGTCGGCGTAATGTGCGTAAGCCTCGACAACCTCACGGCTCTCCCAGCCGCCACGGTTAAAAAGGTAGGTGGGCATGTCAAAGTGGTACAAGTTGACAAACGGCTCCAGGCCGGCTTCGCGAGAGGCGCGGAACAACTCGTGATACCACGCGGCGCCCTCCTCATTAAGGTTGCCGTCGGCATCGAGCAGACGGCTCCACTGGATGGAAGTGCGATAGGTATCCAGGCCCAAGTCCTTCAAAATGCGAAGGTCTTCCTGGTACTTGGCCATAAAGTCATTGCCGGCGTAAGAGCCAACGCAGTTGTAGAACGAGCCCAGATCCTGGATGGACCAGGTGTCCCACAGGTTCTCGAGCTTGCCGCCCTGGTTCCACTGACCCTCAGTCTGCGGGCCGGACATAGCAGCGCCAAAGAAGAAGTCGTTGGGCAGCTGATACTGTGCCATCAAAGTCCTCGCTTTCGTGTTCTAGAGCTTCCGGTTGGAGACGGGTTTGCTTTGGCAGGTTATCCGGCGCGGGCGCGCACCGGTCATACCGATATCCAACCCGCCAAAACAAAACCGTCCCCAAACGGTCGATCCTGTTCTGCGGAAAGATTCCGTTCGTTGCTTAAACTATAGCGCTCTAATTCTAAAAGTAAAGCGTCTTTTTCTTTGTTCTTTCTCGAGCTTCTTAGATAAAGGTTATATGGGTGCCTTGTTAAGGGTTATACTTACTTGCGTATTGATATATGTCGGAAAGGAGGTTCAATGATTCCCAAATACGAGGCGATAGCTGCAGATATTCGTCGAAGCATCGAGGATGGCACTCTTAAACCGGGCGACAAGCTTCCCACCGTCGTTGAGTTCTGCGAGCTCTATAGCGTTTCCAAAATCACCGTCAAAC
>CABPDL010000006.1:0-63996 GCA_902406375.1 uncultured Collinsella sp.
CTACCCTACCCGCGGTGACGGGCGCGGCTGTACGGCGTATCCACCATGGGCAGATCCGGACGCAGCTTGCCGTCAAATGCGCGATAGGCATTCTGTACGGCGGGCGCTGTGGGGATCGTTGCGATCTCGCCGATGCCCTTGCCGCCGTATGCCACGGGCAGTAGCTCGTCCTTCTCCACGTAGATGGCGTGGATATCCGGAATCTCGGGCGCACGGAACAGCCCGAGCGTGCCGTACCTTGCCTGGGGCACGCAGTCCTTGAGCGGCCAATCCTCGGTAAGCGCATAGCCCATACCCATGAGCACGCCGCCTTCGATCTGACCCTGGATGGAGATGGGGTTGACCACCTTGCCGGAATCGTGCGCGGCATAGACCTCGCTCACGCGGCCGTCATCATCCAGAATGACCACATGCGTGGCAAAGCCGTAGCAGATGTGGCTCTTGGGGTTGGGGACGTCGGCGCCCAGTTTGTCGGTCGGCTCCAGATACACGTAGCCAAACTCGCATCCCTCGAGCGCCTTGATGGCGGTCGCGGGGTCCTGAGGATGCATACCCTGACCAGCGACGAGCTCCTGCGCGCGCAGCTGATAGGCGCGACCGTCGTCGTACTCGATCTTGACGCCGTCGCCATGCGCGCTCACGGGAGCGGCGGGCGCAGGCTTGCCGGCCTCGATGCCAACCATGGCATCGCGCAGCAGGAAAGCGGCGCCGCGCACAGCCTCGCCGGTCACGACCGTCTGACGCGAGCCAGACGTGGTGCCGGAGTCGGGAGCGTTCTCGGTAGAGCACTCGCCGTTGGCGATGCAGCTCAGCGGCAGACCGCAGGCCTCGGCAACGTCCTGCAAAAAGACGGTGTTGCAGCCCTGGCCGATGTCGGACGTGGCGGCATAGACCACGGCCACGCCATCCTCGACGCGAATCTTGCAGCGGCCGGCATCGGGCAGGCCCACGCCCACGCCGGCGTTCTTCATGGCGCAGGCGATACCGGCGTGTCCGGGATGCGCATAGTAGGCATCCTTGACCTCGAGCAGCGTCTCCTTAAGCGCCGTGGAGCAATCGGCAATCTGGCCGTTGGGCAAAACCTCGCCCGGCTCGATGGCGTTTCTGTAACGAATCTCCCACGGGTCCAGGCCGACCTTCTCTGCCAGCAAGTCGATCAAGCTCTCGAGCGCAAACTCGGACTGGCAAACGCCAAAGCCGCGGTACGCGCCGGCGGGCGGGTTGTTGGTGTAGTAGCCAAAGCCGCGAATGTCGGTGTTCTGGTACTTGTAGGGGCCGACGGCATGCGTGCAGGCGCGCTCGAGCACCGGGCCGCACAGCGACGCGTAGGCGCCGGTGTCAAAGTTGATCTCGCAGTCCAGGCCGGTAAAGTTGCCCTCGGCGTCGCAGCCCAGCGTAAAGGTGCCGTCCATGGCGTGGCGCTTGGGATGGAAAGCGAGCGACTCGGCACGTGTGAGCTTGCACTTCACAGGACGCTGGAACTTATAGGCGGCGAGCGCGGCCAAGTGCTGGATGGACACGTCCTCCTTGCCGCCAAAGCCGCCACCCACGAGCATGGTCTCGACGACCACGCGCTCGGGCTCGTTGTCCCAGCCAAACATGTGGGCGCACTCTTTGCGTGTGTCGTAGGCACCCTGGTCGGTCGACTGCACCTTGACGCCGTTCTTGTACGGGAAGGCAACGGCGCACTCGGGCTCCAAGAAGGCATGCTCGGTAAAGGGCGTGGTAAAGCGCTGCGTCACGGTGAACGCGCTCTCTGCCAGCGCCTTGGCGGCGTCGCCGCGCGTCACATGGCGGCTCTGGCACACGTTGTCCTTGAGCTCCACCGTGTTGCCAAAGGCAAAGAAGCTGTCGTGCAGACGCGGGGCGTCGGCAGCCCTGGCCTCGACAATGTTGCGCACGGGCTTCAGCGGCTCGTAATCGATCTTTACGAGCTTCTTGGCCTTCTCGAGCGTCGCCTCGTCCTCGGCAACCACCAGCACGATGGCGTCACCCACGCAGCGGGTGATATCGCCCTGGGCGATCATGACGTCCCAGTCCTGGATAAGGTGGCCGACCTGGTTGACCGGCACGTCCTCGGCGCGCAGGATCCCCACCACGCCGGGCAGGGCCTCGGCCTTGGAGGTATCGATGGAGAGCACGCGGGCGCGCGGATACTTGGAGCGCACGGCGCTGGCGTAGGTCAGACCCGGCTGATCGAGCTCGTCGATGTCATCGGGATACTTGCCCTCGCCGAGCACCTTCTTGCGCACGTCGATACGGAAGGCGCGCTTGCCCACGCCGTAGTCGTCGCCGCGCTCCAGGTCCTCGTCGATCTGCTTTTCGCCGCGGAGCACCGCAGCTGCCAGCGAAATGCCCTCGATGATCTTCTTGTAGCCGGTGCAGCGGCAGACGTTGCCGCGGATGGCGTACTTGATCTGCTCCTCGGTGGGCTCGGGATCCTCGGCTATGAGCGCGGCACCCGCCATGACCATGCCGGGGATGCAAAAACCGCACTGCACGGCACCCACGGCGCCAAAGGCGTACACAAAGGCCTCGCGCACGTCCTCGGGCAGGCCCTCGACGGTCACGATGTTGCGGCCGGCGGCAAGGGCGGTGGTCAGCACGCACGCCTTGACGGCCGCGCCGTCTACATGGATGGTGCAGGTACCGCAGGCACCCTCGGAGCAGCCGTCCTTAGCGGAATGGATGTGCAGGTCGTCGCGCAAGTAGCGGAGCAGCGGCTTGTTCTGAGTCGTCGTGCGCTCGACGCCGTTAACGGTAAAAGTGAATTCCTGTGCCATGGTGATTCCCTTCTACACGCCGGCGGCGATGCCGGTGCGGTCGTGGATGGCGCCATGCGGGCAGACGACAGCGCACATGCCGCACGACAGGCAGTCCGCGCCGTCGATATGGGCGCAGTTGTCCTCAATGCGGATAGCGCCGGCGGGGCACTTTTTGGCGCACATGCCGCAACCGATGCAGCTCGTGTCGCAGATCTTGCGCGCAATGGCGCCCTTATCGGTATTGTTGCAGCGCACCAGGATGTTCTGATAGCCGGGAACGAAGGCAATTACACGCTGCGGGCACGCCATGCCGCACAGGCCACAGCCCGTGCACTTGGAGCGATCCACGCGGGCGATGCCATCGACCAGCGCAATGGCACCGTGGGGGCAGGCCGTGACGCAGGCGCCACAGCCAATGCAGCCTTCGCTGCAGCGGGCGTCGCCGCCTGCGGAGGCGCAACCGCTTCCGCAGGCAACGTAGGCCACGTTATGTTGAATGGATTTGGCCATAAGAGACTCGCCTATTTCTTAAGAAGGTACGAATAGTTGTCGCGCACGGCCCTGATGGTCAGGCGGACGGCCTCGGGAAGACCGGTGTTGACGGCATCGACCGAGACGGTGCGGACCGTGCCGGCGACGCGGACTTTAAAGTGGTCCTCGTCCACAGCCAGGAAGCCCTCGTTCTCGGAGTTCTCCATGTCCTGCTCGCTCCAGAACAGGGTGAGCTTGTCCTTATAGGGACGACCCTCCTGGTAGGGGCAGAACACGGCGCAGTTGCCGCACTCGTTGCACATGCCGTCGACATGTACCACCTGATGCTTGGCCAGGCCCGGCACCTTAATTGCCACGTTGGCGCGGTTGGGGCACACGTCGCAGCAGACCTCGCACACCGAGCCGCAGCCCAGGCAGCGGGTCTTGGTGCAGTTGCGCTTGTCGCGGCATAGCGACCCCTTGCGCTCGTAGCAGGTGTCCTCGCGACCGGCCTGCTCGTTGCAGTCGGCGTACTTGTTAAAGTCCACGCCGGCAATGGCACGGGCGACCTCGGCGGCGTCGGCGATAGCCTCGACCACGGTGGCAGGACCGCGGCGGCAGTCACCGGCAGCCCAAATGCCCTCGACGCCGGTGGAGGTGGCGGCAAGGCGGCCGCGACGGTCGTGCTCGACGCCCGCGGCATCGTACAGGCTGGCATCGATGCCCTCGCCCACGGCGCAAATCACCGTGGTGGCGGAAAGCTCGACGGTCTCGCCCGTGGCGACGGGGCTGCGACGACCGCTTGCATCCGGCTCGCCAAGCTCCATAACGTCGCAGGTCAGCACGGCGCCGTTGAGTACCTTGGGCGCCAGCAGCTCGCAGAACTCAACGCCGTCAGCAAGAGCAAGATCGAGCTCTTCCTCGTCGGCGGGCATCTGCTTCTTGGTGCGGCGATACACCAGGCGCACGTTCTTCACGCCTGCCAGGCGCTTGGCCACGCGGGCGGCGTCCATGGCGGTGTTGCCGGCACCAATGACCACGACGTCCTCGCCCAGCTCAAGCTTCTCGCCCTTCTTGGCGGCCTCGAGGAACTCCAGCACGTCGAGCTCGGCACCCTCGCCCAGGCCCGCAGAGCCGGGCATCCAGGCACCGGTGGCCACGACCACGTCGGTAAAGCCCTGGGCCTTGAGCTCGTCAATGGACTCCACGCGGGCGTTGAGCTGAACCTTGGCACCAAAGGCCAGGCAAAGCTCGGCGTCGTGGGAGATATCGTCGCTGGCAATACGGAACTCGGGGATCACGTGACGGACCACGCCGCCGAGCGAGTCGCGGGCCTCGAAGATGGTGACGGGCACGCCGGCGCGCGTCAGGAAGAACGCCGTCGCCAGGCCGGCCGGGCCGCCGCCGATAACGGCAACGTTGCGCTCGCCGTCGTTGGCGATGGCCTGGGCGCGCAGCTTGGGCAGCACGGCGGTCATGGCCTCGCGGGCGGCCTTGAGCTTGCTGGCGCGAATCTGGGCGCCCTCGGGCTCGTAGAATGCACGCTCGCAGGCACGGCCGCAGGGATGCGGGCAGATGGTGCCGGTAATGAACGGCAGGGCGTTGCGCTCGATGATGATGTTGAACGCGTCCTCGTAGCGACCCTCGTCAACAGCCGCCAGGTAGGCGGGAATATCCTGCTGGATGGGGCAGCTCGTGCGGCACGGCGTGGTAAAGCAGTCGGAAAGCGGGCTTTTGCCGGCGACCTTGCGGTCGGGCAGCGGGCGCAGCGGCTTCTTGTAGAGCGGGTTGGTGAGCGAGTCGGTCTGGATCGCAGTCACGGCCTCGAGCGAGACGCCCGCGAACGGCTTGCCGTCCAGGTCGGCAAACTCGCCGGCCATCTGGCTAAAGCGCTCGTAGCCACCGGGCTTGAGCACGTCAGTCGCCAGGGTAACGGGCCAAATGCCGGCGTCATACAGGGCACGGATGTTGTAGACCGTGGCACCGCCGGAGTAGCTGATGCGCAGCTTGCCATCGAACTGCTCGGTAATGCGGCGGGCGGCCTCGATGGTCAGCGAGAACAGCGAACGACCGGACATGTACATCTCGGTGGAGGGCAGCTCGTTCCTCGTCACGTCGACGGGGAACGTGTTGGTCAGCTTGACGCCAAACTCCAGGCCGCGCTCGGCGCACAGGGCAATCAGGCGCTCGAACATGGGCACGGCGTCGGCCCACTGCAGGTCCTCGCGGAAGTGCGTGTCATCGAAGACGATGTAGTCAAAGCCCAGCTCGTTGAGGCGCTGGCGGGCAAACTCATAGCCCAGCAGCGTGGGGTTGCACTTGATGTAGGTGTTGAGGCCCTTCTCGGTGATCAGATAGGTCGCGATGCGCTCGATCTCCGCTGGCGGGCAACCGTGCAGGGTAGACTCGGTGATAGAGTTGGAGACGCGCGCCGGGATGGACTCGACAAACGCGGCGTCGACATGCTCAAACTTGTCCAGGTTGGCGAGCGCCCATGCGCGGCACTCATTCCAGACGTCAGAGCCGCTGGCGTCCTTCATACCCTCGATGTAGGCGTCGACCTTGGGGCTCTTAATACCCTCGAGGTCATAACCCACGGACATGTTGAAGACAAAGCCGTCCGGGCTGCCCAGACCGTACTCGCGAGCGATCAGGTGGCAGGCAAACCATGCCTTCACGTACTCGGCAAAGGCCTGCGGAACCTCGAGCTCGGTCGACCATTCGCAGTTGTAGCACTCGTCCTGAGCCACGATGCAGGGCTTGTTCACACACTTGGAGAGCTCCTCGCCGTCCATAACCTGGACGGTCTTGAGCTCAAAGAAACGAGAACCGGCCACGTAGGATGCCACGATGTTCTGGGCAAGCTGCGTGTTGGGGCCGGCAGCCGGGCCAAACGGGGTCTCGATGCGCTCGTCAAAAATGGGAAGCGCGCCCTCCTGGTTGGTCGTGACCATCTTGCGCACGCCAAAGATGGCGTCCTGGGTCTTATGCTCCTCGATGATCCAGTTCATCAGCTGCGAAAACGGGATCGGCCTCATGATGTCGCTCATAGTGAGTTCCTCTCTGTAACGCCCGGCGAGACCGCGCGGCGGGCGCAAATACGGTGTAGCGCTAGCACAGCGCCGGCGACCCCGCGGAGGTCGCCTATACGCGCGTCGGATGCGGCGAAACATCCGGCGCGCGTGAATCTACTTGTAACTAGTAGGCGCGATCGTTGAGCGTGCTCCAGAGCTTTTTGGACTCAGCCATGGTCCACGCGTTGATCTTGTCCTCATCGATACCGACAAACTCGCGATCCTTGTACAGGACGCGGCCATTGATGATGGTGGTACGGCAGTTTTTACCCATCATGCCAAAGAGCATGTGGCCGTCGATGTTCTCCTCGCTCAGCGGCGTAAAGGGCTTGTAGTCCATAACGATGACGTCGGCGGCAGCGCCGGCCTCGAGCACGCCGAGCTTGCGATCGAAGTACTTGCTCGCCATCTTGGCGTTGTTCTCAAAGAGCATCGTCATGGCCTCGCACCAGCCCACGTTGGGCATGGCGGCGTTGTGGCGCTGAATGATCAGGAAGACCTTGAGGCTCTCGAGCATATCGTGGGTGTAGGCGTCGGTGCCCATGCACACGGGGATGCCGCGGCGGAAGAACTCGAGCACGGGGGCGCAGCCCACGGCGTTGCCCATATTGGATTCGGGGTTGTTGACGAGCCAGGTGCCAGACTCCTTGACGATATCCATCTCGGCAGGCGTCACGTGGATGCAGTGGCCGAGCATGGTGTCGGGACCCAGAAGGTTATGCTGCAGCAAGCGCTCGACGGGGCTGATGCCGCCGCGGTTGAGGCGGGAGTCCCACACGTCATTCATGCCCTCGCACACATGGATGTGGAAGCCGGTCAGGCCGTTGTTGGCCTCGGCCATCTTGTCCATGGTCTCGTCCGAAAGCGTAAAGGTGGCGTGACCGCCAAACATGGCGGCGATCATGTGGTTGTCGTTATCGCGACGCTCCTTGGCGGCCCACTGGGCAAATTCGGCGTTCTCGGCAATGGCCTGGTCGCATTTTTCCTGACCGCGGCGGTCGGAGACCTCGTAGCACAGGCACGAACGCATGCCCAGCTCCTGCGCGGCATCCTTAATGGCAAAGAGGCTGCCCGGAATCTCGCAGAAGCTCGCGTGGTGATCGAAGATCGTGGTGACGCCATCGCGGATGGAGTCCAGAATCGTGGCATAGGCGCTGGCCTTGGTGCCGTCGAGCGTCAGGTTGTCGTCGATCTTCCACCACTGCTGCTCAAGATTCTCCAGGAAGTTGGTGGGGTTGCAGCCCTTAATGGCAAGGCCGCGAGCCAGACCCGAGTAGATGTGGGTGTGGCAGTTAATGAGTCCGGGCATGATGAGGTTGCCCTGGGCGTCGACGTACTCGGCATCCGGGTACTTGGCCTTGAGCTCGCACTCGGGGCCCACTTCGACGATCGTATCTCCGTCAATGGCGACCGCACCGTTGGGAATGAACGGGGTCTGAGCGTTGCGGGTAAAAACGGAACCGTTAGCGACCAGAAGCATGAATGCTCCCTTCAACATCAGAGGCGGGGTTTGACACCTCTGACATGGCGGAGTGCGAAGCGCCGGCCTACACCGGAAACGGGCCCTCTCCCGTCAACGCTTCACCAAAGGGACAAACCCTTTGAAGTGCGGCTTGACGCCGCATGACGTCGGCGGACGAGGCGATGCGTCCGCCGACGAATAGCACCGAATTGGTTACTTCTTGCTCTCGGGCAAGACCAGATCCACGGCAGCGTCCTTGGCAGCATCGATGTGCTGAGCCACGACCGGCGTCTGCGGAAGAATCAGGTTAAGGACGATGGCCATGATGGCGGTGGGGGTTACGGCATTGGAGCCGATGACGGTGGACACCCAGGCGGGCATACCCTCGCCGGCAAGGCAACCGCTGGCCATCCAGATACCCAGGCCAAAGACGACGGAGGTACCGACGATGGTGGTAGTGCGCTGCGTGAGGCCCTCGCGGGTGAACATGCGCACGCCGTTCATGGTAATGGTGCCAAAGACGCCGACGGTCGCGCCGCCGATGACGGGCTGCGGGATAGCGGAAAGGACGGCAGAGAGCTGCGGGAACAGACCGGCGATGGCAAAGACGGCCGCGATGATCACAAAGACCCACTTGTTGACGACCTTGTTGGAGCAGATGATGCCCACGTTCTGGCCAAGGGCGCTGGTGGGAAGACCGCCCAGCAGGCCGCCGACCATAGAGGTGAGGCCCTGGGACACGATAGCGCCGGAGAGCTCGCGCTCGGTGGGCATACGGTCGATGGAGCCCAGGCAGGCGGCGGAGACGTCGCCGATAACCTGGATGGCAACCATGGGGAACACGACGGCGAGGGTAATGCAGACCTCGGGATCAAACTCGAGCGCATAGGGCATGAGCTTGGGAAGGGCGAAGACCTGAGCGGTGGCGACGCTTGAGAAGTCGATCATGCCAAAGGGGATGGAGACGATCATGCCAACGATCATGCCAAAGAACACGGATCCCAGCTTGAGCGTGCCCTTGCCAAAGTTGGCGAGCGCAAAGACCACGGCGAAGGTGATAAGAGCGACGCACCAGGCCTGCGGTGTGCCCCACAGTGGCGTACCCATACCGCCGGCCATATACTTGACGGCCGTGGGATACAGCGAAACGCCGATGGAGAAGATGACCGTACCGGTCACGACGGGTGGGAACAGCCACTTAATCTTGCTGTAGGCCAGACCAAAGAGGACCGCGACGGCACCGCCGACAATCTCGCCGCCCAACAGCGCGCCAAAGCTAAAGCCCGAGGCGCCCATGGCCTGCAGGGCCGGGAGGAACGCGAACGAAACGCCCATGACGATGGGCAGGCCGCCGCCGATGCGACGGAAGGGGGCAAAGGCCTGAAGGGCCGTGTCGATCGCCGAAAGAATGAGCGCGACCTGGATGATGTCGGTGCTCTGCTGGCTATTAAAGCCGTAGACGCCGGCCATGATGACAGCCGGGGTGATGATGCCGGCAAACGATGCCAGTACGTGCTGAAGGGCACACGGGATCATTTCCTTAACGGGAGGCATGCCTTCACGAGTGAACAGGGCTTCAGTGCCGTTCGTAACCGTCTCCTGGGTCATTTGACCACCAATCCTCGAAATAGTTGTTTTCGCATCTAACGCCCTATTGTGACGCAGTGCGGGGTTGAGGTTGTGCCTTCGTTGCATATCGTATTAAAGATGATTCTCATTCTCAATAATAATTTTTTGTTATCAGACTATTCTTCAGCTGAGATAATGCATTTCCGCAGGTCAGGAAAGTGTCTGGTCAAAATAGCATCTAACTTTTCTTTTGGTCAACCGTTTACCGCCAAAATCATACCGTTCGTCTGCATTACGTCATGTACCTGCGGATATACGAGATGATGAGCAGCGTGTTACCATGAGAAAAAATTGTTATGAAACTTCCGCTTTCACCCAAAGGAGTTGCCCGTGAACGAGACCGTACGTCGCTTTTTGCCGATGGTCGATTTCCTGGAGCAGATACTCGGCAAAAACAGCGAGATCGTGCTGCACGATTTCTCGGATCCCGACCACGCCATCGTCGATATTCGCAACGGCATCGTGAGCGGCCGTAAGGTCGGCGGTCCCGCCACCGATCTGGCGCTCAAGATCATGCACGACCCAAAGTATCGCGACCTGCCGTTTATTACGGGCTATGAGGGGCGCGGTGCCGGTGGCAAGACGTTGGAGTCAGCGACGTACTTTATCCGCGAGGATAAAGAGATCGTCGGCATGCTCTGCGTCAACACCGATCTCTCGACCGTGCGCTCCATCAACGCCATGGCACAGCAGCTCATGGCCTGCTTCGACGCGGCGCCGACGCGCACGGAGCCCGCCCCTATCGAGGTCGAAAGCCTTTCGGAGTCCACACAGGAGCTCATCGACCGCAGCATTGCCGAGTTGCTGAGCGCGCGCGGGCTGGATGTAGCGTCGCTTGGCCAGAGCGACCGCGTGGACGTCATTCGCCACCTCAACGGCAACGGCGTGTTTATGCTCAAGGGCGCCGTGGCCTGCGCCGCCACCGCGCTGGGCATCTCGGAGCCCAGCGTCTACCGCTACCTGCAAAAAGTTCGCAAGGAGGGCTAAACGTGATCCCTTGGGGACGAAGGGAAACGGATCATTTTTGTCGCATCGCTTGACAAAAGACCCTGCAGCTCGCACGCGCTGCAGGGTCTTTTTGCATGTCATGTTTAGTTGTTACCAACACCTTAGAGAGCGGCGACAACCTCGATCTCGACCAGACCGCCAGCCGGAAGAGCGGCAACCTGGAAAGCGCTGCGCGCGGGGAACGGGGCCTCGAACTTGGAGGCGTAGATCTCGTTTACGGCAGCGAAGTCGGCAATGTCAGCCAGGTAGACTGTGGTCTTGACGACATCGGCAAAGGTGGCGCCGGCAGCGGTCAGCAGGGCCTCGACATTAGCAAGGGACTGCTTAGCCTGGGCCTCGACACCCTCGGGCAGCTTGCCGGTCGCGGGATCGATGCCCAGCTGGCCGGACAGAAACACCATGTTGCCAGTCTGGATACCGGGGGAATACGGGCCGATGGCTGCGGGTGCGTTATCGGAAGACACGACGGTCTTGCTCATGTTTTTCTCCTTACAAGTAAAAGGGAACGGGAGCGCGGCGTTCACACCGGGAGGCACAGTTCGGTCTGAACACCGCGCTTGATTGGGATAGTACTCAAGGTTTCCGCGCGATGCAAGATTATTATCACGTTGCGAGAATATTTTATCGCCCAACGGTTTCCCCGGACCGCTGAACGGTTCTCATGTGAAGCAGCCAGTCCAAGCTGCTGAAGACTTTATCCCGCTTAGAGCACGGGCATCGCCTGCCGCGACGGCACCACTATACTTTTGAGTATCTGAGCATTTTGAAAGGCAGGATATGACCGCAACCGCCAGTCGAACCACCAACCGCAGACCCGAACTCTTGGCCCCCGCCGGAGGCCCGGAGCCCTTTGCCGCCGCGCTCGCCGCCGGGGCAGACGCCATCTACTGCGGCATGGGCAGCTTCAACGCACGCCGCAAGGCCACCAACTTTACCGACGAGGCCTTTGAGCAGGCCTGCCGCGCCGCGCATCTGGCCGGCTCGCGCGTCTACGTCACGGTCAACATCGTCATCAAGGAATCCGAGATGAGCGATGCGCTGCAGCTCATCCATCGCTGCTCCACGCTGGGCGCCGACGCCTTCATCATCCAGGACTGGGGCCTGTTCTTTGAGGTCAAGCGCACGATGCCCGGCATCGAGACGCATATCTCGACCCAGGCGAACATCCACGACGACCGCGGAACCCTTTGGTGCCGCGAGCAGGGCGCCGACCGCGTGACCCTCTCGCGCGAGCTTTCCATCGACGAGATTGCCGCCATTCACGATGCCGCGCCCGATGTGGACCTTGAGGTCTTTAGCCATGGCGCCATCTGCTTTTGCTACTCTGGCCTGTGTCTGCTTTCGAGCTTTGCCATGGCGGGACGATCGGCCAACCGTGGCATGTGCGCCCAGCCCTGCCGCTTGCCCTACGAGCTGATCGACGAGAACGGTCGCTCGCTCTCCCCTGCCGGTCGCGAGCGCGCGCTGTGCCCGCGTGACACCAACACTTCACAACTTGTTCGCCGCCTGTATGACGCCGGCGCCGCGTCGCTCAAGCTCGAGGGCCGCATGAAGGCGCCCGATTACGTGTATTCCATCGTCGACGTGTATCGTCATCAGATTGATGACATGCTGGCCGGAACCACCGTTGCCAAGGACGAGAAAGACGCCCGCCAGCGCCAGCTCAAGCGCTGCTTTAACCGCGACTTTACGCACGCCTATCAGGACGGCACCTCGGGCGACGAGATGATGAGCTATGAGCGTTCCAACAACCGCGGCCAGATCGTGGGCACGGTGCTGGGCAGCCGCCCGGCCAACCGCGATGTGCGCGGCCTCAAGCCCGACGACCGCCGTCGCCGCGCCGCCATCGCCCGTATTGAGCTGTTTGAGCCCGTGGGCAAGGGCGACCTGCTGGAGCTTCGCCACGATAACGAGTTTGACCAGTTCCTGACCACCATTGCCGCCGATGATGCCGCAGCCGGTGAAGTCATCGAATGTCGCGTACCCCGCAGCATGCCCGAGGGCTGCCGCGTCCGCGTGATTCGCAGTCAGCGTGCCATCGACGCCGCCGGCGCCGCGCTCAAGCGCGATGTGCTGCGCCGCCGAGCTGTTGATGTGTCCGTCGTGGCGCGTCTGGGCGAGCCGTTTACCGTTACGCTCACCTGCTGCGACGACCCTTCGCTTACGGCCACGGCCACGGGCTTTACCGTCGAAGCCGCCAAGACCCGTGCGGTCGAGGCGTCCGATCTGGTTGAGCACGTCGGCCGCATGGGTTCCTCTCCCTTTGAGGCTGCGAGCTTTGAGGTGGCGCTCGATGAGGGCTGTGGCATGGGTTTCTCCGCCGTACATAAGGTGCGCGCCGCCGCTTGCAAGGCGCTGGAAGAGGCCATTCTGGCGCCGTACGCGGAGCGCGCGAAAACGCTCGAGCTGCCGGCGATTGTCACCAGTGATTCCCGCCCCGCGCCCGAGCACTACCGCGACGAGCCGCAGATCTGCGCCACCGTCACCTCGCTCGAGGCCGCCGAGGCAGCGCGGGCGGAGGGTGCAACGCGCATCTACATGACCACCGACGCGCTCGATGCGGCCAAGCTCTCCCCCGCCGATACGTTTGAGCAGGGCATCGTACCCGTGCTCGATGAGGTCTGCCGCGCCGTTGACCACGTCCGCGTTGACCCATGGGTTGTTGCCGGCGCCACGGTCGCTATTGGCAACATCTCTGAGCTTGCCCTGGCCGCCCAGGTTGGCGCCACGGCCGAGATTCGCTCTTGCCTGCCGGTGCACAACACGCCCTGCATGGAGGCGCTTGCCGAGCGCGGAGCCGGTGCGTTTTGGCTCTCGCCCGAGATCACGCTCGACGAGATTATCTCGCTCGGCACCGCCGCGCCCGCGGCTCTGGGCATCACCGTCTTTGGCCGCCCGCGCGTCATGACAAGCGAGCATTGCATTCTGCAGGTTGCCAACGGCTGCATCCACGATTGTGCCAACTGCCGCCTGCGTGCCCGCAAGCTCTCGCTCAAGAATATCGACGGCAAGGTCATGCCGGTGCGTACCGACATCCACGGCCGCTCACGCCTGTACGACGCCTACCCCATCGACCTCACGCCGCAAGTTCCGCAGCTGCTCGATGCCGGCGTGCGCCGTCTTATGGTCGACGGAACCTTGCTCGAGGCCGATGAGATTGGCCGTGCCGTCGCTCGCGTCCGTCGCGCTGTCGAGGCGGCTCAAGCCGGCCGCAAGCCGGCCGCCCGCCTGCGCGGCGCCACCTCGGGCTGCATGTTTGTGGGAATTAGCTAACCGAAAGGCTTACACGTGAACGAAGAACCTCAAGTCCTCTACTGCGACGCCTGGCTCATGGCCATCGACAAGCCCGCCGGCATGATCGTCCACGGTGACGGCACCGGCGAGCGCACACTTACCGACTACGCCAGCGACCTGCTGCTGGCGATGGGCGACGGCTTTGCCGCGACCGACATGCAGCCGCTCAATCGCCTGGACCGTGACACCACCGGCGTGGTGCTGTTCTCACTCGACAAGCAGACGCAGCCCGCCTTTGACCAGATGATCATCGACCACGCTTTCGAAAAGCACTACCTGGCGCTCGCCGAGGGCAAGATCGACTGGAACGAAAAGCTCATCGACAAACCCATCGCCCGCGACCGACACGACAGTCGAAAGATGCGTGTCGGCGCCAGCGGCAAGCCGTCTCAAACGCGCGTGAAGGTACTCAAGCGTCTTAAGAGCCGTCGTGGCCTGCCTACGCGCTCGTATATCGATGTCGAGCTGCTCACCGGCCGCAAGCACCAGATCCGCGTGCACCTGGCCAGCGAGCATCATCCCCTGGTTGGCGACGACCTGTACGGAACGCCGCGCCCCTGCGGCCTGATGCTCCACGCCCACAGCGTGTCCTTTACGCATCCCGTAACCGGCGAGCACATCCACATCGAAGCCCCTTGCCCCTGGGAGCCCTAAACCACCACAAAGGGGACAAGCACCTTTATGGTGGTTTTGCCGCAATGGCTCAGCCGCGGTCCCAAAACGTCTCGATCTGTAACAGTTAGAACCCATTTTCCGGTCTATCTGTTACAGATCGAGACATTCGAATCCCCCTTAAGGGAAAATCTCAATCTGTAACAGTAACTCGGCAAAATCGATCCCAGATGTTACAGATTGAGACAAAGGGACGGCGCGGTTCGGAAGCATCTCAATCTGTAACACCTATCCCACTTTTAACGGTCCAGTTGTTACAGACTTAGACAGAACCAGTAGACGACGAAAGCGGCAACGTCCGTGATGGACGTTGCCGCTTTTCTATTGAGAAAACTAAATGGTTTTGACCTTGCCCCGCCGCTAGACCGTGACGACGTTGTCCATTGCCCGGTACTTGGCGGGGACCTCGCCCGCGGTGATGATCGTCGCGTCGCGGAAGTCCGCGAACTTGACGGGCGCCACCATGCCAAATTTACTGGCGTCCGAGATTACGAAGCGCTTGGCCGTATGGCGCATCGAGATACGCTTTACTTGCGCCTCCTCGATATCGGGCGCCGTGAAGCCCTGCTCGGCGGCAATGCCGTTAGAGCCCCAAAAGCCACAGTTGAAGTTGTAGCGGTCTAAGGTTGCCAAGGCATCGGGGCCAACGAGCGCCTCGGTCTCGGGTTTGAGCTCGCCACCCAGCACCACGGTACGCATGCCGCGCAAAGCAAGGCGTTGAGCATGGAGCACGGAATCGGTCACATAGGTGACATCTTCAAGGTGTGGAAGATGCTCGATGAGCCTGAGCGTCGTCGAACCCGAGTCGATGTATACAAAGCTCTCGGGCTCCACAAGTGCCGCCGCACGGGCGCAGATACGCTCCTTGTCGTCGTTATGGAGGTCGCTGCGCTCATTAAGCGTTAGGTCGCGCGTCACGTGCGCGCGCTCCAGACTTGTCGCGCCTCCGTGCACCTTGGCGATACGGTGTGCTCGGTCGAGCGTCTGCAGGTCGCGCCGAATGGTAGACGCCGTCACGCCCAGGGCTTCGGCAAGCTCCGGCACGGTAACCGAGCCGGTCTGCTGAACCATCGACACGATCGCGTTGAGCCTATCTTCCGCTAGCATCGCTTACTCCTCCTCGGGGTACACGACTCCCCAGTCGGCGCGTAGCTTGGTCATCAGCTCCATAACATCAGAAGCATAGCCCAGAAGCTCACGCTTAGAGTCGTCGCCGGCAACGGCCTTCTCAAGATCGGCCATCTCATAGCAAAGGGCGTAAGCCTCGGTGCCGGCGTGGACCTCCTCGCGGTGGCCGTCCGCAGTCCACACGATAGTCGCGTGATCGGCGCGCGGATACTCGTTGACCTCGATATAGCACTTATCGAAGCTAATAATCGAGCGCTTGGGTTGCTTGGAGTGGAGCGTGAGGCTCACAACACCCAGCTGCTGCTCGGCATTACGGCAGACGATGCCGCCCGCAACGTCAACACCGGTCTCACAGGTGTTGCCCAACGAAACGACCTCAATGGGCTGGCTTGCCATAAAGAGACGCATGACGGACAGGGCATACACGCCAATGTCGAGCATGGCACCGCCAGCAAGGTTGCGGTTGTAGAAGCGATTGGTCAGATCGCCGTACTCCTTGTAGCTACCAAAGTTGAGCTGGGCGAGGTTCATGCGACCAAACTCGCCGGCATCCATGCGACGGCGCAGCTCTTGATACAAGGGCATATGAAGCACCGTGGTGGCGTCCATGAGGACGACGTTGTGCTCGTCGGCGATGGCACGCGCCTCGTCGAGCTCAGCGGAATTGAGGGTAATGGCTTTCTCGCAGAGCACGTGCTTGCCGGCGGCCAGCGCGTCACGCAGATAGGTGATATGCGTGTTGTGCGGCGTGGTGATATAGACGGCGTCGATGCCCGGATCGGCGTAGAGGTCCTCAACCGATTCATAGACCTTCTCGATGCCATACTGCTCAGCAAAAGCCTGAGCCTTGGACAGCGTACGGTTGGCGACGCCCGCAAGCTTGCGGCCGGCAAGAGCGAGAGACTGGGCCATCTGGTTGGCGATAACGCCGCACCCGATCACAGCCCAACGAAGCTCGGGAGCCGTAAAGATATCATCGGGGAATGGCTTGTCCTGGACCGAAGCGAACGCTGCTTTTGCGGCTGCCGCGGAGTCGAGTGGAGCCTGCTTGGAATCTACCATATGTGCCTCCTGTGTCATAGAACGTCTTGCATTTCGGATAGCTCTATATTCGCAAAAACACGCGCGTCTGTGCGCGTTTTTGCGTATCTCACCGCTAAACGGTCATTTTTGTCCCGTAAACGGCGCATCTATACGCATATTCACGCAATCCCACGCACGCAAATACGCACAAATGCGAACCGGTCATTGCTCAGAGACAGGGGCTTATGCTTAGAACTCAAAAGACAGGATGATCCGCTTCGCCTTCGCTCATGGCGCGCTGCAGCTCTAAGGACCGTCCCAAACTGCCGACAGAAAAGGAACGTTCCAAACTGCAGACAGAAAAGAACGTCCCCAGGCGCCGGCATTTCAAGAGCACTCATTTAAGTCTGTCCCCAATGAGTGGGAGTAATCAGAGACCCTTTGCGAGGGAGGCCGGACGTGGCCTTCCTCGTTTTTATTCATGGACTTTAGTCCGTGCCGCGCGGCACGCGCGGCATAGAAAGCCACCCGCTCAGCGGGTGGAGGCCAATTTCCGCTACGCGACAAAAACCTTCCCCCTAGCATGAGGATTGTTCAGGTCATCATACTAGGGGGAAGGTGATTGCTGTGGCCCAGAAAGCCAACAGCCTCGCGTACACGAAATGGCTGTGCAAGTACCGCATCGCACCGAGGTCAAGCTCATCGCCGCCATCGTCGAGAAGCACCCCAAGGTGCGCTTTGCCGCGAGCCGCACCTCGGCCCACGCCGACCTCTACGACCGCATGGAGCAGGCCCTGTGCGAGCGCGTGGCCAACGCGGTGGAGGTCGTCCGCTCCGACATCAGCCCCGCGCTTCTTGTCCACACCGGTCCAAACCTCGTGGGTGTGGCGGTCCAGGGACTCTAGCGGAGGCGGGGCGTCCTGCCCCAAAAACAAATGCAAAAGACGAGCACTTCTTGCCGCTCAATTGGCAAGAAGCGCTCGTCTTTTCTTAACGCGTTGTATGGCGGAGAGAGCGCAAGTTACGCGAGCGCCCTTCTTGCCAGCTCGGCCGCGCCGAGGATTCCTTGGTCGCCGCCGCAGCCCGGGGCGCAGATGTAGCTCTCCATGTCCTTAAGCTCGGCGGTCTGGATGTAGCCACCCAGATATTCGAGGGTCTTCTTGCGGACGATGCCGTAGAGCTGCTCCTGGTGCATCACGCCGCCGCCGAGGACGATGCGGCGAGGCGAGTACATGAGCACGAGGTTCGCGCACATCTGCCCCAGATAATCCCCCTCGAGCGCCCACACCTCATCGTTGTCCGCGAGCTCGGCCGCGGGCTTTCCCCAGCGCGCGGCGATGGCGGGGCCGGAGGCGAGCCCCTCGAGACAGCTCGCGTGGCTCGGGCAGACGCAGCGTCCCTCCTCGGTGGGACGGGTCCTTACCAGCATGTGACCGGCCTCGGGGTGCAGCATGCCGTGAAGGAGTCTGCCCGCGCACATGACGCCCGCGCCCACGCCGGTGCCGATGGTCACGTAGACGGCGTCCTCGAGCCCCTTGCAGCAGCCGAAGACCACTTCGCCGAGGCAGGCAACGTTAACGTCCGTGTCGTAGGCCACCGGAATCCCGAGGTCGTCGGCGAACGCGGCGCGAAGACCATGGCCTCGCCACGCGAGCTTGGGCGTCTGGAGGATGGAGCCGTAGCGCTCGTCGTTGGGGTCGACGCAGGTCGGGCCGAAGGCGCCGATGCCCAACGCGTCCACATCGCGGGCGGTGAACCACTCGATCATCTGCGGGACGGTCTCGGCGGGCGTAAGCGTCGGGGTCTCCATACGGTCGAGGACCTCGCCGTCGCCGGACACCACGGCACAGACCATCTTGGTCCCGCCGGCTTCGAGGGCGCCGAGCCTCATTTGCTTTTCGCTCATGTGATCCTCCTTACAAAGGGACGCCCGCAGTCATGGTCAACCGCGGGCGCCCATAACGTTGGCTTGTTTCGAGGCGACCCTACCTGGGCACGCGGTCCTGCCTCGCGGCAAACGGGGCGAGCACGGCGTGCGGCTCGCTTTGGTACCAGTAGGCGACGGTGGAGATGTCGTCCTCGCGCTCGTAGAGCTTGATGTCGTCGTTGCCGAGGTCCTGGAACGTCACGCGCAGGTCCTCCTTGAACGAGATCGGGTCGGGAAGGTGCCACCTGTAGAGGCCGTGCCTGGGCAGCGCGTCGTCGTTAGTCGCGAGCATCGGATTCGGGTTCGGCTTGCCCGCGCTGAAGCGGTCGCGCGTGGCGTCGCGCGTCGAGCGGTACGGGTAGCCGGCGAACAGCGTGTTGAAGCACTGCGCCTCGGGCAGCGCGTGGGGCGGCCTGTCGAGGAAGGCCCAGGCACCGCCGAAGTAGTCCTCGGCTCCCGTCGAGGTGACCGTGGGGAACTCCTCGTCGCCGTCGAGGAAGAACTTCATCTCGCCCTCGCCCCACCAATAGCGCTCCAGGGCGCACAGGGCCATGTAGGTGCCGACGTAGTAGCCCTTGCCGCGCACGCCGTCGAGCACGGTGTAGTCGACGCCCCTGCGGGTGCTGCGCTCGCGGTTAAAGCGGGCGTGGAAGTACATGGCGTCGTCCGGCACGTCGGTGAGCGCGTAGTTGAACGTGTAGAAGATGTACTTAATGAACCCGGGGTGCTCGCTCGTAAGCGTGACCTTGGCGTGCTTCCTGAAGGGCATCTCGAAGTAGCAGTTCATGCCGCCCGTCGGGTTCACGCAGATGGGCATCGAGTTGACGATGGCGCGCTCACCGAAGCCGTTGCAGAAGAAGTCGCCGACAGGGCACTCGACCGAGGGGGTCTCCTCGTCGTCCCAGTAGAAGCGCAGCACGAGGTCACGCATGACGAAGCTGCCAGCGGCGGTCTTGTCGGGGACGGTCATCCAGATGTGGCGGATGATGCCGGGGCCCTCGATGTCCGCGAGCGTGATGGTCTCGCCGGACTCAAGGGGCACGCAGCACGAGCCCTTGCGGCCGACGCCGAGGTGGCTGGCCGACATGGCGGCGCGGCCCTTCTCGCCCGTGATGTTCTCGGGGGTGATGGCGCGGCTTTCCTCACCGCCGTGCATCCACACGTCCTTAAGGAACTCTCTCATCGTCGACCTCCTCTATTCGTCGTCGTCGCGCTCGGCGGAACTGGCACCGTTCACGTAGATGATCTGCTGGCGCGCCTCGTTGACGAGGGCGTCGAAGTCGAGTTTCTCGTCGGGGCGCGCGAGCGCGACCGTCATGGCGAGCGGGAGGTTGACACCCGCGATTACGTGGATCCGGTCGGAGGCGAAGCGGGAGAAGCGCTGGTTCACGCTGCCGCCGAACGCGTCGGTGAGGACGACAACCTCGTCAGTGCCCGAAAGAGCCGCCTCGACCGCCGCGTCGAGCCCCTCGCCGTTGTCGTTCACGTAGGCGCACACGGCGTTGACGACGTCGCCCTTACCCGTAAGGAACTCGAGGGTGTCCTTGAAGCCCTGGGCGAGAAGGGAATGGCTCGCCACAACTATCTTTCTCATTGATTCACCAATCTCTTGGGTCGAAGCTAGGCGAGGATGCCGGCGGCGGAGGCGACCATCGCGAGGACGATCACCACGAGGATGAGAGCCGTCATGCTCGCGTTCTTCTTGGTAAGAAGGTAATACGCGCTTCCCGTGATGGCGGCGGGGATCATGGCAGGCAGGATCTTGTCGAGCAGCGGCTGAATCTCCATCGCGACGTCGCCGAAGCTGAAGCTAATCGGGCAGGTGACGCCGATGACCGAGGCGATGAGGCAGCCGACCACGGTGAGGCCGAGCACGGAGGCGGCGGCAGTGAGGTTGGGAAGCTTCTCGCTGAAGTCGGTGACGAGCTTCACGCCCTGCTTGTAGCCGAACTCGAGGGCGTGCATGCGGACCCAGAAGATGGCCAGGATGAGCGCGAACCAGATGCCGGCTCCCACGGGGTTGCCCTCGATGGCCATGTAGGCGGCGATGGAGCCCATGATGGTCGGGATCATGGTCATGAGCAGGGAGTCGCCGACGCCGGCGAGCGGTCCCATGGTGCCGATCTTCAGGTCTTGGACGGCGTCCGCCGCCGCTAGGCCGTCGCGCTCCTCCATGGCCACGCAGGCGCCAAGGATGATGGCGGCGAGCCAAGGCTGGGTGTTGTAGTAGCGGAAGTGGTTGTTGAGCGCTTGCTTATAGTCCTCGTCGTTCGTGTAGATCTTCCTCAGGACCGGCGAGAGGGCGTAGGCGACTGAGGCGCCCTGCTGGGTCTGGTAGTTGAAGGTGCACACGCTCATGAGCCAGCGCCAGTTCGCGTTGCGCAGGTCCTTCTTGGTGACCTTGTAGCCGGAGGGCTTGCCCTCGGCGACGGCGGTGATGTTCTCGTTTTCCATGGTTACTCATCCTCTCCGATGAAGGCGTCTGCGGAAGCGTGGGCGGCGAGCTCGGTGTCCCTCTCGGCACGCTGGTAGAACGCAATCGCGAGGGCAACGCCGACGATGGCGGCGCCGATGATGGGCACGTTCAGGAAGGCCGAGAGGAAGAAGCCGGCGAGCAGGTACTGGAAGTACTTGGCGGTTGGCATGTAGCGGAGCAGCATGGCGATACCGACGGCCGGGAGCATCTTGCCGGCGAGGGTGAGGCCGGAGAGGAACCACTGGGGCATGACCTCGAGGAGCCAGTTGACGGCGGGCTGGCCGAGCGTCACGGAGACAAAGACGGGCAGGGCGGCGCACAGGCCGAAGAGCGCGGGGCAGACCCACAGGATGGCGTTCATCTGATTGAACTTACCCTCGTTGCAGAACTTCTGGGACTTCTCGACGACAAAGCCGTTGAGGATCTTGGCGACGACGTCGAGCTGGATGCCGAGCATGCCGACCGGCAGGCCGATGGCGAGGCCCGTGTCGGAGCCCAGGGTCACGCCGTAGGCGGTGGCGATGATGGCCATCGTGCCGTAGTCGGGAATGGAGGAGCCGCCGAAGCCCGCGACGCCGAGCTGCATGAGCTGAATGGTGCCGCCGATGACAAGGCCGGTCTTCCAGTCGCCCATGACGACTCCGGTGATGAGGCCCCAGAAAACGGCGTAATTGACGAAGATCATCGGGATGCCGTAGTAGTCCACGTGCTTGATGAAGGCCAGCAGGGTCAAAAGGACGACCTGCAGGATAGTGAAGTTGACCATATTTCCCCCTTAGATGAGGTCTGCGACGGAGACGGGCTTGTCGGCGGGCACGAACTGGGCCGTCACCTTGACGCCACGGGCGATGAGCGCCTTGTAGCTCTGGACGTTCTCGGCGGAGGCGTAGGCGCGCTGGGTGAGCTGGATGCCGTCCTCCTTGACGAGCGAGCCGCCGACGACCAGCGACGGGAGCTCGACGCCCGACTCGACCAGGCGAAGCATCGTCTCGGGCTCCTTGGCGATGACGAAGACCTTCTCGCGGTCGTACTTGCCCGCGGCGAAGTTCTTGAGCGCGGTCTGCTCGGAGATGATCGAAACGGCCATGCCCGCGGGGCGCGCCATCCTCATGGTGGACTTCAGGACCTCGTCGCCGGCGACCTTGTCGTCGATGACCATGACTCGGGTCGCGCCCGACACCGGGGCCCACTGCGTCACGATGATGCCGTGAAGCAGGCGATTGTCGATTCGTGCCATAACAACACTCATGTTTGCTCCTATCAAATGAAGTTTTGCGTTCGGTACTGCCTCGGCGCTATCCGGATTCGCGCCGGGCAAGGGGTTATCGGATTATTGAGGACGCGCGGTCAGCTTGCGGCGGCGCGGGGAAGGTCACTCGTCGAGCAGGAGGTCCGAGGAGCCGAGGCGCTCTTCTCGCGCCGGGGCGGCGCTCACGCTTATGTAGTCGAAGACATATGCGATCTCGCTTACGGGAACCTCTACGCGATAGCGCGTCGAGATGCTCGAGAAGCTCTGCCTGAAGGACTCGATGAAATCGGCGCGTTCCTCCTCGAAGCGGTCCTGGCCAACGTAGGTCTCAATGGGGTTTCTGGTAACAAGGCGCTCGACGAGACAGCAGAGGTGAACGTAGAGCCCAATGATGGCGTTGCTGCCGATCTTCTCGCCTGTCCTGCGCTGAAGCTCGTGCACGGCGCTCTCGATCTCATGGAATAGCCGCTCCGGGTCGAGGATGGTGATGGAGCGGATGACGTTCTGCAGCGTCATGTTCGAGAGCAGCTTCTCGTGGAAAGAAGAGAGCTCGGAAGCGTCAAGCCACCTGCCGAACACGGCATCAACCTTAGAGGCGGACGCCGTCGACATGATGTCCTCGAGGGCGACGAAGGGGACGGAGGCGACCCCGGGGTCTCCCGTGCCGATGACGGCGCAGACGCGGTGCTCGGAGAAAACGGCGTCGTTCGACCCGTTCGCGACGAGCTGCTTGAAGGGCCTCGTGAGCAGGCGCGCGCCTATGGTGCGCGGGAGGCTCTGCGAGACGAGCTGGCGTATCCTCTCCGCGGCGTCGACCCCGGACTCGGAGCAGAAGACGATGGCGTCCTCACGGTTGACGCGCTCGATCACCTTGCAGTGCGTCACGCACGCGGCGGTCGCATCGCCAAGAACCTCGGCGATGGACTTGCCGCCGAGCAGCCCGACCCCGATCTCGAGCGCAAGACCGGTAGAGACGTTGTTCACCACGCCGATAGTGGAGTCGGTAACGTTCTCGAGGGCCTTATAGGCCTCCTCCAAGGAGCCCATGTCGACGAGGAACACGACCCCGGTGCAGTAGGAATGGCGGTCGACGAGGCGCTGGAGCGGACCGACGATGTCCTTCAGCTGCTGGTCGTAGGGCATGTCGACAGCCTCGTACACATGCATGCCGAGCATACGGTTCGCCGCGTCGGCGATGCTCGTCGCCGTTGAGTAGCCGTGGGACAAGATGACGCAGAGCGTCCGAAGGGCCTTCGCATCGCGAGACTCCGATGCGACGCACAGCGTAAGAAGCGTCTTCGTGAAGTGATCGAGCGAGATTCCCAGCGCCCCTTCCACGTCTGCGGCGACCTGATCGGAGACACTCGAGGCAAACGGCAATTCGGAGGTCACGGCACCGAGGAGATGGGAGATTTGCTCCGCACAGGCAGACTTTCGCTTAGCCAGGCCGATACCCGGCCACAACTGCAGGCAAATCTCCTGGGCCAGTAGAAAAGCGACCTTCCTCGAAAGCTCGATGCCATAAGAAGAGCCTGCGTCGGCAAGGACCGCGCCCACGACGCGCTCGAAGGCGCGCGACCTCGAGGAGGCGACGCCGTGGTCGAAGATCAAGTGATCCTCAACGCCGCGCACAGCGGAGACAGCTTGCGAGACAAGCTCGGAGACAGAGAGCTCCCCGGCGCAGAATCGCTCATCGAGGGAGCACAGGGCATCGAGCGCCTGCTCGACCGGCCCTGTGCTCTCGGCGGCATCCAGAGACGCGTCGATCAGAACGCCATCGTCGGGCTGTTGATCGATCTGCGCGGAGGAGAGGAGCCCGCTGGGAAGAAGATACGGGCGAACGACGACGTAGTCGCCCTCGCGATTGAGGAACGCTTTGGCGCAGCAGTTCGTCACGCAGGCGCGCAAGCCGGCGATGTTATCGGAAAAGTCCGCGTTCACGAGGCAACGGTATGCGCCGCGGCTGATCTTCACATCAGAACCGATTCGGCACCCCTCGCTGCGCAGGAAGCTCAAGATGAGATCCTCGCGCTCCTCGGGGGTCCGCTCCTTGAGTGAGGGGACGCGGGCACAGATGGGCATTTTGCTGTAGGCCGAGGAAACCTTCAGGTCATCGGCGGAAAGCGTCGTCGAAAGAACGAGGCGAGCGCGCGGCGCATCCTGGGAGGCATCGAGCCCGAGGGCCGTCGCAAGGCAGTGCTCCATCGCAGAGGGAGAGAGTGCCTCGATGCCGTTGACAAAGACCACACCCCCGCGCGCTTTCGCGATCGACTCGTCAAGAAGCCCGTTGAACGAGGCGGCGTCCGGGACCCCGGCGCAGTCGATGCGCACATAGGAGGAGTCGCGGGACAGCAAGCCCTGGTTCTTGCCGTACTCGTACACAAGGCGAGAAAGGAAAGACTTACCGACACCCACGCCGCCGCTCAAGAGGATGGGCAGGCCAAACGGAGGGTACTGAACCGCAGCCTTGCACTGCTCGACAACGGAGCTGAGGCTCATGTCGAAGCCCACGGCACGCGCGAAGTCGCGGTGATCGGCGATTCCCGTCGCCTAGATGAGGTCGGCGAGCGAGGCATACTCGCTTGCAGAGAGCTTTACCTGAAAACGCTTCTGGAACGCGCGGCGATGAAAATAACGGACAGGCCTGCCCGCCACCTTAACCACAAGACCGGCGCGAACAAGGTCGTTGAGGTACTGGCTCGCCAGGCTCCTGGAGATGATGAGCGTCTCGGCGATGTCGGAGGTGGACAGACGGGCAAGGTCGTCGAGCGAGACGGCAGAGGTGAGGGCCTCGAGATGCTCGAGAATCCTGTCCCTCATGTCGACGGGTTTCTTTGCCAAGCTGTCCTGTGTGGTCTTGTCCATGACTTCTTACCTCCTCGTACAAGGAGTATAAGGGGAGAACAGAGAACGGAAGGGGGCGCGTGGGGGAATCAACAGCTCCGAGGAAAAGTCCACCACTTGAGGGGCAGAAAACAACGGCCATTGAACATTCAGGGCCGACGCTCAACACTTCGGCTCGACACTTCGCTTTGGAAAGGGCCCCGGCGCGCCGGGGTCCCAACATAAAGAAGGGCCCCGGCGCGCAGGGCCTAAAGCTTAACCATGCGCGCGGCGATGCGGGCGCAGTCGCAGGCGGCCTTCTTCTCGAAGGTGTTGTAGTCACGACCCGGCCCTCGGCGCAGGGCTTGTCGCTGATGGCGCGCACGACGACGAGGGGCACGCCGTTGAGATAAGCGGCCTGCGCGATGGTGCAGCCCTCCATCTCGCAGCACAGGTCGCCGAAGGTCGCGAGGATTCGCTCCTTCTGTTCCGCGGGCGAGACGAACTGGTCGCCGGAGACGACGCGGCCCTTGAGGACCTTAATGTCGGGGGCGCCGGCGGCCGCGGCGCACGCCGCCAGCAAGGGCCGGAACGGATCGCGCAAGATCAAGGCGTCGCCCGGGAGGTCGGGCGTTACCGTCAGCCGGCGCCGCGTCTGCCGCATCATGAGGGAGAACGGCCTGGCCGGCGCATACGGCAGGAAGAGGTTCAAGGCGCACCCCGGGGCGGTCAACGAGGCCGACGTGTCGAACGTCGTCGCGCGCGGCTTCGGCGGCAGGGCGCCGTGCACCCATATATGCAGCGACTTGGTCTGCGTGCGCGTCGGGGCGTCGTGGAACTACGTCTGCCTGCTCGTCGACCTCTGCAACGGGGAGATCGTCGGCCACTCCGAAGGACCGAGGAGGGACGCGCGAGCTCCGAGCCAAGCTCTTGGATTACGTGCACTGGTACAACAACTTCAGGATCCACTCGACGCTGGGCTACATGTCGCCGGTCGAGTTCAGGGAGGCGGGGCCGTCCCTCCCGGAATCGTCCAAATAAGTGTTGCCAATCCATAGCCAATCCAGCCATCATCTTCGCGAAGGCGGACGTCAGGAAAAGCTCGGCTTGAGCTCGGTCGGACGCGGTCTGTGGGGCATCATTCAGGCTCAGGGGGTCTCCTTGTCTTCTTCGGTCGCAACCTGAATGATAGGGACGGCCCCTTCTCTCTTTCCCCTTCGTTTTCGACGCGTCACCCTCTCGGCGGGCTTAAGGCCCGCGCTCGCGGGTGCAGGGGCTACGCCCAAACCCCAAAAACGTAACGCCGTGCTCGAAGCGTTTCCGGACGTCAGCGTAATCTCAAATCCCGTTCGTCAACTCATGGGCAAGCCACCTGAGACTACTCATTTCTCCTACTGGCAATGAAGACCTGCGACCTGCAGTTTTGCAAACTGCTTGAAAGCCACCTGCGTTGATTCACTTCCTATTGCAGCTGGCGGCTTGCACGCGAAAAGGCATTTAAGTTTCAAAACGGGCGTTTTCGGCGCTATCGAGCCTCCAAAGGCATCCCGCCGCGCCCTTTGGGACAAAAACAAAAACTCAAAGCCCTGAGTTCGAAAATAGTTTTTGGAGTTGTCCCGACTTTTGTCCCCGAAGCCGACGAAACGCGACAGGGTGTCACCTGGCGGCACTCGATTCGAGACGGCACCGAAAACTGGATGCAACCGGAATGACAGGACGGCAGAACCGAAGCCATCGAGTAGGGATAGAAAAAGGCCCGGGTGCCATGGCATCCGGGCCTTTGCTAGCAACTTGATGTTGCGGGCAGCTTAGAACTTGTGGCCGCACTTCTTGCAGACGCGCAGCTTGTTCTTGCCGTCCTTCTCGTGACCGACGCGGGTAACCTTACCGCACTCGGGGCAAACGAGATTGACGTTGGAGGCGTCGATGGGAGCCTCCTGCGAAACGATGCCGCCCTGCTGGTTGGCAGCGTTGGGCTTGACGGCCTTCTTGACGACCGAAACGCCCTCGACAACGACCTTGTTCTCGGCGGGGAGAGCACGCAGGACAACGCCCTGCTTGCCGCGATCCTTACCAGAGAGAACCTGGACCTTATCGCCCTTCTTGATATACATATATCTCCCCTAACTACAGGGTCTCGGGAGCGAGCGAGACGATCTTCATGTACTTCTTGTCACGAAGCTCGCGAGCGACGGGCCCGAAGATACGGGTGCCGACGGGCGAACCATCGTTGTTGATGACAACGCAGGCGTTCTCATCAAAGCGAATGTAGGAGCCATCCTTGCGGCGGATCTCCTTAACGGTGCGAACGACGACGCAACGGACAACGTCCTTCTTCTTGACGTTGGCGCCAGGGGTAGCCTCCTGGACAGCACCGATGAACACATCGCCGATGCCTGCATAACGACGCTTGGAACCGCCAAGCACCTTGATGCAGCGAATCTTGCGAGCGCCGGAGTTGTCGGCGACGTTCAGCATGGTTTGCATCTGAATCATGGTAGATGTTCCTCCGAACTAAGAACCGAAGAGAGGTGCGCAGCCTTTATACGGCCCGTGGTATGCAAGCCAGACATACGCACATCTTCGGAAACGTACAAGTCGTAAGAGCGACTGCTTATTTAGCGCGCTCGACGACCTCGATGAGGCGCCAACGCTTCATCTTGGACATAGGACGGGTCTCCATAACGCGGACGGTGTCGCCCACGCCAGCCGTGCACTCCTCGTCGTGAGCGTGCAGCTTCTTGGAGCTGGTCATCATCTTGCCGTACTTAGGGTGACGCTTGCGCTCGGTGATGGTGACAACGATGGTCTTGGCACCGGAGACGGAGGTAACGACACCCGTACGGACCTTACGCGAGTTACGCGAATCAGTCATGTTCTCTCCTTAGGTCCTACTCGGCGACAGCGGACTTCTCCGCTGCGATCTCGCGGGCGCGCTGCTCCGTGAGGACGCGAGCGATGTCCTTCTTCACGGTGTTGACGCGAGCGGTGTTGTCCAGCTGGCTGGTGGCCATCTGGAAACGAAGGTTAAAGAGCTCGGCGCGCATTTCCTTCAGCTTCTCAACGAGCTGAGCGTCCGAGAGCTCACGAATCTCTGCGGGCTTCATTAGTTCTCCTCCTTGGCGGCGGCGGCGTCCTCAGCAGCCCACTTGGCCTCGAGAGCGGCCTCCTCAGCCATCTCCTTCTCGATGCGCTGCTCAGCGTTCTTGGCAGCAACAATCTTGGTCTTGATGGGAAGCTTGTGCTGTGCAAGACGCAGAGCCTCGCGAGCGACCTCCTCGGGCACGCCCTTGACCTCGAACATGATGCGGCCGGGCTTGACGACGGCCACCCACTCCTCGGGGTTACCCTTACCAGAACCCATGCGAGTCTCGGCAGGCTTCTTGGTGATGGGCTTATCGGGGAAGATCGTGATGTAGACACGACCGCCACGCTTCATGTAGCGGGTCATGGCAATACGAGCGGCCTCGATCTGACGGTTGGTGATCCAATGGGCCTCGAGAGCCTGGATACCAAACTCGCCGAAATGCAGCTCGGTATTACCCTTGGCCTGGCCCTTCATGGAGCCACGCTGCACCTTGCGGTGAAGAATACGCTTAGGGGCAAGCACTACTGACCCCTCCTCTCGGAGTTACGACGACGAGGACGGGAAGAGCCCTCGAGTGCAGGGTTGGGAACAGGCTGGCCCGGGAGCTTCTCGCCCAGGTAGATCCAGACCTTCACGCCGCAAGCGCCCATGGTGGTGCTGGCGACAGCCGTGCCGTAGTCGATCTTGGCACGGAGGGTGTGCAGAGGCACGCGACCCTCACGGTACCACTCACGACGGCCCATCTCGGCACCGCCGAGACGACCGGAGCACTGGATACGGATGCCCTTAGCGCCGGCCTTGCGGGCGGACTGGACAGCCTTGCGCATAGCGCGACGGAAGGCAACGCGGCCCTCGAGCTGCTCGGCGATAGACTGAGCAACGAGGTTGGCGTCGAGCTCGGGGCGCTTGATCTCGACAACGTCGACGGAGAGCTGGCCCTTGGAGACGCCAGCGACCTTCTCGAGCTCGGTGCGGAGGGTATCGATCTCGGCACCCTTCTTACCGATGACAACGCCGGGGCGAGCGGTGAGGATGATGACCTTCACCTTGTCGCCAGCGCGCTCGATCTCGACGCGGGAGACAGCTGCGCGGGAAAGACGCTTCTCGAGGTACTTGCGGATCTCGAGATCGTTACCGAGGGTCTTAGCGTAATCCTTCTCTGCGAACCAGCGGGAGCGCCAGTTCTCGGTAATGCCAAGACGGAAGCCGGTGGGGTAGACTTTCTGACCCATACAGCTTTACGCCTCCTTTCGAGGAGCAACGACGACGGTGATGTGGGAAGTACGCTTCAGAATGCGAGAGGCGGAACCCTTGGCGCGGGGACGGATGCGCTTAAGCGTCGGACCCTCGTCAACATAGGCAGCGGCGACAACCAGGTTGTCGGCACGCAGACCGTTGTTGTTCTCGGCGTTCGCAACGGCGGAACGGAGAACCTTCTCGACATCCACGGCGACGGCGCGGTCGCAGAAGTGGAGGATGTCGAAGGCCTGAGCGACAGGCTTGCGGCGGATCAGATCGACCACCAGGCGGGCCTTGCTGGGGGAAACACGCACGTACTTAGCGACGGCGCGAACCTCGGTGGCCTCAGTTTCAATAGACTTAGTTGCCATTTACGGTTAACCCCCTATTTGGCCTTGTGGCCACGGAACGTACGAGTCGGCGCGAACTCGCCGAGCTTGTGACCAACCATGGACTCGGTAACATACACGGGCACATGCTTGCGGCCGTCGTGGACGGCGATGGTGTGACCAACCATCTCGGGGAAGATGGTGGACGCGCGGGACCAGGTCTTCACGACGTCCTTCTTGCCAGCCTCGTTCATCGCGGTGATACGCGAGAGAAGGCGAGTCTCCACGAACGGGCCCTTTTTGAGACTTCTGCTCATAAGTGCTTTCTCCTAAAACTCGGTATCCGAAATTACTTCTTACGGCGACGAATGATGTGCTGGTTCGAGACCTTCTTCTTCTTGCGCGTACGAAGGCCCTTCGTCGGCTTACCCCAAGGGGTAACAGAGGGACGACCAGAGGTGTGGTTCTTGCCCTCGCCACCGCCGTGCGGGTGGTCGACAGGGTTCATGACGGTACCGCGGACGGTCGGGCGCACGTTCATGTGACGCTTACGGCCGGCCTTGCCGATGACGATGTTGGAGTGATCGGCGTTGCCGACCTCACCGACGGTGGCGCGGCAGGTAACGAGGATGCGGCGCATCTCAGAGGAAGGCATACGGACGATAGCGTACTTGCCCTCCTTACCCATCAGCTGGCAGGAGTTACCGGCGGAACGGGCGATAGCAGCGCCCTTGCCCGGCTGGAACTCGACGGCGTGGATGAGCGTACCGACGGGGATGTCGGCGAGGGGCAGAGCGTTGCCCGGCTTGATGTCGGCGTCAGAACCGGACATGATGGTCTGACCGACCTCGAGGCCCTTGGGGGCCAGGATGTAGCGCTTCTCACCGTCAGCGTAGTGCAGCAGAGCGATGCGAGCGGAACGGTTCGGATCGTACTCGATCGTGGCAACCTTGGCGGGCACGCCGTCCTTGTTGCGCTTGAAGTCGATCACGCGGTAACGACGCTTCACGCCGCCGCCCTGGTGGCGGGTGGTGATGCGGCCGTTGTTGTTACGACCGGCCTTCTTGGGCAGGGGCTCGAGAAGAGACTTCTCGGGCTTGGTGCAGGTGATCTCGGAGAAATCGGAGATCGTCTGCCAACGCCTACCAGCGGAGGTCGGCTTAAGGTGCTTTACAGCCATTACAATCCCTTTCAATAGGAATCCGTTAGCCATCACAGACAGGGATTCGAGGTTCTGCCTCGGGTGCGATGACACCGGACGTATACACGGTTCCGGGCGTGTCCATTTTATACGCCCAAAACCTTGAGCTCTCGCCTCCCCTATTTGGGAGGCATGAGCTCACTCAACAGCAGCGAGTCTTAGGCCTGGTTGCCAAAGACCTCGATGGTGTCGCCCTCGACCAGCGTGACGATGGCCTTCTTCCAAGAACGGGTCTTGCCGGCGACATAGCGCACGCGCTTGGTCTTGGGCTTGACCGTCAGGGTGTTCACGCGAACGACCTTGACGCCGAAGATCTCCTCGACAGCGTCCTTGATCTGATACTTGTTAGCATCCTTGGCGACCTCGAACGTGTACTTGTTCAGCTCCATGCCGGAGAAGGAACGCTCGGACACGATCGGACGGATGATGATCTCGTGGGCGGTCATTTATGCAAGCACCTCCCCGAAGTGAGCGGCGATGTCGGCGGGCATCAGCACGGCGTTGTTGTTGACGAGATCGTAGGTGTTGGCCTCGTCGGCAGTGATGATGAACGTCTTGGGAATGTTGCGGAACGACAGGTAGGCGTTGACGTCCTCATCGCGAACGATGATGGTCAGACGCTTGCCCTCAAGGCCGAGAGCCTTGAGCATGGCGACGGCAGCCTTGGTGGAAGGCTTCTCGAAGCCGTAGTCGTCGACGAGCACGAGCTCGCCATCGGCCAGCTTGGCGGACAGCGCGGAGCGCATAGCCAGCTTGACCTCCTTGTTGTTCATACGCTTAGCGTAAGAACGGGGCTTGGGGGCGAAGACGACGCCACCGTGACGCCACTGGGCAGCACGGATGGAACCCTGGCGGGCACGGCCGGTGCCCTTCTGACGCCAAGGCTTCTTGCCGCCACCGGAAACCTCAGAGCGGCCCTTAGCGGACTGGGTGCCCTGACGCCAAGAGGCCATCTGGCACTTGACGATGTGGTGCATAACGTGGATGTTCGGCTCGATGCCGTACACCTCAGCGGCGAGCTCGGCCTCGGCGACCTTCTTGCCCTCGCTGTTCTTTACTTCAAACTTTGCCATTTAAGTGTTCTCCTTGGTATGACGCTGGGCTAAATGGGCTGGGCCCTTAGGCCATACGGATGGCGACGAGACCATTCTTGGCACCCGGGACAGCGCCCTTGACCAAGATGAGGTTCTGCTCGGCATCGATGCGGACAACGGAAAGGTTCTTGACGGTAACGCGCTCGTTACCCATGTGACCGGCCATCTTGACGCCCTTGAGGACGCGCGCAGGATAGGCGCACTGACCGATAGAACCGGGGTGACGCTGGAAGTGAGAACCATGCGTCATAGGACCGCGGCGCTGACCCCAGCGCTTGATGCGACCCTGGAAGCCCTTACCCTTGGAGGTACCGATGACGTCGACCTTCTCGACATCAGCGAAATCAGCGACGGTGACGACCTCGCCGACCTTGTGCTCCTCGCCGTTCTCGACGCGGACCTCACGAAGGAAGCGGACAGGCTCGACGCCAGCCTTGGCGAAGTGACCAGCCATGGGCTTGTTCACGTTCTTGGCCTTGATGTCGCCGAAACCAATCTGGACGGCGTCATAGCCGTCGGTTGCCTGAGTTTTAACCTGCGAGACAGCGCAGGGGCCAGCCTGGATGACCGTGACGGGAACGACGTTGTCGTCCTCGTCCCAAACCTGGGTCATGCCAATCTTGCGGCCGAGAATCATGCTGATCAAGATATGATCCCAACTCTCGCGTGGTCTTGGGACAATGCGTACACCACCGAGCGTACGCCCCTAGAGGACCACTACTTACACGATGTGCTCCCCAGCCTTGTATTGCGTCCGGACTACCTGACAACCCTATTAAGCAGGCATTTTGTCCAGCCAGAATACTCCCCTGGTTTCACACAGCTGTTTAGTATACACGGCTGCGGGCGTATCCATCGAGATTCATATTTCACTCACATTGTTTACGCAGGTAAAGTGCGTGGCACGTTCCCAGTGTGCGGCGGAGGGGGCGGGCCTGAGACATATTAAGGTTGCTGCTCTACAGTCCTGCTCACGACGGAGAGCACATTAAGTGCTCTCCTGTTCGTGCGGAACTCGCGACAACCTTAATATGTCTCAGGCCCGCCCCCTCCGCCGCACACTGGGAACGCCACGTTGATGTCTGCTAAACCTTGCTCGCTCAGGCTAATGACTTTGTTGGGGGTCCACTATTTGCTGGAGGGTGAACTTGCATTGCATTGGCTCGCCTTCTGCTTGTGGCTTTGCCTCTTCGAAATCGAAGATCATGATGGCGCAGTTGGGGAGTTTTGCTGGGAGTTCGAAGCCCTCTGGGGCTGCAGCTTTGATGAATTGGCGGCTGGCACTGCCGTGGCTTACTGCTAAGAGGGTTTCGATACCATCGGCGCCCATGAGATTGGTGAGGGTGTCTACCATGCGTTCTTGCAGCGCGCGGCTTCCTTCTCCTCCAAAGGGGACCAGGTCCTCGCCCGGATCCCAGACGTCGGTGGGAAGGGCATCGTGGGGACCTTCTTCGAAGGTGCCGTAGCAGCGCTCGATGATGCCTTCGCAGGGCTCGACTGCTGCGTCCGGGCCGAGGAGCTCGCATGCAACGAGACTAGCGGTGTCCATGGCTCGGCCTAAGGGTGATGAGGCCACTTTGTCGGGAACGACGTTGTGGGCTTTGAGCCATGCGGCTGCCATCCCGGCTTGCTGACGGCCCAAATCGGTGAGCGGTGAATCGCAGCGACCCTGGACGAGCTTTTTAACGTTGAATTCTGTCTGGCCGTGGCGGAGTAGATATAGACGCTTCATGCTCTCCCCTTCTGTATAACTTGCTTTGCCGGCGCAGCCCTACTCGTGGGTATGGCCTACGTAGTCTTCATCGATCGTGATCTTGGCAATCGACTTGGGGTATTCCGACTCGACCCGTTGTGCCAGCGCGTGTTTTACGTCTTCGGCACTCATCTGCAGATCCGAGGGACGCACGCAGTCAAAGATCACGTTGGTGTGCGTGGGACCCGGCACACAGCGCAGATCGTGAATCGAAAGGCGGCTATCGATCTGTTGGGCCATGGCGTTAATGCGTAAACGCATGCTCGCCACCTTTGGATCGTCGGTCACGATGGGGTCGTAATGGAGCGTGACAATCATGCCGTCTTCGTTCCTAAACGCCTGCTCGATGTTATCGAGCGTGTCGTGACTTTCCAGCGGGCTGGCCTCGGCTGCCATCTCGGCGTGAGCGCTTGCGAACTTCCTGCCCGGGCCGTAGTCATGAACCATCAGATCGTGAACGCCCAAAACGCCGGGATAGCTCATGATCTTGTCTCGAATGTGCTTGACCAGCTTAGGATCGGGCGTCTGGCCCAAAAGCGGGCTCACCGTATCCTGGATAAGCTCAAAGCCGCTCCAGCCAATATAGGCGCCAACGGCAAGGCCGACCCACGCGTCAAGATTGATGTGCGTCACCTGCGAAACAATTGCGCACGCCAGCACGGCGCCCGTGGCAAGGACATCGTTCTTGGAATCTTGCGCGGTCGCATGCAGCGTCTCGGACTCAATGCGATCGCCGAGCTTTTGGTTGAGGGCCGCCATCCACAGCTTAACAACCATCGAAAGTACGAGAACTGCCACCAGGGCAAGCGAGAACTCGACAGGTTCGGGGTGAATGACGCGCTCAACCGAGGACTTCACAAGCTCAACGCCAATCAGCAGCACGAGCGCCGCCACGACCAATCCCGAGAGATACTCGTAGCGACCGTGGCCGTAAGGATGCTCGGGGTCGGCCGGCTTGCTCGCCAGCTTAAAGCCCAGCACGCTCACGATATTCGAACTGGCATCGGACAGGTTGTTCATGGCATCCGCCACAATCGAAACCGATCCCGAAACCACACCGATGGCACCCTTCGCAGCACAAAGTACCACATTGGCGACAATACACACCATGCCCGCTAACGTGCCCACACGCGCACGATCGCCCTGTGCGCGCTTAACTATCCACTCGACCATCTGCATCCGCCCCCACGGTACTACCTATATACCTATTGCTCAAACGGATTGTAGTGTAGCCACTTTGTCCTCAAGATACAAAAAGGCCGCAGCCCACACGGGCCACGGCCTTGGAATGTGACAAAGGAATCGTCCTTTTGTCGCACAGGTTTATGCGCTTACTTCAGCAGCGCTCGCCACTGTTTCGGACGAATCGGCTCCGTCCCCCGTCGCCTGCCCCTTCACCGGCACCACGCCAAAGCAGTAGCTCAGCGCCGCAGACACCGCAAATGCCGTGCCGCCGGCAACGCAGCACCACAGCAGGTTCGGGATGCCGCCCGTGGCAAAGCCAATGACCATGAGGACATTCGTCATGCCGATGGTATAGGCCGTAACGTGGCCCACGGCCGCAACAAGGCCTCCGACGGCGCCGCCAATGGCCATGCACGTCAGGCACCTTCCATATTTAAAGCCGCAACCGTACAGCGCCGGCTCGCTTACGCCGCCAAGCACGCCCGAGATCGAGTAGCCCAGCATGAGCGCCTTCTCGTCCTTATCCGCAACGCGGAGCGATGCGCCAAAGGGCATGCCCCAAACGGCAAACGTTGCCATCGTCGCGGCGATCAGGATGCACGAATCCGTTCCCACACTCATAAACTGCGCGTAGGCGAGCGATAGGATGACGTTGCTGACGCCCGCGATCTTTAGGAACTCCCAGCCCGCGGCAAGCCCCATGAGCGTGAGCAGCGACACGATGCCACCGGAATTGCCAAGCATAAACATAAGCTGGCCCAACAGCATGCCCAGATAGCTGCCCGCCGGTGCCGTGATACACAGCGAAACCGGGACCATGACAAGCATGGTCGCAAACGGAACAAACGAAAACGCCACGGCCTTAGGGATAACGCGCTGAAAGAAACACTCCACTCGCCATAGCACGGGCACCGAAATGAGAACCGGAATAACAGTCGTCGTGTAATCGTTGACCGGCGCGGGAAGCAGGCCATACACGGAAGTCATCGATGCCCCCGTCGTCGATGCGGCATCGACGAGCTTAAGCAGATCGGGCGCAATCAATACGCCGCCCAGCATCATGCCCAGCTGCTCCGAGCAACCGAGCTGGCGGGCGGCCGCCCAACCAAGATAAATGGGCAAAAAGTAGTAGCCGGCGTTATAGAGCCAACTGTAGAACAGGCGATAGATTTCGGAATCGGCAGACCATAGGCCCAGCATGCCTTCGCCCATAATGACGGCGACGGTGCGGAACAACGCCGCGCAGACAATAAACGGCAGCGCCGACATCATGCTTTTGGACAGATAGTCCACCACGGCCATGGCGTTTGATGAAACCGTCGTTGTAAACGAGGTGTTAGAAACTTGTGACACAGGAACCCTTTCCCAATGTGACATGTGGACTGTCCCTTTGTCACATCGTGCGGTACTGACCGATTGCGCGGTACTTTTGGTAGCGGAGGTTTGTGAGGGTCGCGTCGTCGAGCCGCCCAAGCGTATCGAAGGCGGCAAATGCCGAGGATATGACGGCACCGGCAATCTCCTCATGCGACAGGCCCCTATCGTCGACAATGCCGTCGATGATGCCGAGCGCCAGCAGATCGGGGGCCGTGAGCTTAAGCGCCTCGGCGGCCTCATTCGCGCGCTCGGTATCCTTCCACAGGATCGACGCACAGGCCTCGGGGCTCACGACCGAATAGGCCGAGCTCGAGAGCATCAGGATGCGGTCGGCCACGGATAGCGCCAGCGCGCCACCAGAGCCGCCCTCGCCTGTCACCACCGAGACAATCGGCGTCTTAAGGCCGCTCATCTCCATGAGATTCTGGGCAATCGCCTCGCCCTGGCCGCGCTCCTCGGCACCGATGCCGCAAAACGCGCCCGAAGTATCGACCAGGCACAGAACCGGTCGACCAAACTTTTCGGCCTGGCGCATAAGGCGACGCGCTTTGCGGTAGCCCTCGGGATGCGCCATGCCAAAGTTGCGGCGCATACGCTCTTTGGTCGTGGTGCCGCGCTCGATAGCGATGACCGTTACGGGGCGTCCGTCTTTCCAGCCAATGCCAGCCAACACAGCAGCGTCGTCGCCAAAGTAACGGTCGCCGTGCAGCTCCACAAATCCATCCAGGCCCAGCGAGATCATCTCACCCGCCGTGGCGCGATCTGCCGAGCGGGTCTGCTTGACAATCTCGAGCGCGGTTTTGGGCGCCGCCGAGCGCTTAAACAAGTGTCCCAGCTTTTTGCCGCGGCGACCCGTATGCACGATTTCATGCGGTGCCCCCAGGCCGGGCGCGCGCCCTTCGTGCAGCGCCAGCAGCTCGCCTACCGTGAGCGCAATCTCGCCACGCGGAACAACGGCATCGCAAAAGCCGTGCTCCAGCAAAAACTCGGAGCGCTGGAATCCCTTGGGCAGACGCTTGTGCATGTTCTGCTCGATCACGCGCGGGCCGGCAAATGCCGTCAGGGCATCGGGCTCGGCCAGGATAATGTCACCCTCCATGGCAAAGCTCGCGGTTACACCTCCGGTCGTGGGGTCGGTGAGCACCGTGATATACAGGCCGCCCGCCTCGCTGTGGCGCCTAACCGCCGCAGAAATCTTAGCCATCTGCATAAGCGAGGTCACGCCCTCTTGCATGCGCGCACCGCCCGAAACGGTAAAGCCGACAACTGGCAATCCCAGCTCGGTCGCACGCTCAAATGCGCGACAGATCTTCTCGCCCACCACTGAGCCCATCGAGCCCATCATAAAGTTGGCGTCCATAAAGAAGAGCGCCGTATCGCAACCGCAGATTTTGCCCCTGCCGCACACAACGGCATCGCGCTCGCCCGAACGCTCGCTCACGCTCTTGAGCTTGTCGGCATAGCCGGGAAACGAGAGGAAGTCCTCCGACGCCAGATTGGCATCCCATTCCTCAAACGTGCCCTCGTCGACCGTCATGCGCATGCGCGCGCGACCGCTCACGCGAAAGTGTTTGCCGCAACGAGGACAGACCTCGAGGTTGTCGTGTAGGCGCGCCTCATCGATCACACGGCGGCACTCCGGGCACTTGATAAACACGTGGCGCGCGGGAAACTCGGCGCACGGCTCGGTTATCGGCCCCTCAAGGACATTGATCGTCTTCGCTTTTCTATTCATCAGCATAGAGATGCCCCATCAGATCGGTGTGATACATGCCCGACAAGAACTCGTCGTTTGCCAGCACGTCGAGCTGAAGCTCGCTGTTTTCGCTCACGCCCTCAATCACGAGCTCGCCCAGGGCCGAGCGCATCTTGCGAATGGCGCCGTCACGCGTGGGCGCACACACGATGAGCTTGCCGAGCATGGAGTCGTAGTACGGCGGAACGTTCGCACCGGTAAACATGGCGGAATCCCAGCGCACGCGCGGACCACCCGGCACACGCAACGCGGTGACCGTTCCGCATGATGGCAGAAAGTCCGGCGTTTCGGCATTGATGCGGCACTCCATGGCGTGGTTGCGGACCGGCATGTCCTCCTGCTCAAAGGGCAGAGGCTGGCCGGCTGCCACGCGCAGCTGCCACTTGACCAAGTCGGTATCGGTCACAAACTCCGTAACCGGATGCTCCACCTGCAAGCGCGTGTTCATTTCCATAAAGTAGAAATTGCCGTCGTCCGAATACAGGAACTCGATGGTACCGGCTCCTTCGTAGCCGACGGCACGAGCCAGGTCACGCGCTGCCTTGTGCATGCGAGCACGAATGTCGTCGTGTCCGTCGAGGCACGGCGCGGGGCTCTCCTCGATCAGCTTTTGGTTGCGGCGCTGCACCGAGCACTCGCGCTCGCCGAGCGAAAACACATGGCCCTGCTTATCGGCCATAATCTGCACCTCAACATGGTGCGCCGGCGCGACGAACTTCTCCATGTAGCACTCGCCGTCGCCAAAAACGGCCTCGCCCTCGGCGCGCGCCTCGATAAACGCCTTTGCCGCATCTTCCACGCGCTCGACCTTGCGAATGCCGCGGCCGCCACCGCCGGCACGCGCCTTAATAAGCACGGGGCAGCCAATGCGCTCGGCCTCGGCCGTCGCCTCCTCGGGACTTTTGAGCAGATCGCAACCCGGCACGATGGGCACGCCCGCCGCAGCAGCCGTTCGACGTGCGGCGTCCTTGTCGCCCATGCTGTCGATGACCTCGGCCGAAGGACCGACAAACGCCAGGCCATACTTGTCGCAGTCGCGCACGAAGCTCGCCTTCTCGGAGAAAAAGCCATAGCCGGGATGAATTGCCTTAGCTCCCGACTTTACGGCACAGGTGAGCACGGCATCGTCGTTGAGGTAGCTCTCGGCAAGACGCGGGCCGCCGATGCAATACGCCTCGTCGGCAAGCTGCACGTGCAACGCGTCCGCATCGGCCGTGGAATAAACGGCGACGGTCTTGATGCCCATATCGCGGCACGCGCGGATAACACGGACCGCGACTTCGCCGCGGTTGGCGATGAGCACTTTGTCGAACATGAGCCTTCCTTAACTTTCGTGCATGAGTGCAAAGGACATATCGGCGCGGCAACACACCTCGCCGTTGACGCTCGCGGTGCCCGTCGCAAACCGGAACGGCCCGCGCGCACGCGTGATAGAGCACACCAGGTCCACCGTGTCGCCCGGGCGTACCGGACGCTTAAAGCGAACCTTGTCCAGACTCGTGTAGAACGGTGTCGCACCGCGAGCTTCCTCATCGCCCATCAGCAGCACGCAGCAGTTCTGGGCGAGCATCTCGCACTGGATCACGCCGGGGACGACCGGGTTTCCCGGAAAATGCCCCTGCAAAAAGTACTCGTCGCCCGTAATCGTGATCTTGCCGTGGGCCTCGTCGCCCACTAGCTCGGCTTCGTCGAGCAAAAGCATCGGCTCACGATGCGGCAACAGCTTCTTGAGCTCTTCTTTGTTCATGGATATCACCTATCCGATCCTCATGAGGCAGCTGCCAAACTCCACGAGGTCGCCGTCGGCCACGCAGATCTCGAGCACCTCGCCATCCACCTCTGCCGTCACCTCGTTGAGAACCTTCATGGCCTCGATGATGCAGAGGGTCTCGCCGGCCTTGACCTTGGAGCCCACGTGCACAAACGGCTCGTCGCCCGGCGCCGGGGCAGCATAGAAAACGCCGACCATGGGAGCGGTCACCTCGGTGCCCTTAGGCTCCGGTGCGGCGGCAGGCACCTGCGCGGCGGGCTCCGGCGCGGCGGCAGGCATGGCGACAGAAGCCACCGCCGGAGCAGTCACGGCACCCGGCATAGGCATGGGCACGGCAACCGGCTGTGCGGCGCTCGCGCGCTCGAGTTCGACCGCGGTGCCATCGGGCTCCTCAACGCGCACGCGCGTGAGGCCACGGTCTTCCATAACATCGGCTATCTCGGCAAGTCTTTTGGAATCCATGCTCTAGCTCCTCGTATATCTACGCAGCGCGATGGCGGCATTGTGTCCGCCAAAGCCCAGGTTGGTCGAAAGCGCCCAGGTGAGGTCGGCGCGAACCGCTCGATTAGGCGTGTAATCAAGATCGCAGGCGGGATCGGGCGTGTGGTAGTTAATGGTCGGGGGCACCACGCCCTGCTCGAGCGCCATGGCACAGGCCATGACCTCGATGGCACCCGTAGCACCGATCATGTGGCCGGTCATCGACTTGGTCGACGAGACGTGCGCGGCGCGTGCCGCGTCCTCGCCGAGCGCACGCTTAATGCCCGCCGTCTCGGACGAATCGTTGAGCTTGGTCGAGGTGCCGTGGGCGTTGATGTAGAGGCCCTCGGAAGGCTTAACGTCGCCCTCGACCACCGCCAGCGATATCGCACGGGCAATGCCGGCAGCCTCGGGATCGGGGCTCGTGATGTGATAGGCATCATCGGTGTTGCCGTAGCCCACGACCTCGGCATAAATATGCGCACCGCGCGCCTGCGCATGTTCCATGTTCTCGAGCACGAGCACGCAGGCGCCCTCGCCCATCACAAAGCCGTCGCGGTCTGCATCAAACGGACGGCAAGCCGTCGACGGGTCAGGATTAGTGGTGAGAGCACGGCAGGATGTAAAGCCCGCAACGGCATCGGGGATGATTGCGGCCTCGGTGCCGCCGGCGAGAATCGCATCGGCATAGCCATGCTTGATGGCGCGGAACGCCTCGCCCACGGCATGGGCCGAGGTCGCGCAGGCGGTCACCACGGGCAGGGTCGGGCCCTTTGCCTTGTGGCGGATTGCGATATTGCCCGAAGCCATATTGGGGATCATCATCGCGATCATATAGGGCGATGCGCGGCGGGGCCCACGATCGGCAATCGTGTGGACGTTGTCGACGAGTGTCTGCATGCCGCCCACGCCCGAACCCACGTAGACGCCCAGGCGCTCGCGATCGATGGCGCCCTCGACATCAAAGCCCGCATCGTGCATGGCCTCGTCCGACGCTGCCAGGGCAAACTGAACGCAGGGGTCCAGGTGCTTGGCGTCACGCTTGCCAAAGTACTCGTTGCCGTCAAAACCCTTGACCTCGGCCGCCACCTTAACGGCAAACGCATCGGTATCGAAGTGCGTGATCGGACCGATGCCACACGTTCCGGCACACATGGCCGCCCAGGTAGCAAGCGCCGTGTTACCGAGCGGCGATACGGCACCGATACCGGTGATTGCAACTCTCTGTTCCATCTTGGTCTCCTCATCCAAGCCGTTGTTCGGCCCTGGTTTCTACATCGCCATTCCGCCGTCGACGCGCACAACCTCGCCCGTAATGTAGGCAGCCGCATCACTCGCCAAAAAGCGCACTACGCCGGCCACTTCCTCGGGGCGCGCCATGCGCTTTAGGGGAATCTGCTCCTCGGTTGCCGCGCGAACCTTCTCCGAAAGCTTTGCCGTCATATCGGTCTCGACAAACCCGGGGGCGACCGCGTTCACTCGTACGCCGCGGGGCGCAAGCTCGCGCGCTACCGCCTTGGTCAGGCCGATAACGCCCGCCTTGGAGGCAGCGTAGTTGGCCTGCCCGGCATTGCCCATCAGGCCCACAACCGAGCTCATGTTGATGACGCAACCGCCGCGCTGGCGCATAAAGGTCTTGGTGAGCGCGCGCGTCATATTGAACGTGCCCTTGAGATTGACATCGAGCACGCGGTCGAAGGCATCGTCGCCCATGCGCATGAGCAGGCCGTCGCGCGTGATACCGGCGTTGTTGACAAGCGCCCAAATGGAGCCAAAGTCGTTGAGGACCGTCTCCACGCATGTGTTGACGGCGGCGGGGTCGGCCACGCCACATTGATATGCGCGCGCCGTGGCGCCAGACGCCTCGCAGGCTTCGCACGTCTCGCGCGCCGCATCGACGCTGCCGGCATAGACGACGGCGATATCAAAGCCGTCCTCCGCCAGACCGACGGCGCAGGCGCGACCGATACCCCGCGAGCCGCCCGTGACCAGCGCCACGCGACGCGATCCGTCGCGCTCGAGCGCGCCGTTGTTCAAATTGCCCATGTCATTCCTTTCGGGTTACAGCCCTGTGGACTATGCGAGCTCGTCGGCAATAGCTGCGACCTGCTCGGCCGTTTCGCACGAATACACGCGAACGTCGCTCAGCGTACGCTTTACCAGGCCCGACAGCGTTTTGCCGGGGCCGACCTCAATAAACGTGTCGATGCCTTGATCCTGCAGAGCATGCAGCGTGTCGACCCAGCGCACGGCATGACTCACCTGGTTGGCCAGCACCTCCGATGCCGCCTGCGGGTCGGCCGGATAGGGCGCCGCCGTCATATTTGCCATGACCGGAATGAGCAACGGGGACGGCGCGTGACCGGCTTGGATATACGTCGTCAGCCCCTCAGTCGCCTCGGCCATATAGGGGCTATGGAATGCACCCGACACCGCGACCTTCATGGCCCGGCCACCAGCCTCTTTTACCAGGACGTCGAGGGTCTGCAACGCATCGGGCGCTCCGGCCACAACCGTCTGCTGGGGGCTGTTGTAGTTGACCGGCCAACAGTCCTCGCCGGCCTGTTTTGCCAAGCCCTCGACCTGCGCCGCATCGAGTTTGATGACGGCGCGCATGCCGCCGGGGTGACGCTCAGCCGCCGTGGCCATCAATGCCGCGCGCTCACACACGAGCTCAAAGCCCGCTCGCGTATCGAACGCCCCCGCAAAGGTGAGCGCGGCGACCTCGCCCAGCGAGAATCCCGCACAGGCGGCAGGTACCACGCCGCGCTCACGCAGGGCGACGGCGACAGCCAAGTCGTGCACGAACACGCAAGGCTGCGTGTTCTCAGTCTGCGAGAGCTCCTCCTTGGAGGCGCTCCGGCACTGCTCACTGGTTCCCGGACGCACCTCATCGGCGATCGCAAACACCTCGGCAGCCGCCGGTGATGCCTCGATGAGGTCGACGCCCATCGCGGGATGCTGGGCACCCTGACCGGCAAGCAGAAACGCTACGCTACCCATGCGGACGCACCCTTCAGGACATGCTCGGCGCCATCGACCAGATCGTCGACGATTTCGCGTGCGCTCTGGCGTTCGTTGACCATGCCGGCAATCTGTCCGCACAAATACGAACCCTCTTCGTAATTACCGTCCTTTGCGGCTTTACGAAGCGCGCCCGTGCCCATGGCCCCAAGCTCCTCGGGGCTTGCGCCCGCCGCCTCGTTCTTGGCATACGCGTTGGTGAAGGGGCTCTTGAGGGCGCGAACCGGATGTCCCGTCGAGCGACCGGTCGCACGCGTCGACGTGTCGCCTGCCTTGAGCACCAGTTCTTTGTACTGTTCGGATACGGTGCACTCGTTTGCGACCAGAAAGCGTGTTCCCACCTGGACGCCGGCAGCGCCGAGCATAAAGGCGGCCGCCACACCGCGGCCATCGGCGATGCCGCCAGCCGCAACCACGGGAATATCGACCGCATCGACAACCTGCGGCACCAGCGCCATCGTCGAGGTCTCTCCAATATGGCCGCCTGATTCGGTGCCCTCGGCAACCACGGCAGTTGCTCCGCGACGCGCCACGAGACGCGCCAGCGCCACCGAGGCCACGACGGGTATGACCTTGATGCCTGCATCGTTCCAGGCCTTCATGTACTTGGTGGGATTGCCGGCGCCGGTCACCACAACGGGCACCCGCTCATCAATCACCACTTGTGCGACCTCGTCGACAAACGGGCTCATGAGCATAACGTTGACGCCAAAGGGCTTATCCGTCTTGGCGCGCAGCTCGTGAATCTGATCGCGCAGCCAGTTTGCGTCGGCATTCATGGCCGCGATAATGCCTAAGCCGCCCGCCTCGGACACGGCAGATGCCAGCGAGGCATCGGCAATCCAGGCCATGCCACCCTGGAACACGGGTTTTTCGATGCCGAGCAGATCGCAGAGAGGAGACTTGAGCATCACTACTTCTCCAATGCCGCCTCGACCGTATCGACGAACTCGCCGACCGTCTTGGGGTTCTCCTCGGTATCGAGCTCAATGCCAAACTCGTCCTCGACGGCAACGAGGATCTCGACGGTACCCAGGCTGTCGAGGCCAATCTCCTCGAGCGTGGACTCAGGCTTCATCTCGACATCGTCAAGGCCGGCCGTCTCGCGGATAACGTCACAAACGCGCTCGAAGGTCTTCTGATCTGCCATGGTAGTTCTCCTTTGTTTGTGCCCTAGGGGCGTTTTCATTTCCTATGTGCAACTACTTCCAGCGAAGTAGATAGCCACCTACATCCAAGCCGGCGCCAAATCCGACCAGGGCGATGGTGTCGCCCGCGTGCAGCGCGCCGGTATTTGCCAGTCGATCGAGAGCAAGCGGAATGCAGGCGCTCGAGATGTTGCCGGTTTCACGCAACGTCCGGACCACACGGTCGTCCGGCACACCTAAGCGCTTGACCGCCTGGCTCAAGATTCGTTCGTTAGCCTGATGGAATACAAAGTGGTCGATGTCCTCGACCGCGATGTTCGCGTCGCAGGCGAGCTTGTTGACCGTATCGCAGATGGCATTGACGCCAAACTTGAAGACGCGACGGCCGTTCATGGAAAGCACGCTTTCGCGGTCCTGCACCGTCTTATACGGCGAGGAGCCCGCCAATCCGGGGACGCGCAGTGTTTCGACGTCAGGCGACGTCGAAAGCTCAACAGCAAGGGGATTCTCTCCCCCAGCCTCTATGACCGCAGCACCCGCGCCATCGCCAAAGAGCACGCACGTGGCACGGTCGTTCCAATCGAGCGCGCGCGTCATCTGCTCGGCGGCAACGACCAACACGTGCTTGGCGCGACCGCGGGCGATATAACCCTCGGCGACATCGAGCGCAAATACGAAGCCGGCACAAGCCGCCGAAACGTCGAAGGCAGGACATGTGGCACCTAGGCGCTCAGCAACGGCGCACGCTTCGGCAGGAACGAGATGATCGCCCGTCGTCGTCGAGCAGACGATAAGATCCAGCTGACTCGCGTCGATTCCGGACGTCTGGAGCGCTTGCTCGCTCGCTGCCACGGCAAGGTCGTCGAGTGACTCGGTGGTGCACACATGGCGGCTCTTGATCCCCGTGCGGGTAAAAATCCACTCATCCGAGGTGTCCAGGAACTCGGACAGCTCGTCGTTGGAAACGCTGCGCTCGGGAAGTGCCGAGCCTGTTCCAAGAATCGTGAAACCCATCACTAACCTCCTTTGAGTTGTTGACGTGTTTACATCGACCAAGAGAGGATAGCGCATTTCAGTCGTTGTTGACGTGTTAACATTAAATTGTCCAAATGCGACAAAGGCTTCACATTGTGTCTGCCTCACGACACCATTGCGTTATTCACTTATTCATTAAGGAGGTAGCAGCCGCTATGGATGCCAAATTAACGATAGTCGACGTAACCGGATCGACCAACGATGACCTGCTCGAGGCAGGAAAACAGGGTGCGCCGCACGGCACGGGACTTGCCGCCCGCGCGCAAACGGCAGGACGCGGCCGACGCGGCCACAAGTGGGATTCAACCGCCGGCAACCTGTTGCTCTCGATTGTCCTGCGTCCACGTGTTGATCCCGCCAAGTACTCTGGTCTTGCCGCCGTCAGCGGCCTAGCGGTGCTCGAGGCGCTCGAGGCGCAAGGTCTTGCAAACGAGATTGGCCTCAAATGGCCCAACGATCTGGTCGCTCGTGGACGCAAGCTCGGCGGTATTCTGGTCGAAGCGGCGCGCGACAACGAAGGCAAACCTTTCACCGTCTGCGGCATTGGCGTCAATGTGAACTATGTGCCTTCGGAGGTTCCCGATAGCGGCCTGCCGGCAATCGGTCTCTCGGTCCTCAACGAGAATGTTCCCGCCGTCGATGTGCTACTCAAGGAGGTCTATCACGCGGTCGTGAACGCTGTAGACACATGGGCAGAGCGTCTCAACGCCATGGAAGAAGACGCCGGACCGCTCGCACCCGTCCACGGCGAATATGTTGCTCACCTCAATTGGATTGGGGATCACGTTATCGCCCGTTCCCCTGCCGGTGACGAGCTGGCGCGTGGCGTCTTTCAAACGGTCGATAACTTTGGTCGCGCGTGCGTCGAGACCGAGAGCGGCTTGTGCATCTTCCACTTCGAAGAAGCGTCCTTGCGCCCCCTGAGCGAATAGGGAGCCGTAGCCACCCGCTCGGCAGCATTACCCGGCAGTCCAAACCCGTCATGCAAAACAAAAGAGCCCCGCTACCATAATGGCAGCGGGGCTCTGTAAGCTATGAGCGATATCGCTTAGAGCTTGATGTCGATGTCGACGCCAGCGGGGAGGTCGAGACGCATGAGCGAATCAACGGTTCCCGAGGTGGGGTCGAGGATGTCGATGAGGCGCTTGTGGGTGCGCATCTCGAACTGCTCACGGGAGTCCTTGTTCACGTGCGGCGAGCGGATAACCGTGTACAGGTTGCGCTCGGTGGGCAGGGGAACAGGACCGGAAACGCGAGCGCCGGTCTTCTGAGCGGTCTCGACGATGAGCTTCGCGGACTGATCGACGACCTCGTGATCATAGCCCTTGAGGCGAATGCGGATCTTCTGGGTAGCCAACTTAAACCTCCAAAGAGTGCGAGAGATGTTCTCGCGGATTACGTAACAGGGAGCTCGAACTTAGGCGTTCTTGCTCATGACCTCGTCCACGATGGACTTGGGCGCGGGCTCATAAGAGTCGAACTGCATCGTGTAGGATGCACGGCCCTGGGTCTGGGAGCGAAGGTCGGTAGCGTAACCGAACATCTCGCCCAGCGGCACCTTGGCACGGATGAGCTTGCTGTTCTTGCGATCCTCCATGCCCTCGATCTTGCCGCGGCGACCGGAGAGGTTGCCCATAACGTCGCCCATGTACTGCTCGGGGGTCTCGACCTCGACAGCCATGATCGGCTCGAGCAGCTGCGGATCGGACTTCTTGAGGGCGTCCTTGATAGCCATGGAACCGGCGATCTTGAAGGCGGCCTCGGAGGAGTCGACCTCGTGGTAAGAACCGTCGAACAGGGTGACCTTGACGTCGAGGACCGGGAAGCCGGCGATAACACCGGTGTTCAGGGCCTCCTGGATGCCCTTGTCGATGGACGGGATGTACTCCTTGGGCACGACGCCGCCGACGATAGCGTTGACGAACTCGTAGCCGAAGCCCTCCTCCATCTTCTCGAGCTTGATGACGGCGTGGCCATACTGACCGCGACCACCGGACTGACGGACGAACTTGCCCTCAGCCTTCTCGACGTCGTGACCAGCGGTCTCGCGGTAGGCAACCTGGGGCTTACCAACGTTAGCGTCAACCTTGAACTCGCGGAGCAGACGGTCGACGATGATCTCGAGGTGCAGCTCGCCCATGCCGGCGATGATGGTCTGGCCGGTCTCGTGGTTGGTGGACACCTGGAAGGTCGGGTCCTCCTCGGCGAGCTTGGTCAGAGCCAGGGACATCTTGTCCTGCTCGGCCTTGGTCTTGGGCTCGATGGCAACGTCGATAACGGGCTTAGCGAACTCGATCTTCTCGAGGACGATCTCCTTACCCTCGGCGCACAGGGTGTCACCGGTGGTGGAGTTCTTAAAGCCGACGCAAGCGACGATGTCGCCGGCGGCAGCGTCGTCACGGTCGATACGCTCGGCAGCGTTCATCTCGAGGATGCGGCCGAGGCGCTCGCGCTGACCGTTGGAAGCGTTGACCACGTAGGAGCCGGACTCGGCGCGGCCGGAGTAAACGCGGACGTAGGTGAGCTTACCGACGAACGGGTCGGTCATGATCTTGAAGACCAGGCCGGAGAAGGGCTCGTCGAAGGAAGGATGACGCTGGATCTCCTCGCCGGTGTCCGGATCGGTACCGGTGACGGCCTCAACGTCAAGCGGGCTGGGCAGGTAGTCAACGACAGCGTCGAGCAGCTCCTGAACGCCCTTGTTCTTGTAGGCGGAACCCACGAAGACGAGGTTGAGCTCGTTGGCCAGAACGCCCTTGCGCAGAGCAGCCTTGAGCTCCTCGACGGTGAAGTCCTCCTCCATGAGGATCTTCTCCATGAGCTCGTCGTCAAAGCTGGCAGCAGCGTCGAGGAGCTCCTCGCGCTTGGTGGCAGCGATGTCGGCGAACTCAGCCGGGATCTCGTCCATCGGCTCGGGGTAGGTCATGCCCTTGTCGTCGGCCTTGAAGTCCCATGCGGTCATGGTGACCAGGTCGATGACGCCCCAGAAGTTGTCCTCGGCGCCCATCGGGACCTGAGCGGCCACGGCGTTAGCGTCGAGACGATCCTTCATGGTCTCGATAGCGTTGAAGAAGTCAGCGCCCACGCGGTCATACTTGTTGATGAAGGCGATGCGGGGGACGTTGAAGGTGGAAGCCTGACGCCAAACGGTCTCAGACTGGGGCTGAACGCCGGCAACGGCGTCGAAGACGGCGACAGCGCCATCGAGGACGCGCAGGCAGCGCTCGACCTCGGCGGTGAAGTCAACGTGGCCCGGGGTGTCGATGATCTGGATGCGGTAGTCCTTACCGTCCTTGTTCCAGAAGCACGTGGTAGCAGCGGAGGTAATGGTTACGCCGCGCTCCTGCTCCTGAACCATCCAGTCCATGGTGGCAGCGCCCTCATGGACCTCACCGATCTTGTGGGTCTTACCGGTGTAGTAAAGAATACGCTCGGTCGTGGTGGTCTTACCGGCATCGATGTGGGCCATGATGCCGATGTTACGGGTATCGGAAAGCTTGTACTTAGGCTTAGCCATGTTAGTTCCTTACCTTAACTTACCAACGATAGTGAGAGAACGCGCGGTTGGCCTCGGCCATCTTGAAGACGTCCTCACGCTTCTTGACGGAAGCGCCCAGGCCGTTGGAGGCGTCGAGGATCTCGTTGGCGAGACGCTCGGCCATGGTCTTCTCCTTGCGAGCGCGGGAGAAGTTGACGATCCAACGGATACCCAGAGCGGTGGAACGACGGGAGTTGACCTCCATCGGGACCTGATAGGTAGCGCCACCGACACGCTTGGGCTTAACCTCGAGCGTGGGCTTGACGTTGTCCATAGCCTTCTTGAAGGTAGCGAGAGCGTCGCCACCCTCGGACTTCTCGGCAACGATCTCGAAAGCGGTGTAAACGATGCGCTCAGCGGTGGCCTTCTTGCCGTCAAGAAGGACCTTGTTGATGAGCTGAGTCACCAGGCGGTTGTTGTAAACGGCGTCAGGCTGAACCTCACGACGATTAGCTGCTGCACGACGCGGCATGTGAAATCTCCTTAAGTGTCTACCGTGCGGCGCTTAGGCGGCACACGGCGAAAGTATCAAAACGTTATCTGGCTTATTTGGCCTTGGGGCGCTTAGCACCGTACTTGGAACGGGCCTGCATACGGTTCTGGACCGGAGCAGCGTCGTAGGCGCCACGGATGACGTGATAACGGACACCAGGGAGGTCACGGACACGACCGCCGCGGACGAGCACGATGGAGTGCTCCTGCAGGTTGTGGCCCTCACCCGGGATGTAAGCAGTAACTTCGATGCCGTTGACAAGGCGAACACGGGCAACCTTACGAAGAGCCGAGTTCGGCTTCTTGGGGCTCGTGGTGAAGACGCGGGTGCACACGCCGCGCTTCTGGGAGTTGTGCTGCAGAGCAGCGTTCTTGGACTTCTTGGGCACGGAACGACGGCCCTGGCGAACCAGCTGGTTAATAGTAGGCAAAGCGTACTCCTTCTCGAATGATTCCAGCTTTCTGTAAAGTGCAACGGCTTGAATCGAGGGGTCAGCATCCCCCTACGAAACACGCAGTTCGATAGGATACGTGCCGTTAGCTGTGTCGTCAACAGACCACGCCGCCGGGCGTATCCCAAAATAGCTATATTTCCGCAAAGCCTCCATAAAAGGAATCCCCGCCTGTGCGCAAGTGCCCATTCCAGCCGTCCATGTAACGCAAAAATGGCCGCTTCCCCTAGTGGGAAGCGGCCTCAAGTCTTACGAGTAGACGATGGTAAAGGGTACTTCTGTTTCGGTCTCTCCTGTTGATGTGCACCTCGTTCCCTCAAGGGTTACCGATACAACCTGATCGACATTGATGAGCCTTGCCGGAACCCAGATGTTCTCTCCGCTATTGCGCGCCATCGAAACATAGAAATTGTACGCCCCTGCGTCGTCATCTTCGATAATCTGCTCAGATCCATCCTTGTAGCTGACGGTCAGTTTATGATCAACTGCTTCATAGCCCAAATCATCGATGTGCGTCTGGATGGAAAACGGGCTAATCTCAAGAGGTGAGTCACCGGAGCGGAGTTCCTTTGTATCGACGTACGCTCCAACGCCAAACTCGGGCGTCGATGCCTCGAACGGCTTCGCATCCTCGCCTTCGCCCTCGGTCCACGAGATATTCCAGGTGACCGCATGTTGAAAACCTCGCTCGCGATCCATAGAAGCAAAGTACATCGTGCCATTAATGACAGTATCGCTTGATGTGTCCTTATCAATGGTGCAGCGTGTGTCAGCCCATTCCTTGCCGAAGTTCATGCTGGGCGTGCCGATGCCTTGTTCTTCTTCACCATAGAGAACAAGTTCGCCTGTCTCTGCTGCCGGCTTGTAGTAGTTAACACCATTTGGATTGGACAACGTAAACGTCACGGCACCGCAACCGTTTTTATCGATAGCCATATCATGAATGTCGAGTGTATAGCCGTTGCCCTCGACGGACAGATTGACCTTCTGTACTGAACCCTCCAAGCTTTGGGGCGCGATACCATCACCAAACTCCCTGGTGTAGGTATATTTAGTCCCCGACGAGCCACCTTGAGTCCAGGTAATGGACTCTCCGTTGCCATGGTTTCCCCAGGCAGAGGCAAAATAACTGGAATTGACGACGGCGTAGGCGACCCCTCCGGTCGCCAGCACTCCGGCAAGGCATCCGATTACGGCAACATATAGAGGCTTCGCGTGACCCTTTCGGCGAAGCGGCTCACCAGCAGCGGCATAAAGAACACGGTCAGCAAGATCGCTATCGGCTTGGACGGACTCGAAGGCCTGCTTGATTTGATTGGATTTCACGGTCGCCCTCCTCTAGGATGAATTTGAGCTTCGATCGACCGCGAGCTAAACGCGTTCGAACGGTCGCGGCTGGCACATGCAGTAACTCGGCAATCTCTGAGGTCGAAAAGCCCAGATAGTAATAGAGCACGATGGGAACACGGAATCGTTCCGGAAGTCGCATAACGTCTGACAAGACCGCCTTGGTCTCATCCTGCGCCGCCGAAAGCGAATCGGTCAGACTTTCAATATCCTCCACGCGTCTCCACGGCTTTCGAAAGAGAGATTTGCATTCATTGATCGTGACCCGGATAAGCCATCGACGAAGATGCTCCCAGCTTTCAAAATGCGTATCGCTTTTGAGCAACTTAAGAAAGACGTCTTGTGCAACATCGTCGGCATCGGCGCGATCGCGCAGGTACGTCAATGCGATTCGAAACACGACATCCCGGTGATCTTCGACCGCCTGTCTAAAAGCTTGTTCTTCCATAATCACCTCCCGGTGACGTTAATGGTTCTCGATGAGGCCCTCACCATAGATACGCTTTGACCGAACAGAATGTTTCAAATTCAAGCAGGAAAAAACCTACCAAAATAAACCCGTCCCTTTTTGGCAGATCCCCAAGGGATCAACGGAACGCAACAGGTTGAGCATACGCAAGCGAGCGGCCCCCAGAGCGTACAAGGTGGCATGAAAAAGGCAGGGCATTGACCTTTTGGTCATGCCCTGCCTTTTGAATGACAGATTGTAGCTCTGGGGGCCGCGCAGCGACGGAGGTCGCCGCCGTTCGTTAGAACGGCGGAACTAGTTACTCCTCGTCGTTGTCCTTGGCCTCTTCGGCGTCGTCGGTGTCCACGAGCTGGTTGAGCAGCTCGTCGAGGGAAGCCATGTCCTCGTTGATGGCACCGTTGGCGGGAGCCTTCTTGTCGTCGATCGGGGCGCCCAGGAGCTCCTCGTCGGCATCGGCGTGATGCGTCGGCGCAGCGGAGGTGCCCAGCAGGATGTCATCCGGACCGTCGGGGCTAAAGACCATCTGCAGCAGCTGCGAGAGGTCTTCCTCGTCGGCAACGTCGTCGTTGTTCTCGAGGATGTAGAGCAGGTCGTGGGCCTCCAGGCCGTCACGGAGCTCCTCGATTGCCTTGGCACCGATGCCATCGATGCGCAGCAGATCCTCCTCGGACTTACCGACCAGGTCGCCGACCGTCTCGATGCCGACCTCGCTGAACTTGTTGGTCCAGCGCTGCGACACGCCCAGGTCGTCGAACAGGTACAGGCGAGCCTTCTCGGCGGAGATGGTGTGGCCGTTGCGGGTGAACGAACCGTCAGCACCACCGAACTCGTCGTAGCCGGCCCAGTCGAGCTGCTGCGGGAGCTGCTCGTCCAGGTCCTTGAGCTCCACAGGAGCCCACTCGGGCAGCGACTTGGCGTTGGGCGAAGCCGGGCCATCGATGTCGACATAGCCGTCGGCCGTACGATACGTCAGCTTGGCGTTGGCGTACGGCTTGAGGCCGGTACCAGCCGGGATCTTCTTACCGACGATGACGTTGGACTTAAGGTCGAGCAGGTGGTCGACCTTGCCCTCGATGGCAGCCTCGGTAAGGACGCCGGCGGTACGGATGAACGAAGCGCTCGACAGCCAGGAGTCGATGTTGGACGCGACCTTGAGCGTACCCAGGATGACGGGCTCGGCCACAGGAGCCTGACCGCCCAGACGGGCAACGCGCTCGACCTCGTCGGCGAACTCGTAGCGGTCGACATACTGACCAAGCAGGTACTTGGAGTCACCGGGGTTGGTGATCTGAACGCGACGCAGCATCTGACGTGCGAGCACCTCGATGTGCTTGTCGTTCAGGTCGACGCCCTGGCTGGTGTAGACGTCCTTGACGCTCTCGACGAAGGTGTGCATCGTCGACTCGATGTCGGTCAGCTTGCGCAGGTTGCGGAAGTTGACGAAGCCCTTGGTGATCTGGTCGCCGGCGCGAACCTCGCAGCCGTCCTCGATCTCGGGCATAAAGCGCACCGAAGCGGGGACGCGACGCTCGTCGAGGACACGGGTGTGATCCTCGGAGTCGGTGAGCGTCAGCACGTACTCGGACTTCTCGGGCTTAATCGAGAGGTGACCGGAGTACGGAGCCAGCTCGGCCTCGCGACCCAGAATCTTCTCGTTGACGTTGCCGACGATATCGAACATACGGCTGACCGTAGGCAGACCCTGCGTAATATCGTCGACGCCAGCAACGCCGCCGGAGTGAATGGTACGCATCGTAAGCTGCGTACCGGGCTCGCCGATGGACTGGGCGGCAATAATGCCGACCGCGGTACCGATAGCGACCGGACGACGGGTGGAAAGATCCCAGCCGTAGCACTTCTGGCACACGCCGTACTTGGAGCGGCAGGTGAGCAGCGCGCGAAGCTTGACCTTCTTAAGGCCCGCATCGACCATCTTCTGGATGTCGGCGACCTTCTCGATGTAGCCGTCCTGCTCAAAGAGCACGGTGCCATCGGGAGCCACGACGTCCTCAATGAAGCAACGGCCGACGAGGTCGGTGTTGAGGTCGGTGGTGCCGGGGATGATGAGGTTGTAGGTGACGCCCTCGTGCGTACCGCAGTCCTCCTCGCGGACGATGACGTCCTGGGCCACGTCGACCAGACGACGGGTCAGGTAACCAGAGTCCGAGGTGTGGGATGCGGTATCGACCAGGCCCTTACGGGCGCCGTAGGTCGAAATGAAGTACTCGAGCGGCAGCAGACCCTCGCGGAAGTTCGCCTTAATGGGAAGGTCGATCGTCTCGCCGGACATGTCTGCCATCAGGCCACGCATGCCGCCGAGCTGACGCAGCTGGGTCTTAGAACCACGGGCGCCGGAGTCGGCCATCATGTAGAGCGGGTTCTCCTCGTCGAACATGTCGAGCATGAGCGCTGCGACCTTGTCGGTACAAGCGGTCCACTCGTTAACGACTTCGATGTGGCGCTCCGTCTCGTTGATGAAGCCCTCCTCGAAGTACTCGTTGATCTGGTCGACGTTGGCCTGGGCGCGGTCGAGCAGCTCCTGCTTCTCGGCAGGGATAAGAGCGTCCCACACCGAGATGGTGAGGCCGGCGCGGGTAGCGTAGTGGAAGCCGGAGTACTTGATGGCGTCGAGGATCGGGCCGACCTTGGCCTCGGGGTAACGATCGCAGCAGTCGGCAACCAGCTTGGCCACATCGCCCTTGACCATCTTGTAGTTCATGAACTCATAGTCTTCGGGCAGGCACTGGCGGTTGAAGATGATGCGGCCGATAGAGGTCTCGAAGCGCGCGGTCTTGTTGCCGGTGACGTCGTAGTCGACAAACTCGTTCTTGCCGTTCTTAACGCGGAAGATACGGGTGCCGTCCCCGTTGATGACGTTGGCATCGGCAGCGGACACGCGGACCTGGATCTTGGCCTGCATGTCGACCTCGGAGCGGCAGTCATAGGCGTGCAGCGCGTCATCGAAGCTCGAGAACACGTGGTTCTCGCCCGGCAGACCCTCGCGAACCTGGGTGAGGTAGTACACACCGATGATCATGTCCTGCGAAGGGATGTTGACCGGCTTGCCGGATGCCGGCGAGCGCAGGTTGTTCGCAGAGAGCATGAGCACGCGAGCCTCGGCCTGAGCCTGGCTGGACAGCGGCACGTGGACAGACATCTGGTCGCCGTCGAAGTCGGCGTTGAAGGGCGAGCAGACCAGCGGGTGCAGGTGGATAGCCTTGCCCTCGACCAGCACCGGCTCAAAGGCCTGGATGGACAGACGGTGCAGGGTCGGTGCACGGTTGAGCAGCACGACGCGGCCGTCGATGACCTCTTCGAGGATATCCCACACAAAGGTGGCACCGCGGTCGATAGCGCGCTTGGCGCCCTTGATGTTCTCGACCTTGCCAAGCTCGACCAGGCGCTTCATGACGAAGGGCTTGAAGAGCTCCAGCGCCATGGTCTTGGGCAGACCGCACTGGTGCAGCAGCAGCTTGGGGTCGGTAACGATAACCGAACGGCCGGAGTAGTCGACACGCTTACCCAGCAGGTTCTGACGGAAACGACCCTGCTTGCCCTTGAGGGCCTCGGCGAGCGACTTGAGCGGGCGACCGCCGCGGCCAGAGACCGGGCGACCACGACGGCCGTTGTCGAACAGGGCGTCCACGGACTCCTGGAGCATGCGCTTCTCGTTGTTCACGATGATCGCAGGGGCGTCCAGGTCGAGCAGGCGCTTGAGTCGGTTGTTACGGTTGATCACGCGACGGTACAGGTCGTTGAGGTCGGACGCGGCGAAGCGGCCGCCGTCGAGCTGGACCATCGGGCGCAGATCGGGCGGAATGACCGGGATGACGTCCAGGATCATGTTCGCGGGGCTGTTGCCGCCCTTCAGGAAGGCGTCAACGACCTCGAGGCGCTTAACGGCCTTCTCGCGCTTCTGCTTCTGGGAGTCCTCGTCGGCGATGATGGCCTTGAGCTTCTCGGCCTCGGAGGGGAGGTCGATGGCAGCGAGCAGGTCGCGGACGGCCTCGGCACCCATGCCACCCTTGAAGTACATGGAGTAGTAGCGAGTCATCTCGCGGAACAGCGGCTCATCGGAGATGAGGTCGCGCTCGCTGAGCTTCATGAAGGCGTTGAAGGCGTCCGTGCGGAGCTGCTTCTCATCCTTGCACTCTTCCTCGATGTCGACGATGCCAGAGGCGATCTCCTCGGGGGTCAGCGGCTCCTCGTCGGAGAACTCGTCAAAGTTCTCGGGGTTGCCCTGCTCCTTGAGTGACTCGATCTGGCGAGCGCACTCGGCATCGATCTCTTCCAGATCGGCGGCGAGCTCCTCGCGCAGGTCGTCGGCGTCGGCCTCGCGAGCCTCGTAGTCGACCTCGGTGATGATGTAGCTGGCAAAGTACAGAACCTTCTCGAGGTCCTTGGACTTGATGTCGAGCATACGGCTCATCGGGAAGCTCGTGGGGCTCTTGAAGTACCAGATGTGGGACACGGGAGCAGCGAGCTCGATGTGGCCCATGCGGTCGCGACGCACCTTGGCCGAGGTGACCTCGACGCCGCAGCGCTCGCAGACGATGCCCTTAAAGCGGATGCCCTTGTACTTGCCGCAGGAGCACTCCCAGTCCTTGGCGGGACCGAAGATCTTCTCGCAGAACAGGCCGTCCTTCTCGGGCTTGAGGGTACGGTAATTGATGGTCTCCGGCTTCTTGACCTCACCGTGCGACCAGGAACGGATCTGGTCGGCGGAGGCAAGGGAGATCTTTACCGAGTCAAAATCAGTAGCTTCGAAATCTGCCACAGTCAACTACTCCTTATCAGTGGTCGTGGCGGCAACAGCCTCGGGTGCCTCGGCGGTCTCGGCATCCTCGGCCTCGACGTCGGCGTCAACGCCGGCGAGCGCAGCCAGGTCGTCGAGAGCGGAGGTCTCCTCGGCGGTCACAGGGGCGGAGGCGTCCTCGTCGGCATCGTGCATGGGCTCGATGTCCAGTGCGAGGGAACGAATCTCCTTGACGAGAACCTTGAAGGACTCGGGGATACCCGGGACAGGAACGTTCTCGCCCTTGACGATGGACTCGTAGGTCTTGACGCGGCCCACGGTATCGTCGGACTTGACGGTCAGGATCTCCTGCAGGACGTTGGAAGCACCGTAAGCGTACAGTGCCCAAACTTCCATCTCGCCGAAGCGCTGGCCGCCGAACTGAGCCTTGCCGCCCAGAGGCTGCTGGGTAACCAGGCTGTAAGGGCCGGTCGAACGGGCGTGGATCTTGTCGTCGACCATGTGGCCGAGCTTAAGGATGTAGGACGTACCCACGGTAATGGGCTCGCGGAACTCCTCGCCGGTGCGGCCGTCGAACAGACGGGTCTTGCCGCGCTCGTCAAGCTGGGTGACGAACTCGGGACGCATGTGATCGCCAAAGGCAGCGGTGGCCTTGTTGAGCATGTTCTTGTTGGCACGACGGATGACCTCGGCGATCTCGTCCTCCTTGGCGCCGTCGAAGACGGGCGTCGCGGTGAAGAACGGACCGGGGACGTACTTGTCGGAGTCGGCCTGCTCGGTATCCCAACCGCACGCAGCAGCCCAGCCAAGGTGGCACTCGAGCAGCTGGCCGACGTTCATACGCGAAGGAACGCCCAGCGGGTTGAGGATAACGTCGATCGGGGTACCGTCAGCCATGTAGGGCATGTCCTCGACCGGCAGAACGTTACAGATAACACCCTTGTTGCCGTGGCGGCCGGCGATCTTATCGCCCTGCTGGATCTTACGACGCTGGGCGACGTAGACGCGTACCTGCTCGTTGACGCCGGGGGCCAGATCGTCGCCGTTCTCGCGGCTAAAGCGGACGACGTCGATGACGCGGCCGTAAGCGCCGTGGGGCATCTTAAGGGAGGTGTCGCGGACATCGTGGGCCTTGGCACCGAAGATGGCGCGCAGCAGGCGCTCCTCGGCGGTCAGAGCGCTCTCGCCCTTAGGCGTGACCTTGCCGACCAGGATGTCGCCAGGGCCGACCTCGGCGCCGATGCGGATGATGCCGTCCTCGTCGAGGTTAGCAAGCATGTCCTCGGAGAGGTTCGGGATCTCGCGGGTGATCTCCTCGGGGCCGAGCTTGGTGTCGCGGGCGTCGATCTCGTGACGGGTGATGTTGATGGTCGTCAGCAGGTCCTCGGCCACCAGGCGCTCGGACACGACGATACCGTCCTCGTAGTTAAAGCCTTCCCACGGCATGTAGGCCACGGTGAGGTTCTGGCCCAGTGCGAGCTCGCCGTGATCGGTCGAAGGACCGTCGGCCAGAGGTTCGCCCTGCTCAACGGTGTCACCGACGCGAACGAGCGGACGGTGGTTGATGCAGGTGGACTGGTTGGAGCGCTGGTACTTGGCCAGGTGATACTCGTCCATGCCGCCGGCATGCTTGACGATGATCTTGGCGGCGTCGGCAAAGATGACCTCGCCGGCGTTCTTGGCCAGGGTGACCTCGCCGGAGTCCAGAGCGGCACGACGCTCCATGCCGGTACCGACATAGGGAGCGGCGGGATGAACCAGCGGCACGGCCTGACGCTGCATGTTGGCGCCCATCAGCGTACGCTTGGCGTCATCGTGCTCAAGGAACGGGATCAGCGTGGCTGCGACGGAGAGCATCTGACGCGGCGAGACGTCCATGTAGTCGACGTCCTCGACGGGCACGTCGGCGGGAGCGCCGAAGGAGCCGTCGAAGTCGCGGGTACGGGCGATCACGGTGTGCGGACGGACGATCTTGCCCTCGGCATCGGTCGTGATGAACTCGTTGGTCTTGGGATCGAGCGGCGTGTTGGCCGGCGCGATGACGTGCTTCTCTTCCTCGTCAGCGGTCATCCAGTCGATCTGGTCGGTGGCAACGCCGTTCTCGACGCGACGGAACGGGGCCTCGATGAAGCCATACTCGTTGACGCGGGCGTAGAGGGCGAGCGAGCCGATCAGGCCGATGTTGGGGCCTTCGGGGGTCTCGATCGGGCACATGCGGCTGTAGTGCGAGTTGTGAACGTCGCGGACGGCCGTCGGCACGTTGGTGCGGCGGCTGGAGCCGGACTTGTGGCCGGCAAGACCACCAGGGCCGAGTGCGGACAGACGGCGCTTGTGGGTCAGACCGGTCAGGGGGTTCGCCTGGTCCATGAACTGCGAGAGCTGCGAGGAACCGAAGAACTCCTTGATGGAGGCCACGATCGGGCGGATGTTGATGAGCGACTGCGGGGTGATCTCGTCGATGTCCTGGGAGCTCATGCGCTCACGGACGACGCGCTCCATACGGCTCATGCCGATACGGAACTGGTTGGCGACGAGCTCGCCGACGGTGCGGATGCGGCGGTTGCCGAAGTGGTCGATGTCGTCGACCTTGAAGCCCTGCTCGCCGGCAGCGAGGGACAGGAGGTAGCGCAGCGTCGCGACGATATCCTCGTCGGTGAGCACCGTGACCTCTTCCTCGGTGGTGAGGTTGAGCTTCTTGTTGACCTTGTAACGACCGACGCGGGCCAAATCGTAGCGCTGCGGGTTAAAGAGCAGGCCCTCGAGCAGGCTGCGGGAAGCGTCCACGGTGGGAGGCTCGCCCGGGCGCAGGCGACGGTAGATCTCGATGAGGGCGTCCTCGCGAGTGAGGGCGGTGTCGCGCTCCAGGGTGCGCTTGATCACATCGGAGTTGCCGAGCAGCTCGATGATGTCGTCGTTGGTGACGGCGATGCCAAGGGCGCGCAGGAACATCGTGGCGCTCTGCTTGCGCTTACGGTCGATGGAGACCATGAGCTGGTCGCGCTTGTCGACCTCAAACTCAAGCCAGGCACCGCGGGACGGGATGATCTGGGCCTTGTAGATCTGCTTGCCCGAATCCATCTCGGAGCTGTAGTACACGCCCGGGGAGCGGACGAGCTGCGAGACGACGATACGCTCGGTACCGTTGATGATGAAGGTGCCCTGATCGGTCATCATGGGGAAGTCGCCCATGAAGACGAGCTGCTCCTTGATCTCGCCGGTCTCCTTGTTGGTGAGACGGACGTCGGTCAGAAGCGGAGCCTGATAGGTCATATCCTTCTCGCGGCACTCCTCGACGGTGTGCGCGGGGTCGCCGAACTGATGCTCGCCGAAGGTAACCTCGAGAACATGGTTCTGACTCTGGATGGGGCTGGATTCCTTGAACGCCTCACGAAGGCCCTCATCCTTAAAACGCTCAAAGGATTCCCTTTGAACAGAGATAAGGTTGGGGAGCTCCATGGCCTCCGGGATTTTCCCGAAGCTGACGCGCTTGCGCTCAGTGGCAGTGTATGCGTAGGTCACCAGGTTTTTCCTCCTTCACGGAAATGCTCGGTGGGTTGGCGAGGCATAGCTTCGCCAGTTATCGCAACCTAATAGTTTATCAGGTACCGACCGTTGGGCAAGAAAAGCCTTGACGCGATTGAGTTTTTGGAGTAGCAAAGTTTTTCGACAGAAAACACGCAGGTAGATATATGTGTATCGAACATCTGTTCATATATTTTCTGTGAACAGAGAGCCGGCAATCGCAGCTCTTATAAAAAACGGGCGCGAACCGAAGTCCGCGCCCGTAAATGTCGGTGCCCGAAGGCTTACTTGCGCATCAATCCGCCGCGCTCGTCGATGGCGTCCCAGAAGGCATCGGCAAAGCGGGGGTCGCTTGCAGCCATGAGGGCGTTGGTGGCCATCCAGCCAGAGGGAGTGCCGGTGTCGTAGCCCGACAGCGGGTCGATGACGACCGCATACATGGCCTCGCGGTCGAGCGAACGGGCCATGGCGTCGGTGAGCTGGATCTCGCCGCCCTTGCCGGCCTGCTGATCTGCCAGCAGGTCCATGACCAGCGGGCTCAGCAGGTAGCGACCGACGATGTACAGGTTGGACGGAGCGGCCTCGGGAGCGGGCTTCTCAACCAGACCGCCGATACGCCAGACAGCGCCCGGCTCGGCATCGGCAACGTCCTCGGCGCCCTCGAGCGAACCGACGCGCTCGCCGGCGATAACGCCGTAGCGGCTGACTTCCTCGGGCGAGCAAGCAGCGACGGCGATAACCGAAGCGCCACCGTGCTCCTTGGAAACGGCGAGCATCTTGTCGCAGATATCGCGGTTAGGCACAACGTAGTCGCCCAGAAGAACCAGGAAGTTCTCCCCTGCCACGGCGTCGGCAGCAGAGCGAATAGCATGGCCGAGGCCCTTGGGCTCGTACTGATAACGGAAGTCGACCGGCATACCGCCAGCGTGGGCGACGGCATCGGCATAGGCGTTCTTGCCGCGCTCGCGCAGCAGGTTCTCGAGCGAACGGTCGGGCTGGAAGTAGTTCAGCAGCTCGGGCTTGCCGGGAGAAGTAACGATGATGGCGTCGTCGACCTCCTCGGGGTCGAGCGCCTCCTCGACGACGTACTGAATGACGGGCTTGTCGAGCACCGGCAGCATCTCTTTGGGCGTGCACTTGGTGCCAGGCAGAAAACGCGTGCCAAGACCGGCGGCGGGGATGATTGCCTTCATGTTATTCAAAGATCCTTTCGCAGGCGCAAAAGCGCCCCATGCGTGCGGCACACAGCCGCAGACCAAATTGCGATACCCAAGCATCTTACCGCTGGAACTATATGTCGCTACAAGGCAGAGACAATTCTTCAGCAGGTCAACGCAAATTATTGCTCGAATGGTGCAATTTTATTGCCCAACGGCAGGGCACCCGATACGACGCAAATCACAGAACATGGCAGTTTGAGCAACCGATGCCGAGGGACCGAAAAACAAAAAAGACGGGGCTCGCAATGCGAACCCCGTCTGCAAAGAAATCTGGCGAGAAAGCCTAATTACTTGAGGGTGACAGCAGCGCCAGCAGCCTCGAGCTTCTCCTTGGCAGCCTCGGCGTCCTCCTTCTTGGCACCCTCGAGAACAGCCTTGGGAGCGCCCTCGACGACCTCCTTGGCCTCCTTCAGGCCAAGGTTGGTGAGCTCACGGACGGCCTTGATGACCTGGATCTTGTTGTCGCCGAAGCCCTCGAGCACGACGTCAAACTCGGTCTTCTCCTCGGCCTCAGCAGCGCCAGCAGCGGGAGCGGCGACAACAGCGGCAGGAGCAGCGGCGGAAACGCCGAAGGTGTCCTCGATAGCCTTAACGAGCTCGGAAGCCTCGAGAAGGGTCATTTCCTTAAGAGCATCGATGATCTCATCGGTGGTAAGCTTAGCCATTTCCAAGTCCTTTCGGTTTCCGTGTCTGTGCACGGAGATCAGTTAAAACACGGCGCGAATGCGCCAGGGGTGCGGCGTTGCCGCCGCGGGTGAAAACAGCGACTAGGCTGCCTTCTGCTCGGAGACCTGCTGGATCGAACGAGCGAGACCAGAGGAAACGCCGTTGACGCAGACAGCAATGTCGCGAGCGAAACCGGAGATGAGACCGGCGATCTGGCCGAGAAGCTGATCCTTGGTGGGCAGCTCGGCGATAGCCTTAACATCATCAGCGGAAACGGCCTTGCCGTCGGAGATACCGCCCTTGATCTCAAGGACGCCCTTGGACTTAGCGGAGAAGTCCTTAAGGGCCTTAGCGGCCTCGACCGGCTCGGTCTCGTAGAACACATAAGCGACGGGGCCGGCGAGGATCTCGTCGATCTCGGGCTGCTCCTGGTTCTTGAGAGCGATCTTGACCAGGTTGTTCTTGTAGACCTTCATCTCGGCGCCGCACTCGCGAAGCTGATGACGCAGCTCCTGAGCCTGCTTAACCGTCAGACCGTTGTAGTTGACGACGAACAGACCGGCGTTCTCGGCGATACGGGACTCGATCTCTGCAACCTTGTCGATTTTGTACTGCTGGGGCATGAATTACACCTCCTCGAATTCTTTCCGGGCACGGTCCGCCACAAGGACGTGACGGGGGCATGTCCAAAAAGAAAGCCCCCGCGCTGCATGAGCGACGGGGGCGAGAAGACATATCTACTCGACCACCTCGGCTGGCGGGATATCCCATTAAGCTCGCGGGCGATGCCCGTTTGCGCCGGCTGTCTCTGGCAGCGGATTCGTGCGTGAACCGAAAGTATTATGGCGGGGAGCCCGGCGTCGGTCAACGGAAATCCGGGCTGCACACAATTCCACCATTCCGGCCACGTCGCCGAAGGCCAGGCGCAAGGTTTTCGCTCGGTCAAGTCCTGGCTCGCACGAAGAGCACATTAAGTGCTCTTCGGCTCGTGCGGAATCTACGAAAACCTTGCGCCTGGCCTTCGGCGGCGCGGCCTGCGGTGACTTTGGGGCAGCCCGGTTTCCCGTTGGCCGGCACCCCTACTCATAAGCCTTAAGTCGGTGGGCTGATGATTTTGGGTCCCGTTGGGCTACAGGGTTGAAACGAAGGTGGACAGGCGGTGGAGGCCTTCGTCTAGGTCTTTGTCGGAGACGCAGTAGCTTAGGCGGATGTGGCCTTCGGTGCCGAAGCAGTCGCCCGGGACTAGGGCTACGTTTGCCTCTTCGATGGCTTTGATGCAGAAGTCTTCGCTGGTTAGGCCGAACTTTTTGATGCTCGGGAAAGTGTAGAAGGCTCCTGCGGGCTCTACCACGTCGAGGCCCATGGCGTTTAAGGCTGCGAGTACGCGTTCGCGGCGGGCTCGGTAGACTTTGAGCATGGGGGTTGGGTCGACGGTCAGGGCTCGGGCTGCGGCGTCCATCTCGAAGGAGACGGCGCTCGATACTAGGTATTGGTGAGCTTTTGCGATCTCGGCGATGACGGGTGCCGCTGCCGCGAGCCAACCCAGGCGCCAGCCGGTCATGGCCCAGGGCTTGGAGAAACTCTCGATGACGACCGTCTGCTCGCGCAGCTCCGGGTGTCGCTGGGCGAAGCGCTCGTAGCCGTCCACATAGACGAGGCGGTTGTATACGTCGTCGCAGACTACGTAGATGCCCGACTGCTCCGCTACGCGCGCCACGGCGTCGAGCGATGCCGCGTTGAGAATGCAGCCCGTGGGATTGTTGGGCGAGCAGATAACGACGGCCTTGGTCGCCGGGGTCACACAGGCGCGAAGCGCATCCTCGTCAATCTGAAATTGCGCAGGCTCCGTATCCAAAAAGACCGCTTTGGCGTGATTGGCCACAACGATGCTCTCGTACAGGCCAAAGGCCGGCGTGGGAATAATGACCTCGTCGCCGGGGTTGAGCATAGCCATGAATGTTGCCGACAGGGCCTCGGTCGCGCCGTCGGTCAGGATGACCTCGTCGGCCGAAAACATAAGGCCCGCGTCCCCCATGTAGGCAGATAACGCCTC